>JAZQCI010000046.1:0-4090 GCA_045546175.1 Lachnospiraceae bacterium | reverse complement strand
TATGCGGCCTGAAAGCTGTCCCTGATTCTGCCGCTCCGTTGGTACAATTGGAAAGAATCACATTTTGAGCAGGTCTTGTTCATTGAAGACCTGCTTTTAATGGTGCTCAAAATCTGATACTTTCCTAATGAATTATACCATCTTCCGGGCGGCACAGGGCAATTTCATGGACTGCGACGCGCATAGCGAGAAACTGCGGCAGTTACTGATTCTCTATCAGCAGCTGCCGCAGCTTCTCACTCCTTGATTTCCGCCATATGTTTAACTAAACGATCTTGTACAGGGGGGGATTCCTTTAATATGTCAGATCACTTTCTGGCGGGGGAAGCCTTTACTGTGTCCGATCACTTCTCGATGATCCTGATCACGGATCCGATCCCGATCTCCGGCATGGGCTTTGCCTCTACATAGATGGTGCCGGGAAGCTCTGCCTCCGTCGCGCCGCTGAAGTTGAATGTGCAGTGGCCAAGGCCTTTAAGTGTGATGGACGCCTCATAGCCGACGCAGGTGATCTTATATTCCTGGCCGTCGATGTCAACATACTGGCCTGCGGCGATCTCGCCGTTAATGGGATTGACGCTTACGCTGTAGCAGTAGTCCTTGATCTCCTCGGGCGCATTCTCGCCGAAGATGATGAACATTCCCGCCTCTTTAAACTCTTCTACTGCAATACCGCTTGCTTTGACCTTATTCTCATAAATGACCTTCATTTTATTACCCTCCTACGTTTAGAATTGGCTAGAATTTCTGATTATGCTGCTGCGTAAAGTCCGATGCTGAACACGATCGCGAGCAGGATGCGGATCCAGCTTGTGATGAAGCGGGAGTACATGACGGATACTACACCGACCTCAACGGTCTCTGTCTCTGCTTCTGCAAGGCCAAGGCCTACAGGGATGAAGTCGCAGGCTGCGTGGCAGTTGAGTGCGAACAGGCCGACCAGTGCAAGTCCGGGGGAGATCCTTCCGGCTGCGATCTCAGCGCCCATGATGGAACCGAGGATCTGGGAGATAACAGCGCCGGGGCCAAGGATCGCGGACAGGCCGGGGATCGAGCACACGATTCCGAGAACCAAAAGTCCGAAGATGTTGCCGAGCAGGGGCTGCAGCAGGGTTGAGAAGAATGTGCCGAAGCCTGTTCCGTTGATGATACCGATCAGCATGGATACGAATGCCATGAAGGGAAGCAGTGTGCCGATGCAGGTCTGCACCGCGTCGCGGGCCGCCTGGTTGAAGGTCGCTACGACTTTACCTGCACCGAGGCCGATCTTTGCCAGAACGCTTGCGTTGCCGGACTCAGCCATCTGCTCGGAGAGCTTCTTGCTGGTGTCGATTCCCTTCTTCTCCTCTGCAGGAGCCTCAGCTTCCTGAGCCGGTGCTTCCTGAGCCGGAGCTGCGGAAGCGTCCGCAAGGCTGATGTTCGCGTTCGTGACGCCGGAGACGTAGATGTCTTCCTTGATGAACTGGGCCAGCGGGCCGGCCTTTCCTACGGGGTTGATGTTGATGGTGGGGATGCGCTTCTTGGGATACAGTCCGCAGCGAAGTGTGCCGCCGCAGTCGATGATTACCAGGGCCAGCTGGTCCTCAGGGCAGCTGGTCTTGAAGCCGTTTACGGGCTCCAGTCCGGACAGCTCTACGATCTTCTCAAGAATCTCGGGAGCGACGCCGCCGCCTGTGATATACATAACTTTATTTCTCTGCTCTGTGCCCTGGATCGTAAGAGGGCCTCCAAAACCGCCTGAACCTTTTTCTACACGAATTGCGCGATATTCTGCCATTTTATTTTCCTCCTCTGGTCTGGATAGGTACTTTTTTCGTTTCAATAAGTGCTCTCTGTTTTGATTAATGCGCTCTTTCTTTCAATCAGCGCTCTCTCTTTTTTGCCAAAATATTGTTCTTATGCTCTTGTCTTGAGCTCTTTGCTCAGCTTGATGCCCTGCTGCTTCTGTACGAAAGCAGTCGTGAAGTCTGTCGCCCAGCCGGAGATGAAGTTGGCGATGAAGCCGACCAGCATGTAGCGAAGTGCCAGGGGTGTGGAATCAAGTCCGAGTGAAGTAAGTCCCTGTGCGATTCCGAGGTAGATCATAATCTCGGAAGGATTGATGTGAGGGAAAATACCGCTGTTCGTGTGGCAGTGGTAACTTGCCGCTGCGTAGTAGCTGGGCTTGTAGAACTCCGGCATGAACTTGCCCATGGAGAGGGCCATCGGGTTGCCGAGCATGAATGCGCTGACCCAGGGAAGTACCGCGTAGCGCAGGAGCGGGTTGCTGGTGCAGACCTTTGCGATGACTTCGATCCTCTCATCTCCGATCAGTGCGATGATCGCGTTCATCATGACCAGGAGCATCAGGATGGTGGGGATGATACCGGTTACCCAGCTTACGAAGTTTTCTCCGCCTGCCTGGAATACACTCATGAATGCTGATGCAAATTTTACTAAGAAATCCATATTGTTCCGCCTTTCTTGATAAACAAAGTTTTAAGTGTTCTCATCGAACTGCTGCTCTTTTTCTTGTTTTATCCAGCAGGCTTCCGACTGCGAGTTCTGCCTTACTCAGAAGACCCGGCGTCGGCGTCTCTTCTATTGTTTCGCCTGCCGCATATTTGCGGTAGGTGAGCGCTGCGTCCTCAATTGCTTTGCAGAGGTTTTTGTGGCGATCAGGGCCGTCCGCCTGCGTCAGGCTCCCTATATACCTGCCCTCAAAACCTTCCAGGGGTTTTACCCTTGCAAATGCAGTCGTTCCTTCGAGCTTTTTTGCTTCCTGTACGATCCCGTCGTCATCGATCAGGAACATAACGACCGCTCCTGCCCTGAAGCCTCCCGACTTTCTTCCGAAAGCAACTTTTCCTTTTCTTCTGAGCTTCAGGAATTCATTTGTAAGATGCTTCATCTGCAAGAAGCCGAACAGTCCCTGCAGCAAAAAAGCAATCCCCATGACGATCAAGATTGCCAGCATATCTCACCTCCGTAGTGTTTAATGGTTTTCTGTTCCGGTTTCTTACCGGTTTTGGTTCCGGTTTCCGGTGAATTCGCTTCCCGGAAGGTAATTGTTCCGGGACCTTAGCCGATCACCCTCTGGACTTGCCGCCGGAAATGTTCAGCGTTGTTCCGGTGATGTAGCTTGCTCTGTCCGATACGAGGTATGCTACGAAATCGCCGACTTCGTCGAGTTTGCCGTCGCGGCCGATCGGAATGACCTTGGTGTAATCCGTAGAGAGCTCTTCAGGCTTTACGCCTCTCGTGTAGGCAAGCGCCTCGTTGTATGCCGGCGTCCGAAGTCCGGTCGCTTCCATGATGCCGGGCGCTACCGCGACCACGCGGATGTTATATTTGCCAAGTTCCTTTGCCCAGCTGCGTGTGAAGCTGTCAACCGCGCCCTTAGTGGCGGAGTATGCGCTCTGGCCCTGGGAACCTTCCTTGCCCGATTCGGAGGACATATTCACGATAACGCCGTGTCCCTGCTTTACCATCTCTCTCGCTGCCGCCTGTGCGCAGAGGAAAAGTCCCTTTACATTAACTGCGAACATCTTGTCAAAAGATGCGGCGTCCAGTTCGTACTGCGGCTTCTCGCCCTTGACATCTACCAGAAGACGGGGAAGATTGATGCCCGCGTTGTTGACGATCGCGTCGATGTGTCCGTACTTTGCAAGGATCTCTGCCATCATCGCCTTTACGCTCTCAGGATCTGTGACATTGCACTGTATCTGGTAAGCGCCGTCAACGACTTCGCCTGTCTTGGCGTTCATGTCGATGACCACCGTGTCCGCTCCTGCTGCAACGAGTGTGCTTGCGATGTGCTTTCCGATTCCGGATGCGCCGCCCGTTACCGCCACAACTTTGCCTTCAAGATCTAACCAGTTTGCCATTTTGCTTTTCCTCCTTTTTTATAAGTTCTTGTTTTCCTTTGTGCTGTTTTGTGTTGTTGTTTCCTTCGATGGTTGTATCTTAATAAAAAAAGAGGGCTGCTTTAATTCCGCGAATTCCGCCGCGATGGAAATGGATTAGTACGGGAGATTTCTGCGGCGCGGAAAAAGGATTAGTACGGGGGATTTCCGTGTCGCGGAAAAGGGGTTAGTTCGGGGGATTTCCA
>JAZQCI010000045.1:0-67262 GCA_045546175.1 Lachnospiraceae bacterium | reverse complement strand
GACAGCGCGGCAGCAGCGAACCAGATGGGCTTCCATGACAAGATGAGCCACATCTCCACCGGCGGCGGCGCTTCCCTTGAATTCCTTGTGGGCAAGGAGCTTCCCGGCGTAGCGGCAGCGGGCGACAAATAAGATCTGACAGGTCAAAAGCAGGGGCCAAACAATGTTTTGCCCCAGCATCAGCATGAAAAGGAGAGTAAAAATGGCAAGAAGAAAAATCGTAGCCGGCAACTGGAAAATGAACAAGACGCCTTCCGAAGCAAAGGCGCTCGTTGAGATGCTCGCTCCCCTCGTAAAGAACGACGATGTGGACGTAGTTTACTGCGTACCCGCAATCGACATCGTTCCCGTAGTCGAGGCTGTCAAGGGCAGCAACGTAGCAGTCGGCGCAGAGAATATGTCCGATAAGGACAGCGGCGCTTACACCGGCGAGATCTCCGGCGCTATGCTCAAGGACGCGGGCGTTAAGTATGTTATCATCGGCCACTCCGAGAGAAGAGATTACTACAAGGAAGACGACGCTTTCCTCAACAGAAAGGTCCTCAAGGCGTTCGAGTACGGCCTTACACCTATCCTTTGCTGCGGCGAGTCCCTCGAGCAGAGAGAAGCGAACGTTACCATCGACTGGATCCGCCTTCAGCTCAAGAGCGACCTGATCGGCGTCACAGCAGAGCAGGCTGCTTCCATGGTCATCGCTTATGAGCCCATCTGGGCAATCGGAACCGGCAAGGTCGCTACGACCGAGCAGGCACAGGAAGTCTGCCACGCGATCCGCGAGCTCATCGCCGAGATCTATGACACAGACACAGCTGAGAAGATCCGCATCCAGTACGGCGGCTCCGTTAAGGGTTCCTCCGCTCCCGAGCTGTTCGCACAGCCCGACATCGACGGCGGCCTGATCGGCGGCGCTGCCCTGAAGGAAGACTTCGGAAAGATTGTCAATTACAAGTAATTGATTTCCGATCCTCAATGAATTAAAAAGGTGTGTGAAAAACGATGGTTTTTCACACACCTTTTTGGTTTCGTAAAACTGAGGTAACTATTCAGCACCAGAGTACTGAATAATTACAGAAGCTGGTCCGGCTGTCGCGTGTTCTAATCGGATTCCAATTCATTCTTGCACTTAGACACCAACAATACCCGAAGGCACCCCTCCCGGGACCGGATCGCAGTTCTGATTATGATTGTAATGACACGGCACGCTGTTGTAAATAGATTCCCCTGATTCTTGCAGTTCATCGGCCGAGAGTCTATACTGTGAAATGACCCTTCAGCGCAGGCGGGAAGTGCCCCGCCGGGCGCAGGGGGCTCAGAAAGGCGGAAAACACCATTCAATATGCATAACGATAAGAAAAGAAAAGAGATCCGCAGAAAGCGGATCGTGATCATAGGCGCCGGGGCGGCCGGCCTGATGGCGGCCTGCGCCGCTGCGGACGTGGGCGCATCCGTCACGGTCCTGGAGAAGACCGAGAAAGCCGGCAAGAAGGTCTATATCACGGGAAAAGGGCGGTGCAATCTCACGAACGCCTGTGATATCCAGGAGTTCTGGACGCACATCGTCTCCAATCCCAAGTTTCTCTACAGCGCGGTCTACGGGTTCGACGCGCAGCAGATGATGGGTTTTATGGAGGAGAACGGATGCCCGGTCAAAACAGAGCGGGGCGACAGGGTCTTCCCTGTATCCGATCACGCCTCGGACGTCACAAAAGCGCTTCTGGAGCATAGCAGAAAACGGAGCGTGCAGTTTCGCTATCACTGTCCGGCGGCGCGTATTCTCGCACAGGAGAAGGATGGCGTCAAAAGAGTGACCGGCGTGGAGCTCACGAGCGGTGAGATCGTGGACGCGGACGCGGTGATCCTGGCGGTGGGCGGAAAGTCCTATCCGAGTACCGGCTCGGAGGGAGACGGCTACAGGATGGCGAAGGAGCTGGGCATCGGCGTGGTGACGCCGGCGCCGTCCCTGGTCCCGATCAGGACCGGAGAGAGCTGGTGCTCCGATCTGCAGGGCCTTTCGCTCAAGAACGTGGAGCTGACCGTGGAACGGCCGGTGGAGGAGAGTGGGAAAAAGAAGAAAAAGCCGCTCTACAAGGGCTTTGGGGAGATGCTGTTCACCCACTTCGGCGTCAGCGGACCGCTGGTGCTGACGGCCTCCTGCTACATGGATTTTAATAAGAATCCAGGGGGATATAAACTTCACATCAATCTGAAACCGGCCCTGACACAGGAGCAGCTGGAGAACCGGCTGCGGCGGGAGATCGAGGCGGCGCCTGCAAAGAAGCTTGCCGGCGTGATCAGGCCGCTCTTCCCGGCGAGGCTGGCGGAAGTGATCGCGGATCTATCCGGACTGCGGGACAGGACAGGGGCTTCTCTGAACACAAAAGAGATCGCGGGCCTTGCGTCGCTCATCCGCGCCGTTCCGATCACGGCACAGGGCAGCAGAGGCTTTGCCGAGGCGATCGTCACTCGCGGCGGCCTGGACGTAAAAGCCTTTGACCCGTCTACCATGAAGTGCAAAAGCATTGAGGGACTGTATGCGGCGGGCGAGGTGCTCGACGTAGACGCCCACACCGGAGGGTTCAACCTGCAGATCGCCTGGTCCACGGGGAGACTGGCCGGAGAGAGCGCGGCGCAGGAAGAAAGTGCCGGCGGATATTCGGCGGATTTGTGAATGAATAAAGTAATATACAAGCGTGCGGACAGCAGCAAATAACGGATGGAGGACCAAAATGATCAATATCGCAATTGACGGGCCGGCAGGCGCCGGAAAGAGCACCATTGCCAAGAGAGTAGCGGCAGAGAAAAACTATATTTATGTGGATACCGGCGCCATGTATCGCGCTATGGCGCTGTATCTGTACCGGCTGGGGATCGACCCGGACGACAGCGCGGCGATCAGTTCCCACTGCGGCGGCGCGGAGATCACCATCGAATACAGGGACGGCGTTCAGGTGGTTCTGCTCGCAGGTGAGAATGTCAACGATTATCTCCGGACGCCCGAAGTCAGTGACATGGCATCCAGGACCAGCGTGAACGGAGACGTCCGCGTAAAGCTCGTTCAGCTCCAGCAGGAACTGGCGCGCCGTCAGAATGTCGTGATGGACGGCAGGGACATCGGCACTGTCGTTCTTCCGGACGCGCAGGTCAAAATATTCCTCACGGCCAGTGTGGAAGTGAGAGCGCTGCGAAGATATCTGGAGCTGATGGAAAACGATGAGAGTGCGGACCTTGAACAGATCAAGGCGCAGATCAAAGAGAGAGACGAGCGCGATATGAACCGGGCAATCTCTCCTTTGAAACAGGCGGATGACGCGGTGCTGGTCGACACGTCGGATCTGACAATCGATGAAGTCGTAGAACGGATCCTGTCGATCATCGACGAGAAGATCGGCTGTGGGAACTGAGGTATTACCGAATATGGCTGAGATCATTACTGCAAAGAGCGCGGGTTTCTGCTTCGGCGTAAAACGCGCAGTGGAAACCGTATATGAAGAAGTGGAGAAGTGCGGCCCGATCTATACGTACGGCCCCATCATTCACAACGAGGAAGTCGTAGCGGATTTGGAGAGAAGAGGCGTGCGGGTGATCACATCCGACGACGAGCTCGCGGACATCCGGGGAGGGACGATCATTACCCGCTCCCACGGGATCTCCAGGGAAGAAGACGAAAAGCTGCGCGCGACCGGCGCCAAGTGTGTGGACGCGACCTGCCCTTTTGTAAAGAGGATTCACAGGATCGTCGAAGAAAACAGCGCGGCCGGGTACAGGATCGTGATCATCGGAAACCCGGATCACCCGGAAGTGAAGGGGATCATGGGCTGGTCTTCTTCGCCCGTCACAGTGATCGAGAATACGCAGCAGGCCAGGGAGCTCACGGAAAGCATTGACAGTGACCCATCCTGCAATAAAAAAGATCAAAAAATCTGTGTTGTTTCGCAGACAACTTTCAACGCAAACAAATTTGAAGAAATTATTGCTATTTTAAGTGAAAAAGGATACAATGTACGATGTATGAATACCATCTGCAATGCTACGCATGAGCGGCAAGCCGAAGCGAAGGCAATTGCGTCCAAGGCGGACATCATGATCGTCATCGGAGGCAGGAGCAGTTCTAATTCAGCCAAGCTCTACGAGATCTGCAGACGGGAGTGTGCAAACACGTATTTCATACAAACGTGGCGTGACCTTAATCTTTCTCCTGCCGGAAATGAACAGATCATAGGAATCACCGCAGGGGCGTCGACCCCAAAGAATATCATAGAGGAGGTTCAAAATCATGTCAGAGCAGACTTTTGAACAAATGCTTAACGAGTCTTTTAAGACAATTCATACGGGGGAGGCAGTTGAAGGTTCAGTCATCGACGTAAAGCCGGGCGAAGCCATTTTAAACATCGGCTACAAGTCCGACGGCGTTCTTACACGTAACGAGTACACGAATGATTCATCTGTGGATCTCACAGAAGTGCTTCATGTTGGTGACAAGCTTGAAGTCAAGGTCATCAAGGTCAATGACGGCGACGGCCAGGTCCTTCTTTCCTACAAGAGACTGGCAGCTGACCGCGGCAACAAGCGCATCGAAGAAGCTTACAACAACAAGGAAGTTCTCAAAGCAAAGGTGACACAGGTCCTTTCCGGCGGACTCAGTGTAGTAGTTGATGAAGTAAGAGTATTCATCCCTGCAAGCCTGGTATCCGATACCTATGAGAAGGATCTGAACAAGTATCTCGGACAGGAGATCGAGTTCATGATCACCGAATATAACCCCAACAGACGCAGATACATCGGCAACCGCAAGGTTCTCCTTGTTGCAAAGCGCAAAGAGATGCAGGAGAAGCTCTTCGCTACCATCCAGCCCGGTGATATCGTTGAGGGTACTGTTAAGAATATCACCGACTTCGGCGCATTCGTAGATCTGGGCGGAGCAGACGGACTGCTTCACATCTCCGAGATGAGCTGGGGCCGCGTTGAGAATCCCAAGAAGGTCTTCAAGGTCGGCCAGAAGCTTCGCGTTCTGGTTAAGGACATCCAGGGCACCAAGATCGCTCTGTCCCTGAAGTTCCCTGAGGAGAATCCCTGGGCAGGTGCAGCTGAGAAGTATGCTGTCGGCACAAAGGTTACCGGTACAGTCGCAAGAATGACCGATTTCGGCGCATTCGTAGAGCTTGAGCCCGGTATCGATGCACTGCTTCATGTTTCCCAGATCGCCAGAGAGCACATCGAGAAGCCTTCCGACGTTCTGAAGATCGGCCAGGAAGTTACAGCTAAGATCGTTGACTTCAACGAAGCCAACAACAAGATCAGCCTCAGCGTCAAGCAGCTTCTGATCGAGGAAGAGAGAGCGAAACGCGCAGCAGAGCGCGCTCGCGAAGATGTTGATGTAGCTTCTGTTGATGTAGACGCTTACATCGCCGAGCATCCCGAGGGAGAGGAAGAGTAATCGGCAATAGCCGCTGACTCGTCTTCATAAAGAAAGATAAAAAGATAGAGGTTGTCACAAATGTGACAACCTCTTCTTCATTTGCTGTTTTTGATATGCGAAAATACATAGGCCGCATACCCGGACAGAAATTCCCGGTCCTTCTTACAGTCGTCCGAAAACTCAAAGAAGAGTTCCGCGTCAGCGTAAGAGCGCTTAAAAAAGGGAGTCCTGTAAAGATCCCACTGGGGAAGGAACGAACCGGCCTTCCTGGTGTAGCAGGTCTCCGGTTTCGCCTGGATCCGGCGGCTCTTTTCCACGTAGGACGCGAGATATTTGTGGACAGCCATATCTTCTTCGGGGAGAAAATAGTAATCCTTGTAGTTTGCGTAGAAGTATTTCATGACTTCCGTATAGAGCGGGACTTTGAGTACGCCGGCGTCCCCCTCTATTTTGACATAGCAGTGGTCGGCGGAGGCGTATACGGGCGCCGGCAGCGGCCGCTGAAGTTTAAAGAAGACGAACAGTTCTTCCTTGCGGGAGCCGTCATAGTCGGTGAAATAATTGGCCTGGGCTTTCCGGACCCGGAAGCGGTCGGTGTCGAGATCGATGTAAATAAGAAGCGGGAGGAGGCTGAGAAGCCCCGTCACGTCGGCTTCATTGTGCATGAGGAGCTGCGCGAGAAGGTTCGCCTCGGGATCGGCGATAAACTTCCTGTAGACCTTGATCAGGTCGGCGCCGCTTTCCTGTTCGACGCGCCTGGTTCCCAGAAGAGCTTCCATGGTCTGCTGTTTGTAGTCGGGAAGGCCAAGGATCCGCTTAAAGGGCGTGATGACCTTGTAGAGATCGAGCGTACCGGCCGGAATCGACTCGTCGGAAAGACCGTGAAATTCGATTCTCTTTCTGAGAAAAGGAATGTCGAACCGGTCGCCGTTGTAGTGGAGCAGGATCTTATAGCCGGACGCAAACAGAAGAAAAGAGGAGAGGACTTCTTTTTCCTCGTTTCCTGTGTTGTCCATCCACTGGATCAGGTTCCAGCCGTCTGTCTGGTAATAGGCGCAGCCGATCAGGTAGACCGCGTTTTTCTCGGCGCTCAGGCCGGTGGTTTCAATGTCCAGCACAAGGAAATCGGATAAAGGAGCGGAAGCCTGCAGGAGCTGATCCTGAACGCTTATGTCGATGGTTTTACTTATGATACGCATGATGACCTCTTGCCGAATCGGCGTTACGGAAGCTTCTCTTGATCAAATACATGTATATACTACCATTTCGCATTCCATTTTGCCATTACCAAACGTTTGTGATACACTAACACCCATAGGTCACAGCAAAGACGCGAGCCTTATGATGCACACGCGTGCGGAGAGGAAGGAGCTGCCCAAAAGGCAGCCCGCACGCGGCGCGTGGCTCGCTCTGCGAGCCATGAAATAAGAAAGGAGCAATCTGATGGAGATATTATACAGAAGCACCCGTTCAGATAGTACCCCGATCACAGCTTCACAGGCGATCCTGAGAGGATTTCCGGAAGACGGAGGCCTTTACGTGCCCACTTCCGTTCCCAAACTGGAGAAGACGCCGGCGCAGCTCGCACAGATGGATTACCGCGGCGTGGCGTACGAAGTAATGCGCCTGCTCCTCACGGATTACACGGAGGAGAAACTGAAAAAGTGCATTGACAGCGCTTATGACAGCAAATTCGACACGGAGGAGATCGCCCCCTTGAGAAAATCAGGCAGCGCCTGGTACCTCGAGCTTTTCCACGGACCTACGATCGCCTTTAAAGATATGGCGCTCTCTATTTTGCCCCATCTGATGACGACGGCAGCGGCCAAGAACGGGTCGGGCAGAGAGATCGTGATCCTGACAGCGACCAGCGGCGACACCGGAAAAGCTGCTCTGGCAGGATTTGCGGGCGTCGAGGGAACAAAGATTATGGTCTTTTATCCCAAGCACGGCGTGTCCTCGATCCAGGAGAGACAGATGGTGACGACAAAAGGCGCCAACACAAGGGTCATCGGCATTAACGGAAACTTCGACGACGCCCAGACCAGTGTCAAGAACCTCTTTACGGACAAGGCTCTGGTGGAGGAGATGGCTCAGAACGGCATGCAGTTCTCGTCGGCCAATTCCATCAATATCGGACGCCTGACGCCTCAGATTGTCTACTATGTCTATGCCTATACAAGACTTCTTAAGGACGGCGTGATTCGCGAAGGAGATCTGGTGAACTTCGTCGTTCCCACCGGTAATTTCGGCAATATCCTTGCGGCGTATTACGCCAAGAGAATGGGGCTTCCGATCGGCAAGCTGATCTGCGCCTCCAATTCCAACAAGGTGCTGTTCGATTTCTTTACGACCGGCGAGTATAACAGAAACCGCGAGTTTGTCCTGACGAGTTCTCCGTCCATGGATATTCTGATCTCGAGCAACCTCGAGAGACTGATCTATCACATCAGCGGAGATGATCCGAAGGCTTGCGCGGCGTTTATGAAGGACCTGAAGGAAAAGGGAACATACACAGTCACTGAGCAGATGATGCAGCAGCTGAGCGACTTTGTGAGCGGCTATGCGGACGAGGAGCAGACAGCCCGGGAGATCCGCACGGTTTACACGGGCGACGGATATGTGATCGACCCCCATACGGCGGTAGCAAGCAGCGTCTACAGAAGATATCTGAGTGAAACTTCGGACGCGACGCCCGCTGTCATCGACTCCACGGCGAGCCCCTTCAAGTTTGAGGGAAGCGTCATGGCGGCGCTGGGCAAAGATACATCGCTCCCGGATCTGGAGCTGGCGGACAAGCTCAGCGAGGTGGCAGGTGTGCCCGTTCCCAAGGCGGTGAGCGAGCTCAAGGACGCGCCGATCCTTCACGATATCGTCTGCGACAGAACGCAGATGAAGGAAGAAGTCCGCAGGTTCCTGGGGCTTACAGATAAGGCTTGAACAAATAAACAACAATCTGTCAGGAGGCAGTAATGGGCAGTATACACAGAGACAGAATCGAACTGCTGCGGGCAGCAATGAAGAGAGAGGGGATCGACGCTTATATGATCCCCACTGCGGATTTCCACAATTCGGAATATGCGGCAGACTATTTTCACACAAGAGAGTTTTTCAGCGGCTTCACGGGATCGGCGGGGACGCTGATCGTACGCGCGCAGGAAGCGTGCCTGTGGACGGACGGACGATATTTTATCCAGGCGGCGGCGGAACTGGAAGGCTCCGGCGTGACGCTCATGAAAATGGGAGAACCGGGCGTTCCTACGATCACCGAGTACCTGCGCCAAAATATGGAGGAGGGATCGGTACTGGGATTTGACGGGCGCTGTGTCCCCAGCAAGGAAGGCCGGGGCTACGAGAAGCTCATGAAGAGCAAAAAAGGCTCTTTGAAGATCGGCCGTGACCTTGCGGACGGGATCTGGAGCGACAGACCGGCGCTCCCCTGCCATCCGGTGCTGCTCCTTGAGGACGATTACACCGGGGAGGACATCGAGGACAAGCTCGGACGCCTGCGCAGCGCCGTGCAGGAAGCGGGAGCGGACACCTATATCGACAGCAAGCTGGACAATATCATGTGGCTCCTCAATATGCGCGGAGCGGACGTCACCTGCAACCCTGTCGCACTCACCCATATACTTGTGGACGACAGGAATGTCTATCTGTTTATTCAGGACGGGGAAGTGACGGAGGAACTGAGGTCTTACGCGGCTCTGCACAGGATTTCCATCCTTCCTTACGATGACCTGGAAGAGTTTCTCGCGGTCTACGACCACAGAGGCGATCTTCTGTGCGACCCGGACTGCGTGAGCTACAGCGTCTACCTCGCGGCGAGAAAAGGCCTTGAGAGCAGCAAAGCCGGCTATGAGATGATCGGGGCGCCGAGCCCGCTGGTTGGGTTCAAAAGTGTCAAGAACGCCGTGGAGATGGCGAATATCCGCGCCTGCTATAAGCGCGACAGCGCAGCGCTGTGCAGGTTCATCATGTGGGTCACGGAGACGGTCGGAAAGCCGGGCGCAGAGCCTGTGACGGAGTCCGGAGCCGCGGCGTATCTCGACAATCTGCGGGCGCAGATCGACGACTATATGGATCTCTCTTTTCCCACGATCTCCGCTTACGGCCCCAACGCGGCCATGATGCACTACGAAGCGGTCCCCGGCGTCTCCGACGCACAGCTTGCGCCGGAGGGAATGCTCCTGGTGGATTCCGGAGGACAGTATCTGACCGGTACGACGGACGTCACGCGGACCATCGCGCTGGGACCTGTCACCGAGGAGATGAAGAAGCACTACACACTGACCGCTGTATCCAATCTGCAGCTCATGGGAGCCGTCTTCCTTGACGGATGCACCGGCGCGAACCTTGACATCCTGGCAAGAGAGCCGATGTGGAGAGAAGGACTGGATTATAAATGCGGCACGGGGCACGGGATCGGGTACTTTTTGAACGTCCACGAGACCCCGCCGTCAATCCGCTGGAGAGTTTTCCCGGGCAGGCAGGATACGCCTTTCGAGCCCGGCATGATCGTCTCGGACGAGCCCGGCGTTTACCTCGAAGGAAAGTACGGGATCCGGATCGAGACAATCCTGGAAGTGGTCGATCACACGACAAATGAGTGGGGGCGCTTCCTTGCGTTCGAGCCGCTCACGCTGGTGCCTTTTGACAGGAACCTGATCGACCCCGCTTACCTTACGCCCGATACGAGAAAGCTTCTCAACGAGTACCACGAGAGAGTGCGCACGGAGCTCATGCCGCTTATGGATCCCGAGGAGCAGCAGTGGCTGATATTACAGACCGAGCCTGTCTGATGCAGATTGTACAGACCGAAATAATGTGATATAATGAATTTGCCTGAAAGGCCAACATTTCCGTTATTTTGAACCTACAATTACTTTAAACGGGAATCTTACATTGCTCTTACGGCTGTCATGCCTCCGGCGCTTTTGGCGCTGCCAGTGGAAGGCAAAGGTCTGAGCTGCGGACACCCACCTGGCATGCGTGCTAGGAGTCAAAATACGGAAGACGGCGTTTCAGGTATTATTATGCAATGAGTGACAGTGCATCTTATACAACCGTATGAAGATGCACTTCTTTATGGCTATACAGCGATACAAGCAATTACAGCAGTGAGGAGAAGATTATGGAGAGAATCAACGCGTGGAATACCTATGACCTCGGAATGCAGAAGTCCTGCATGGATTTCGCAGACGATTACAAGTGCTTTTTAAATGACGGAAAGACGGAGCGGGAGTGTATTGACCGGTTTGTCAACGAAGCCGAGGAAAACGGCTACATTGAGCTGAGCGAAGCTATTTCGGAAGGAAGAAAACTCTCGGCGGGAGACAAGGTCTACAGCGTCTGGATGAATAAGTCGATCGTCCTTTTCGAGATCGGCACGGAGCCCTTTGAGAACGGCATGAACATACTCGGCGCCCACATCGATTCTCCCCGCCTGGACGTCAAGCAGAATCCCCTGTATGAGGACAGCGAGATTGCCTATCTGGACACGCACTATTACGGCGGCATCAAAAAATACCAGTATGTGACGCTGCCTCTGGCGATCCACGGCGTGATCGTCAAAAAGAGCGGCGAGACAGTGATCCTGCGCGTGGGAGAAAATGAGGACGAGCCTGTATTTTTTGTCTCCGACCTGCTGATCCACCTGTCCCAGGAGCAGATGAAGAAAAACGCCGCAACCGTCGTGGAAGGTGAGGCCCTCGACCTCATCATCGGAAGCAAACCGGTCGTGATCGACGCTGACACAAAAGCGGGAAAGAAGGACAAGGAGAACGGCAAGGAGGCGGTCAAAAAGGCCATCCTGAAGATCCTCTCCGAGACCTACGGGATCGAAGAGGGCGACTTCGAGTCCGCCGAGCTGGAGATCGTGCCGGCCGGCAAGGCGAGGGACGCCGGATTTGACAGGAGCATGGTCCTGGGCTACGGCCAGGATGACCGAGCCTGCGCTTATCCCTCTTTCAGGGCGCAGATCGAGACCCATGACCTGGGGAGAACGAGCTGCACACTTCTGGTCGACAAGGAGGAGATCGGAAGCGTCGGAGCTACGGGCATGAGATCCAGGTTCTTCGAGAACGCCGTCGCGGAGGTCATGAATCTCTGCGGCTGCTACAGCGAGCTGGCACTCAGAAGGACACTGGCAAACAGTTGCATGCTCTCCTCGGATGTGAGCGCCGCCTTTGACCCGGCTTACGCGTCCGTCTTCGAGAAGAAGAACGCGGCCTTTTTGGGAAGGGGCATGGCCTTCAATAAATTTACGGGGAGCCGCGGCAAGTCGGGATCCAATGACGCCAATGCGGAGTATATCGCCCACCTGCGGGATATCTTTGACAAAGAAGAGATCTGCACGCAGACGGCAGAGCTTGGCAAGGTTGACGTGGGCGGAGGCGGAACGATCGCGTATATCCTGGCTCTCTACGGAATGAACGTGATCGACTGCGGAGTTCCCGTCCTGAGCATGCATTCCCCTTGGGAGGCGACCAGCAAGGCGGATGTCTATGAGGCCTATCGCGGCTATAAAGTATTCTTAAAAAACGCTGCTATCAGAAATCAGTAAAAGGAAGGGCGAACCGTTCTCCTTTTTTCCGAGCGCTGAGCGCAGGCGGAACATTTACGGAAAGTGTTGATATAAATGGAACAGATCACCGGATTAAAGACATCGGATTACTATTTTGACCTGCCGCAGGAACTGATCGCGCAGGACCCTCTCGAGGACCGGGCGGCTTCCCGGCTTCTTGTCATGAATACAGAAACAGGGGAGATTGAGCATCGGATCTTCAGAGACATTAAAGAATACCTGCACCCCGGTGACACGCTGGTCCTCAACGACACGAAAGTCATCCCCGCAAGGCTTCTGGGAACCAAGGAGGATACCGGCGCGAATGTCGAGATCCTGCTCTTAAAGCGCCTCGGAGCCGACCGCTGGGAGACGCTGGTGAGGCCCGGAAAGAAACTGAAGCCCGGCGCGCGGGTGACCTTCGGGGACGGGAGCCTCAAGGCTGTGATCCTCGATATCCTCGACGAAGGAAACCGGCTGGTGAAATTTGAGTACGAGGGAATCTTCGAAGAGGTCCTGGACCGGCTCGGGGAGATGCCGCTGCCGCCTTATATCACGCACAAGCTGGAAGACAAGAACATGTACCAGACGGTTTATGCCAGATATGAAGGGAGCGCCGCGGCGCCGACCGCGGGACTCCATTTCACGCAGGAACTTCTCGATGAGATCAGGGCCATGGGCGTGAACACGGCTTTTGTGACGCTGCATGTAGGCCTGGGGACTTTCCGGCCGGTCAAGGTCGACGATGTGACAAACCATCACATGCATTCGGAGTGGTACCAGGTGTCGGAAGAGGCGGCGCAGCTCATTAACAAGACCCATGAAGAAGGGCACCGCGTGATCTGTGTCGGAACTACGGCGTGCAGGACGGTAGAGAGCGCTGCGGACGAGAGCGGGATCGTTCATACGGGGGCCGATGATACGTCGATCTTTATCTATCCCGGATATAGGTTCAAAGTAATGGACGGCCTGATCACAAATTTCCACCTCCCGGAATCCACGCTCGTCATGCTGGTCTCCGCCTTCGCGGGGCGGGAGAGGGTCCTTGGCGCTTACGAGGAGGCAATCAGGCTGAAATACCGCTTTTTTTCATTTGGAGACGCCTGCTTCTTTTATTAAGTCTTGTTATTGAAAAAAAGCACTTTGGTATGATAGTATTGAAATGGTAATCTATAAACCGCGTTGGAGTCAGAAATGTCAGATAAACCTTTGACAGCTACGATCGTCGTAGCAGCACATAAAAAATACAGAATGCCCGATGACCCGCTCTATCTTCCTATTCATGTCGGGGCAGAGGGCAAGAAAGATGCGAAAGGAAATCCCCTTGATTTCGGTTATCAGAAGGACAATGAGGGAGACAACATATCTCTCAAGAACCCCAGATACTGCGAACTCACCGGGATTTATTGGGCGTGGAAGAATCTGGACAGCGATTATATAGGACTTGTACACTACAGACGCTATTTCGGCGGCAGAAATAAGGGAAAGGATATGTTCGACCAGATCCTGACCTACAAAGAGCTTCAGCCCATGCTGGGAAAGTATGAAGTCTTTGTCCCAAAGCCGCAGCATTATTTTATAGAGACTCTTTATTCCCATTACGCGCATACACACTACGCGGAGCACCTGGACGCCACCAGGGCGATCATGTCCGAGAGATATCCCGAGTATCTGGAATCCTATGACAAGGTCCTGGACCAGACGCACGGATATATGTTCAATATGATCATCATGGACCGCGAGCATTTTAACATTTACTGTACGTGGCTGTTTGATATTCTGGAAGAACTTGAGACAAGGATCGACGACAGCGTGCTGGATGCGTTTGAGGGACGCCTGTACGGAAGGATCAGCGAGATCATCTTCAATGTCTGGCTTGACAGGCAGATCGAGACCGGTGCGATCAGTACCTCTTCGATCAAAGTTCTCCCGCTGGTCTATATAGAGAAGGTCGACTGGGTCAAGAAGGGTGTCTCTTTCCTCAAAGCGAAGTTTTTCCATAAGAAATATAATGAGAGCTTCTGATCAGGAAGAATTCATTACATGAGGACGGATATACATGGTAATCAATAATTATCGACAAGACAGTATTAAGTTCGATATGAGAGGGATCAGAGTCAGTGCTGAGGAGATCATCTTTTTTATCGGACTTATACTTTGGTTGGCACAGTTTTATATAAGCAGGACCATTTTTCTTGATCTTTTCGGCGGAAGACTACTCACGGCCGTTCGCTATTTTTGCATGCTCATTTTTGCCCTGAAGATCGTACTGAGTGAAAAAACTGTGCATATGAGGGCTGCCGCGGTATTCATTACAGCTGCAGCTGTTTTTATGGTCGTACAGCGGCAGGTCAACACCGGCATGCCCCTGATCCAGGTGCTGCTCCTGATCTATGCGGCCAGGGATGTGAGTTTTCGGCGAATCTGTAAAGTCTCGCTGTGGACCTGTGCGGTATTATGGGGCCTTCCGGTCATGGCTCATCTGATCGGGGTCACACAGCTGGAGAGAGAGGTCTACAAGGGGCGCGTAAGGGAATTCCTGAATTTTAATTATGTCTCCTACGCCTCGATCTATTTCAACAATATTATTTTCTGTGCGCTGTATGTAAGCACGGAGCCGCGCAGGCTGGGAAAAGGCGGGCGCGCGGCCGCGCAGAAGACGGCGCCCTGGTCCCTGATCTTTTTCCTGTCGGCCGTCAACGTATGGCTCTTCAGAGTAACGGATACAACATTTCCGTTCGTGATCGGAATGCTCTTCATAGCGCTCTATGTGATCATTGTAAAATTCAGGATCCCGCTGATTCCGAATTCCGTGACGGGCAAGAAGATTCTCTCTTCCTGCTACGCGGTATTGGCTCTTGTGACTTACCTGATCTGCAAGAATTACAATTGGCAGATCCCGTGGCAGAAGAAAATGGATGACTTCTTCCACTTCAGGATCAGCCTGGCCTTTCTGGGGATCAGAGATTACGGGGTTCATCTGCTGGGCGTACAGATCAAGGAGAACACAGACCGCGCGAATGGTCGGTATTTCTATATCGACAGCGGTTATATCAAGAACCTGATCGGTTACGGATTAATCGTTTTTATCATGATCATCCTCTTTTATTCAGTCATCATGTACGCGGCTCTGCTGGAACATGACCGGGTCCTCGCGATCTGGCTTTTCTGCATGGCGCTTTACTCCATATTTAATAACCTTATGATCTCTGTCCCGGAAAACGCGGGCCTGCTGGCGATCTGGTATGCGATCGGCCTTCTGAAATGGAACAGGAAGAAGGTCCGGCAGAGGAGAGCGGAACTGAAAAAATACAGAATGAGCCTGCTTTCGGGGGAGCAGGCAGGCAAGAGGAAACAGATTGAGCGAACAGCCTAGTTTAAAGAAAAATATCGCGATCAGTACGGTCTATCAGGTACTTCTGATCATACTTCCGATTATTACAGCTCCCTACGTGGCGAGGGTCCTCGGGCCGGACCAGAGCGGTATTTACGATTATACAAATTCCATACAGACCTATTTCGCCATGTTCGCCGCGCTCGGCACGGCGACCTACGGCGCCAGAGAAATTGCGAGAGTAAGAAATGATGCTGCCATGAGGAGCAAACTGTTCTGGGAGATCGAACTGATGACGGTCATGACCTCGACAGTCTGCATTATCATCTGGTTCATCTTTATCGCGATCACCACGCATTACAAAGTGATCTACCTTGTCCTGACAATGGGACTGTTCTCGACTATGTTCGATATCTCCTGGTTTTTTGCCGGGATGGAGCAGTTCAAGTACACGGTGACCAAGAACGCGGCCTGCAAGCTGATTGGCGTGGTGCTCATGTTCCTTTTTGTAAAAAAGCCGGATGACCTGCTGCTTTACATTATCATCATCACGGCCTCCACGATGATCGGAAATCTGTCCATGTGGCTCTATGTGCCGCGCTTTGTTCAGAAAGTTGATTTTAAGACGCTCACGTTCCGCAGGCATTTCCGCGAGACATTGATCTATTTCGTGCCTTCGATCGCGACTAGCGTCTATACGGTGCTCGACAGAACGCTCATCGGTGTGATCACGAAGAACAAAGCGGAAAACGGATTCTATCACTATACGATGCAGATCATCAATATGATGAAAGCGCTCACGTTCTCTTCACTCAATATGGTGCTGGGATCGAGGATCGCCTATCTGTTCGCGGAAGAGAAGTACGATGAGATCAAGGAGAGGATCCGGGATTCCATCAACTATATCCTGTTTATGGGAATCGGCATCTGCTTCGGGCTCAGCGGCGTCGCGAAGCGGTTTGTGCCCATATTCCTGGGACCCGGATACGACCGGGTCATCGTCATGCTGATGCTCATGAGTCCGATCGTCGTTATCATCGGCGTCAGCAACTGCCTGGGATCGCAGTATTACACGCCTTCGGGGAACAGAAAGCTGAGCGCGAAGTTCATCATCATCGGCGCGCTCGTCAACCTGACGCTGAACCTCATTCTGATCCCCCGCTATTGGGGATACGGTGCGATCGTGGCGTCACTCATCGCTGAACTGGTGATCACGGTACTTTATTTCAGGTTCTGTAACGGCTACCTCACCGCAGATACGCTGCTGCGTGAAGGCTGGAAAAAGCTCACCGCAGGAATCATCATGTTTGCGGTGATCAAGGTCATAGACAGATTCATCGCCTCTGACCTGATCGCTCTGCTCGTCGAGATGGCGGTCGGATTTTCGGTTTACTGCATAATGATCCTCGCGCTGCGCGATACATTTATCACGGAGATCGTTTTCGGAAAGATCCTGAAAAAGAAAAGGAGCGCTTCATGAAGGGAGCGGCACACCGAATTGCAGTGACGATCCTCCTTGCCGGACTGGCAGTGTCATCTCTGGGCGCGTGCGGGCCGGGCGAAGGCGGTGACGGTGTGAACCGCGAAGAAAAGGCTGATTCGCAATCGGAGGAATGGTTCTACGATCACTTTGACGAAGAGCGGAAGATGGCTTACGACGCGTTCCGAATCGCCGCACAGGATCCTCTGAGCGGAGAGCCGGTACCGGTCCGCAGTGAGCAGGGAGAGACCAAAAGCATTCCGGTGAGAGTGCTCGATGAAGTTTACCAGGGATTTTTGTTTGACCACCCCGAAGTCTTCTGGCTGAGCCGGACATACGGATACAGGTCCGGCGGTGAGTCGACGGGGGAAGAGACCGCTGATGCGGTGGCTGTGGCAGCTCTGCCGGAATCGGAAGAAGCTCTGGGCAGCCAGAAAGAAGAATTTGAGGACGCGGCCTCAGAATTTCTCCGGGGCGTCGAAAAGACAGAAAATGACAGAGACAAAGCGGCTGCGATCTACGAAAAGCTTGCCGCGCAGACGGAATATGAAGAGGAAGCTGTATATGACGACCGCTTTGAAGCGGATCATACGGCTTACAATGTCATCACCGGGAGAAGGGGCGTCTGCGACGGGATCGCGCTTGCATATAAATATCTCCTTTCGCGGTGCGGGATCCGATGTCTTGTGGTCCCCGGTGAGAGCGGAGGAGCGGCCCATGTATGGAACCTTGTATACTGGGACGGCTCATGGCATGAGACGGACCTGACATGGGATATAGCCTCGGACGGAAATGAGCGCATGCAGTATTTTGACCTGTCGACCGAGGAGATGAACAAGGATCATCGCAGGGAACAAGTCGGAATCGCGACCGCAGTCCCGACAGCCCAGTAACAGACTATTGCATGACTCATGAATGCTGTAGAGCAGGAAAGGAAAAAGACGTGACACAGAAAGACTATTATGATTACAGGGAAGAAGAGAACACAAGACAGGTAAGCCTCATGAGGCTCCTTCGCTGCGCTCTGATGAGATGGAAAATGATCCTTCTCGCAGGCATTGTTCTCGGCGCGCTTCTGGGATCCTATAAGATCCTGTCGATCCATTCCAAAAAAGACCAGATGATCAAGGATTATGAAGCATATAAGACCAAGCTGGACACTTATAACAGTTCAGTTGAACAATACAAAAAAACGATCAGCAGTTATCAAAAGAGCGTAAATGACAGGATCGATTATATTAATAATTCTCCTAAGATGAATCTGAACTTTGCCAGCTGCCCGAGCGCATTTACCGAGCTTTCGATCACGAGTACGGGAGAAGCGGCCCTTTCTGCTACGGTTATAAACTCAATCATGAATGCGCTCAGCGATGAAGTCAGTTACGGCGAAGCGATGACAAGGGTAGCTGAAAACCATGAAATGAGTTCTGAATTTATGAGAGAACTTATTTCTGTCAAGCTGTTAGCCACAGGATCCGTGGTGCGGATCACTGTCCACGGAGAAGATACGGAGCAGGCCAGAGCAGTTCGGGATGAACTGATCGACATAATCCTGAATGAGAAAGTCAAGGGATTAGCACCTCTCGGAAATTTTGCGCTCACCGTGGTCAATGAGGGGGTCGCAAATGTCTTTGACGCAGAAATACAGCTCTACCAGGCCCAGCAGAAGGAAGCTCTGTCGAAGCTTCAGACACAGCTGAACAACGCAATAAGTCAGAGCAATGGCCTTACAAAACCCACAGCCGTTGATCAGTATTCCAAGAAATATATGCTCAAAAACGGCATCAAGCTCGGAATCGTCGGATTTGCGGCCGGCATCATTCTGGCTCTGGCAGCAGTGCTCGTTATGATCATACAAAAAGGCGTTGTTCTCTCTCCGGAAGAGATAGACGGTGAATTCGGCCTGAAGACTCTGGCTGATTTTACAGATAAGGAAACTGATGAAGCAGCCAAACTGGACTTCATGATGGCGAGAATTGAGAACTGCATGGCAGGTAAAGCCGGCGGAGAGATCGGTATTGTAGGATCTGTATCTGATGAAATGATCGAAAGGCTTGCTTCTGAACTTAACGGAAAAGCTGCAGAAGTTAAGGATTCCCTGAAATTCTCAGCGGTTCCGGCTTTCAACAAAGACGCTCAGGCTTTCAGAAGACTGAAGGAACTTTCAGGAGTCATCCTTGCGGAACAGATCGGCCGGTCTGATTACATCGCTATTCGCAAAGAGGTCGCCCTGATCGCAGAGAGCGGCAGAGAGCTGATCGGAACAGTATATTATTAATCAAAATGAAAAAAAACGGACTTCTTATACTGACTGTTATTCTCTGTGCGACGGCAGCCGCTTTAATGGCGGGGGTCACATGGGCTCAAAAGGGCGGTACAGGCAGTGCCGCGCAGGAAAGCGTGACCGGCGGGCAGCAGGCTCCGACACTTGCCGGGAAAGACAGCGCAGAGAGTGATGAGAAGAATAGTGACACAACTGAAGCCTCGACAGTCCCTTCTGAACAGGAAGGGACTGTCCGGGCTTGTTTTTTGAGCAGTTCGGAATATGAAAGAATTCTCTCGGGAAAAGAGCAATACGATTTCGATCCTGCTGGTCTTTTGTTTGAGGGGCAGAGCATCCCCTATGACAGGGAGAGCAGGACAGCCTATCTGCCGCAGGGCCTCAATGACCCGGAATGGAGCGGCTCCCTGAGGACGAGTGTACCGGGCGGACAGATCTGTATTCTGAACGATACGCAAGACGACAAACAGACTCTGATCGAAGAAGGCCGCACATGCAGGCTGGCCGTAGTCTCCGAAAGCGGGTATATGGAATGCAATCTGTTATTTACCGGGCTCCCCGTAGTCTGCATGTCTAACGGAGAAGGGGTGATCGAAGGCGAGGAAGAGTACAGAGGGACTTTTCTGGTCTTTGACCCTTACAGAGAACAGTACCAGGGATCCGACTGCACCTTCCACGTAAGGGGCGCCACTTCCCTTTTGTTTGATAAAAAGAGCTACCGGGTGGAGCTGCAGCAGACGCGCGGAAGCTCCGACAAGAAGAGCTTTCTCGGAATGCGCTCGGACGATGACTGGATCCTCAACTCAATGTGCACGGACCGGTCCCTCTCGAGAGAAAAGATCTGCTATAAGCTGTGGCGGGACCTGAACGCTATGGAAGAGCGGCCGGTCGCTTCTTCCGAGATCGAATACTGCGAACTCATCGTAAATGGCGAGTACATGGGCGTCTACGGCCTCATGTATCCGGTTGATAAAAAGCTGATGGGCATGAACCCCGGGGACCTGCTCTATAAAGTGGGGACCTGGTATGAGGAGATCAGTATTGAAGGACAGCTCACTAACTACAACGGTCAGACCGAGGTCCTCAACAGGAACGGAGTCCCCTACCTGACGCTCAAGTATCCCAAAGAAGCGGGAAATGCGTGTATCTACGATCCCTTCCAGCTCTATCAGGAGATGGTGTTTGAGACGGGAGACCTGTCGAAGATGGAGGAGGAGGGAATCTCCCTGAACCTGGACAATTTCATCCTCCATGAACTGTTCTGCGAGATGACCAGGGCGGGAGACAATACCTGGAAGAACCTGTTCCTTGCGGCGTACCGGAATAATGAGGGCGGCTATACGCTGAATGAGACGATCTGGGACCTGAATTATACGTTCGGAGATGACTTTACATGGGATCCGGATCACGGAAATACCGTGTTCGATCCCGGCACCACGGACAGCTACGAGATCCGCTATGACAGGGATTACGGCTACGCGAGTCTGGTGCATATTGTGGACGGGCTCAGAGAGGATACGGGGGTCAAGTGGAGGAAATGGCGCTCGCAGGGGATCGATCCCGAATATGTCAGGGAGATGTTTGAAGAGAACAGGTCGTACCTGGAGAAGAGCGGCGCTTTTAAAAGAAACTCCCTGAAATGGTATGAGGGAAGTCAGGACCCGTCGTATGCGGAGGTTTATGAATGGATCGACGGACGTTTCCGGTTTCTGGACAAAATGTATGAATATGATAATTATTCAGCACCCAGGAAAAAAGATTAAAATAAGGTCCGGGGAGCTTGCTCACCGGAACGTTTTTGATCTTTTTTCCTGGGCGGACAAGGCGCGGAGCGACTCGGAAGCCCACAGTCCCGGATGCGCAGCATTTGGGACTGTGGGGTGCTGAATAGTTATAATAATTATATCTTTGCAAATTTTGCCGCAAAACAAGCGGAATTGTTCACAAATTGGAACAGAAAAATAGCGTTAATAGATTAACAATTATACAAAATGCCTCACGCCCGCATTATAATAGCGTTATGTGAGTGTAACTAAAATAAAACCAGAAAAGGGGGAGCAGCAATGTTTGGTGCAAAGCATTTGAACAGCATACATGCCGGCCACTACAAGAATACGGCCGGATGTGCGACAGAGGTAATGCCCGTCCCGGATGTGGTAAAGATCTCGATGTCGCAGAATATCGGCGCGCCGTGCAAGCCTCTGGTCAAAAAAGGTGATACTGTCCTTGTCGGACAGAAGATCGGTGACACAGAAGCTTTTCTTCACGTGCCGGTTCATTCGAGCGTATCGGGAGTTGTTACCGGAATCGAGACGCAGCGAAACGCCATGGGCGGCTATGACACACTTGTTGTGATCCAGTCGGACGGCAAGCAGGAAATTGACCCTTCCGTGAAGCCTCCGGTGATCACTGACCAGCCCAGCTTCATAGCAGCTGTAAAAGAGAGCGGACTGGTAGGTCTGGGCGGCGCAAGTTTTCCGACCTGGCTCAAGTTCAATCCCAAGAACCTGGGCGAGCCCATGACACTGATCATCAACGGCGCGGAGTGCGAGCCTTTCATCACTTCCGACCACAGGACCATGTTGGAAGACACCCAGAATATCATCGACGGCGCTCTGATGATCATGAAGTATATTCAGGCTCCTGAGTGCTATATCGGCATTGAGGACAACAAGCAGGATGCGATCGATCTGTTCAACAAGATGTTCGCGGAGCAGGGAATCACGAATATCAAGACCTTCCCGCTTCAGGCCAGCTACCCGAAGGGAGCGGAGCGTGTCCTGATCTATGAAGTGACCGGAAAGACCTGCAACGCAGGCGTTCTTCCCGCTGATCTGGGATGCATCGTTTCCAACATCACATCCGTCGCATTCCTGGGACAGTATCTCAAGGACGGAATGCCCCTGGTCAAAAAGAGAGTGACCATTGACGGTGACGCAGTCGCAAAGCCCGGCAATGTCCTTCTTCCGATCGGAACCTCGATCCACGACGCGATCGAGTTTTGCGGCGGCTACAAGGAAGAGCCCCGCAAGATCCTTATGGGCGGTCCCATGATGGGACGCGCTGTCTTCTCCGACAGAATGCCCATTGTAAAGAACAACAACGCGATCCTCGCATTTACCAAGGAGCAGTCCCTGATTCCCGAAGAGACGGCGTGCATCAGCTGCGGCAGATGCCACAACGCATGTCCCTTCAATCTGCTTCCTACCGGTTTCGCGGACGCTTACGAAGCCAGAGATGTGAAGAGGCTCAATGATCTGAAGATCATGCAGTGCATGGAATGCGGCAGCTGCTCTTATGTATGCCCTGCCCGCCGTCCGCTGGCCTTCATCAACAAGCTCGGTAAAGGATTAGTAAGGGAGGCAAGCCAGAAATGACGGATACAAAGAACGTAAAATACTATGATAATCTCGCCGTGGCGTCGTCTCCCCATCTGGTGACGGCCCTCGACACACAGAAGACCATGATGTGGGTCCTGATCGCCCTGATCCCTTCCTTCATCGCAAGTGTTTTCTATTTTGGCGTCGGAGCGGTCATTCTCACCGCGGTCTGCGCAGGCTGCAGTGCGCTGTTTGAATACGGCTACGAGAGACTGCTCGGCAAAAAAGTGACTGTCAAGGACCTCAGTGCCTGTGTCACGGGCGTGATCCTTGCCATGAACCTGCCTTCCAACCTCCCTGTATGGATGGCAGTGATCGGTTGCTTTGTGGCGATCGTCATCGTCAAGCAGCTCTACGGCGGACTTGGCCGCAACTTCGCGAACCCCGCGATCGTCGGACGTATCGTGCTGCTCCTGTCCTTCACCTCTTACATGACCACATGGCCTGTTACGAGACTGAACCAGACGGCAGACGCGGTGACCGGCGCTACGCCTCTGGGCCTTCTGGCTGACGGCGCACTGGACCAAGCTCCTTCCCTTGCCAACATGTTCGTCGGCAATATCGGCGGCGCCATGGGCGAGACCTGCACCATCGCCGTCCTGATCGGTCTCGCGATCCTGATCTGGAAGAAGATCATCTCCCCGATCATCCCGCTCTGCTACATGGGCACCGTATTCGTGTTCGCATTCATCTACTATTCATTTGCGGGCGGAGATTACAGCGCACTGCACATGGCTCTGTTCCATCTGCTGGCAGGCGGCGTAGTATTCGGCGCGACATTCTGCGCGACTGACTACGTGACGAGCCCGATCATGAGAAATGCGAAGATCGTCTTCGGTATCGGATGCGGCCTTGTCACCATGATCATTCGTCTGTTCTGCGCTTATCCTGAAGGAGCTTCCTTCGCCATCCTGTTCATGAACGTTATGGCACCGCTCCTTGACATGGTCGCACAGAATCAGTTCTACGGCATCGGCGCTGCAGAGAAGGCCGCTAAAAAGGCCGCTAAGGAAGAAGGAAAGGAGGCTGCCAAATAATGACTAAGAATGACAATTTTAAGGAATATGGCATGCCGGTAGTCGTCCTCGTAGCGATCTGCTTTGTAACGACACTCCTTCTGGCATTGACCAATTCGGTCTCTGAGCCCATTATCATCAAAAATGCGGCGATCACTGCTACGGCGAACAGAAAAGAACTGCTTCCCGACGCGGATGACTTTACACAGCTTGAGCTGGACAGCTACGCTTCCTCTTCGGACGGCAAGGCGTCTGTAACAGAAGTTTATAAGGCAAACAACGATACCGGTTATGTTATGACCTGCATGACCAAGTCCTTCGGCGGCGACCTGACCATGATGGTCGGTATCGACGCGACAGGCGCGGTCACCGGCGTCAAGGTCACGGACCACGCAGATACCCCCGGTGTAGGTACCAAGGACCAGGATCCCGAATACCTCGCGCAGTACATTACAAAGACAGCACTCAGTGCTGAGGATGTCAAAAAAGAGGCGGGCTTCAACTTCATTACCGGTGCGTCGGTTTCCGGTACTGCCATCCATAAGGGCGTCTATGCCGCTCTTGCGCAGTATGCAGAGTTAGGAGGTGCGAAGTAATGGAAGAGAGGAAAAGAATTGACGTTCTTTTGAACGGACTGATCAAAGAAAACCCGGTCCTTGTGCTGGTCATCGGTACCTGCCCCACACTGGCGACATCTACCTCCGTTGAGACCGGTTTCGGTATGGGACTTGCAGCCACGGCTGTTCTTGTCTGCTCCAATATCGTTATCTCGGCACTGCACAACATTATTCCCGATAAGGTAAGAATCCCTTGCTTTATCACCGTTATCGCTGGATTTGTTACGATCGTCCAGATGCTGCTTCAGGCCTTCGTGCCTTCCCTGTATTCCGCACTGGGACTGTATCTGCCTCTGATCGTCGTTAACTGCATCATCCTCGGCCGCGCCGAGATGTTCGCGAGCAAGAACGGTGTCCTGGACAGCGCGCTCGACGGCATCGGCATGGGCCTCGGCTTTACACTGACACTGGTCATCATGGGCACGATCCGCGAAGTTCTCGGAAGCGGCACATGGCTTGCGGGCGACTGGTTCGGACTTGCAAAGGGATTCAAGGGAATTCCGCTGCTCTCCAATTTCATCCCCGGCATGAGCATCATGACCATGGTTCCCGGCGGTTTCTTCGTATACGCGATCGTTATGGCGGCTGTTCATTATTTCACCAAGGATAAGAGCAAGATCCGCAATGAGTTCGGATGCGACGGATGCGCCAATGCAGGCAACTGCGCGGACGGCGATTGCGCCGCACAGAAATAAGAAGGAGAGGAGGATAAATCATGAAATTTCTTATCATCATTATCAGCATGGTTCTGGTAAACAACTATCCTCTGGCTCAGTTCCTGGGGATCTGCCCCTTCCTGGGAGTTTCCAAAGATCTGGACAGCTCCACGGGTATGGGTATCGCCGTTACGTTCGTTATGGTACTTGCGACAGCAGTCACATGGCCGATCCAGCAGCTTCTCAATAAGTTCGGGATCGGATACCTGCAGACGGTTGTCTTCATCCTTGTAATCGCAGCTCTGGTACAGCTGGTTGAGATGTTCATGAAGAAGAGCATGCCCGCCCTCTACAAGTCGCTGGGTATCTTCCTTCCTCTGATCACCACCAACTGCGCAGTCCTTGGTGTCTGCATTACCAACATCGATTCCAATTACAACTACATTGAATCTCTGGTAAACGCGTTCGGAGCCGGTGTCGGATTCCTGTTCGCCATGGTCATCATGGCCGGCGTCCGCACCAAGCTTGTTGACCAGAGCCGTATTCCGGAGTCCTTCAGAGGCGTTCCGATCGTCCTGATTACAGCGGCGATCCTTTCCCTGAGCTTTATGGCCTTCAACGGAATGTTCTCATAAGAAAGGAGAAAGAGGATGAGTATAGTAATACCTGTAGCACTCGTTGTCATCGTCGGTCTCCTTGCTTCCGTCATGCTCAGCTATGCGTCCAAAGTGTTCGCGGTTCAGGAAGACCAGCTTTTCCTCGACCTGCGCGCAGAGCTCCCCGGAGCTAACTGCGGCGGCTGCGGATACGCAGGATGTGATGACTATGCACACGCCATGGCAGAGGGCGGCGGAGAAACTCCCTGCACCAAGTGTTCTGTCGGCGGACCTGCCGTAGCGGCAAAACTCGCTTCCCTTCTGGGGCAGGACGCGGGAAGCATGGAGAAGAAAGTCGCATTCGTAATGTGCAACGGCACAACAGAAAACGCGGCTAAGCTCTATGAGTATGAAGATATCAATTCCTGTAAGGCGGCAAAGCAGCTGTTCGGCGGCAGCAAGCAGTGTCCTTACGGCTGTATCGGTCTGGGCGACTGTGTACAGGCCTGCGAATTTGACGCGATCCGCATCATCGACGGCGTAGCGGTCGTAGGACGCGACTACTGCACGAGCTGCGGCGCCTGCGCAAAGGCCTGCCCGCAGAAGCTGATCAAGATCATCCCCGAATCTGCCAAGGTTCAGGTCCGCTGCCACAACGAGCAGAAGGGCGCGGACGCGAGAAAAGCCTGCACCGCAGCCTGCATCGGATGTGCTCAGTGCTCAAGAGTATGCCCTAAGGGCGCGATCACCATTGAGAACAATCTCAGCGTGATCGATCCCGAGAAGTGCATCAAGTGCGGCCTGTGCGCGGCTAAGTGCCCGACCGGCGCGATCCAGGATGTTCTTCACACGGCAGAGCAGAAGGAAAAGATCAAGAAGGGTCTTCAGATGAAGGAAGCCAAGGAAGCTGAGAAGCGCAAAGAGGCTGCCCTGAAGGCTAAAGCGGAGAAGGAAGCAGCTGCAAAGGCAGCGGCCGAGGCGAAAGCAGCGGAGGCAAAGCCCGCAGAGTGAATCCCGAAAGCCTGATCAAGTCAGAATCAATCTGAGGCGGTTCAGAAAATGAACCGGTGATTAAAAAAGAGGAGCTGAAGCATTGTAAATGCTCAGCTCCTTTTTATGTCTGATAACATAATCAATAAAATAATCTCTTCGGAATGTGTTCGAGCAGGATCCATCCGAGCCACCCGATCAGGATGCCGGAGAGCGTGCCGGAAATAATGAGGACCGGCAGATAATAGAAAATCTGATAGCTGGACACAAGAAAAGCGGCTATGCAGAGCTGCCCGATGTTGTGGGCGACGCCTCCGCCCATACTCACGCCGATCACGGAGAACAGGCCGCTCTTGTACATAATGCACATCACTGCATAACTGACCAGGCACCCGCAGAGTGAGTAAATGGCTCCGTACAGCCCGTTAAACATGAATCCGGCAAGGAAGATGCGGATCAGGTTGATGACCAGGGCGTATCTAAGGTCAAGACGGTACATGGCGATGATCACAACCAGATTCGCGATTCCCAGTTTGATCCCGGGGATGCCCGGGGCGACCGGCAGGATCGCTTCTATGTAAGAGAAGATCAGGGCGAGCGAAGCAAAGAGGGCGCTGATCGCGACGCGGCGGGCCCTGCCTGCGCTTACGCCGGGGATGCTTTCATCCGGTTTATTTGGCAACGGCATCGACGTCCGCCTCCTTTCCGCCTTCGATCTGAACGACTACTCTGTGGGGAAGGCAGATTATGCTCTCGCCGGAGCGGGAGATGGGAGCGTGTTCCACACAGACCTGGTTGTGGCAGTCGGAATACTTCATATATACGATCTTGTTTTCTATGCAGACTGTGTTCGTTCCGGTCTCGGTCACGACTTCGATCTCTCTGTCTTCTTCCAGACTGTAGGAGCTATAGGTCTCACCATCCAGTGTGATGACCACCGCAGCGCCGGTAGCTGCGGCCCGCATTGCGAACAGCCCTGCCGAGAGACCGGCGGACAGGAGCAGGACACAAAAGAGAAGGATGTCCGCTTTTCTGATTACTCTTAACATGATACAATTCTCCTTGCGGACAAGGGCGGATTCTGGCCCCGATTCAATAAACTTGTAAACAGGAGCAAGATCCCGATGAAGCGATTCAAGCGTGTATTTCTGACTGCACTGGCAGTACTAATGATTATAACACAGCAGGGCTGCGCCGGTAAAACGGCAGAGCCTGTTGTTAAGCAGAGTTTCTATTTTGACACCGTATGCATGATCTCTGTCTATGACATGGAAGAGATGAGCGAGGAAAATGCGCAGAAGGCCATAGACGACGCCTTTTCCCTGTGCAGCCGCTATGAATCTCTGCTGAGCAGGACCAAAGAAGGAACGGATGTCTACAGGATCAATCACGCGCAGGGAAAGAGCGTGGAGTGCGACCCGGAGACGGTGGAGGTGATCCGAAAAGGACTTTATTACAGCGAGCTGTCGGAAGGGACCTTTGATATCACCATTGGCAAGGTCAGCGACCTGTGGGATTTCCATGCGGAAGAGCCTGTGGTGCCCTCGGAGGAGGCCTTGCGGGAGGCGGCCGCTACGGTCGACTGGCGAGGCGTCTCCGTAGAAGGCAATACCGTGACGCTGGCGAATCCGGAGACACACATCGATCTGGGCGGCATCGCCAAGGGATATATCGCGGACAAAGTGAGCGAGAAGCTCCGAAAGAGCGGCGTCACTTCGGCGATCATCAGTCTCGGCGGAAATATTGTCTGCATCGGAGACAAGAGGTCGGGAGGCAGCGGGGAGCCCTTCCGTATTGGGATCGAGAAGCCTTATTCACAGCAGGCGCAGATCCTGGGATCCGTGGACGCCGTCGACCAGACAGTGGTCACGTCCGGTGTCTACCAGAGATATTTTGAGGCGGACGGAGTAAGGTACCACCATATTCTTGACGCTACGACCGGGTACCCGGCAAAGTCCGATATAGAGGGCGTGACGCTGAAGGCGGCGGACGGAAAGTCTGCGGACTGCGACGCGCTCGCCACGATCTTTCTGATCATGGGGGAGGAGAGAGCGCTCGCGGCTGTGAAGGACATGGACGGCATAGAGGCCTTCATGATCACAACGGGCGGGGAGCAGATCAGCACAGAGGGAATGGGCTTTACGGCGCAGTGACATTCCCGGCGACTCCGCAAAGACACAGAGGTGAGGTTTCATGAAAAGAATACTGACGATCCAGGATATTGCCTGCTTTGGAAAATGTTCGATCACAATAGTGATGCCGGTTCTTTCCGCCATGGGGGTCGATTGTGTGCCGCTCCCCACGGCTGTTTTTTCAACGCACACGATGTTTCCGGATTACCGGAAGATCGACCTGAGTGATCACATGCTTTCCTTCGCGAGGCAGTGGAAAGAAGAGAACATACATTTTGACGCGATCTACACGGGATACCTGGGATCCGCGCGGGAGATCGACCTGGCCATCGAAGTGATCGACCTGTTAAAAAAGGAGGATACCCTCATTTTCAGCGATCCGGCCATGGGTGATCACGGAAAACTGTACAGAGGCATCGAGGAGGAATGTGTGACACGCTGCAGAGAGCTGTGCGGCCGCGCAGATCTTATCGTGCCCAATCTCACGGAAGCCTGTCTGCTGACCGGTTCAGAATATACAGAGAACCCGGGGGAAGAGGAACTGAAGCAGCTGTGCGAAAGGCTCTGCGGTCTTGGCGCCGGCACCGCGGTGATCACGGGCGCTTCTCTGTCGGAGGGGAAGACCGGCGTGTATGGGATGCGCGGCAAAGATGGCAGTACTTTCTATTATCAGAATGAGAAAATCAGCGCCTCCTACCACGGGACAGGCGATCTGTTCGCGGCTGCCGCTGTGGGAGCAATTGTAAAAGGAATGTCTCTGGAGGACTCCTTCAAAACAGCGTCTGACTACACGGCGAAGACGATCCTGGCGACTATGGAGAGAGGGGGGGATCCGAGGTACGGAGTTGCCTTTGAGGAGACGCTGCCGGAGCTCGGGAAAATGATACGAAGCGCGGAGCATTAAGGTATTATTCAACACACCAAGTCCCAAATGCTTCGCAGCTGGGACTGCGGGCGCGCCCGATACGCTGCGCGTCTTTTTCGGGGCACTGAATATTTTTAAAATTCCGATTGACAACTCAGGGGCAATGTAATAATATACTAAAGTACTCTGAAGGCGAGGTCAGAGAGAATCGCACAGGGTCATGGAACCGTAGCTCAGCTGGGATGAGCGTTCGCCTCACACGCGAGAGGTCACGGGTTCGAGCCCCGTCGGTTCCACTGTCTCGACGGAGGCGATCATAAATATGGAACCGTAGCTCAGCTGGGATGAGCGTCCGCTTGACGTGCGGGAGGTCATGGGTTCGAGCCCCGTCGGTTCCACTTTAAAGAACGTGTAAGTATTTCTTACACGTTCTTTTTTTGCGCGTAAGCAATGAGCCATGCGCAGGTAATCGCCATTACATCCGCTTGAGAGCGAGCTCTCCGCGTCTGCAATGACGATCACCTGCGCATGGCTCATTGCTAGCGCGCAAATAGAAAGATCGGAAACATTTCTGTTTCCGATCTTTCCAACCTGACTGCGGAAGATGGGACTTGAACCCACACGGTGTACCCACCACAAGATCCTTAGTCTTGCTCGTCTGCCAGTTCCGACACTTCCGCGCATCCCGATATTAAATTGGGATGCAGGAGATGGGACTTGAACCCACACTATGTTGCCATAACAGGCACCTGAAGCCTGCGCGTCTGCCATTCCGCCACTCCTGCGAACAAATGTTATTTTATTAGTAATATATTCAAATGTCAACATATATTTAAAATTTATTTTTTTGTAAAAAAGGAAAATCAAAACCGACGAAGAATAATAAAATTAGACCCGATTTTGCCGCCGGTTTGCAGATCGGTCCCGCAATTCTGTTTTCATTTCGGTATTCACAAGTTAAGAAGAGGCCTTCCATTGACGATCAGAGAAGAACTGGAATTAAGAGAAAAAGAGATCCTGGCCCCATGGGCTGCTTTCTCAACCCAATCAAAGGGCAGGACTGTGCCCGAAGAGCAGTGTGACATCCGGCCTGTCTTCCAAAGGGACAGGGACAGGATTCTCCATAGCAAGTCATTCAGAAGACTCAAGGACAAGACGCAGGTCTTTCTTTCTCCCGACGGAGATCATTACAGGACGCGCATGACGCACACTCTGGAAGTATCCCAGAACGCCAGAACGATCGCCAAGGCGCTGCGTCTCAATGAGGATCTGGTCGAAGCGATCGCGCTGGGGCATGACCTGGGGCACACGCCTTTCGGACATGCGGGAGAGCGGGCGCTGAACAAGATCTGCCCGGAGGGATTCCGGCACTATGAGCAGAGTCTTCGAACTGTGGATCTGCTTGAGAAAAACGGCGCCGGACTCAATCTCACGCAGGAAGTGAGAGACGGAATACTGAACCATCAGATGAATACGCTCCCCTTCACGCTGGAGGGACAGATCGTGCGGCTGTCCGATAAGATCGCCTATATCCATCACGATATGGACGACGCCATAAGAGGCGGAATACTGAAGGAAGAGGATGTCCCTGAGCGGATCGCTTCTGTCGTGGGCAGAACACTGGGGCAGCGCCTTGACCGCTTTATCCATGACATCATCACGACGAGCCAGGGGAGGCCTGTGATCACCATGTCGGAGGAGATCGAAGAGGCTTTTCGCGAACTCAGGGCGTTCATGTTTGAGAGCGTTTACACCAATCCGCTCGCCAAGTCGGAGGAGTCCAAGGCCTGCAGCATGATCGAAGTTCTGTATGAGCACTATATGAAGCACCCGGAGGAGCTTCCGGATCTCCAGAAGAAGATGATCGATGCCGGCACTCCCCTCTACAGGGCTGTCTGTGACTACATTGCTTCGATGACAGACAGATATGCGATCAAAATGTTTGAATCGATCTACATCCCCAAGAACTGGGATGTGATCTGACAGGAAAATCAGAATATGTATTATCCGGATGAAAAAGTGGAGGAGGTCCTGCGCGCCAACAACATCGTGGATGTCGTAGGAACTTATGTCCATTTACAGAAAAAGGGTGCTAACTATTTTGGCCTGTGCCCTTTTCACAATGAAAAATCTCCCTCTTTCTCTGTCTCGGAACCCAAACAGATGTTTTACTGCTTCGGATGCGGCGCGGGCGGAAACGCGGCGACTTTTCTCATGAAATATGAGAACTACAGTTTCCAGGAAGCCTTGCAGACGCTGGCGGACAGGGCGGGCATCAAGCTTCCCGAAGTCAATTACAGCGAAGAGGCCAAAAAAAGAGAGGAGAAGAGACAGCTCTTAAGAGCGGTCAACAAAGAGGCGGCCGTCTACTACTACAAGCTGCTGCGGTCGCAAAAAGGAATAAAAGGACTCAGGTACCTGGCGCAGAGAAAGCTGGATGCGGCCACGATGCGCGATTTCGGCCTGGGGTACGCCGACGGTTCGGGAAATGACCTGTGCGCCCACCTGCGCAGCAAGGGCTTTTCCGATGACGTGATCCTCGAGGCGGGCGTCGCCGCCTTCGACGAGAAGAGGGGAATGCACGACAAATTCTGGAACCGCGTCATCTTCCCCATCATGGACGTGCGGGGACAGGTGATCGGCTTCGGCGGGCGCGTCATGGGGGACGCAAAGCCCAAGTACCTCAACTCTCCCGAGACAGAGATTTTCGACAAGAGCCGGAACCTGTACGGACTGCACATTGCCAAAAGATCGAAGGCGCCTTACAAGATCCTGTGTGAGGGGTACATGGACGTCATCTCCATGCATCAGGCCGGCTTTCACGAAGCGGTCGCATCGCTGGGCACTTCCTTTACGGAAGGGCAGGCGGCACTCCTTAAGAGATACACCGGGCAGGTGCTGCTGGCCTATGACAGCGACGGAGCCGGTGTAAGGGCGGCCCTGCGATCGATCGGCATCCTGAAAAAGGCGGGGATTGAAGGAAAAGTGATCGACCTGCGGCCCCAGAAGGACCCCGATGAGTTTATAAAGGAAAACGGCAAGGACGCATTCCTGGAGCGGATCAAAAATGCGGAGAACAGCTTTTTCTTCGAGCTTCGCATGATGCAGAGAGAGTATTCCATGGACGACCCGGCGCAGCGGACGCAGTTCCATCACGCCATCGCCGCCAAATTGTGCGCGATCGAAGATGAGATCGAGAGAAATAATTATCTGGCGGAAGCGGCGAGGCGCTACTATGTGGACGAGGGGAGTCTGAGAAGGCTGGTTGCCTCCTACGGGAGATCCGGTTCGGCACAGACGGTCTGGAATAGCGGCGCGGAGCCTTCCGCGGCGGCACCGGAACCGGCCAAAAAGCGCCAGAGCCGGCTGACTAAGGAGGACCGGGTCGAGCAGAATGAAAAGCTCCTCATGACATGGCTCGCGGACGAGCCCGAGATCTTCCCGCAGATCTCACCCTATCTGCGCCCGGAACACTTTCACGAGGGAGTTGCCAGGCAGGCGGCCCAGGGATATTGGAAGATCCTTGAAGAGCAGGGCGGCGGCAACCCGGCTTCCGTGATCGGCATGTTCGAGTCGCAGCAGGAGCAGGAGATGGCGGCGGCCATGTTCAACACAAGACTGAAGGGACTTACGGACACAAGAGAAAGAGAAAAAGCGCTTAAGGATATCGTGATCTCAATCCGAAAAGCAGCGGCGGAAAGGGAGAGAAAGCAGTTCGAAGAAGGGATGCAGGAGCCGTCTGCCCAGATGCTCAGCAAAATGCTCAGCACCAAAAAAGAACTGCAGGCGCTCGGCAAAATCAACTTCACCCTTAGGCAGACCACTGCCTGAAAGATATTGAAAAACGGAGGAACAGAAAAATGAGCAAAGCGGATAACAAGAATCATGAAACCATGAGTCAGGAAGAGTTCATGAGGAAGATCGGGGACCTGATCGCCGCCGGAAAGCAGAAGAAAGGAGTCCTTGAGGAGTCGGAAATACGCGCTGAGTTCAAAAATCTGAAGTTGACCGACGACCAGTACGAACTAATCGTGCGTGTCCTTGAAAAGAACGATATCGATGTGCTCCAGGTCGTTGAGGATGATGACACGGATGTGCACGACGATGATATTGATATGATAGATGAGAACAGTGATGAGGAACCGGACATGCTCGACCTGAGCATCCCGGACAGCATTAACATTGAGGATCCCGTCCGCATGTACCTCAAGGAGATCGGCAAAGTGCCGCTTCTGACCGCGGAGGAGGAAATCGAGTTGGCCAAGAGGATGGAGAACGGCGACGAAGACGCCAAGAAGAGGCTGGCCGAAGCCAACCTTCGTCTCGTGGTAAGTATCGCGAAGCGCTATGTCGGCCGCGGCATGCTGTTCCTCGATCTGATCCAGGAGGGAAACCTGGGTCTGATCAAGGCGGTTGAGAAGTTCGATTACAACAAGGGATTCAAGTTCTCCACCTATGCGACATGGTGGATCCGCCAGGCGATCACGAGAGCGATCGCGGACCAGGCCAGAACGATCCGCATTCCTGTCCACATGGTTGAGACGATCAACAAACTGGTCAGAGTGAGCAGACAACTCCTTCAGGAGCTGGGAAGAGAACCTACCCCCGAGGAGATCGCGGAACGCATGGAGATTCCCGTGGAGAGAGTCCGTGAGATCCTCAAGATCTCCCAGGAGCCCGTTTCCCTTGAAACCCCCATCGGCGAAGAGGAAGACAGCCATCTGGGCGACTTCATCCAGGATGACAACGTGCCCGTACCTGCCGACGCAGCCGCTTTCACACTGCTCAAGGAACAGCTGGTGGAAGTACTGGGAACACTTACCGAGAGGGAGCAGAAAGTGCTCAGGCTCCGCTTCGGCCTCGATGACGGAAGAGCCAGGACCCTGGAAGAAGTCGGCAAGGAGTTTAATGTAACACGTGAGCGCATCAGGCAGATCGAAGCCAAGGCGCTGCGCAAGCTCCGTCATCCCAGCAGAAGCCGCAAGCTCAAGGACTATCTCGACTGAGCCATGGCAGCGCAGTTAAGACTTTCAAAGCGGCTGACGGCGATCGCCGGTATGGTGACGGCCAAAGGACCGCAGGATAATAAGAAACAAGACGGGTATTGTCTGTGCGATGTGGGGACAGATCACGCGCATATTCCGATCAGGCTTGTCATGGACGGCGTGATCGACCGCTCCATAGCTATGGACGTCATCGAAGGACCGCTGGAGAAGGCCCGTGAGAATATCGCTTTATACGGCGCATCGGACAGGATTGAGCTGCGTCTCTCCGACGGCCTGGACGCATACAGAAAAGGGGAAGCCCGGGGACTTGTGATCGCAGGCATGGGCGGGAGGATCATGAGCAGGATCCTTCTGCGGGAACCGGACAAGACGCTGGATTTTTCGGAGATCATCCTGCAGCCGCAGGCGGACCCGGAATATGTAAGAAGGGCGGTCAGGAAACTGGGGCTCTTTATAGACCGGGAAGCGGTCGTCCTCGAAGATAATAAGTACTATCCCGTGATGCACGTAGTGCACGAAGAGACGGAAGGACCGGACTGGTCACTGCTCGGGGAACCGGACAGTGAAGAGGAAAGGGAACTCTGCGTGCAGGCGGAGGACCTGTTTGGGCCGGTTCTGATCAGGGACCGGGACGATATGCTAAGAAGCTACCTGCTGTGGCAGAAGGGCGTCAACGACAGGATCCTGTATTCGCTGGGGAGAGCAAGTGACGCCGAGAGCGGCGCCATAAAAGAAAAGAAAGAGCAGGTCCTCTTAAGAGAGAAACTGATCATGACCGCACTGCGATATTTTGACCGCAAATGACAAAAGGAGCCGTATATGAAACTGAAAGAGATCATGCAGCAGCTGGAGGAGTTTTGTCCGCGAAGCTTTGCCTTATCCTGGGACAACGTGGGACTGCAGGTCGGGTACGCGGACAAGGAAGTGAATACGATTGCCCTTGCGGTGGACGCGACCTCTGAAGTGATCGAAGAGGCGGCCGCGCAGAAAGCCGACCTGATCCTGACGCACCACCCGCTCCTTTTCGGCGGCGTGAAGAAGATCACGGACAGCGACTACGTGGGGAGCAGGGTTCTGAACCTGGTCCGGCGCGATATCTGCTGCTACGCTATGCACACGAACTTTGACGTGCTCGGCATGGCCGACGCGGCTGCGGACCTGCTGCAGCTGCAGGACAGGGAGGTTCTCGAAGTCACTTACGAGGATGATCTGTCAGTGGAGGGCATCGGAAGAGTCGGGAGTCTCAAGGAGCCCATGAAGCTCTCCGAGTGCGCCGCTTTAGTGGCAAAGGCCTTCGAGATCGAACACGTCAGGTATTACGGCGATCCGGAGCAAATGCTGGTCACCTGTGCGATCCTTCCCGGTTCGGGAAAAGGAGAGATCGACCTGGCGGTGAGATCCGGAGCCGACGTATATATTACCGGAGATATTTCGCACCACGACGGCATAGACGCCGTTGAGAAGGGGATCGCGGTCATAGATGCCGGGCACTACGGCATTGAGAAGATCTTTATTCCTTATATGAAAGAGTACCTGGAGCGAGAGATGCCTGAAATAAGGATCATCTCCTGCGACACGGGAGCTCCTTATATGGAGACATAACAGAAAGTACACGGAACGTCGCAGCTATTGGCGCTCGCCTGAGCGAGCCTCACACCACAGAGAGGGGGATTTTTATGCCTACCGTAATGATCAAAGGAGCGATCCAGCAGTATGATAAGGGAGTTACTTTCGAGAGCATAGTCAGGAAATATCAGGAAGAATACAATAATTCCATTGCGCTCATCTACTTTAACGGCAAGATGAGGGAGCTGAACAAGCGGCTTGAGAGAGACGGCGTCATTTCTTTTATTACCACCAGGGACAGCGCCGGCCACAACGCTTATGTCAGAACAGCGCAGATGCTGCTTGTCAAAGCGGTCCGGGACATCCTCAAGGAACAGGGAAATTCCGTTCATGTCAAAATAGAGTTCGCCCTGGGCAACGCCATCTATTGCTCGGTGCACAACGGAGTAAATGTGACGGACGAATTTGCCCAGAGGGTCGAGAACGAGATGAAGAGACTGCGGGACAAAAATGTGCCGATCATCAAGAAGACCTATCCGATCGACGACGCGATCGAGCTCTTCAAGAGGCAGGGAATGCACGACAAGGAGAGGCTGTTCCACTATCGCCGCGGCTCCACCATCAATGTGTACAGCATGGAAGGTTACTATGACTACTTCTACGGCTATATGCTTCCCTCTGCCGGTTATGTCAATCTCTTCAAGATCGCGGCTTACAACGGCGGTCTTCTCCTGATCCTGCCCAGGCAGGAGAATCCTTTCGAGATCGAGGAGTTCGAGGACCAGGAGAGCCTTTTCGAACAGCTCTATCTGTCGACAAAATGGGGCGACCTGGTCAATATCAGCACGGTCGGCGACCTCAACGACGCGATCTGCGGCGGAAGCATCAGCGATATGATCCTGGTCCAGGAGGCGCTTCAGGAGCGAAGGATCGGCGAGATCGCGGCGCAGATCTTCCGCAAGAAGGACACCAAATTCGTGATGGTGGCGGGCCCCAGCTCCTCCGGCAAGACGACTTTTGCCCACAGGCTGGCGGTCCAGCTGCGGTCCTTCGGCCTGCGGCCGCATATCATCAGCATGGATGACTATTTTGTCAACCGAGAGCAGACGCCCATCGACATTGACGGAAATTACAACTACGAGGTGCTCGAGGCCGTGGACATCGACCTGTTCATGGACGACATGCTCGACCTTCTCGAGGGCAATACGGTGGAGATGCCGCAGTTTGATTTCAAGGCCGGCAAGAGAGTTTACAAAGGAAGATACTTAAAGCTCGATAAAGACGACATTCTGATCATCGAGGGCATTCACGGGCTCAATCCCAAGGCTTCCGAGGAACTGCCCGAGAAGAACAAGTTCAAGATCTATATCAGCTGCATGACCAGCCTCAATATCGACGAGCACAACAGGATCCCGTCCACGGACGCAAGGCTCCTGCGGAGAATGGTCAGGGACGCAAGGACCAGAGGAAACTCCGCGCAGCATACCTTCGAACTCTGGCCCAAGGTCAGGATGGGAGAGGATATGAATATTTTCCCCTTCCAGGACGATGCGGACGCCGTCTTTAACTCCGTGCTGATCTATGAGCTGGCCGTGATCAAACAGTTCGCGGAACCTCTGCTCTTCAACGTAAGGCAGAATGAGCCGGCTTATTATGAGGCGAAGAGACTTCTGAAATTCCTTGAATACTTTGTCGGCGTAGATACGGCGGCCGTCCCAACCAATTCTCTTCTGAGAGAATTTGTCGGAGGAGGATGCTTCGGACAGTGAGGAACGGCGCGACAGGGCGCTCTCGGCAGTGAGTTGACAACTGTCAGACTCACGAGTAAAATGCATAACGTAAATAAGCAGGGCGGACGATCGCGGCTGCAAGTCCCGAAAGGGCGCAGGTGAGGAAAGTCCGGGCTTCACAGGGCAGGATGCCGGATAACGTCCGGTGGAGGTGACTCCCAGGCCAGTGCAACAGAGATATACCGCGAAAGCGGCGGGAACCGTTCCCGCCGCCCGTAAGGGTGGAAAGGCAGTGTAAGAGACTACCGTCTTTGTGGTAACACGAAGAGCCATGTAAACCCCATCCGAAGCAAGACCGAAAAGAGGGCTATGAGCTTGCCCGGCTCGCTCTCAGGTGGGTCGCTTGAGGCCGTCGGCGACGGCGGTCCTAGATAGATGATCGTCTAAGACATAACCCGGCTTACAGCTCTGCTTATTCTTTTTACAGAACAGGTCCGTTAATGACCTTATTGGCAATATAGAAAGGAAGCGATGTTAGAATGACCAAAATTGATGTTATTTCCGGCTTTTTGGGAGCCGGCAAGACTACACTCATCAAGAAGCTGATAAAGGATGCTCTTGCCGGCACACGCGTTGTCCTGATCGAGAACGAGTTCGGTGAGATCGGCATCGACGGCGGATTCCTCAAGGAAGCCGGCATCGAGATCCGTGAGATGAACTCCGGCTGCATCTGCTGCTCACTGGTCGGCGATTTCGGGACCTCCCTCAGAGAAGTGATGAAGCAGTACGCGCCCGAAAGGATCCTGATCGAGCCCTCCGGCGTCGGAAAGCTCTCGGATGTTATGAAGGCTGTACAGGATGCGGCGGAAGGGTCCGAAATGGAACTCAACAGCGCCGTGGCCGTAGTTGACGCCTCCAAGTGCAAGCTCTACATCAAGAACTTCGGTGAGTTCTTCGTCAACCAGGTGGAGTACGCCGGCACGATCATTCTGACCAGAACAGACAAAGTCAGCGATGAGAAGATAGCCGAGTGCGTCGAACTTCTGCGTCAGCACAATCCGAAGGCTACGATCATCACAACTCCGATCGCAGAGCTGGACGGCAAGCAGATCCTTACGACGATTGAAGGAAAGTCTGATCTGCAGGCCGAGATCCTCGCGGAAGTCATGAAGGACCATGACGATGAGGAGGAAGACGAGCACGAGCACCACCATCATCACGACGACGATGACGACGAGGAGCACCACCATCACCATCACCATCATCATGACGACGACGATGACGACGAGGAGCACGAGCACCACCACCATCATCATGACGACGATGACGACGAGGAGCACCACCACCATCACCATCATCATGATGACGACGATGACGATGAGGAGCATGAGCACCATCATCACCACGACCATGAGCACGCGGAAGTGGAAGTGGATGAGAACGGCAACAGGATCTACAAGTCCCACAGCCACCATCATCACCATCACCACCACCACGGCGGACATGACGCGGATGAGATCTTCGCCAGCTGGGGAATGGAAACTCCCGCCAAGTACTCCGAGGAAGAAATCAAACAGATCCTCGCAAAGCTTGACGATTCCGACACATATGGCATCATCCTTCGCTCCAAGGGCATGGTACCCGACGGAGAGGGACGCTGGATCCACTTCGACTATGTTCCCGAGGAGACGGAAGTCCGCTTCGGCGCTGCCGACGTCACGGGCAAGATCTGCGTGATCGGTTCCGGTCTCAAGGAAGATGCCCTGGCGGAGCTGTTCCGCAAGTAAAAGGGGTGCTATGGGTTTATTTGATTTTGTAAAAGGAAAAGAGAAGATGGTACAAAAACCGGTTTATGTGATCAACGGATTTCTCGACAGCGGAAAATCCTCCTTTTTCTCCTATACGATCGGACAGCCTTACTTTCAGACTTCCGGGACGACGCTCCTGATCGTCTGCGAGGAAGGCGAGGTGGAGTACAGTGAACGTCTTCTGCGCCAGACGGGCACGGTGATGGAAGTGTTCGAGAATGAAGAGGATCTCACGCCTTCTGCCATGATGGCACTGGAGGCAAAACACAGACCTGAGAGAATTCTTATCGAATACAACGGAATGTGGGATTTTAGAAAATTCAGGCTCCCCAGAGCCTGGAGACTGGAGCAGCAGATCACCGTCATCGACGCCTCCACTTTTTCCATGTATTTCACAAATATGAGGTCGCTTCTGGCGGAGCAGCTCAGAAATTCCGAGCTGATCATGCTCAACCGCTGCGACGGGATCGATGAGAAGACTCTGATCAGCTACAAGAGAAATATCAAGGCGATCAACCAGCAGGCCGACCTGATCTTTGAAGACGCAAACGGCGAGATCGATATGACGACGGAAGAGGACCTCCCTTATGATATCCACAAGGAGCCGATCGTCCTCGAGAATCTCAATTACGGCATCTGGTATCTGGACGCCATGGAGCATCCGGACCGCTACGACGGGAAAGAGATCGAGTACACGGGCATGGTCATGATCCCGGACAAATTCCCCAAGGGATATTTTGTCCCCGGAAGAATGGCGATGACCTGCTGCGCGAACGACATGTCCTTCCTCGGCTACGCCTGCAAGGCAGATCAGGATATGATCCTGCCCGAGCGCACATGGGTGAGGGTAAGAGCCCGCGTCAGCTATGAGAATTTCTCGGAATACAACGGGAAAGGCATCGTTCTCTATGCGGAGAGCGTAGAGAAGACAGCCGAACCCAAAGAAGCGGTCATCAATTTCGCGGGATGATCTTCCGGGAAAGATCCGTGAAATAACAAGCCGATTCCTGCTCAGGAAGTGTCCTGAGGGGAATCGGCTTTTGTAATTATTCAGTGCATAAAAAAACGGCTCTCCGATGGGTCGCGGAGAGCCGGAATAAGAATTCGTTTATATCTGCTTGCGCTTTATCAGATCTTGTTGACGAAGCTGGCAAGACGGGAAACCTTGCGGGAAGCGTTGTTCTTGTGAAGAACGCCCTTTGTGCAAGCCTTGTCGATGGTAGCTTCTGCTGCGACCAGAGCAGCAGCTGCTGCCTGCTTGTCGCCGGCTTCTACTGCCTTGTGAACTTTCTTGATCGCGGTCTTGACGGAAGACTTAACAGCCTTGTTGGCGGCGGTTCTCTTAGCGCTTGTGATGATTCTCTTCTTGGCAGATTTGATGTTTGCCATTCTACATACCTCCATGTTATGTACATTAATGTGTAATACATATCGTTCCGAGCGCTGTGCAGCCGCGCATACAGTGCTCCATCATACTCTCGAGTGCAGTAGAGAAGACACGGAACTCTTTCTGCACATACTCTATTATCTTAGTGGAATGAAAACCGCATGTCAAGCATGAAATACGGAAAATATGGAGCAAAATATTGAGCGGTGGACATCTATTTTGATATGGATTATACTCTTTTTTAAAGGAAGTAACACACGGAGCGATAATATACATGACTAACAATAACAGTAAAATGAAGAAACTGAATCTGCAGGAAGTGCAGCAGAGAGAACTCGCTCTCTTCAAAGTCTTTACGCAGATCTGTGAGAAGTACGGGATCCGGTATTACCTGGCGGGAGGAACACTCCTCGGAGCCGTCCGTCACAAGGGATTTATACCGTGGGACGACGATATCGATGTAAATATGCCCAGAGAAGATTACGACCGGCTGCTGTCCCATGCGGATGAGATCGGCGCTTCGGGCGACTACAAGCTCGCCGCCTGTGAGCTGGGCAATCTCAATTATCCTTTTGCCAAGATCTACGACCTTCATACGAGCATCCGGAAACTCTACGACCACGACGAGACAGAGAAGAATCTCTGGATCGACATCTTTCCGATGGACGGCCTTCCGGATGACGAGAAGGAAGTCCGGAAGATCTTTAAGAAGACACTGGCCGCGAGGCACATCCTGCGCGTCAAGCAGGCGCGTACGGGAGAGGGCAAGACGGCGCTTCGAAGAACACTCAAGCCGCTTGTAAAGGCACTGTGCATGCCGCTTCCCGACAAGAAGATCCTGGATTATATTAATCGGACCTGCCGGACTTATAAAGTCGACGAGTGCGGCTACATGGGCGGAATCGCCAACGGATACGGGCCGCAGGAGAGAGTGCCGAGAAAGCTGTACCTGCAGTCTGTGCCGATGCAGTTTGAAGGCATGGAAGTATCGGCGCCCGGCTGCTGGGAGTACTATCTGAAGAACCTGTACGGTGATTATATGCAGCTGCCGCCCGAGGAAAAGCGCGTAACCCACGATATGGATGTCTGGGCGGAGGCGGATGAGACACAGGACTGAGAAGATTTATGAAATACTTTACCAAAGAAATCTGGAATGAAGAGGGATATCAGAGAACGGCCGGCATCAAGGCCAGAGATGACGTAGATAAGATCCTCGAGAAAAACGGGTATAAGGGAATCGAGATCTCCATGCCGCAGGCGGACAGAGAGAACCAGAATTCCCTGGAAAAGGCCGGATATCACCTGAAACTTAGCAAAATATGGAATGAATGTCTTACACCGGTCGGAAAAGGCGACGTCCTCGTCATACAGTTTCCGATCGTCAACCACTCCGTTCTCCTTGCCTCCTGTGTAAACAAGGTGAGGAGGAGAGGCGCCAGGATTATCCTGCTGATCCATGACCTTGAGATCCTCAGGGCGGCGATCAGAGGAACGACCTCCTTTAAGGAGAAGATTCGTCTGCACCTGGAAGAAGAGTCGCTGCTGCGCGGCTGTGACGGGATCATCGTGCACAACAGCAGCATGAAGAAGAAACTCTCCTCCATGGGGATTCCCGCTTCAAAGATGACGGTGCTCGGGATCTTCGATTATCTGATCCCGACAGCGGGATACGCGTCGACATCCCCGTCCGGCCCGGTCGTCATCGCGGGCGCGCTCAGGCCCCACAAAGCCGGGTATGCCTATCACCTTCCCGAGGGGATAAGATTTAATCTGTACGGCGTCGGATATGAGTCGGAGCCGCAGGACAACGTGAACTATCTGGGATCCTTTGAACCTGATCAGCTCCCGGAAGTCATGGAAGGGAGCTTCGGACTGGTCTGGGACGGCGAGACTACCGAAACCTGCAGCGGCACATACGGCGAGTATCTGAGGATCAATAATCCTCACAAAGCATCCCTGTATCTTGCGTCCGGCATGCCGGTCATCATCTGGAGTGAGGCGGCGCTGGCCGGATACATCACCCGAAACGGGTGCGGAATCACGGTAGATTCCATCGAGGAGATCCCCGACAGGCTGCGGGCGCTCCCGCCGGAGGAATATGAAGCGATCCGCGCGAATACGATGAAGATCTCGGAAAGGCTTCGCAAGGGAAAATATACAACGCGTGCACTTGGAAAGGCGCTCGGTGAAGAGGGGTAGGCCGGTATGTATTTTTTGAAAAATCTCTATGTGGGACCATCTATACATGATCCGGAAAAAGTGAAGAGGAATCTGATTTCCGGGGCGGGACAGTTTACGATCTACGTGATCTGCCTGAGTCCTTCGATCCCGGGACCCGGTGCCAATCAGCTGGAAATACTGCACTGTGTGAACCTGCAGCAGCCGTATTACAAGAAATATCCCCCTTATATCATCGGGATCGCGGAGGGAATGATCGAGGCGGTGGAAATGGTGAGAGACCTCGTCCAGGAGGCCTATGATCACACGGGGAGCGCAGATGTGAGAGCCTATCTGTTTCCGCACGGAACGAGGATCATCTATCCCGCCCACGCCGCGCCGCAGAATCTCCTCCCGGACGGAGAAACGGCTTTTGCTTTCGGAGGCGAAGCCGGTCAGAACAGCGCAGAACAAGAGAAAGAGTGAGGAGGCGGACATGGCAATACTTCTTACTGTTTTAAAATGGATCGGGATCATCCTGCTGATCCTGCTGGTTCTTGTGCTTATCGTGCTTCTTCTTGTTCTCTTTGTACCTTTCCGCTACAAAGGGAGGGCAGGAGTTTCCGACCCGGAATGCCATGAAGAATTCCCGGTGGCGGTCCTCAAGGAGCGGTCGGATGTAAACTTCGACGTCTCGTGGCTTGGGGGATTGATCAAGGTTGCCGCTGTCTTTCCGGCTAAAAAGATCGTCTCTCTGAAGGTCTTCGGAAAAGAGGTCTGGTCCATGGGACTCGAGAAGAAGACGGAGGAAGAAGAGAAGCCGAAAGAGCCGGAGGAAGAGAAAGAAGAAGAAAAAGATACGAGGTCGCTCTGTGACAAACTGGACGATCTTAGCGCCAAGGTGGAAAAGATCCTCGATCTCATCGATTATGTACACCGGGTGCTGACGGGGCGATGCGGCAGAAGGGCCTGGGAAAAAGTCAAGGTACGAATTGGCAGGATCGTGGGGCACGTAGTCCCGCAGATGTGGAAGCTGTCCGGGAATATAGGTCTGAACGACCCTTGTCTCAACGGCAATATGAATATCGCGTATTCGGTGCTCAAGCCTTTTGCCGATGACCATTTGAACCTGGAGACGGAATGGGACCTGTACCGCTGCAATCTCGAAGCAGCGGCAGCGGGGAGAATTCAGATCTTCGTGCCCGTCAAAGAGGCGGTACCGCTGATCTTCGACAAGGACTGTCAAAAGGTATTTAAGAAACTGCTGAAGGTAAAGACAAAACTGAAGTGAGGCCGCAACTGATCATTGCAGACATTGTCGTCTGTCATATAAAATGAAACCTGTAGTATAAAGTTTCATGCTGCAAAGCAAAGAAAGAGGAACTGAAATGGCTGAAGAAAAGAACAATATCACAACAGTAGTCAAATCGCTTATGGACGGAGCCGAAGGCATTCTCACGTCCAAGACCGTTGTAGGAGCACCTGTGAGGATTGGCGAGCAGATCATCATCCCGCTCTCCGACGTGTCGATCGGCTGCGGCGCAGGTTCTGACGGAACGGATCACAAGGACAAGGGCGCCGGCGGTTTCTCAGCCAAGATGACCCCTACTGCAGTAATGATCATAAAGGACGGGCAGACCAAGGTGGTCAATATCAAGGACCAGACCGCGATCACCAAGATCGTCGATATGATCCCGGATGTGATCGACAAGCTCCAGGGAAAGAAGAGAAACAGCGGCATGGTATCCGATGAAGAAGCCGTCAAGGCGGCGTTCCCCGAGGCGGAGGTCCGCGATGTGGCTGTAAAAGAAGCGGGTGAACAGAAATGAGCAATGTCGCGGTGATCTTTGCTGGAGGAACAGGCCAGAGAATGAACACGCGGACAAGGCCTAAACAGTTCCTCGAGCTTTACGGAAAGCCCATTATCATCTACACGCTCGAAGCTTTTGAAAGTCACCCCGAGATCGACGGCATTGTAGTCGTGATGCTGGAAAGCTGGATCGACTACATGTGGGAACTGATCAGGAAGTACAATCTGAAGAAGGTCAAAAAAGTGGTTCCCGGCGGCGCCAGCGGCCAGGAGTCTATTTATAACGGCCTTTGCGCCGCGGCTCAGTTTTACAACGAGGATGATATCGTGCTGATCCACGACGGCGTAAGGCCTCTTATCGACGAGGAGACGATCACCGCCAATATCAGGGGCGTTAAAGAGCGGGGCACCGCGATCACCGTGACGGCGGCTATCGAGACGATCACGATGAAAGACGAGACCGGCGCAGTCGGGACCATCATCGACAGGTCGAAGTGCGAACTGGCCAGGGCGCCGCAGAGCTTTCGCCTCGGCCAGATCCTCGGCGTACACAATAAGATGAGGCAGGACCCTGAGGCGTCCGGAGGCTTTATCGATTCCGCGAGCCTCATGAAGCACTACGGATATAAGCTGTACACGGTCCAGGGAAAGCCGGAGAATATCAAGATCACCACGCCCAGTGATTACTATATTTTCAGGGCCATGGTAGACGCCAGAGAGAACTCCCAGATCTTCGGAGTATGAGAGAGGAGAAAAAATGACTGAAAGATCTCATATATTCGAAGAAGATATGGAATGGATCTCGAACGAGCCCCTTCCCTGGGAGAGATTAGCAGGCAGCACCATAGTAGTGACGGGATCCACGGGACTGATCGGAATGACCGCGATCCACGCGCTCATCCACGCGTCGAGAAAGCGCGGACTGGGCCTTCATATCTGTGCCGTCATCAGAGATCCGGAGAAAGCGGAAAGAGTTTTCGGTGATCTCACGGGCGCCCCGGAGCTGACTCTGCTCAAGGGGACGATGGAAGACCTCCCGGAGGTGCCGCAGAATACGGAATACTGGATCCACGGCGCATGTCCCACCGCGAGCGCGTTTATGACGGCGCACCCCACAAAGGTCATCAGAACATCTCTGGAAGGGACCATCGGCCTGCTCGAAAAGGCCAGGGAGACAACGACCAAAGGTTTTGTGTTCCTCTCGAGTATGGAAGCTTTCGGGGAAGTGAGAGAAGAGAAGCTGCTGGATGAGAATACACTCGGCACCGTCGATCTGTCCAAGGTCAGGAGCTGCTATCCCGAGAGCAAGAGAATGTGCGAAATGCTCTGCACCAGTTACGCGCAGGAATTCGGGATCCCGGCAATGAGCGTCCGACTTGCCCAGACCTTCGGCCCGGGCGTCGATTATAATGACCGCCGGGTATTTGCCATGATGACAAGAAACGCCATAAACGGAGAGGATATAGTCCTTGCCACCAAGGGAACCAGCCGGCATCCCTACCTGTATACCGCGCAGGCCGTCACGGCGATCCTCACAGTTCTTCTGAAGGGGGAACCCGGACAGACCTACAACGCGGCAAATCCGTCAACTTACTGTTCTATTTTTGAAATGGGAGAGATGGTCGCCCGGGAAGTCGCCGGGGGCAGGATCATTGTCAGGGTGGATGAGAACGGAGATGCGTCCCGGTATCCGGCGCCCAGTTTCCTCAAGATGGATATTTCCAAAATAGAGGCGCTCGGCTGGAGACCGCAGCACGATCTTGTGTGGATGTACAAGAGACTTGAGAGCTGGCTCAGAAGTGAGAGATAAGAGAGATAAATGACATTTTGAACAATGAGCCATGCCGACAGGTCACAAGCCGTTACACAGCTTGTGACCTGTCGCGGCATTCGCCGTATGCGTCCAGTCTGCCGAACGTCCATCTGAGAGCAAGCTCTCGCTGTTCGTTCGACATCCTGTCCGCGCATGGCTCATTGCTTCGCACAAAAATAAGATCACCACTGCATAGCAGCGGTGATCTTATTTCGTTAAGCTCAACATAATCAATGCGGGCTGTGAGACTGACCAAAGATTAGGCGGCTATCAGATAGCACGCTCGACCTTGCCGGATCTCAGGCAGCTGGTGCAGACATGCATTCTCTTCTTAGCGCCGTTAACGTTCACAGCGACTTTCTGGATGTTGGAATTCCAGATTCTGTTGGATCTTCTATGAGAATGGCTGACGTTATTTCCAAAATGAGCGCCCTTGCCGCAGATATCACATTTTGCCATCTTAAACACCTCCTAACATACATATTCGGGTCTACAACATTTGTATAGTATCAAAAATGATTCGTGAATGCAAGAAAAAAATAACCGAATTCTGAGGAATATTGAATAAGAGCGGGGCAATACATCCTTTTCTTTTCGCAGGATTGAGGTTATAATCTATATTGATTTACCGTGTACTTTAGTGAGCCAGCGCCAACGGACGCTTAGCGCGGTACCGGTTCAGATCACTATAACGGCCGCCTGTGCGGCTCTGAAAGGAGAACGGCCTTTGAAGACATTTTTAATGAATACACATATGGGTAACATAAGCGTCGATACAGAAGTGATCGCGCAGTACGCAGGGAATGTGGCAAACGAATGCTTCGGCATTGTAGGTATGGCTTCCGTCAACAGTAAAGAGGGATTTGCCAGCCTTCTCAAGAGAGAGAGCATGACGAAAGGAATCAATGTGACTCTCAACGGCAAGGGAAAGCTCGAGATCGATTTTCATGTGATCGTCTCTTACGGGGTCAATATTATGGCTGTTGCTGACAATCTGGTCTCCTCTGTCTCCTACCGGGTGGAAGATTTCACCGGGCTTGAGGTTGAAAAGATCAATGTTTATGTAGAAGGCGTGCGCGTCATCGACTGAGCACGTGTTTGAACAAATTATCGTAATTTGCAGGAGGAAGATGCGGTGACGACCAGCACAATAGATGCAAGGCTCCTGGCAGAAATGTTTTTTGCCGGTGCAGCCAATTTGGAAGCTAATAAAGAGTGGATCAACGAACTGAATGTATTTCCGGTGCCCGACGGCGATACCGGCACGAATATGACTCTCACGATCAAATCGGCCGTGAATGAAGTCTCGGCACTGGGAAATCTGGACAGCATGAAGGATATCTGCAAGGCGATGTCCTCCGGCTCTCTGCGAGGCGCAAGAGGAAACTCCGGTGTCATTCTCTCTCAGCTGATCCGCGGATTCGGCAAGGTTGCGAAATCGGAGACAGTACTCACGATCCCCGTACTTGCAGAAGCATTTGACAGAGCTGTCGAGACAGCCTATAAGGCGGTCATGAAGCCCAAGGAAGGGACTATCCTGACCGTTGCCAAGGGTGCCGCTCTCAAATCAAGAGAGCTGGCAGATGCGGGAGAAGAGAATCTCGAGCTCTTCCTCGGAGCTGTCCTGGAAGAGGCCGAGAAGGTCCTCGCACACACCCCGGAGCTGCTGCCTGTCCTCAAGGAGGCGGGAGTAGTTGACTCGGGCGGACAGGGACTCGTACAGGTCATGAAGGGCGCGTACGACCGCTTCCTTGGAAAAGAAATCGATTACAGTGCTCTTCTGGAGAAGGAAGAAGCCAGGGCAGAGGCAGAACCCGAGAACGAGACGCCGGAGGCAGAGGCTCTTCGCTTCATCTATAAGATGAGAATGACGGTCCTTATGAGCAAGAAGCCTTCTTCCAGGGACCAGAAAGAATATCTGGAGTTCCTCAAGTCTCTCGGAGACCGCGTCAAGTGCGCGATGGAGGGCGATATCCTTCACGTCAAGGTGCAGACCAACGACCCCGGTCTGATCATCCAGAGAAGCCAGAAGTTCGGCGAACTGGGCGAAGTGAGGCTCATAAACCTCAAAGAGGCGGAAACTTCAGCGAAGAATCCGGCGCCCGCAAAGAGCGAGTCCAAGCCGGTCGAGACCGCCAAAGAGAAAGAAAAGCCCGAGGAACCGAAGGCGGCTCCGCAGCCCAGAAAGGACGTCGGGTTTATAACGGTATCCGTCGGAGAGGGTATTAAAGAGATTTTCAAGGGCCTGGGCGTGGACTATGTGATCAGCGGCGGGCAGACGATGAACCCCAGTACCGACGATGTGCTCAAGGCGATCGAGAGCGTCAACGCGGACGTGATCTTCGTCCTTCCCAACAACAAGAATATCATCATGGCAGCCAATCAGGCGGCTTCCCTGACGAAAGACAAGAAGGTCGTGGTCGTTCCCACAACGACCGTTCCGCAGGGGATCACCGCCGTGATCAACTACATGCCCGACCTGGACGCGGAAGCCAACAAGGCCAACATGTTCGAGGAGATCGGCACCGTGCACAGCGCGGAGATCACCTATGCCGTGCGCGACACGGAGATCGGAGGCATTGCGATCCACGAAGGCGATATCATGGGAATCGGCGACGAAGGGATCCTGACGACCGGGAGCAGCGTAGAAGATGTAACATTTGAATCTCTTAAAAAGATCGTGGAGGATGATACCGAGATCATCAGTATCTATTACGGCGAAAGTATTACGGAAGAGGACGCCGAAAAGCTCAGAAGCAGAGCGGCCGAGGCCTTCCCTTCCTGTGACGTGGAACTTCAGTACGGCGGACAGCCTATTTACTTCTATATTTTGTCTGCTGAATGAGCCAGGGACAGATGACGGTATATTGATCCAGACAATTTACAGACCGGATGCTGCGAAGGCATCCGGTCTCTTTAGGTAAATGCAGATGAATCTTCAGACAGAAGTCGGAAAACTCAAGAGGGTCGGTCCCAAGACGGCAGAGCTCCTGTCCGGAAAAGGGCTGTACACAGCCGGTGACCTGGTCAGCTACTACCCCTATCGATACGAGAAATATGTGAGTCTGAGCGCGGTGTCCGCGGCGGAAGAGGGACAGGAGTGCGCCCTGCTGCTCACTGTGATCGGAAAAGGCTCCAATATCCGCGCGGGAGGGCGCTCCATATGCCACTTTAAGGCGGCCGACGCGACCGGGGACTGCAGGGTCACGTTCTTCAATATGCCCTATATGGTCAAAAATCTGCCGCCGGGCTCTCAGCGGGTCTTCATGGGCGTCATGAAGAAAAGCCCGAGGGGTCTTCGCTTTATGGAACAGCCGAGGGTATACACGCGCGATGATTACCACAGCCTGGAAGGAACGCTGCAGCCGGTCTACCCGCTGTTTCAGGGCATTAAAAACAAGCAGATCTGCGCGCTGGTCGATCAGGTGCTGGAAGGCCTTCCGGAATTTGAAGATTATATGCCCGAGAGCGACAGGGAAAGGCTGGGGCTGTGCGCGCGGGATACGGCCATAAGGGCCGTCCATCATCCCGGCAGCATGGAAGAGCTGGGCAGAGCCAGGAGCCGTCTGATCTTCGACGAGTTTTTCGAGTTTATTCTGGGGATCAGAAAGAAAAAGAAAGAAAACGAGGGCCTTCGCAATGACACTCCGATGCGCCCCGAGAGCCTGCCGGACGAACTGATCGAAAAGCTCCCTTATTCGCTTACGGGAGCCCAGAAGAGGGCCTGGGAGGAGATCCGCAGAGATCTCACCGGGGACTACGTGATGAGCCGCCTGCTGCAGGGAGACGTCGGCTCGGGAAAGACGATCCTCGCTTTTCTCGCTCTTTTGCTGTGCAGCGCCAACCACAGGCAGGGGGCACTTATGGCGCCCACCGAAGTGCTGGCCAGGCAGCATATGGAAAACCTGACCGGGCTCAAAGAGCGATATGGCCTGCCGATCAATCCGGTCCTCCTGACGGGATCGGTAAAGGGAAAAGCCAGAAGAGAAGCTTATGAAAAGATCGCCTCCGGGGAGGCAGATATTATCATCGGCACCCACGCCCTGATCCAGGACAGCGTGGAATACGCGGACCTGGGCCTTGTGATCACGGACGAGCAGCACAGGTTCGGCGTCCGGCAGAGAGAGAGCCTCGCCGGGAAAGGGAAGGCCGTTCCGGTCCTTGTCATGAGCGCCACCCCTATCCCCAGGACGCTGGCCATCATCATGTACGGAGACCTTCAAATCTCCGTGCTGGACGAGATGCCGGCCGGAAGACTCCCGATCAAGAATCTGGCCATAGCTTCCACCGAGCGAAGGCGGATCTATAAGTTTATGTACGGACAGATCAAACAGGGGCGGCAGGCCTATGTGATCTGCCCCGAAGTGGAAGAAGGCGCGATGAGCGACCTCGAAAACGTGCAGGATTACACGGAAAAACTCAGGAAGATCTTTCCGCAGGGGATCCGCATCGATTCCCTGAACGGCCGCATGAAGCCGGCCGAGAAGACGGAGATCATGGATCGATTTGGCAGCGGTCAGACCGATATCCTGGTCTCCACAACCGTCATCGAGGTCGGGATCGACGTCCCCAACGCATCGGTGATCGCGATCGAGAACGCGGAGAGATTCGGCATGTCGCAGCTCCATCAGCTCCGGGGGCGCGTAGGGAGAGGACAGTGGCAGTCCTACTGTATTTTTCTCTACACCGGCAGCGCGGAAGAAAGCGCTTCCGCCGGCAAACCGAAAAGGCTGGAGATCCTGGAAAAGACAAATGACGGATTCAAAATAGCGGAGGAGGACCTTAAACTGCGCGGTCCCGGGGACCTGTTCGGCGAGAGGCAGAGCGGAGAGCTCGGCTTTGTGCTGGCCGATATCTATGAGGATTCCGCAATCATGAAAAAGGCTGCCGCCTATGTGGACGAGGTCCTTGCGTCCGATCCCGATTTTAAGACGCCGCACATGCGGCAGCTGGATTTCAGATCGATCTAGAGCAAGGATTGACTTTCGGCGCGCATATTATTATGATGTTTTCTGACTGTGGCTTTTCACAGGTGAGGCAGTATACCTTAAATGAAATGGAGAAAAAGATGTCGAAGATTGCGGTGATCACGGACAGCAACGCTCATTTTACCCCTCAGGAAGAGAAGAAACTTGGAATTTCCGTAGTTCCCATGCCCTTCACGATCGGGGACAAGACTTACTATGAAGGAGTGACTCTCAGCAGAGAAGAGTTCTATGAAAAGATGGCAAGCGGCGCTCCCATTGCGACAAGTCAGCCCTCCCCTTCGGATGTGATGGAGATCTGGGACAAGGCGCTTGAAACGCATGACGAGGTCGTCTATATCCCTATGAGCAGCGGCTTGTCGGGATCCTGCCAGAGCGCGAGAATGCTCGCGGACGATTACGACGGAAAGGTCCAGGTAGTCAATAACCAGAGGATCTCGGTCACACAGAAGAGATCTGTCCAGGACGCCCTCGAAATGGCAAAAAGAGGCATGAGCGCGGCGCAGATCAGGCAGAAGCTCGAAGAGGTGAAATACGAATCCAGTATCTACATCATGCTCGATACGCTCCACTATCTCAAGAAGGGCGGAAGGATCACCCCGGCTGCGGCAGCCGTAGGGACACTTCTTCGCATCAAGCCCGTCCTGCAGATCAAGGGAGAGAGGCTTGACGCCTTTTCCAAGGCCCGCACGATTAATCAGGGTAAGAATATCATGATCAACGCGATGAAACATGACATTGAGACGATGTACGGAGGACTGGACAAAGGCGACGTGTGGCTGTACGCCGTTCACGGCAATGTCCCGGAGCAGTTCGCGGAGTACAGCGAGGAAGTACGCGCCGCGTTCCCCGGCATCGAGGTCTATGATGATGTCCTTTCACTGAGCGTCTCCTGCCATATTGGCCCCGGCGCGCTCGCGATCGCCTGCTCAAGGAAGATTCCCTTCGACAACTGAAGGACATAAGACTCGAGATTAAGAGGACATAAATACAGGAATAGGAAATCTGAATGGCGAATATAAATCAGGAAACTAACAGTTACGACGAAAGCAGTATCAAGGTACTCGAAGGCCTGGAAGCCGTCAGGATCAGGCCCGGCATGTATATCGGCAGCGTCTCCACAAGAGGACTCAACCACCTGATCTACGAGATCGTGGACAACGCCGTCGACGAGCACCTGGCCGGCTTCTGTACCACGATCAAAGTGATCCTGGAAGCGGACGGCTCCTGCACAGTGGAGGACAACGGCAGAGGCATTCCGATCGGAATGCATGAAAAAGGCGTGAGCGCGGAGCGCGTTGTGTTCACAACGCTTCACGCCGGCGGCAAATTTGATAATAACGCATATAAGACCAGCGGAGGACTGCACGGCGTGGGCTCTTCGGTGGTCAATGCGCTCTCCGAGAGAATGACCGTCAGCGTTGGCAGAGGCGGTCTTCTTTATGAGGACAGATATGAGAGGGGCAATCCGACCATCGAGCTTGTGGACGGCCTCTTACCTGTCGTGGGCAAGACCAAGTGGACCGGGACCAGGATCAATTTCCTGCCCGACCCGGAGATCTTTGAAAAGACAAGATTCCGGGAAGAAGATATCAAGAGCCGGATGCATGAGACGACCTATCTCAACCCGGAGCTCACGATCGAATTTACGGACAAGAGAAAAGAGCCGGCGGAAGAGCTGGTCTTTCATGAGCCTGACGGAATCGTCGGGTTTATTCGCGCGCTCAACAAGTCCAAGGAGACGCTGACGGACGTCATCTACTTCAAGGGCATGAGCGACCAGATCACCGTTGAAGGGGCGTTCCAGTTTGTCAATGAGTTCCACGAAAATGTGCTCGGATTCTGCAACAACATCTACAATGCGGAGGGCGGCACGCACCTGACCGGCTTTAAGACCATCTTTACCCAGGTCATCAATAACTACGCCAGGCAGCTCGGAACACTCAAGGAAAAGGACGCCAATTTCACGGGAGCCGATATCAGAAACGGAATGACGGCGGTCATCTCCATCAAGCACCCGGATCCCAGATTCGAGGGACAGACCAAGACCAAGCTGGACAACCAGGACGCGGCCAAGGCGGTGAGCCAGGTGGCGGGAGATGAGATCGTTCACTATTTTGACAGGAACCTCGAAGTCCTCAAGACCGTGATCAGCTGCGCCGAAAAAGCGGCGAAGATAAGGAAGACGGAAGAAAAGACCAAGACCAATCTGCTGGTCCGGCAGAAGTTTTCCTTCGATTCCAACGGAAAGCTGGCCAACTGCACCAGCAGAGAGGCGGACAAATGCGAGATCTTCATCGTGGAGGGCGATTCGGCCGGCGGCAGCGCCAAGATGGCGAGAGACCGTATGTACCAGGCAATCCTTCCTATTCGAGGCAAGATCCTCAATGTGGAGAAGGCCAGCATCGATAAGATCCTGGCAAACGCCGAGATCAAGACCATGATCAACGCCTTCGGCTGCGGCTTTTCGGAAGGCTACGGCAATGACTTCGACATCACGAAGCTCAGGTACGACAAGATCATCATCATGGCGGATGCCGACGTAGACGGGGCACATATTTCCACGCTCCTGCTGACCTTGTTCTACCGGTTCATGCCGGAACTGATCTACGAGGGGCACGTCTATGTCGCGATGCCCCCGCTCTACAAAGTCGTTCCCAAGCGGGGAGACGGGGAGGGCGAGTACCTCTACGACGACTACGCGCTGGCAAAATACAGAAAGACGCACAAAGGTGATTTTTCACTGCAGAGATACAAGGGACTGGGAGAGATGGATCCGGAGCAGCTCTGGGAGACCACGCTGGATCCCGAGAGGCGCTTCATGAGACAGGTGCAGATCGAGGACGCCATCCACGCCTCCGAGATCACCGAACTTCTTATGGGAAGCGAAGTGCCGCCCCGCAAGAAGTTCATCCACGATCACGCGGATGACGCTGAACTCGACGTTTGATGCACACGCGTGCGGAAAGGAAGGAGCTGTCCGAAGGACAGCCCGCACGCGGCGCGGCGGCTCGCTCTGCGAGCCTTGAAATGATGCACACGCGTGCGGAAAGGAAGGAGCTGTCCGAAGGACAGCCCGCACGCGGCGCGGCGGCTCGCTCTGCGAGCCTTTAAAAACAGACCTGGCCTGAAAAGGAGAGACAAATACATTTATGCCTAAAGACGATCAGAATAAGAACAGCAAAAAGGGAAAAAGGAAGGCCGAAGACACCTTCGCGCAGACTCCGCAGGAACAGATCCTCAAGACGGAGTATTCCGAACTGATGCAGAAGTCCTACATCGACTACGCGATGAGCGTCATCGTTGCCAGAGCGCTTCCCGATGTCAGGGACGGCCTCAAGCCCGTGCAGAGAAGGACTCTGTTTGATATGCATGAGCTGGGGATCCGGTCCGACAGACCTTATAGAAAGAGCGCACGTATCGTGGGCGACACCATGGGTAAATATCACCCTCACGGCGACAGCTCGATCTATGACTCCCTGGTCGTAATGGCACAGGATTTCAAGAAAGAAGTCCCGCTGGTTGACGGACACGGAAACTTCGGCAATATTGAAGGCGACGGCGCGGCCGCGATGCGATACACCGAGGCGAGACTGCAGAAGATCACGGAGGAGGCCTTTCTCTCGGATCTGGACAAGGATGTCGTCGATTTTGTCCCAAACTTCGATGAGAACGAGAAAGAGCCCGAAGTCCTGCCCGTCAAGATCCCCAACTTCCTGATCAACGGATCCGAAGGAATCGCGGTAGGCATGGCGACCAGCACGCCCCCGCACAATCTGGGGGAAGTGATCGACGCAGAGATCGCCTTCCTCGAAAATCCGGAACTGACGAACAGCGAACTCATGCAGTATATCCAGGGACCTGATTTCCCCACCGGCGGCATCGTGGTCAACAGGGACGAGCTGGCCGAGATCTATGAGACGGGTACCGGAAAAGTGCGCCTGAGGGGCTGCACCGAGGTGGAAAAGGGCCGCTCCGGCCACATCAACCTGGTCATCACGCAGATCCCTTACACGATGATAGGCGCCGGGATCGGCAAATTCCTTTCCGACGTCGCCGCCCTTTCCGAGAAAAAGATCACGAGCGATATCATCGATATCACGAACCAGTCCAATAAAGAGGGAATCCGCATCGTCATTGAGCTGAAGAAGGACACGGATGTGGAGAATTTCTGCAACCTTCTTTACAAGAAGACTCGTCTGGAAGATACTTTCGGCGTGAACATGCTGGCGATCCGGGACGGACGTCCGGAGACGCTCAGCCTCCGGGAGATCCTCAAAGCCAACACCGACTTCCTCTATCAGACGACCACGAGAAAATATGAGAATCTGTTAGAGAAAGAGCGCAAAAAGAGGGAGATCCAGGAAGGGCTCATCAAGGCGGTCAATGTGATCGACCTGATCATTGAGATCCTTCGCGGCGCCAGGGACAGAAAGACTGTCAAGAACTGCCTGGTGAACGGTGAGACGGGCGGAATCAAGTTCAGGAGCGAGGAGTCCGAGATCATGGCGACGCAGCTGGCTTTTACAGAGGCACAGGCAGACGCTATTTTGGACATGCGCCTGTACAAACTGATCGGTCTCGAGCTCGAAGCCCTGATCAAAGAGCACGAGCAGACCGTCGCCAACATATATCTCTACGAAGATATTCTGGAAGAGCACGATTCGATGACGAAAGTCCTTCGCTCGGATCTGACAGCCATCCGGGATAAGTACGCAAGGCCCAGGAGAACACAGATCACCCAGACGGAGGCGGTCGCCTACGTCGCCAGGGAAGAGGAAGAGGACCGCGAGCTTTTATTTGTAATGGACCGCTTCGGGTACGCCAAGACCATGGAACCCGCCACCTACTCCAGAAACCAGGAGTCCGTGGAGAGCAGCTACAAGTACTATTTCATGTGCCGGAGCACGGGCAGGATCTGCCTGTTTACCGACACCGGGATCATGCACACGGTGAAGGTCTCCGACCTGCCCATGGGGAAACTCAGGGACAAGGGCATCCCCATCGACAATGTCGGCAACTTCGACTCGTCCAAAGAAGAGATCGTCATGGTCTGCAGCCAGTCCGATCTCAATCTCTACAGGATCCTGTTCGTGTCGTCGAGCGGACTTGCCAAAATAGTGAGCGGAGGGGAGTTTGAGACCCGACTCAAGACCGTAAACGCGACAAAGCTCGCAGAGGGAGACTCCCTGGTCGGCGCGTGTGTGATCACAGAGCAGAAGTACGCCGTACTGATCACTGCCAAGGGCTATCTCTTTAAATATCCGCTGGAGAAGATCTCCGAGATGAAAAAAGGGGCAGCGGGCGCCAAGATCATGACGCTGGGCAAGGAGGACATTGTCGAGAGAGTGGTCCTTGCCGGAGAGAGAGAAGAAAAGCCGCTCGTGTACAGAGATGTGGAAGTCGACCTGAATAAGGTGCGCCCGGGGGGCAAGTACGGAAAAGGGAGCAAGCGCTTCTGAATTCGGATTTGGAGATAGACAAAAAAGAGAAGATTTAATACACTTTACATAGGCGCGGGACAGGCTTGGGAGCCTGTCCTGCTTGTGAGGAAAACGACCATGAGAGTAATAGCGGGAAGCGCAAGACGGCTTAAGCTCGTCGCGCCCTACGGTCTGGACACAAGACCCACACAGGACATCATCAAAGAGACATTGTTCAATATCATCCAGGCGGATGTGCCCGGCTCGATCTTTGTCGACCTCTGTGCCGGAAGCGGCGCGATTGGGATCGAAGCGCTCAGCCGCGGGGCAAAGCGCGCGTATTTTGTTGAGAACGGGCGCGAGGCGTGCGCCTGCATACAGAAGAACCTTCACACGACGCATTTTGAAGAGGAAGCGGTGCTCCTCAAGCAGGATGTGCTCAGCGCGCTGCGCCATATCCACGAGAAGGAAGTGGATATCATCTACGCGGATCCGCCGTATGAAGCGCAGACGGTCCACGATATTCTCCGGGCGCTTTCGAACACCGGATTCGTCACGGACAATACGCTGATCATCGTTGAGTCCTCTCTGGATACGGATTTTTCCTATCTGAATGAGATCGGCTTTACGCTGGTGAGAGAGAAAGACTACAAGGCGAACCGTCACCTGTTCATCAGACGAACTGTGAGTGAGGATTGAATTCTTAATTAAATCCTTAAGACACGGCAAGGTCCGAACGCAGAACTTGAACTTAGAGAAAGGGCAACTACTAAATGAAACATGCGATTTACCCCGGCAGCTTTGACCCGGTCACTTACGGACACATCGATATTATGAAGAGAGCAGCCGAAATGTTTGACGATCTGACGGTCTGCGTTTTGGACAATAAAGCTAAAACTCCATTGTTTTCTGTAGACGAACGTGTTAAAATGTTACGCAAAGTGTCAGAAAATATTCCGAACGTGCGTGTCGATTCTTACTACGGATTATTGATGGATTATGCGCGCAAGATCGACTGTCATATAGCTGTCCGCGGACTCAGGGCAGTCACGGATTTCGAATATGAACTGCAGATCGCGCATGCAAACAGGACCATATCCGACGGCTGGCTCGATACGATCTTTATCACCAGCAGTATGGAGTACGCTTATCTGAGTTCTTCCGTTGTAAAAGAGATCGCGTCCTTCGGAGGCGACATAAAGCTTTGCGTTCCGCCCAGTATTGAAGAAGAGGTCATCGGAAAGATGCGGATTCTTCATCCGGAATTTTACAGTAACAAATAAGGAGGATTGGAAATATGAGCAGCAAAATCGAGCAGATGATCGACCAGATTGAGGATTTTATTGATTCCTGCAGATATCAGACTTTTTCCAAAACAAACATTATCGTAGATAAAGACGAACTGGACGCGCTCCTTGAAGAACTCCGCGCCAAAGTTCCCGATGAGATCCGCCACTACCAGCGCATTGTGGCCAATAAAGAAGCGATCCTCGAGGACGCGAGAAGAAAAGCGGACGAGATGATCAACGAGGCAAACGTGCACTCCAACGAGCTCGTCAATGAGCACGAGATCATGCAGCAGGCATACGCGCAGGCCAACGATATCGTCAGAATGGCTACGCAGCAGGGACAGGATATCCTCGATAAGGCGATGAGCGAAGCGAACGGTTACAAGGAAGCTGCCAATCAGTACATGGACAGCATGCTCGCAGACCTCGAGAAGAGCACTGTGAGCGCCCAGAATAACCTGACAGCCATTTTCCACAACTTCTACGACGAGATGTCGGATTATATCGACACGGTTCGCCAGAACAGGTCAGAGCTCGCACCGCAGGATGAGAATGAGGAGGATCCCGGCCTGATGCAGGAAGTCGATGAGGGTGAACCTTATGACTACGAAGGGGAAGAGGATGATTCCGAGTTTGTGAACACGGATATGGTTCAGGAATAACATGCGATAGTAATGTGCGGGACATCTTTTCGGCAAAAGAAAAGATGTCCTGCTTTGACGTTTCGGAGTATTTATGGTAGGCAAAAAAGGAACTTACGGATATATAAAGAGAGGCCGGATGGTCTACGGCGCGGTGACATTTGTACTGCTGGCAGCAGTGCTCGCGACCTATTTCGGCGCGCAGTGGTATTTTAAGACCAACAAGAATGTCTTTACGATCCTGGCAGCCCTCAGCTGCATCGGCGTGGGCAAGTTCGCGGTGGACCTGGTCATGTTCTGCAGGGCGGGCGGCTGTTCGGAGAGCGCCAGGGACGCCATCGAGCTGCACAAGGGGAAACTGGCAGGCGCCTATGATCTCTTTATGACCAGCTATGACAAGAACTATGCGATCAGCCACGCTGTCTGTGCCGGCAAGAGCGTCTGCGCCCTGACCGAGGACGAAAAGTGCGACGTCAAAAGCGGGGAGATGCACATTCGGAAAATGCTGGAAAATGACGGCTTCAAGGGCTATACGGTCAAGATCTTCAAGAATCTCGACAATTATACGGAGCGGCTCGACGGCCTGAACAGACTCCCAGACAACAAAGAGAAGAAAAGTGCGGAAGGGGCCATGAATCTTTTGAAAGCCATATCCCTGTGAGGAAGACCCGGTAAATGAGAGAATGGACGGTTAAGAGAGAAGAAAAGGAGCAGCGGTTCAACAAGTATCTGCAGCGGAAGCTGCCGGATGCTCCTTCTTCATTTCTCTATAAAATGCTCAGGAAAAAGAATATCACACTCAATGGCAAAAAAGCGTCCGGCAGTGAGCTTCTTCAACAAGGAGATCTGGTGACGCTTTTTCTTTCTGATGAGACCATCGGAAAGTTTGGCGGAGCATTGCTCGGATCCGACAACGACAAAAGCGGGGAGGAAGAACTGCCGCCCACACAGGAATATACGCGCGCTTTCCGGCAGCTCCGGGGCAGGATCGGCGAGGACGGGATCCTCTATGAGGACGACCATATCCTGGCGGTAAGAAAACCCGTGGGACTCCTCTCCCAGAAAGCGTCGGACGCCGACCTGTCGATGAACGAGTGGCTGGTGGGATATCTCCTCGAAAAGGGAGCGGTGAACGCCCGGTCCCTGAAGTCTTTCAAGCCCTCCGTGTGCAACCGCCTGGACCGAAATACCGGCGGGATCCTGATCTGCTCCAAGTCCCTTGCGGGAGCGAGAAAAGCCGCTGAGCTTCTCAGAAACAGGACGATGCACAAGTTTTACAACGCTGTCGTCCTGGGAAAAGTCGAAAGGCCCGGCAAGATCGAAGGCTATCTGAAAAAAGACGAAGTGACCAATACGGTCAATTTCAAGAACAAGGCGGAAAAAGGGGCCGATTGGACCAGGACCACCTATCGACCGCTCATAAGCGGCGGGAAGTGCTCGCTCCTGGAACTGGAACTGATCACCGGAAAGACCCATCAGCTCAGGAGCCATTTGGCGGCTAAGGGTCACCCGATCCTGGGAGATCCCAAATACGGCGACCTGAAAGTAAATGAGAAGATCCGGAGCGAATACGGCCTCAGAGGGCAGATGCTCTGGTGCTGCAGAATCGAATTTCCCCGCATGGAAGAAGAGGAGTTCGCCGCCCTGTCCGAGAGAGTAATTACATGCGACCCTCCCCGTATCTACCGGGAGATCGCGTCAGTACGGGAGTAATAAATATGCCGACATGGAAATCGCGGGGACTTCGCGGATCTCTCTTTGAGGACGAGATCAACCGCACCAATGACAAATACAAGGAACAGAATCTGGCTCTTATACAGAAAGTTCCGACGCCAATCACGCCCATGAAGATCGACAGCGAGAACAGACACATCACACTGGCCTATTTTGACCAGAAGAGTACGGTGGACTACATCGGCGTGATCCAGGGGATTCCGGTCTGTTTTGACGCAAAAGAGTGCAAGAAGACCACCTTCGCGCTTCAGAACATTCATCCCCACCAGGTGGATTTTATGAGGCGGTTCGAGCAGCAGGACGGCATAGCTTTTTTCCTGATCAGCTATACAGAGGAGGGGGTTTACTATTATCTGCCCTTCCGGCATTTTCTCCCTTTCTGGGAGCGCGCGCAGGCGGGCGGCAGAAAGAGCTTTCGGATGGACGAACTTGACATGAACTGGGTGCTTCCCCAGCGCAGCGGCGTGCTCGTTCCGTATCTGGAAATGATCAACAGGGATCTGGCGGAGAGGGATTCCGATTCGGACGACTGACATACGTGCATTCGGAAAAGAAAACGATGCCGCCGGGGCAGCCCGCGCGGCGTGAGCGATGAATTGACACGGGGGCCATTTTCCTGTATACTTCCAATGGTTTTATGTGCTAACAAATTAGCACTGCATTTTGATAAAGCGAGGAGAAGGCATGAATTACGCAAACAGAAGATCTCAGGACCTGCTGCATACGCCGGAAGGCGTCAGGGACTCATACGGAAAGGAAAATACCGCCAAGCAGACGATCATCAAAAGGATCGCGGGGCAGATCCATCTGTACGGATACGAGGATCTTCAGACGCCTTCCTTTGAATATTTTGACGTGTTCTCCAACGAGATCGGGACGACCTCCTCGAGGGAGCTGTACAAGTTCTTCGACAAAGAAGGGGACACTCTGGTGCTGCGGCCCGACTTTACGCCCTCCGTGGCAAGATGCGCGGCCAAGTACTTTATGGACGAGAAGCGCCCGCTCCGCTTCTGTTATCAGGGAAGCACCTTCAACAACACTTCCAACCTGCAGGGCAAGCTCAAGGAGACCACCCAGATGGGGGCGGAACTCATGAACGACGCCAGCGCCCAGGCGGACGGAGAGATGATCGCGATGCTGATCGAGAGCCTTCTGGCCGCAGGACTCACCGAGTTCCAGATCAGTGTGGGCAACGTCGAGTACTTCAAGGGGATCTGCGAGCATCTCGGAATGGACAGGAGCCTTGAAGAGACGCTGCGCGACGAGATCTCGGGCAAGAACTATTTTGCCGCCGAAGACCTCCTCAAGAGCGAAGGATTTAAGAGAGAGGACAGGGACCTGTTCCTCAGGATCAGGGATTTCATGGAGACGGCAGAGGACCTGGTAAAGGCCGCCGATACGGCGCCGGGCGCGCGGGCGCAGGCCGCCGTGAGACGACTCATCGATGTCTGGAATGTGGTGGACGCCTACGGGCTCTCCAAATATATCAGCTTCGATCTCTCGCTCCTGAGCAAATACCATTATTACACGGGGATCATCTTCAAGGGATATACATACGGGACCGGGGAACCCATCGCTTCGGGAGGCAGATATGACCAGCTGCTGGGATATTTCGGCAAAGAAGCGCCGGCCATAGGCTGCATGATCTCCATCGATCCCCTCATGGAGGCCATGAGAAGGCAGCACCTCACAGACGTGCAGGAGCCCGAGATCCACAAGATCTATTACAATGAGGACAATTACAGGGAGGCCCTGAAAACGGCCCGTATGAGCCGGCAGGCAGGCTTCAGGTCGGTCCTGCTGCCGGAGGAAAACTAAAAGTAATCACCAGCATAAAAATGATGCGACAAACGGAGGACAGTGTGAACGACTATATAACTATTGCCCTGACGAAAGGACGGCTGGCCAGCCAGACCATGGCGCTTCTCGAAAGAGCCGGCTATTACTGCGAAGAACTCAAGGACAAGAGTTCCCGCAAGCTGATCTTTGTCAACGAGGAGCAGAAGCTCCGTTTCTTCCTGGCAAAGGGACCGGATGTGCCGACTTACGTCGAATACGGAGCCGCGGATATAGGAGTGGTCGGATCCGACATCATCATGGAGGAGAACCGCAGAGTCTATGAAGTCCTTGACCTGGGCTTTGGCAAGTGCAGGATGTGTGTCTGCGGACCTTCGGAGGCGAAGGAATTGTTGCAGCATCACGAGATGATCCGGGTCACATCCAAATACCCGAATATCGCGAGAGAGTACTTCTATAACAGAAAGCATCAGACGGTGGATATCATCAAGCTCAACGGATCCGTGGAGCTGGGGCCCATCGTGGACCTGGGAGATGTGATCGTCGATATCGTGGAGACCGGTTCCACCCTGAAGGAAAACGGACTCGCCGTTCTGGAAGAAGTGTGTCCCGTATCCGCCAGGATGATCGTCAACCAGGTGTCCATGCAGATGAAGACGGCAAGGATCAGGGAGATCATGGCGAATGTCCGCGACTGCCTGGAGTGATCTTCGGACCGGAAAACAGAACATAAAGACATTTCTTGGAAGATAAAACGGTTAGAAAAGACTGTATCAGAACGGACTGTATTCAGAAAGGACTGTGGAGAACAGATGAGAATAGTAAAGCTCGATGAAAATACCAGGGAGCAGGCGCTTGAGAAGCTGATCGGGCGCGGCGCCTCCGGCTACGGGGACTATGAAAAGACGGTACAGGATATCATCGCGAACGTGCGGGAAAACGGGGATGAAGCCGTCATCGGGTACGAGAAGAAATTCGACCGGTGCGACCTGACGCCGCAGACGCTCCGCGTATCGAGAGAAGAGATCGAGGAGGCCTACGCGGCCCTTGACCCGGCGCTGATCGAGGTGATGAAAAAGGCGGCCGCAAACATCCGCGATTATCACGAAAAGCAGAAGAGGAACAGCTGGATCACCACAAGAGAAGACGGCGTGATCCTGGGGCAGAAAATTACTCCCATCGAGGTGTCGGGCTGCTATGTCCCCGGCGGAAGAGCCGTCTATCCCTCCAGTGTGCTGATGAATATCGTCCCGGCCAAGGTGGCGGGCGTAGAGAAGATCATCATGTGCACGCCTCCCGGCGCGGACGGGAAGGCGGCGGCGGGAACTGTCGTGGCAGCGGATATAGCGGGCGCGGATGAGATCTACAAGGTCGGCGGCGCGCAGGCGATCGCCGCCATGGCCTACGGAACACAGACGATCCCCAAGGTGGATAAGATCACCGGCCCCGGCAATATTTTCGTCGCGCTCGCCAAAAAGCAGTGCTTCGGAGTGACCGGCATCGACTCGGTGGCGGGTCCCAGCGAGATCCTCGTCATCGCGGACAGCACGGCAAATCCCAGATTTGTGGCGGCGGATCTCCTTTCCCAGGCGGAGCACGATCCCATGGCCAGCGCCATTCTCCTGACTACGGACATGGCTCTTGCGAAGGCCGTCTCGGACGAGATCGACGGATTTTTGAAGACTCTCTCCAGGGCGGAGATCATAAATAAGTCCCTGGAGGACTACGGTTACATATTCGTGGGAGATACGATGGAGGACCTGATCGGGGCGGCCAATACAATCGCTTCCGAACACCTGGAGATCATCACGGCAAATCCCTGCGAGGTCATGACCAAAATAAAGAATGCCGGCGCGATCTTCCTGGGAAGCTATTCTTCGGAGCCGCTGGGGGACTATTTTGCTGGCCCCAACCACATCCTTCCCACAAACGGGACGGCGAGATTTTTCTCCCCGCTGGGTGTGGACGATTTTGTCAAGAAGAGCAGCATCATCTCTTATTCCAAGGAGGCACTCAGGGCCGTCCACAAGGATATCGAGCTGTTCGCCATGAGCGAAGGACTCGCGGCTCACGCAAACTCCATCGCTGTCCGCTTTGAAGAGGAGGAATGATCATGGAGAAAAGGAGCGCGCAGATCACTAGAAAGACGGGTGAGACGGATATCACCATGAACTTCTGCCTGGACGGCAGCGGAAAGGCACAGCTCTCCACCGGCATCGGCTTTTTTGACCACATGATGGACGCCTTCACAAGGCACGGGCTGTTCGACATGGAGCTCAAGGTCGATGGCGACCTGCACGTGGACGGACACCACACGGTGGAAGACACCGGGATCGTCCTTGGACAGGCCATTAAAGAGGCGGTTGGCGACAAAAAGGGAATCAAGAGATACGGTTACTTCATCCTGCCTATGGATGAGGCGCTGATCCTGTGCGCGGTGGACCTGTGCGGCAGGCCCTATTTTGTCATGGAGGGAGAGCCCTTCACGGCACCTATGGTAGGCGATTTCGACACGGAGCTGGTCAGGGAGTTCTTCTATTCGATCTCTTACAGCGCCGCGATGAACCTCCATTTCCGGATCCTCTCCGGGAGCAACGCCCACCACATCATCGAAGGAATGTTCAAGTGCTTCTCCAAGGCGCTGGACATGGCAACGCAGAAGGAAGAGCGCATCACGGACGTCCTGAGCACAAAAGGAAGTCTGTAAACGCGCAGTAGCATACAATTTGAGGTAAAAATGGATACACAGTATAAGAAGCTGATCCCCTGCATTTATTTAAAGGACTGCAAAGCCGTAAAGAGCCTTGCGGACCATGAGCCGGAAGGACAGGAGCCGGCCGCGCTGGCGGCCGCTTACGACAACGGCTTTACGGACGCCCTGATCGTCTTTGATCTGTCCGACACGGATCAGGAACAGGATGCCCACAACGACATCATCCGGGAGATCTGCGGCAGGATCCGCATCCCGGTGATCGCGGCGGGGCGCATCAGAAGGATGGAGGATGTCAAAAAATTCCTCTATGCCGGCTGCGCCATGGCCTGCCTGAACCTCTCCAAGGAAGGGAACGCGCAGATCGCGGCAGAAGTGGCGGACAAGTTCGGGGCGGACAGGATCGGCGCCTGCTTCTCTTCGGAAGAGCAGATCGAAAAGTATAAAGAGTATATTGACGGAAATATCTCCTGCCTGATTTACGTGGGAGAAGAGCCTTTCGAGGGGCTTGAAAGAGTGCAGACGGCGCTCCCGGTGATCGCCCAGATCACTCAGAAGAGCTGCGTCAGAGAGACGCTCCTGCACAGCGGGATCCACGGAGTGACGGGGGGCGGCGTGAACGCGAGGACCGGGAAGCTCCAGCATGTGAGAAACAAGCTGATCTCCTGCGGCATTCCGGTCAGGATCCGGGAGGCGGCTTACAAGTGGGATCAGTTCAAGCTCGGACCCGACGGGCTGCTCCCCGTGGTTGTCCAGGAGGTCTCCACGGACCAGGTGCTCATGGTCGCCTACATGAATGAAGAAGCCTACAATATGACTGTCGCCACGGGCAGAATGACCTACTGGTCCAGAAGCCGGAGCGAGATCTGGGTAAAGGGACTTACCAGCGGCCACTTCCAGTACGTGCACTCTCTGACGGCCGACTGCGACATGGACACGCTCCTTGCCAAAGTAGAGCAGGTCGGCGCAGCCTGCCATACGGGAAGCCACTCCTGCTTTTTCAACACAGTATTGACGGAGGAGGGCAAGGAGTCCTTCAACCCGCAGACGGTCCTTCTCAAGGACTATCAGACGATCACGGATCGAAGAGACCACCCCAAGAAAGGGTCATATACCAACTATCTCTTTGACAAAGGCATCGACAAGATGCTCAAGAAGCTGGGAGAAGAGGCGACGGAGATCATCATTGCCGCCAAGAATCCCAATCCCAATGAGATCGTCTACGAGATCTCGGATTACCTCTATCACCTGATGGTGGTAATGGCCGAGAAGGGGATCACATGGGAAGATGTGACGCTGGAACTGGCGCGCAGGCAGAAGAAGGAGGACTGATCTGTATTTTGCCCCGGGAAGGCCGGAGTGCGTCGGCAGTCAGCTTTTATCTGAAACAGCACAAAAAAGGGCGGGATTTGTCGCAATTTTTCTTGACAGGTCCGCGCCCTTCTGTTATGTTATTTGAGTATGCCGCATGATGAGGCTCTTAGTGTGCTGCGCTGTATGGTACTGCAGGAACAGCAGCATGGAAAGCGCTCTGCAAAGAGCCGCCGCAATCAGCGAGTTTTTATAAGAAGGAGGTACCAGAATGTACGCAATTATCGCAACAGGTGGCAAGCAGTACAAAGTTTCCGAGGGAGATATCATCGATATCGAGAAGATCGAGGGCGAGAGTGGCACAGAGGTCACTTTTGACAAGGTCATCTGCATCGGCGGAGACACCATGAAGGTTGGCGCAGATGTCGCAGCCGCAACTGTCACAGGCACTGTTATGGATCAGGGCAAGGGCAAGAAGGTCGTAGTTTACCACTACAAGAGAAAGACCGGCTATCACAAGAAGAACGGTCACAGACAGCTCTATACCCGCGTTAAGATCGACAAGATCAACGGCTGATTAGAGACATTCCTATGATACAGGTTGTAATCACAAGGCAGAATGGAAATTACAAGTCCTTTATCTGCAGCGGACATGCGGGATTTAAGCCCGAAAGAGGCTTTGGAAGATTTTTAAAACCGCAGGGCGATGTGGTGTGCGCGGGAGTATCCGCAATAGTCATCAACACTGTTAATTGTCTGCAGGATCT
>JAZQCI010000044.1:0-2835 GCA_045546175.1 Lachnospiraceae bacterium | reverse complement strand
CAGCTGACCAGCCAGCCATTCCCCTCCAGATATCCATCGCATCGTTTTGTAGCACCAAGCACCTTTGCGATTGCCTGGGCAACAGATGGCTTCTCCGCCAGGGCCAAACGATATCCCATAAACACACGCTCCTTTCTGTTTTTGCGATAAAAATAAGCGCTGCCGGCAGTGTGCCGGTAGCGCTATGTATTATTCGGTATTGTAGTATGCTATTCACAGAAGCAGGTATCAGTATTCCTCAAAGAATGTCTGTAATCGATCAACAAACTGGCCGATGTGCAATCCATCCACAAATGAATGATGAGCCTGCACAGAGATTGGAATCCTAATAATCCCATCATTCTCATAGTATTTGCCCCAGTCAAACAGTGGTGTCGCATTATCCTTCTTTCCGGAATTCGTATGCGAAATGTGTGTATAGGTGACCCATGGCATGGGAGAACATTGAAATACATCATTTCCCAATGGCCCGGTAAAATACTCTGTCTGTTCATGCGCAGTCTTTTCTGCCAACGCTATATACTCATTCATGTCCTCCAATAGCGGCACATTGACAACCTTAAATAATTCACTTCCCGGATTGAGATATGTGAAGGCTGTATCGATATGATCATACAGTACAATCTGTCCGTCTAAAAACCGATATCTGAACGCCTCAATCTGATTCGCGCATTTACAAACTGCATATACCATTGCCAGGGTGAATGATAGTCCCTGCTCTTTGACTTTTCGCCTGAAATTTGTAATATCCGCTTCGAATGTCACACAAAAAGCAGGCTCAATATAATTTCTGAAGATCATGCAGTGCATTTTTCTTTCCCAGTTTTTCTCATCAATGATCCGATATGTATTTCCCATTTTTCCATAACCTCCTGAGGTTTAACCATACCATGTATGGGAAATAGCATCAATCTACCGTTGGTCTACAAACCTTTTTGACTGCATGCTTTTATATGTACCGGGCGGCACCGGCCGCCCTGTCTGGTTACTTCTCCATCCCTGCCGCCCTCGCTCTGGGTCTGTCAGTGTTTGGAGAGAGCTTTTCCGCCACCTGCGCTGTCAGCTGTTCCAACTTCCCACGTGCGGATTCACGATCCCTGCTCTTGTAAGCTTCCACTCTGGCCTTCAGCTCCCTGTTCGGGACTGCGGTTTTCTGGTTCTCCCAGATCCGCTTGCCATCCTGCTCGCCCACCTGCACCGCTTTCGTGACCGTCGTGGTTCCGTCGGCCGGGATCTTCGCCCAGAGACCTTTCCCGTACTTGTTCTCATGTACGGACTTGGCCGGCAGTACGAAGGAAGCCCAGGGCGTATGGTCGCCTTTGTCCTGGTTCGGAATCAGGATGCGCATATATTCCTTGCCGTCTTTACCTGTAAACGGTTCCGCCAGTCCCTTGCCGAACTTGATGCTGATTTCCTCCATCTTCTTTTCCGTCCTGTTTTCCATGTTCTGCTCCTTTCCATGATAACTGCCTCTTTCTTCGGCAACGTTCATAATGCTTTCCGCTGCAACACCTCGGTATGTCGGATCAAAATCCACCGTGCCCTGTTCCCTCATGCTGAAGGTGTGTCCGGTGCCGCATCCGACAATCACATGGTCTACGCAGCTGATCCCGATCAGTTTCCCGGCTTCTACAACACGTTTTGTGAGTTCCACATCCTCCCTGCTCGGGGTCGGATCGCCACTTGGATGCGTATGAAGAAGGATTGTGGACGCCGCTCCAGAACAGATTGCACTTTTTGTGATAAACGGGATATCTGCGACCGTCTGGGTCAGATTTCCGACACTCACGATATTGAAGTTGATCGGCTTCATCTTTGCATTCAGGTTGACCACACAAAGTACTTCCCTATCCTGCTGCATCAGTTCCTTCCGCATCACATCGACGGCTGCATCAGCATTGGAGATTGCCTGGTCAGAATACAGGCTCCGCCCTTCCGCCAGCCGAAGGACCACTTCCTTCAGTTCATATTGCTTCCCGCTCTGAGCTGCCATCGTCTCCCTCCATCACCGTTACCCGGACGATCACGTTATCAGGAAGTGTTTTTATATACTCCCTGAGTTCCTCAATCGTCATTTCCTGCTTTTCCATTGCTGCTCCTTTCCCCGGGCAGGGAAAAGTCCCTGCCCGGACGTTCATGACTGATCCATTTCTTTCAGCGCCAATGTCCTTTTTTGTCAGACAGGCTCGTTGTCCCCGGACTCGTCATAGTAATCGCTGTCATCTTCGCCGGTTTCATCAGATCCGGTATCCTCATCATTCATGGGATAGTCAAAGTCACTGTCATCCTCTTCCTCGTAATCCGCATCCGGATCCGGTCTGACCGCTTCCGCTTTCTTTTTCTTTGTCAGCTGGAGGAAGAAGAAGGCTCCACCTCCGCCGAGGACCAGAATGAGGACGATCAGTGCCGGAAGCATGCTGCCTGCAGGCTTTTTCTCAGGCTCCTGCACTTCGGTTTCCGTTTCAGATGGAGTGGCAATCGGAGGATTTTCCGCCGCCTCCTTTGCCGCTTCCTCTGCCGCCAGTTCCTCCTTCATGGCTGCCGCTTCATCTTCATCCATCAGGGAGAAGAGGTCTCTTTCATCCACCTGATTAAGGAAATGCACGGTGCTTTCGCCCTTATCGTCGCGGTCGATGACCAGGTAAAAGTAATTCCCGTTCTTCGTAACCATCGTGACAAACTGTTTTCCCGCTCCGTTCGTCTTACCAACGTCATCCACCAGTGTCAGGTTTCCTTCCGGAGTGAGGGCCAGGGACTTACCGGCTCCTTCCTGTGACATCACCATCTCCAGCAGGTTCTTCAGATCATCCCTGGAAATCAGTTCCTCCTGGGCTG
>JAZQCI010000043.1:0-16312 GCA_045546175.1 Lachnospiraceae bacterium | reverse complement strand
GAATCCAGATGGTCTTTTTTATGAGCATATGAACCGAGTCACCTCGGTACGTTGATATTACTGCTGTGCCTCAAGCTTCTTGATATCTCTCTCGCAGTGATAGAAGAGAAGGAAGAGTACGAACATTGCCGCTGCCATGATCGCGGGTACCCAGCCGTACAGGAACTTGATGGCTGTGGATACGGATTCGGGCTGAGGAATGCCCTGGGCATCCAGTGCCGCATCGAGGCCCGCTGCCGCAAGGACCCATCCGAAGATGGCCTGTCCGAGGCCGAGACCGATCTTCTGGGCTGCGGAGATACCTGCGTTGCCCATACCGACGGTGTCGATTCCGGTCTTGAGTTTTCCGTAGGTGACAGTGTCAGCGACCATGCCGAGTGCCATACCGCCTGCGAGACCTACGCCGATGCCCTTGAGGACATTGCTGAGGATGAGCAGAGAGGGAGCCGTGAACATTCCGGATCCGGCGAAGCCGATCGCCATGACCAGCATACCGAATGTGTAGATCTTTTCCTTGGAGATCTTCGTCATCAGGACAGGTGTCACGAACATAATCGCGAACTGCGCGACGGAGATCGCATTGGCGAGCATACCGTACTGGCTCATGTCATAGAGTACATACTGGCTGAAGAAGACCGTACCCATTGCATAGAAGATGATGATCGCGAATACCACGAAGTTGCCGAGTGTCAGAAGCAGCCAGTACTTATTGGAGAGGAGTGCCTTGATGGTCTCCATGACGTTCTCATTCTTTTCTTCTTTTTTGACGGTATTCTCTGCCTCTGCCTGTGCAGCTGCGCCGAGTTTCACGCGCTCCTTGGTGTTGAAGACGCAGAACAGGGAGACGACAACCATCAGTGCGCAGTAGATAGCCAGCGTGATCGTGAAAGCTCTCTGCGTGTAGATCGTGTTGGGGTTCTCAGAGAACTTAGTCAGCAGAATAACGAAGGTGGAGTTTACGAATACGTTGCCCAGTGTCTGGAAGATCTGCTGGATGTTGCCCAGAAGTCCGCGCTCATAGGAATCCGCTGTGATCAGGCCTACCATGGAGTAGAAGGGAACCAGCATACCGGTCAGGCAGACGGCGTTGCAGATATTGTAGATCAGGAAAACGTATACATACTTGACCATGTCCGGGAAACCTGCCGGAACATAGAACAGAAGCATCGTGGATACGGCGAAGGGAATGCACATCCGCAGGAGCCAGACTCTCGCTTTGCCCATCTTGGTATTTGTGTTGTCAACCAGGCGTCCCATGATCAGATCGGAGATACCGTCGAAGACCTTGGAGACTGCGAGGATCGTGGCGATGATGCCGGCGTTGAGGCCTGCCGCCGAAGTGAAGTAAATGGTCAGGAAGGAACCGATGATTCCGTTGATCATATTGAACGCGAAACCGCCGGAGCCGTACGCTAAGCGCTCTCCCCATCCGAGCTTGCCATTGGGATCGTCATGTTTTGTCGTAAGCATTTTTATTTCCTCCTATACATTTTTTGATGCTTTACTTTTTAATTACTGAGATCTCTTTTCTTTATGTACTCATGATAGCAATAGGAAAGCGCGCTCTATATCCTTATATTGCTTGTTTTGTCAAAATATTGCTCTAACTTCGAAGTGCTTGAATAGTTACGTTCACCCTGAAAAACAGGATCAGTTCTCATAGAACCGCATATCGCCCCAGGTCTCCATCAGATGCCTGCGGTCCAGCTGCTCGGCAGCGCTGTCCCTGTCAAAGATCATGACGGGGGAGTTTGCGCCTTCAAAGCGGGGCCAATCCAATGCGGCTCCTGAGAGTGCCGGCTCGCCGGTCTTTACGAAGTTCACCCAGCGGCCGTGGATCTGCTCCGCGAGCCTGTCAAAGAGCTCGTCCGGCTCCCCGTCGAAGACAAAGTGGCTGAACTCGTGGTCTTTGTTGCAGAAGACAGCGGGAAGCTCGAATGCATGAGAGGCCTTCCAGCCTGTTTCGATGCCGGATTTGGTGATCAGCTCATAGCGGTACATCCAGACATCCGGTGTGTACTGTTTCTGGGCCGTCGCCACTTTGACAGCGGGCATCTCGAAGGCGTAGTCTGTCGCAAAGCGGATGAAAGGATCGCCGCCGAGCTGGCGCACATCGCCCTTCAGAGGCGGCGTGGCGGAGGCCAGGGACCTGGCGCTGTCCGTAAATACCTTGAAGGAATCATTTCCGGAAGGGTGATAGAACTTCACGATAGCGGGAAGCGCGTCGGCATGGCCGTTCTTCTCCAACATTTGTGTGATCATGGTCCAGCTGTTGGGGAAGCCTGTGTTCTCGGGATGTACGAACATGGTGCCCTCATGCATGTTGCTGCCGATGATCAGGCGGATCCCCTCTGCGGCGCCGCCTCTGATCGCATCAATGGGACGGACGGGCATCAGGTCATCCTGAATGGGGCCGGGCAGGAACATGCCGGGATTCTTGTACTGGTGATGGGCGGCCACATACTCATTTCCGACGAGGAAGAGGCGGGGATCCATGACGCGAAGGAGCGGAAGATCCTTCTCGGTCCAGTTCATGCCCTCCAGGAAGAGATCAATATTCTCTCTGGCCGTCTGATGGGTCATCATGCAGTTGGGCAGAGCGCTCTCCACGATCGCCTGCTGGAAGGTTCCCTTCACGCCGGGGCAGGCCAGCATGTTTACAACAGACGCGCCGCCGGCCGACTCGCCGCAGATCGTGATCCTGTCCGGATCTCCGCCGAAAGCGGCCGCGTTGTCGTGGATCCAGTTGAGCGCCAGGATCTGGTCGGACAGCCCGCAGTTGGAGTCAAAATCCTCACAGCCGGGGTAGGTTGTGAAATCATAAAACCCAAGCACGTTGGTCCTGTAATTGAAGGAGAAGAAGACAATCCCGTCCTTCGCGAATGCGTCGCCGCGGTACATCTCATCGGCAGAGTAGCCGGTGTTGTAGCCGCCGCCGAAAATGTAGACGAACACGGGGAGTTTCTCGCCCTCCAGCGGGCGTTGCACGTTGACAGTGAGGCAGTCCTCGTCGCCGATGACTACGCCGTTGTTATACTGGATCGGCGCAGGGCCGTACTCTTTTGCCTCATAGACATCGGTCCAGGGCGTGTGGGGGATCGATCTCTTGAAGCGAAGCGGTCCCACGGGCGCTTCCGCGTACGGAATTCCCAGATACTCGATCATGCCGTTTCTCTCATAGCCCTGTACCTTGCCGAGTGTCGTGTTTGCGATATGCTGATTCATGATTACCCTCCCTATTTTGAAACTGATTGATCTGTTTATTTCTTCATCGTTTCAGAAACTCTCCGTCCAAGCGCTTCCAGGTCTTGCGCAGCGCCGGTCATTTCCTGAATGGCCCTTGCCCGCAGGCGGGGCCTGCACCCTTCTTCGGGATCTGTAAAGAGCCCGAAATAGACTTCTGTCAGCCCGCCGATCTGGTTGTCCTCGATCCCCGCGCGCTGCAGCATCGCGTTCTCATTGAGAAGGCGGAAGTTGTGGAGCGTCCGCACATAGGGCATCTCCATCGCTAAGCGGAGGATCTTCTGATTATAAGCTGCGTAGCGCTTTTCCCACTCGGGATTGCCGCAGTCGGTAAAACCTGTCTCTGTCAGGAGCACCTGCTTGTCTGCGTCCCCGTATCTTTTCATGACCCGGTAAGCGGCGTCATTAAAGTCTCTCCAGAGGGTGTCGGGTTCTTCCACGTCCATGAACAGCTCATAATCCGGCACATCTCTAGTTGTGAACACGTAAGGATGCCACGCGACCAGGTCAAAATAGTCATCGGTCTTCACGGACCAGAACCTGCCGGAAGCGATGCGGCTGTAAACCTGATCCAGAGCCCATGCGACGCCGTACATGACGGGAAAGAAATAGGGGAGTCCGCCGCCCAGGCCCTCGGTCGAGAGCGCGGGTGAGAAAGAAGCGACTTTAGCTTCCGGATTTCCCTTGCGGATTCCTCTGGCGGCAAAATACATCATATCCACCGCGATATCGTATTTTTCATCCGGCGTAAAGGGCTTGGACATGTCCGTATCCAGAAATCCGTCGGGGTGAAGGAACGCGTTCAGGTTCCACTCATTGCCGACTTCCCAGATCTTTACCTGCGGGAAGAGAGAGGCCATAGTGCACCAGGACTGCTCCAGCATTTCCAGCGCCTGCATGTAAAGGCTTCCCGGCGTCAGGTCCCGCTCAGGCATCGCATGTCCCATGCGCTGCTTACAGCCTTCCGGGAGGAACCACTCGTGGCTCATGCCGGTGACTTCGATATCCAGTTGCGCAGCTCTGTCAAGAAGTCTCTTGTGCTGCGCGACGGCTTCGGGATTGGGCGTCTGCGGATCTTTCAGTATTTCCGTGATATGTATCCAGGAGCGATAGGCCGTGCATCCCAGCCCATTTACCAGGTCCATGCAGGCGGAGGGATCGATTCCCTGGTCGCGCTGTCTCTGGATCAGCGGCTCGCCTACGCCGAAAAATCGGGTTTTGTCTTTGTGTTCTGTCATGGTCATTTGAGCGGTCTCCGTTCTTGTTTGTTTTTCGTTGTAATAAGTGTATAAGAAAGTGACTGCTGAATATATTCTTATTTTATCTGTTTTGGTCTTTTATTGCTGCTTCTGAGGATCCTTTTCTTATTACATCATTCCGCCGCGGCATCGGTACTGCACACAATGCGGTATTCTCCGGCTTCTGCTTCGGCGCAGAGTGCATTGTCCTCTCTGTGGAAGCAGAGTCCGCCGGAATCGCGGACAGCAGTGACCGCATTCGGAAGCCGGATTTCCGCGGTAGTATTGGCCGGGACCGTGAAGGTAAGTTCGAACCGGTTCCCCTCGAGAACCCACTTACATGCGATGCGGCCCCGCACAGTATCCAGTTCCGCCCATGCATAGCGGATTCCGCCGCCGGGACAGGGGCAGATCACAAAGTGCTTGTAGCCGGGCGAATCACTGCAGGTATCGATTCCGACCATATACCGGTAGACCCATTCCATGACAGCGCCGAACGCGTAGTGGTTGTGGGAGGCGAACGGATCTCCGTTCGGATCGTATCCCTCCCAGGTTTCCCAGATCGTGGTGGCGCCTCTCGTCACCGGGTACAGCCAGCCCGGAATCTCCTTATTAAGCAGCATTTTGTATGCCGTGTCCAGGTGGCCGCCTCTTGTCAGGACTTCGCACAGGAAAGGAGTGGACAAAAAGCCGGTTCCTATTTTGTACCCGTTCTCACGGACAATGCGGTCAAGCTCGTCTGCCGCCGCCTGTTTCGCCTCCTCGGGAAGCAGATCAAGGGCGAGAGGGCGGACGTAGAGACACTGACGGGAACCGCCCTCGATCCGGCCCCCGCGCGTAAACCTGTGTATATAGGCCGCCTTCACTTTTTCCGCAAGTTCTCCGTATCTTTTGGCGTCTTCGCGCTTTCCCAGGATGGATGCGATCTCGGACAACATGGAAGCGGATCGGGCAAAATAGGCCGTTGCCGTCTCGTCCTTGGGCTCCCGCATGGCTTCTTCCTGTGTTTTTCCCGGTTCCAGCCACTCGCCCCAGTGAAAACCGCTGTTCCAGATGTATCGCTCGTCCGGATCGTCAGAGCCATCCGCATTTGACGCGGCGCCGCGCGCCTCGAAGTCCACCCACTTCTTCATCATTTCATAGTTGTCTGTAAGGAGACTTTTGTCCCCGTATACACCATACAGCCTGTAGGGGATGATGACAGCCGCGTCGCCCCAGCCGGAGGAGCCGGCGGGCATCCCGTTGTCATTGGGATCTCCGGGCATGGATTCAAACGGAACGGTATTGGGAATGGCGCCGTCTTCCTTCTGGGAGGTGCGCATATCCCGCAGCCACTTGGCGAAAAAGGCCTGCGCATCGTAGTTGGTCGCCCCGGTGCGGCAGAAGATCTGCGCGTCCCCGGTCCAGCCCATTCTCTCCCTCTGCGGGCAGTCGGTGGGGAGATCGATGAAATTTCCGGTCTGGCTTCTGAGTGTGTTTTCATAGAGACGGTTGACCAGCGGCTCAGAGCACTCAAACGCGACAGTCTTCTTCATATCCGAGCAGAGAACGATGGCCGTAAAATCCTCCGGATCTACTTCTCCCGGCCATTTCTCGACCAAAAGATAGCGGAACCCCATGAAGGTGAAGGAGGGCTTGTATCTCTCCCGGCCTTTTCCGGAGAGGGTGTAATGGATCTCCTGCTTCAGGCAGTAAATCGGCATCTCGGGCGTGCCCTCAAAATGGAAGTTCTTCATGGTAAAGTTCCCGTCCCGGTCGAGAACTTCACCGAGCACAAGGGATACTTCGTCGCCTCTTTTCCCGGACACGGCAAACTCTACATAGCCGCCGATATTTTCTCCGAAATCAATGACTGTGCGGCCATCCGGAGTGGGAAGAAGAGTGCCTTTGATACGCCGGATCTCACGAACAGGCGGGCCGCTCCTGCCATCGAGAAGACCGTCATAGGAAGCGGGGAGAACGCCTTCCCACGCTCCGTCGTCATAGCCCGCTTCCGACCAGCCGTCGAGTTCCATCCGTGCGTCATACCATTCACCGTCTCTGAGATCGCTCATGCGCCAGGGCCCGTTTTTGGTTGTTTTCCAGCTTGTGTCGGTGATCAGAACGGTTTCCCTGTGATCCGGATAATCGACCACCAGCTGCGCCCATGCCGCGATCTGCAGGGAGAACTGGTTTCTCTTACCGGAAAAGCCCAGCCTGCCGCGCGCCCAGCCGTCCGCAAGTGCAATGCCTGCGGCATTTTCCCCTGCAAGGAGCAGATCCGTGACATCATATGTCTGGTACTGCCTGCGGCGGTCCATGTCCGTAAAGCCGGGTGTAAGGACTTCATCGCCCACCCGCCGGCCGTTCAAAAAGGCTTCATACATACCGAGGGCAGAGACATACAGCCTCGCGTGCAGAAATCCCTTTTCTACATGAAAATCTTTTCTGAGAAGGCTGACCGGCGGTTCCTCCTCCGGATCATACTCCTTCTCCGGATTGATCCATTCCGCGATCCGGTCCTCTGCTCTTAAAAGGCCCATCTCAAAGGAAGAGACTGAGGACCAGCCCCCCCAGACGCCGGTCTCATCACAGAGTCGGACGCGCCAGAATACCCTGTCTCCCGAGACAAGTGAAGCACCGTATTCAATGTCCAGGCTCTCATCGGATAACACTTCGCCGGTTTCCCACAGAAATTTCTTTTCATCCAGATCGTCAATCGCGCCGGCGGCCTGAATCTGATAGGCGCTCTGCCGGACGCCTTCTGCGCACTTCCAGGAAAGAAGCGGATGCACGGAATCAATACCGATCGGATCTGTCATATGCTGTACAGTTAGATCATAAGCTCTCATTCCAATTCTCCTCTATTTTTAAACGAGCATGATGTCAACAGGTGTCGCAAGTATGCCTTTACTGCCGGTATGTTTCTTTGCTGTCGTTTTAACTCAGGTGGGAAGTCTCCCGCCTCTACAGGCGGTGAGTTTGAAACAAACCTTATTCAGTGACGGGAGACAATCCCCCACTGAATTAAATGATGCACACGCGTGCGGAAGGGAAGGAGCTGTCCGAAGGACAGCCCGCACGCGGCGCAGCGGCTCGCTCTGCGAGCCTTGAATGATGATTGTCTGACTGTAATTACTATATTAGATACAGCACCCATTTTATATTAATATTTTGCTCGATTTATTCTGATATTGCTGATTTCAAAGGCAAAAAATTGAAGAATCCGCAGGCATGGTATGCGGAGCTTTATATGGCAATATAAGAGCAATATAGGCAAAATAAGAGTATTTTCTTCGCATAAGTCTGTTATACTAATCTTAATAAAGCAGAAGATTGCCACATGGAGGCTGAAATGACCGCAATAAATAAAAAAAGAAACGGAAAATGGATCTGGACAGCGGATTGGACGCAGGAGGACAGCAGGAGCCCGAGGCTTGTCTGGTTTTATACAGAAATACAAGGGAAGAGCGGAAAGGCCGCGGGAACGGATGGAATCAGGATCACGGCGGACTGCCGCTACAAATTATATATAGACGGAGAGCCGGTGCAGTATGGCCCTGCCAAAGGGGATCACGAGGTTCACTATCTGGACACCGTTAATCCCGGCAGTTTTCAGGCGGTCGGCGTGCATTCGGCGGCCGTTGCGGTGCTTCATTACCCGGAGGACCCCAATGTGGGAAACCACAGTATGTTCAGCTCGGATACGCCCGGGCTCTATGTAGAAGGTTTAGAGTTCCTTTCGGAGAACGGCAAAAACGGTGAAAGGGTCGTACGGGGCTGGAAGAGCTATGTGGACAGATCGGTTTCCTTTATCAGAGAAGAGGAGCGATTCGCGCCTCTGCAGTTTCATGAACTGCACCGGGAGGCGGGAAAAGAGCGGGTTCTGCAGCCGGTGATCGTGCGGCGCGAAGAGGAGATGCCCGACTATCTGCGCCCGGAGAACCTCGCGGAAAGACCCATTCCGCCGATGCTGCTCAAGGAGCACTCCTTTTCCCTGCCGGTCAGCCGCGTGGAGCCTCACAGCAAAGAGACATTTGTCCTCGATGCCGGCGAAGAGATGTGCGCTTTTCCCAAACTGCGTGTTTCAGGAGGAAAAGGTGCCCGGATCAGGCTCCTTTACAGCGAATGCTATGAGTCGGAGAAGGGCAAAGCGGACAGGACCGACAGCGTGAACGGGCATCTGGAGGGATACTGTGATCAGTTCACCGTCGGCGCGGATGCGAAAACCTGCCTGGAACCCTTCTGGTTCCGGACGTTCCGCTTTATAGAGGTGACTGTTGAGACACAAGAGGAAGCGCTCATACCGGATTCTTTCACATACCTGGAGACCGGCTACCCGCTGGATGTGAGAACAGAAGTCACTACGTCCGATGAGACATTGGCGCCTGTCTGGGACATCAGCCTGCGGACCCTCCGCCGCTGCATGCATGAGACCTATGTGGACTGCCCCTATTATGAGCAGCTGCAGTATGTGGAGGACACCAGACTGGAGATCCTTTACACCTATGCGGTATCCGGGAACGACCGGCTGGCCCGCAAATCGATCCGGGAATTTGCCCGGGCGCAGAGACCGGACGGACTTCTCAACTGCAGTTATCCCAACAAATGCGTCAACGTGATCCCCGGATTTTCCATCTACTATATCCTGATGGTGCACGATCATATGATGTATTTCGGAGATCGGGAGGTAGTGCGGGAGGCGCTGCCCGTGATCCGGAGGATCTTGCAGTATTTTGACCGGAATACGATCAGGGAAGGCGCCCTGGCCGGTCTGGTGAAGAAGACGGGCGGCGTCAACGGAGAGGGAGAGCTGTGGTCCTTTATCGACTGGGTGCAGGAATGGATGGACACGACGGGCATGCCGCCGGCGGGACTGCAGGGGCCGATCACAATGGAGAGCCTTCTGTATATTATGGGACTGCAGAAAGCGGCGCAGCTCGAGGAATACGCCGGGGAAAAAGAGCAGGCGGAGCGCGACCGCAGACTTGCGCGGCAGGTGCAGAGCGCGGTTCGCAGGGCTTGCACGGATGAGGAGGGATTCCTGACAGACGGGCCGGCCGCGGCGCAGCGAAGCCAGCACTGCCAGGTGTTCGGTATTTTGACCGGGACGCTTGGCTTCGAAGAGGGGCGAAAGTGCCTTCTTCGCAGTATCACACAAGAGGGATTTGCCGGGTGTTCCGTGGCGATGCGCTATTACCTGTTCAGGGCCCTGGAGCAGACGGGACTCTATGAGTACACGGACCGATATTGGAATGTGTGGAGACAGATGGTGCGAAATCATTGCACGACCTGTGTGGAAGCGGAATTCTACGCGCGCAGTGAATGCCACGCGTGGGGCGCGCTGGCTCTGTATGAACTGCCTTCCGTGGTGCTGGGAGTGCGGCCTGCCGCTCCGGGTTATTCAAGGATCAGTGTCAGGCCGGCGGCCGGCTATATGCGCAGCGCATCCGGCAAGGTGCACACACCTGCCGGGGATCTGGAGGTCTCCTGGGTGAAAGCGGAGGACGGAAAAATCCGCGTGAAGATCGCCTGCGCGGACGAAGTCAGAGAAAAGATAGTAGAGAGCGGAGAATTTGACTATGCGTGAGAATCAGATTCAGCTTCTGGGAAAAGTGATCAAGGTCGACCTGGTGTACGAGGCGCCGGACAGGCTGCTGACGCCCTTTTTTGACATGGTGGCCGAGAGTCCTCTGATGCAGTCGGAGGTGCTGCGGAGCGTTCTGCGCGCCGGGATCAACGCGCAGACTGCGCCTTTTATATGGGACGGCGGCTATAAGTGCTATTTTGCCGCGCTGCATGCGGGAGACGGGATCCTGTACATGGGACCCATTTGCCATGAGAAACTTCGGCGGGTGGCGCTTCGCCAGATGTATCATAATTTTGGCGTTGACTCGGAGGACCTTCCGGAGCTTCCCTCCTTTACGCTCCCCGAAGTGCGCAACATGGTGCTGCTTGTGAATTCAATCCTCGAGAACGCACCGGTGGAAAACGAGGAACTGCTCCGCTTAAATCGTCTGATCGCCGACGGCGCACAGGGAGAAAAGAAAGAACAGACTATATTCCTGTTGCGCGAGGAGGAAGAAAATGACGGTGACGCGTTCCGCCACAGTTACCGCGAGGAACAGGCCCTTATGCAGGCGATCCGGGAGGGAAGGACGCAGGATGCGATCCGGCTGGCGGAGCGCATGGATGCAGACAGCGGGAGACTCTCCGATGAGGGAATCCGCCATCGAAGGAATCTGGGAATCATAGGCATTGCGCTGTGCGCGAGGGCGGCGATCGAGGGCGGCCTGACGCCGGAGACCGCGTACCGGATTAGCGGCTATTATATCCGCAAATGTGATGCGGCGCAGACGGAGACGCACCTTCTGCAGTTCCGCAACAGTGCGATCGAGGACATGACCGACAGGGTGGCGGAGAAGCTCAGAAAGCCAAGAGTCTCTGGCTATATCGAGCAGAGCCGTGACTATGTGCGCAAGCACTACAGGGAGAAAATCTATCTGGAGGAAGTCGCGGAAGCGCTGGGGATCAGTCCGACCTATCTGTCGCGCCTGTTTAAGAGAGAGACGGGGCAGTGCCTTCAGGACTTCATCAACGAAGAGCGCGTGAAGAGAGCGGCCAACCTGCTGCGCTACTCGGATATGGGGCTCACGGAGATCGCGCAATATGTAAACTTTCCCAATCAGAGCTATTTTGGCAAGATATTCAAGAAGTATACTAATATGACGCCGCGCGCCTACAGAGACTTCTATAAACCGGCGGAGTTCAGAATGTCCCCTTTACAATAGGACAAAAAAGGAATATATAAAGCAAAATCAAAATATATTGGCGGCAATTTGCCCCATTATAATGAAGGAAACTTTAAAGGCAGTTTCTCACTGGACTTGTGAAAGGAGTCTCAAATCATGGAAAGAAAGTATCCCCATCTGAGTAGTCCGATTACGATCGGAAGAACCATGTTCCGCAACCGCATGTTTTCCGCACCTATGGGCGGAACAGATATCACCAACGACGGATGTATCGGACCCAAATCCGCGGCGTTTTATGAGCTGCGCGCAAAGGGCGGCGCGGCGGCAGTCACTGTATCTGAGCTGATGGTCCACCCGGCAACGGACGGCTCCCACGCATATCATCTGGATGAGAGCATCCTCAACTCTCTGGCGGCTGCTACTTATACAGCGGACGCGATCCGTCGCCATGGCGCGATCCCTTCGCTCGAGCTGTCCCACTCTGGCATGTTCGCAGGAACCTACATGACAGATAAAACCAAGCAGAAGACCATGCACCAGTGGGGACCCTCCGCAACTGTCAGAGCGGACGGCGTCGAAGTGCGTGAGCTTACCAAGGACATGATCGATGAGATCGTGGCTTCTTACGGCCATGTCGCGGGACTTGCCAAAAGAGCGGGATTCGAAATGTTAATGATCCACGGAGGACATGGCTGGCTCATCAACCAGTTCCTCTCCCCTATGTTCAACCATCGCACGGATGAGTATGGCGGATCCGTCGAGAACCGCTGCCGCTTCGCAGTGGAGGTCCTGAAGGCTGTGAGACAGGCAGTCGGTCCCTTCTTCCCTCTTGAGTTCCGTATGAGCGGCTCCGAGCTTGTACCGGAAGGATATGATATTGAAGACGGCATCGAGATCGCTAAGCAGATTGAGCCCTATGTAGATATCATTCATGTTTCTGCCGGCACATATCAGAGGACTTTTGGCAATACACATCCTTCCATGTTCACAGAGCACGGCTGCAACGTTCACCTCGCCGCAGAGATCAAAAAGCATGTGAGTAAGCCCGTTTCCACCATCGGCGGCCTTAATGACCCCGCGCAGATGGAAGAGATCATCGCCTCCGGCAAGGCGGATATCGTCTACATGGCGCGCGCCCTCCTGGCAGATCCCGAGCTTCCCAGAAAGGTCGTGGAGAATAGAAACGAGGAGATCGTTCGATGCCTGAGATGCTTCACTTGCATGGCGGAGAGAGCGGCGACTTCCACAAGGCGCTGCACCGTGAACCCTCTGATCGGCCGCGAGATGGACGGCATCGAGGTCGTTCCGGTGAAGGAGAGCGATCGCAAGAAGGTTCTCGTCGCAGGCGCAGGCCCGGGTGGACTCTACGCCGCATATACAGCTGCCCGCCGCGGACACGAAGTCATTCTGTGTGAGAAAGAGAGTGAAGTCGGCGGTATTTTGAAAAGTGAGCAGGCGCTGCCCTTCAAACATGAGATGTATGAGCTTTCCGGCACCTACAAGCTGCTGGCGGAAAAGGCAGGCGTGGAGATCCGCCTGAATACAGAAGTGACACCCGAATATGTGGAGAAAGAGAATCCGTATGCACTGATCATTGCAGCCGGTTCCACACCTCTGGTACCTCCGATCCCCGGACTTCGCGGCGACAACGTTGTGGTAGTAAACAACTACTACAAGGAGAAGGAGAAGGTCACGGATGACGTGGTAGTCTTCGGAGGCGGCCTCGCAGGCTGTGAGTGCGCGATCCACCTCGGAATGGACGGAAAGCGCGTGCACCTCGTCGAGATGCGCGACCAGCTGGCTCCGGACGCAAACGTTCGTCATCGTCCGCTGCTCCTTAAGGAGATCGACAAGTACGTCACTGTACACACCGGCTACAAGGGACTGGAGGTCACCTCTGAGGGCATCTGGTGCGAGAACGCGGAAGGCGAGAGAGTACTGGTTCCCGGCACTTCTGTCATCTGCGCGCTGGGCCAGAGATCCCGCACAGATGTAGTGGAAGCGCTGATGAATACGGCTCCTTACGTGCGCGTCATCGGCGATGCGTCCCGCGTATCTACCATCACGAATGCAGTGTACTGGGGACATCACGCAGCGTTAGATATTTGATAACTGTCAGCTTGTACAGGATCCTACAGCCCCGGCTTTTGCCTGTACTCAGAGGGCGGGCAGCCGTACTTGTCGCGAAACATGCGGTAGAAATAGCTGCTGTTCTCGTATCCGATATGTTCAATGATTCTATCAATAGAGAGTGTAGTGTTCTGCAGCAGGTAGGCCGCCTGCTGCAGTTTTCGTAATTGCAGAAGTTCCTTAAAATTCTTCCCGGTCCTCTTCTTGAGCATCCGGCTCACCTGGTAGGTGGGCAGATGGGAGAGGGCCGAGATCTCAGCCAGTGTCCCGCTCTGATAGTGGTGATCAATATAATCCAGCACGGAGAACATAAGATTCTGTTCTTCCTGATGCGGGTCGCCCCGGCCGATCTGGTCGGCAAATCTTGACAGGTTCATGAGAAGAAGGCCCATAGAGGTCTGGTTGATCGTATCCATCATGGGATGGCGGCCGATGATGGTCCAGATCATGTTTTCCAGGAGGTTTTCCACCGGAACGATTCCCTTGGTCCGTATATACAGATAATCGTTTATGGCTGTATCGCCGGCCAGCGTGGAGATCAGAAAGTCCCGCATAATATTTTCGCGCTCGACCATGGAGATGGGCCGGTCAAAAAATTCCGGCAGGATAATGAAATTTACAGCAATATCGTCTTCGCCGGACGGCAGGATCTCGTGGTAGACATTCTGGTTGAGAAAGAGCAGATCTCCCTCCTCAAGAGTCAGTTCTTTGTTTCCGTTTATGATGTGCGTGGTTTTTCCGGCGCACATATAGACCATCTCCACGTAGTTGTGGCGGTGTTTGGGAAAATATGCAAATCTGGTATGTGGGCGGATCTCGATAAGACGACCCTTTTCCAGAAGGAGACGGCTGTCCACGACAAAGTCCTTGCGGTTTGTATAGCGCTCTTTTTGTATTTCCTTGCTCCCGCCCAGCAGTTCCTGCTCCTCCGGCGTGATCTTCTTAAGCATTTCGAGCAAATCCTGTCGCATCCTTCACCTCACTTCGCGGCGTCATGTGCCGCGTCTCATACATAAACTGCAAATAAGGTCCCTGTTTATATTTTATTACGACCTAATAATTCTGCAACCGCAGCGATAGAATAAATACAACATAAACATTCAGTATAGGAATTACAGGGGATTATTATGGCAAACTACTATCTTGCGATTGACATCGGCGCATCCAGCGGCCGCCACATTCTCGGCCATGTCGAGGACGGCAGAATTGTTCTGGAAGAGATGTACCGCTTTGACAACAAACAGGTACACAAGAACGGCCACGACTGCTGGGATATGGACAATCTCTGGAGCGGCATTCTCGGAGGTCTTAAGGCCTGCAAAGAGGCCGACAAAATACCGCAGACCATCGGCATTGACACCTGGGCCGTCGACTTCGTCCTGACCGACAAGGACGGAAATCCGGTCGGCGACGCCGTCGCCTACAGAGACGGCCGCACCAAAGAAGCCGACAAGCTGGTGGACAAAATTATTCCCGCGCAGGAACTTTACGCGCGCACCGGCATCCAGAAGCAGCTCTTCAACACGATCTACCAGCTCATGGCCCTGAAGGAAGAACATCCGGAGGAGCTCGAGCAGGCTGAGACGATGCTGATGATTCCGGACTATTTTGACTACAAGCTCACGGGCGTCATGAAGCAGGAATATACGAACGCGACCAGCACGAACCTGGTCTACGCGGCTTCCAAGACCTGGGATTACGAGCTTATCGATATGCTGGGACTTCCGAAAAAGCTCTTCGGCGAATTGTCCGTGCCGGGCACGATGGTCGGAAACCTGACGGAAGAGATTCAGAAGGAAGTCGGATTTGACGCGACAGTGATCCTTCCCGCGACCCACGACACGGGCTCCGCTTTCCTGGCGGTTCCCGCAAGAGACGACAAGGCAGTCTATCTCTCCAGCGGCACGTGGTCGCTTCTGGGCGTGGAGAACGAAGAGCCCATCTGCACGGAGGATTCCTGGAAAGAGAACTTCACCAACGAGGGCGGCGCCTGGTACCGCTTCCGCTATCTCAAGAACATCATGGGACTGTGGATGATCCAGTCTATCCGCCGCGAGCTCAACGGCGTCGCCTATGTGGCGGGCCGCACCAGCAAGTACGCAGATGGAAAGCAGTGGAGTTTCCCGGACCTGATCGATGCGGCGAGAGGAGCTTCGGATTTCCACTCGGTCGTTGACGCCAATGATGACCGGTTCCTGGCTCCCGAGAGTATGATCGACGCGATCAAGGAGTACTGCAGGATCAGCGGACAGCAGGTTCCCGAGACAGTGGGAGAGATCATGCAGTGCGTGTACCTGAGCCTGTCCCGCTGCTACAAAGAGGCGATTCTCAACCTGTGCAAGCTGACCGGCAAGATCTACACCAGTATCAACATCGTGGGCGGCGGCTGCCAGGATATGTACCTCAATGAGATGACGTCCAAAGCAATCGGGCTTCCCGTGTTTGCGGGCCCGGTGGAGGGAACCGCCATCGGAAACCTGATCGTGCAGTTCATCGCTGCGGGAGAGTTCGCGGATCTGCAGGCGGCGAGAGATGCTATCCGCAGGAGTTTTGATATTAAAGAGATTCGATAATACGATCAATATTTTGCCAAAATATAGGAGGGTAACCAAATGTTAGTAAATACCAAAGCAAGAATCGGCGTTTTCTCCATCGCGCTGGGCGCGTATCTGCCCCAGTTCCCGTCTCTGGTTCCGGAGTTCGAGGGCCAGTACGAGGCATTTAAGAAGACCATTCCGGACACGGTCGAGATCATCGACGGCGGGATCGTCACGACCAAGGAACTGGCCATGAAGGCGGGAGACAAGTTCCGCGCGGCGGATGTGGATCTGGTGATCCTGCAGCTTCTGACCTACGCGACCTCCTACAACATGCTCCCCGCAGTAAGGGATCTGGATGTTCCGGTCGTTCTGGTCAATGTCCAGAAGAAGAAGGCTCCGGATTACGCGAACACGGATACTGCGACCTGGC
>JAZQCI010000042.1:0-7232 GCA_045546175.1 Lachnospiraceae bacterium | reverse complement strand
GGTATTCGTGATGTTCAACGATATATCCAGGCTCTTTGGCTGAGACAATACAAACAGTAGTACAAAAACGGAGGAATATCCTAATGGCATACAGAGATCATACGAGAGTTGTTAAGATCGGAGACCGGCTGATCGGAGGCGGAAATCCTATTCTGATCCAGTCGATGACCAATACCAGGACGGAGGACGTGAAGGCGACCGTGGAGCAGATCCACAGGTTGGAGCAGGCGGGCTGCGAGATCATCCGCTGCACAGTGCCGACCATTGAGGCGGCCAAGGCCATCGCCGAGATCAAAAAAGAGATCAGTATTCCGCTTGTGGCCGACATTCATTTCGATTACAAGATGGCGATTGCCGCCATGGAATACGGTGCGGACAAGATCCGAATCAACCCCGGCAACATTGGCGGGAAAGAAAAGATCGAGGAAGTGGTCCGCTGCGCCAAAGAGAGACAGGTCCCGATCCGGGTGGGTGTCAACAGCGGCTCCCTGGAGAAAGACCTGGTGGAAAAATACGGGGGCGTCACAGCAGAAGGACTCGTCGAGAGCGCCCTGGACAAGGTTGCCATGGTCGAGGACTGCGGTTATGATCAGATCGTGATCAGCATCAAGTCTTCCAATGTCATGATGTGCATCCGCGCCCATGAGATCCTGGCTCAGAAGACAAATTATCCGCTCCACGTGGGAATCACGGAGGCGGGAACGCTCATGAGCGGAAACATCAAGTCGGCAGTGGGCCTTGGCGTTATCCTCTATCAGGGAATCGGCGACACGATCCGCGTCTCGCTGACGGGAGATCCCGTAGAAGAGATCAAATCGGGCAAGCAGATCCTGCGCACACTGGGCCTTCGAACAGGCGGAATCGACGTCGTCTCATGTCCCACCTGCGGAAGGACCAAAATAGACCTGATCGGACTGGCTAACCAGGTAGAGACGATGGTGCAGGGATATCCGCTGAATATCAAAGTGGCGGTCATGGGCTGCGCCGTCAACGGACCAGGCGAGGCCAGAGAAGCGGATCTGGGCATCGCGGGAGGCGTCGGAGAAGGACTGCTTATGAAGCACGGAAAGATCATCCGCAAGGTTCCGGAGGGAGAGCTTCTGGACGCGCTCAGGCAGGAACTGGACAGTATGCTTTGAATTATTACTAACTTCATTGACGTCAATGAAATTACACGAGGAACGGGGAAGAATGAAAGCTTTTTTTGATGTATTTCCGACTCTGCAGGTCAAGACGGATCTCAGAGATTATTTTACCGAGACGGAAATAGAGCGCCTTACTACCAATAAGGAGCACACCAGGATCAAAGTCGTCCTGCATTCGGGACACCTGATCCACAAATCGCGCATATACAGAATGCAGGATGAGATCTCCAGGCAGGTCTTTCGCGAGAGGAACCCGGAGGTCTATATCGACGAGCATTATGCCTTGAGTGCCCAGTATACGCCGAGAAGGCTCATGGAGGAATATTTTGACTCACTGGTCAGTGAGATCGCGAGCTTCTCCCATGTCATGGGCCTGTACTTCCGGGAAGCCAGAGTGGACTACAAGGAAGATGGCGGGATCGTCATCGTCATTGAGGACACGTGCCTGAGCCGGAAACTGGCCTTCGCGCTGGAGGAGGCGCTCAACAGGATCTTCCGCGAGAGGTGCGGCGTTCCCGCGACCCTGACCGTATCGCTGGAGCAGCGCAGGAAAAATACCGTTGAGAGAGTGGAGAGAGCGGTGCCGCTGCAAGGCGCGGAGGCCGCCTTTACAATCTCCGAGAACGCACCGACAGAGCTCCCTCCCTGGGATACGGCCGCAGCCCGGCAGCAGGAGAAAAAAGAGGAAGAGGCACCCAAGCTCTCTTTTGTCAAAAAAGAGGAGAGTGTCAAACCTTCTTCGTCGGATGGGGACAGGCGCGGGCGCAGGTTCAAAGGGGCCGGCGCGCAGGGCGGCAAAAAGGTCGTCAGCCTCAAGCGGTCCAATAATCCCGATGTCCTCTACGGAAGAGAGGTCAGCGAGGACGCCATCCCGATCTGCGATGTGGTCGGAGAGATCGGCGAAGTGGTGGTCCGCGGCAAGATCCTGTCTAACAGCAGCAGAAACATCAAGAACGACAAGACGATCGTCAAGTTCGCTCTGACGGATCTGACGGACTCGATCTACTGCAAAGTTTTCGTCCCCACTCCGCTCTCCGAAGAGCTCCTGGGGTCCCTGGGGCCCGGTACCTGGATCAAGGTCAAGGGAGCGGCGGTCTTCGATACGTTCGACAAGGAAGTCAGCATCTCTTCCCTGCAGGGCATTATGTTGATCCCCTCTGTCGAGAAGAAGAGAGAGGACAACGCCCAGGTCAAGAGGGTCGAACTGCACTGCCACACGAAGATGAGCGATATGGACGGCGTGTCCGAGTGCAAGGACCTGGTCAAAAGAGCCTATGCCTGGGGTATGCCGGCTATCGCGATCACGGATCACGGAAATGTACAGGCTTTCCCGGACGCCAACCACGTCCGCGAGGCGCTCCTGTCCTCTGAAAACAAGAAGAGAAAGGAAGAAGGCCTGCCTCCGGTGGACTCCCAGAACTTTTTCAAGGTCATTTACGGCGTGGAGTGCTATCTGGTGGACGATCTCAAGAAGAGTGTCGAGCTTGGATCGGCCGAGAAGCCGGAAGACGAGCTCGGCGCGCAGAAGTTTGTCGTTTTCGATCTGGAGACGACCGGCTTTTCACCGGAAAAGAACAGGATCATCGAATTCGGCGCCGTCAAAGTAGAGAACGGCCAGATCACAGGGCGCTTCTCGGAATTTGTCAATCCGGGCATCCCGATCCCTTACCGGATTACGCAACTGACCAGTATCACTGACGATATGGTCATCGACGCGGATCCGATCGAAAAGGTGCTCCCCCGCTTCCTGGAATTCTCGGAAGGCTGCGTCCTGGTGGGACATAACGTCGGATTTGATATCGGCTTCGTGCGGGAAAACTGCAAGAGGCTTGGTTACGATTGCCCGTTTACGACTGTGGACACGCTGGGTATCTCCAGAGCCCTTCTGCCCGGGCATGCCAAATATACGCTGGACGCGGTCGCGAAGGTGTTGGGCGTATCCCTGGAAAATCATCACCGCGCGGTGGATGACGCCGAGTGCACGGCCGGGATTTTCCGCAAGCTCCTTCCGATGCTCGAAGAGAGGGGAGCCGATACCTTTGAGAAGGTGAACGCCTTAAGCGACAGCAATCCGGATATCATCAAGAGGCTCCGGACGCACCACTGCGTGCTTCTGGCCAAGAACAACACGGGAAGAGTGAATCTGTATACCATGATCAGCGATTCCCACCTCAAATACTTTTTCAAAAAGCCCAGAATTCCCAAGAGTCTGCTGATGAAGCACAGAGAGGGAATCCTTGTCGGAAGCGCCTGCGTCTCCGGCGAACTGTTCGAGGCGATCCTCGAGGAGCGTGGAGATGAAGCGGTGGCAGGCATCGCGGATTTCTATGACTATCTGCAGATCCAGCCCAGGGACAACAACAGGTTCCTTCTGGAGTCCCCCAGAATGCAGGGGAGATATCCGCAGATCAAGACGGAAGAGGACCTTCTCGATCTCAACAGAAGGATCGTAAAGCTGGGCGAGCAGCTCGGAAAGCCCGTTGTGGCCACCGGGGACGTCCACTTCATGGATCCCGAGGACGAGATCTACCGCAGCATCATCCAGGACGGAATGGGCATGTCGGACGAAGACCCGGCCCCTCTGTACCTGAGAACGACCGAGGACATGCTGCAGGAGTTTTCCTATCTCGGCGCGCAGAAAGCCGAGGAAGTGGTCATCACCAACACGCGGAAGATCGCGGATATGATCGACGCCATTTCGCCGGTGCGCCCGGACAAGTGCCCTCCGATCATCCCTCATTCCGACGAGACGCTGACCGAGATCTGTTACAACAAGGCGCATTCCATGTACGGCGATCCGCTGCCGCCCATCGTCGAAGAGAGACTGCAGAGAGAACTGGGTTCCATCATAAAGAACGGCTACTCGGTCATGTACATCATCGCACAGAAGCTCGTTTGGAAATCCGTGGAAGACGGCTACCTGGTCGGTTCGCGAGGATCCGTCGGTTCCTCTTTTGTCGCGACCATGTCGGGCATAACGGAAGTCAATCCGCTTCCGCCGCATTATTACTGCACGGAGTGCCACTTCAGCGACTTCGACTCGCCGGAAGTGAAAGCCTATGCGGGAAGATGCGGGATCGACATGCCGCCCAGGATCTGCCCGCGCTGCGGAAAGCCCCTGAAAAAGGACGGATTTGATATTCCCTTCGAGACTTTCCTCGGATTTAAGGGCGACAAAGAGCCGGATATCGACCTGAACTTCTCGGGCGAATACCAGAGTAAGGCCCACGCCTACACCAAGGTCATTTTCGGCCACGAGCAGACATTCAAAGCGGGTACCATCGCGACCGTGGCGGATAAGACCGCTTACGGTTACGTCAAGAATTATTTTGAGAGAAAGGGCGTCGCAAAGAGAAACTGCGAGATCGAGCGCCTGCTGCAGGGCTGCACGGGAATCCGCCGCAGTACCGGCCAGCACCCGGGTGGTATCGTAGTACTTCCTCTCGGGGAGGATATCAATACCTTTACGCCGGTCCAGCATCCGGCCAACGATATGACGACGGATATCATCACGACGCACTTTGACTATCACTCCATCGATCACAACCTGCTGAAGCTGGATATCCTCGGACACGATGATCCCACCATGATCAGGATGCTGCAGGATCTGACGGGACTTGATCCCATGGACATCCCTCTGGATGACCCCACTGTCATGAGCCTGTTCAGTTCTACCGAGGCGCTCGGGATCACACCCGAGCAGAACGGAGGCATAGACGTAGGTTCTCTGGGAATCCCCGAGTTCGGCACCAAATTCGTAATCGGCATGCTGGACGACACGAGACCCACGACCATGTCGGAGCTGGTCCGCATCTCCGGTCTGTCCCATGGAACGGACGTGTGGCTGGGCAACGCGCAGTCGCTGATCCAGAGCGGCAAAGCTACGCTTTCGACGGCGATCTGTACCCGTGATGACATCATGTCCTACCTGATTGGCATGAATATGGACAAATCATTGTCATTTAAGACGATGGAATCCGTCCGTAAAGGTAAAGGACTGACTCCGCAGATGAAGGAAGCCATGGAAGCGGCGGGCGTTCCGGACTGGTATATCGAGTCCTGCCTGAAGATCAAGTACATGTTCCCCAGAGCGCATGCGGCCGCCTATGTCATGATGGCGCTGAGAATCGCCTATTGCAAAGTATTCCACCCTCTGGCTTACTATGCCGCCTATTACAGCATCAGGGCTTCAGCTTTCTCCTATGAGATCATGTGCCAGGGCCAGGCGCATCTGCTGGAAGTCATGGACGAATATAATAAAAGAAAAGATACGCTCACGCCCAAAGAGCTTGCCACGCTCGACGACTGCCTGATCGTCAGGGAGATGTACGCGAGGGGCATTGAGTTTACGCCGATCGATATTTTTACAGCGGGATCAAGAAACTGTAAGATCGTGGACGGAAAGATCATGCCGTCGCTCACGAGTATCGACGGAATGGGTGAAAAAGCAGCGGACGCTGTGGTGGAAGCTGCCAAGGACGGACCTTTTATCTCGAGAGACGATTTTTGGAACAGGACCAAGGTCCCCAAGACCGTGGTGGAGAAGATGCACGCCATGGGACTTCTGGGAGATCTTCCCGAGAGCAACCAGATCTCGCTCTTTGATATTATGAACTGACGGAGGTGACTATGCGAACTGACAAAGACCCGCGCAGGGGTAGAAACAGAGACTATATCCCCAACGACGAGATCGACAGGGAGGAGAAAGCCGACATCAGGCAGCAGAAAAAAGGAAATGTGGTCAGTGTGATCCTGGGAGGCATTGTTGTGATCTCCCTGATCGCTTTTCTCTTCGTTCTTCTCGACAGCGGCGTGCTGACCGGTGAGGCGCAGAGGCTTTACGGGTCTCCGCAGGCGTCTGAGAACGCCGGCAGCGGCGAGCTGACGCAGGAGGAGAAGAAGGCGGCGGAAGAGGAAGCCCGAAAGGCGGAGGAAGAAGCCAAGGAGAAGAAGCGGCAGGAGGAAGAGGCGAAGCGGGCCGAGGAGGAAGCGGCCCAAAAAGCGAAGCAGGAAGAAGAGGAAAAGGCCAGAGAAGAAGAGGAGAGAAAGAAAGCCGAGGAGAGAGCGGAGAAGCAGGCTGAGATCGATGAGAAGGAAGCCAAGCGCAAAAAAGAGCTGGAAGAGGAGCAGAAGGTCCTTTCGGGAGACTATATCCTGCCGGACAGCAACAGCCGCTATTACTCCGAGGAAGAAATCTCCGGTCTCACCGACAGGGAAGTCCTGTTCGCCCTCAATGAGATCTACGCCCGTAAAGGCAGGATATTCACCGGAGAAGAATTCAAGAGATACTTCGAGAGCAAGAGCTGGTACAACGGAACGATTCCTGCGGAGGAATTTGACGCCAACCAGAATGAGCGCTTCAATGAATACGAGAAGGCGAATATAAACCTTCTTGTTAAAGAGGCGCAGGATCGGGGAATCCGCTGAGAGGATTTTCGGATAGGCATAAGGAACTTGACGGGCCCCCTCGGGGCCGGCACGAGTGCGATATGTGATATTGCGGTCGTGGCGGTCCGGAGGGGGCTTTGCTGTAAAACGGTTTTCAAAAAAACGTTCATAATTCTACTTGACAAAATAGATTGTGCAAAATATAATTTAATAAAACTGAACAAGAAAAAATGATCACCTTATATAATTTATATAATTAAAAAGGAGGCCGAACATGGGTGTTTATGATTATGTGATCAAGAATGGAAAAGGCGAAGATGTAGCAATGAGCGATTACAAGGGAAAGGTCCTTCTGATCGTCAATACAGCGACCGGCTGCGGTTTTACTCCTCAGTACGAGGCGCTTGAGAAGATGTACGAGAAGTATCACGACAGAGGATTCGAGATCATCGATATACCCTGCAACCAGTTCGCGGGACAGGCTCCCGAGTCTGACGAAGAGATCCACCAGTTCTGCACGCTCAAATACAACACACAGTTCCCTCAGATGAAGAAGTCTGAAGTGAACGGAGAGAATGAGCTTGCACTCTATACCTATCTTAAGAGCCAGCAGGGATTCAAGGGATTCGGCTTCGGACCCGCAGCTCTTGCTATGAGCGCGCTGCTCAAAAAGATCGATAAGGATTACAAGAACAATCC
>JAZQCI010000041.1:0-16675 GCA_045546175.1 Lachnospiraceae bacterium | reverse complement strand
AAACCTTGACACAACCCCATGACACAAAAAAGGCAACCCGTCCCCGGGTTGCCTTTCTGCGTTACTATATTCACTTCTGCTCCGCCATCTTGGACGAACAAGTCGGATCGTAGCCATGTCGTTCTGTGAGCCAAGGAGTTGTACAAAAGGATTGTCTTCCTAAGACCGCTTGGCCTCCGACTTAAACCTTGACACAACCCCATGACACAAAAAAGGCAACCCGTCCCCGGGTTGCCTTTCTGCGTTACTATATTCACTTCTGCTCCGCCATCTTGGACGAACCCCCTACACTGGCCGGATTCAGGACAGTCCTGGAATAATTCAGGATCTCTCCGCCTTCCTTGGCGATGTCGAATTTGTACTCGGCCTTATCATCTGTAAACTTGAACTCATAGACCGGAATTCCGTTCTCGGTTCCGCTCTTGGATTTCGTAAAGTTCGCTTTATTTTCTTTGACGCCGGCGTAATCGAGCGCGATGCCCTTCGCCTTCCCCTGAGTGATCTGTTTGCCGCCCACCGAAGGGTCGATCAGTTCCCAGCTCACACTCACGATCTCACCGTCGGCGAATGCGATGTCATACTCATATTCCTTCGTGTCTGTGTGGAAATCGATCTCATATACAGAAGCATTCTGCTCCGTTCCCTTATCCACCTCATCGATGCTCACATCCTCTTCCGAAAGACCCGCATCGGCAAGTGCGATCTCCAGGGCGCGGTCCTGTGTGGTGCTCTCAGCAGCCAGTGTTCCGACCGCCTGTGCTGCGGTGATCATTCCCGCCAGTGCCAAACCTGCAGCTGTCAGTGTAATGCTTCTCGGCAATTTCATAAATCTACCTCTTTCCATTCGCAAACATCTTGCTTCATTACGATAGTATAAATGAAATTGCTCGGTTTGTGGATAATAATTTACGAAAGAATTAATAAAATTTACATAAAATTTATCCGTTATATTGCCGCCTGAACCCCCGTATCACTGCAGTAAGGCTCGCAAAGCGAGCCTCTGCGCCGCGTGCGGGCTGCCCGAAGGGCAGCATCTTCCTTCCCGCACGCGTGTGCATCGAATAACACAGTGGGGACATCCCCCTGTGTTATCTCTCTTCCATCGCATGCACCAGCCGCAGGATCGTCTCCTGTACCGGAACTCGAAGCCCCTGGTCCTGCGCCGCGCGCACTACCGCACCGCAGATGAAATCCGCCTCCGTCTTTCTTCCGTTCTTCAGATCCGAATAGATACTGGTGAAGCCGCCGGGCGCGTTCCGCAAGTGCTCGCGCACACGAAGGATCTGCTCCTCGGGATCAAATATCGCGCCTTCTCCCGCCGCTGCCAGGCAGATCTCGCGGATCAGGTCCTGACAGATCGACCAGGCGCTCTCATTTTCCGCCACATAACCCTGCGCCACCTGCAGCACTCCCGAAAGGACGCTCGCCGACGCATTGATCATCAGCTTGTTCCATACCTCAAACCGGATATTATCGCTGACCGCGCAAGGGAACCCCGCTTTCTCAAATACTGCGCGAAGCTCCTCCATTCTGGCCGGGTCAGGTCCCTGCTCACCTTCAGCGGCAGTGCCGCCGAACACGGTCTCCCCAAGTCCGCTGTTGATGATGACCGATGCGCTCTCCCTCGAACTTCCCTGCTTGGTCGTTCCGATCAGCACATGCGCCGAGTCGGCGAACTCCCGCATCACGCGGTCATGGCCTGCGCCGTTCTGCAGCGTCAGCAGCAGCGTGTCCGGTCCGATCAGCCCGCGGTTTTCCGTCAGCACGTCCCGGATCTGATAAGCTTTCGTAAAGAGCATCACGACATCCGCCGGCTCGCTGCAGCTGCCGCCCCGATACGCGGGAACCATTCTCGTTACGCTGCTGTCTCCCCGCTTAATGGTAACGCCCTTGGCATTGATCTCTTCAAGATTCCTGACATTGCTGCCGACCAGCGATACATCCGCGCACGCGGCGAGTTTCCCTCCGAACAGAAGCCCCATGGCTCCCGGTCCGATCACTGTAATCTTCATAATCAAATCTCCCCCTGCCACAAGATGATCGCCACTTTACTCACATTCGAGATCTCCGCGTTCGGGAATTTTGCGTCAAACGCTTTGATCAGTGCGCCGCCTTCCGGCGAATTCATATAGACATACAGTTTGTCCTCGAAATCCTCATACAGCTTGCTGCATTTCTCCAGAGAAGCGTCTTCCGGGCTCGGCTCATCCAAGTCAAAATAGCCATTGGCAATGATCTTATTCCAGGCCGGATATCTTGGGTTCACGCAGTTGACAAGGATACTGGCAGCCGCCATCTCATACCTGTTAGCGATCTCGTAAATCTTTTCCAGAGCATCTCTGAATGAAATACTGTCCATCTTCTTCATATCTTCCAGGTACCTGAAGAACTTCGTCTTAAAATCTTCCGGGAAACTTTGGATCGGCCTGAAGAAATCACAGAAAGCTGTCTGGAACGTGTAGTCGTCCGATGCATCGGTATTATACAGTGTCCCGAAGACATACTTATATTTCCTTAGTACCTCCGCGGTCATGGGCATATCCAAAATATCCTTCGCTTTTGCTAATTCAATCATTTTTTCCTCCGTGGTTGTTAAGGTCCGCAAGGCGAGCCGCCGCGTCGCCCGGGCATTAAGCAGCATCCTCCATTAAGCAACATCCTCACTCATGATTATAGCAAATATACATCCCCTTGTATTAAGAATGAATCCTTTTTCTTTCGCGATTGGTAACTGTTCAGCGTCCTCCAAAAACAAGAAGCCTCGGCCGCGTCATAATTGTGCAGCCAAGGCTTCTGTTTTCAAATACAAACTCAACTATTCAACCGCAGGCCGCCCTTAAGCAGGCGCCGCGTCTCTGAGCCGGTCTCAGGCCTTGCCGTTGGAGCCGAGGACGTTGACGATCTTGTGCGCGACCATGTCCTTGACAGCCTGTCTGGCGGGTTTGAGATACTGTCTGGGATCGAAGTGATCCGGATGCTCAGCGAAGTACTTGCGGATGTTGCCGGTCATAGCAAGACGGATATCGGAGTCGATATTGATCTTGCAGACGGAGAGCTCTGCAGCGTGACGAAGCTCATTCTCCGGAATGCCGATCGCGTCGGGCATGTTGCCGCCATAGGTGTTGACCATCTTTACGAATTCCTGCGGAACGGAAGAAGAACCGTGCAGAACGATCGGGAAGCCGGGCAGTCTCTTGGAAACTTCTTCAAGAACGTCGAAGCGCAGCGGCGGAGGAACAAGGATGCCGTCTGCATTGCGTGTGCACTGCTCGGGTCTGAACTTGTAAGCGCCGTGGGAAGTGCCGATCGCGATCGCGAGGGAGTCGCAGCCTGTTCTGGTAACAAACTCCTCAACCTCTTCAGGACGGGTATAGCTGGCTTTTCCTGCCTCAACAACAACCTCATCCTCTACGCCTTCAAGAGTTCCCAGCTCAGCCTCAACGACTACGCCATGGGCATGCGCATACTCAACGACCTGCTTGGTCAGCGCGATGTTGTCCTCAAAAGACTTGGAAGAAGCGTCGATCATAACAGAAGTAAATCCGCCGTCGATACAGCTCTTGCAAAGTTCAAAGCTGTCGCCGTGGTCAAGGTGAAGAGCGATCGGAATATCAGGGTTCTCGATCACAGCTGCTTCAACCAGCTTTACCAGATATGTGTGATTCGCATAAGCGCGAGCGCCTTTGGAAACCTGAAGGATTACAGGGCTGTTAAGCTCGCCGGCCGCCTCTGTGATACCCTGGACGATCTCCATGTTGTTTACGTTAAAAGCGCCGATCGCATATCCGCCGTCGTAAGCTTTCTTGAACATTTCGGTTGTTGTTACTAATGCCATACTCTTTTCTCCTTTTAAAATCTGTTAACTAGTTAACAAGGAACTATCTATAGTCTAATACTTTTTGCGCAAATACCCAATGATGAATTTCAAATAATTAATAATACTTTTTTGCCGGCCGCTCTTAAGACTCCTTAATCGCCTCGGCTTATGAATCGTAAAAATGCTGGCCGTCTTCCGTCACAAGCCGCTCTGTCCTGGGGTACTCAAAGATCGCGCTGTTGTCCTTATTTTCCTCAAGATACTGCGCAAACTCATTTGCAAACCACTTCGCCATTGCAAGGTTGTGCATCTGATAGTGTCCGCAGTTTTCGGGAGCGGTACCGGGCACCTCCTGCGCGGCATCAACGGACTTAAAGGCTCTCAGGAGCAGATCATAGATCTCCTGCGGCGCGCGGTTCCCCTTCAGTATGAGATAAAAGCCTGTCAGACACCCCATTGGTCCCCAGTAAATAACCTCGTCTTTCCAATCGGGATCATTGCGAAGAAAAGTCGCGATAAGGTGTTCCAGAGAATGCATGGCCGCGACATCAACGACCGGCTCCCTGTTAGGCCTTTTAAGACGGATATCATAGGTCGTGACGCTGTAGTCGCCCAGGCGGTCCACCCTGCTTGTGAATATGCCGGGCACTATGTACCTGTGATCTACCGAAAAGCTCTGAATTAATTCCATATTTGTTCTCCTTGCTTTCTGCAACGTTTGTTTTTGTATTCAAGGCTCGCAGAGCGAGCCGCTGCGCCGCGTGCGGGCTGCCCTTTGGCAGCATCTTCCTTTCCGCACGCGTGTGCATCAGTAAACTTCAGTGGGGGATTTTCACCCGCCACTGAGAAAGTTTGTTGCTTCCCCCCGCCTGTAGAGGCGGGGGACATCCCCCCTGTATTACCACACTACCACACTTCCGCGCCGTTTTCCATGGGACAAAAGAGCGCCCGGCCCGAAGTCAGAACACCATTTGGACCAGTATCATATAAATCACTGTACCGGTCAGAATACTGATCAGCGAATTGCGCTTCCACACCTGCAGGATCACAACACAGGCAGCCGCGATCAGTTCCGGAATGCCGTAGGGGCTTGCCGTCGGCGTAACGTCCTTCAGACAGTAGATCACGAGCATGCCGATGATCGCGGGCGGAAGTACCTTCCCAAGATAGGAAATATAGGGCGGCGTCTCTTTTTTGAATACAAGAAACGGCAAAAAGCGGAGCAATATAGTCGTGATCGACATGGCGGCAATAAGAATGGCCGCATTCATATTTGAACTCATACCGGCTTCTCCTCTCTTCTGCGCAGAATCGTCAGCACCAGTGTTATGCACAGCATGGCCGGGATCAGGAAGTTCTGCCGCCCGAAGATCACAAGGCACAAGAGCGTCGAGAGCAGTCCTGTGAGTGCGGGGATATGATCTTTTGTCGTCAGCCACTGCTCCGTGAACGAAGCGATGAACAGCGCGGTCATGGAAAACTCGATCCCCGTTGTGGGAAATGGCAGCACGGCGCCGAGAAGACTCCCTAAAATACTGCCCGTCAGAAGACCGACTCCGACGTACTGCATGGAGCCGGCGTATATGAACGCGCTCATGGCGGCCGTCCATAAGACGCCGTATCCGGCATTGTTCATCAGGATCCCGAAGCCGGTGCCCAATACGATATAGCCCGCCATAACGGGAATGGATTTATAGAATGCATGTCGGATTGTACTGATTCTGTTTTCCATGATTTACCACCTGTTTTTCCAAACATTTTTATTCAAGGCTCGCAGAGCGAGCCGCTGCGCCGCGTGCGGGCTGCCCTTTGGCAGCATCTTCCTTTCCGCACGCGTGTGCATCATATAACTCAGTTGGGGATTGTCACCCGCCACTGAGAAAATTTGTTACTCCCCACCGCCTGTAGAGGCGGGGGACATCCCCTCTGAGTTATCGAAAGTCTTCCGTGATATATATACAATACATTCTCCGCAAAAAGGAGAATCATTTAATACGGGGTGCCGCAATAACGCAGCACCCCGTAAGTCTCAATAGCCATAGGCCTCCATCATGTATTCTGCGGCTGCAGATCCTGAGTCTGTCCGCCGGGCTGACCGGGTGTGACTTCCTGTCCGGGAGCCGCTTCCTGTCCGGGAGCCGCTTCCTGTGCGGGCGCCGCCTCCTGTGCGGGCGCTGCCTCCTGGCTGGGAGCAGCTTCCTGTGCGGGCGCTGCCTCCTGGCTGGGAGCAGCTTCCTGTGCGGGCGCCGCCTCCTGGCTGGGAGCCGCTTCCTGTGCGGGCGCCGCCTCCTGTGCGGGCGCTGCCTCCTGGCTGGGAGCAGCTTCCTGTGCGGGCGCTGCCTCCTGGCCTTCCTGCTCCTGCAGACCGCTCTGCTCTTCGATAATCTGCTGGATCTCGTCGGCATGCTTGTCGAGCCACATGCTTCCCATAATACCGGCTGCGAGAACGGCCACCATGATAACTGTCAGAACGACCGCTTCCCAGATATGGCTCTTGCCGGCGTCGCGTTTTTCCAGTGCCTCCCAGTGATCTGCCCTCTCACCGCGCTTCGTCACAAGTGCGTAGATCAGAATAATTACAATGACAGCCCCGATCATCACGTTCGCGCCAAGGCTTCCTTCCACGCCGAATCCCGTGTTGTAGAAGATGCCGTCGCGCGCGGAGGCCGCTTCCAGCTTAAAGACGGAATACTTGGACACGATGCCGCTGTTGGGAAGGCCGAACACGATACTCTGGGAGAAGTTCCAGGCCGCATGGGCCCAAATCGCCGTCCAGAGGCTGTCCCAGTAATACACGATCAGCGAGAACAGGACGCCGATCAGGAAAACCTGAAGAAGGCCCAGCTTCGTGACACCGGGATTGCCCATATGCAGAGACATGAAGATCAGCGAATTCACGAGCACCGCAATGATCGGCCAGCGGTAGCGCCTGCGAAGCTTCTGGTACAGATAGCACCGATCTATAATTTCTTCCGCGCCGGACTGAATCAGAACACTGATCAGGAAGGCGAAAAAGGGTACCGGAGCAAATCCGCTGTAGGAAAGCTTGATATCTCCCATGATGACGGACAAAAGGATGCAGGTCCCGTTCAGGCCAAAACCGAGCAGGATACCTGCCAGGATCGCTTTCAGGTTATTCCCGTGGCGGTTGTACAAAAAGGCTTTCCACATCGGCCAGTTATCCTTAAAGAGAAGGATAACGATCACGAATGCGATCCAGATTCCGTAGAATTCAAAATATTCCAGCAAAAACTCCACGCTGTCCGCATCGCCGAGCAGCTTCATTCCGATCGCTGTCGCCGGGACAACCGATTCATCCAGGATAAAACTCAGGAGCGCTCCGAACAATGTGAGAATGACCGACAGCATCGCTGCGATCGGGATTATATCCGTCCAGCTTCCGCACGAGCGCAGGAAAGATTTCTTTTCCTTTACGCTCACGGGCGGCTCTTCCTGGGCGGGCGGCTCAGCGCTTGTCGCTGCTGTCTGTCCTCCCACTGAAGCCGGTTCCTCAGCAGGTGTCACCGCCTGTCCTTCACCTGTTGTCTGTACACCCGCCGGGGACTCCTCCCCTGCAGGCGCGGCCGGTGTCTCCTGCTCCGGAGTCAGTTCTTCCGGATGGAACGTATCCTCCTTCGATTCTTTCATTCCTTCCCTGATAACTTTTTCATTATCCATTTTTTCCTCCTTGCGGCAAAACATCATCAACCATATTCTATTTTCTGCAGGACAATTTATCAACCATCTTTGCGGTTACCGGGATCTTCATCCCTTTGCCGAAATGAATCTTCGTAGGCACATAATAAGTGAAATTCTTCATTAAAACACCTTTCCTTTCATTAAACGGTATGTTGTAATTAAGTAGGATATTAATGCTAACTCATATTGTACAAAAAGGAGGTTCCCGTGACTATATCCAGTTCCAACTCTTATGCCGCTAAAACCGCTCGCTGCGCCATAATCGGGATCGGCGCCATGGGTAAGAAGTATGCTCTCATGCTGGATGGCGGCGAGATCAGCGGACACACTGTCCATGATTAACGGCGCCTACCTCTCCGCCTGGCAGGGAAGAAAAGTGACGCTCCCGCTCGACGGCGCGCAGTACGCCGAGGCCCTCAAAGCGAAGATGGAGGCCGAGACAGCCGGAAACTAATACATTCAAGGCCCGCAGAGCGGGCCGCCTATTCGGTAACCGTTCTACTTATCAGCGCCGGCCCGGCCTGCAGGGCAGAAAGGATAAAATGGCAAAGATTCCTTTTCTATTCCGATGGACAAAGACAGCTCGAAATCTCAAGGCCTACATGAATTTCGCATTCAGTGAAGTCTTGCATACAACTTTGAATCCCGACGGTCCGGGTGCCATCCGCATCCATCTGATCCCCCCAAAGCCAGAGGAGGACACTCTGAATCCCAGCGTCGCCATCATCAACGGGACCGACATACTGCCGGTGAACTTCATCTGGGCCGTCATGCTGGCAGAGCTCATCCGGGAGACGAACCGCTTCGACGGAAGAGCGATCGGTGAGATGGACATCCAGAGCATTCTGGAGCGCACGGCCGGCAACGTGAAGCAGATTCTCCCGCTCTACTCCCTCGACCGGATCACGAGCGATCTGCAGACTATTTACACGACAATCAGCCAGATCGCTTACCGCGAAGAGGTGACCACGGATGTGTATTTCATGAGCATCGGCGAGTACGCGCCCCTCATGCAGGCGCCCCACCGCATGGACCTGATGGTCAGTGCCATGACCAAGGGCGGACGCTGGCACTGCAACCAGAAATGTGTCCACTGCTACGCCGCCGGGCAGAGTCTATCCGGCGAAGAGGAGCTCTCCACCGCCGACTGGAAAAGGATCCTGGATGCCTGCCGCAGCGCCGGCATCCCGCAGGTGACCTTCACGGGAGGCGAGCCCACAATGCGGGAGGACCTGATCGAGCTCATTCAGCACGCCCGCTGGTTCATCTCCCGGCTCAACACGAACGGGATCCGTCTCACTCCCGCTTACTGCAAGAAGCTCCGCCAGGCGGAACTGGACAGCGTGCAGGTCACTTTCTACTCGGCTGACGCCGAGATCCACAACCGGCTGGTCGGCGCTAACCGCTACGACGAAACTTTGGCAGGGATCAAAAATGCCCTGGACGCCGGCCTTTCCGTGAGCATCAACACTCCGCTGTGCACGCTCAACCGGGATTATGAGAAGACCCTGAAGCTCTTGCACGAGCTCGGCGTCATCTACGTGACCTGCTCGGGCCTGATCACCACGGGCGGGGCCGCGCAGCCCGAGTCGGAGGCCCTGCAGCTGAGCAGTGAAGAGCTGGAAAAGATTCTGCGCGGCGCAGTCTCCTACTGCCATGAGCACGGCATGGAGATCGCCTTCACTTCCCCCGGCTGGCTGGACGATAAGATCTTTGAAGAGCTGAATATCCCTTCTCCGTCCTGCGGAGCCTGCCTCTCCAATATGGCTGTCACTCCAGGCGGCAATGTGGTGCCCTGCCAGAGCTGGCTCGACGATAAGCCGCTGGGCAATATGCTCACTGACAACTGGAACGTTATCTGGGACAGCGCGACTTGCAAGACCCGGCGCGATTACTCCGCCGAAATGACGGGCGAATGCCCTCTGAGGAGGTATTGCTGATGAGAACGAATGAATCAAGACTGCACTATTTTGCCAAAATATCGCTCCTCGCAGCGATCGTGCTCGCACTGGTCCTGGGGCTTTCCGCTCCTTTTGCCATGACTGTAAAGGCGGCCGGACCCACGGATGAGATCGAGCACTTCATTATCACCGTTGACGTGCAGGAGGATGCTTCCCTGCTCATGACCTATCACATAGACTGGAAGGTCCTGGACGATCAGGCCTACGGCCCCCTCGAGTGGGTGGACATCGGAGTTCCCAACAAGAACCACTCCGACGTGACGGCCCTGAGCAGCAACATCAGCCGCATCGAGGACAAGGGCTCGACGCTGGCCATCTATCTGGACCGCAAATACTATGCGGATGAGGTGGTAAGCTTCGAGTACTCCTTTGTCCAGGATCACATGTACCAGATCGATCGCTTCGCGGAAGGGGAGACGGCATTCATCTACACGCCTGCCTGGTTCGACGGGATCGAAGTCAAGGACCTGATCATCCGCTGGAACGCGGACAAGGCCGGCGCCTGGCAGCCGGACTGCATGCAGGAAGGCGGCTATCTGGTCTTCCAGGCTCCCCTCTCGGCAGGCGAGCGTTACACGATTACAGTGGCTTATCCCAATGACGCCTTTGCCTTTTCTCCGGACAGACAGGCCGAAGGCGGCGGATCGACGGGAAGTGGCGGCAACGAGGAAGAGGATGACGACCTGTTTGCTGTCCTCGGCGGACTGGCTGTGCTGATTATTTTCTTCGGCATACCCATCTATGCGATCGTGAAATTCGTGCGCTGGGTCGCCGAAGGTCTCGGCTTTGGCACCGCTTCCGCAGGCGCCACCAAAAAGAAGATCGTCCGCACCAAGATCGAGTACTACGAGACCTGCCCCAGCTGCGGCGCGGGGCGCGTGGAAGGCAAGGACGAGTGCCCCTACTGCGGCCGCAGTATGATCAAGAGCAAGGAGATCGTCGAAGAAAAAGATCTGGAAAAGCCCAAAAACTACAGCCGTGCGGGCACTTACCGCTATGGCAGCAGTCCCAACACCTACATTCACGTAAACGTGATCAACGTTCCTGTCCGCCGTTCGGGAGGCTCTCGCCGGTCCGGCAGCGGATCGCGCCGGTCGGGCAGCTCAAGGCCCCGCTCTTCCTGCGCCTCCTCCTGTGCTTCCAGCTGCGCTTGCGCTTCGAGCTGTGCATGCGCCTGCGCATGCGCGTCCTCCGGCCGCGCCGGGTGTTCCGTCAAGGAATTCTTCTCGGAGAGGCTCCATGAGGGAAGGGTTCGCGTGGAAAAGAAAGACTGATGTGTCAGGGGGACGTATCTACTGACACATTTTGGGAGTGACAAAGGGGACGGATCGAGTGACACAAAATGTGTCTCTCGATCCGTCCCCCTGTCACTCCGCTCAAAATGTGTCAGCGGATACGTCCCCCTGTCACATCCCGCCGGTCATCCCTCAGATTCCCCGGACTTTTTATCGTGCAAAAAAGCGTCTCATAGATCCAGCCTATGAGGCTGTAAATAAAAAACAGACAAATATATCTGCTCAGCACCATTATCAGGCATGCCTCCTGAACAGGGATTCCTTGAGAGAAACATATTTGTCGGCGAGGCAGACGATCCACGCCTCCCTCGACTGGGGAATCCTCTCCGGATTCAGAGGCCACATATGGGAATAGATGACATGGCTGGTCTCATCATCGATCGCAAAACAATCTTTTGCATTGTCACACGCCCTCTTCGCGTGCGTAAAGCCGTGAAGGCGATGCGATCCGTCGCCATCCTCGTGCCAATCGTAGAGATAAAAATCATGAAGCATGGCGCCTGTCAAAAGCACCTTCAGGTCCGAGTGGAGCGACAGGCGTGTGTCTATGCTGTAGCTCAGCTTCACCACGCTTTCGCAGTGTTCATAAGTAGAGACATTCCCGTGCTGAATATACTGTTTCATTTTCTGGACGTTTTCGTCCGCCTGTATTTCCGTGAGTATCTCGTCTATTTCCCGGTTGCCGCTCATTAAATTTCCTCACTTTTTCTTAGGTAGCGTCAGTTAGATTCGGGGCTCGCGCCGCTGCGCCGCTTGAAGTTTATTACAACCTCATAGGCCGCCAGAAGTACAATGCCCGCGACCGTCGCGGCGATGCCCCTGCGCAGATTCGGGACCCGGTAAAACCTCTCAATCCTGTTTTCGCCCTCTTCCAGCGGGATTACCGTAAGGCAATAAGCGAAATCTTCGGCCGGCGTCCTTTCTCCGTTGACATATGTGTTCCATCCCATTGTCATCGGAATGATCATAAACAGCTTCTCGCCCTTTTGCGCCGTCACGCTGCAGCTTATCTTCCCGTTTTCCATTGAAAGATCGCTGACTTTTTCCGCGCCCTTGCTGATCTTATCTGAGAGTTCCTGCAGGCGGTCCAGATCCAGCGCATAGAACTCTTCATCGTCCGCGACGAACTCCGTTTCACAGGTAAGGGTAACCTTCACCGCGCTTTCGCCTTCTTTATGCGGAATAGTGAAGACTGTCGGGGAGAGCCACTGCGAATATCCGACCGGCGGCTCTGATCCCACCTGAAGTGTCGAAGGAATCTCCTCCTCCGTCAGCAGGTTTCCGTACAGCGCGAAATGGCCGTCCGGCACCTTCACGTTCCAGGTGATCGTGTTTCCGGACGTCGTCTTTTCTGTCTCCAGCGGTATGAAAATATTGGCCGTCTCCCCGGAAAGAGCCGTCCAGATCTCTTCGAGATAGCTGAAAGGATCATGATACTCGTGGTCAGGGAGCTTTCCGCCGTTGTAAACAAACGCGAGCGGAAGCGCATTGGGGTTATAGTAGGTCGATCTATTGTTCTGAACCCCGAGTTCCTCGAGTTTCTGCATGCCCGGGATGTCGGTATCGGAAAAGACATAGCGGACGCCGAGCATCGAATCAGCCGCCACAAACGAGGTGTTGACGATGTTCATGCATGAATTGTCTTCCTTGTAGCCCAGTCGGTCCAGCAAATACATCTGGTCGTTCTCCGGACTGGAAGTATACCCGCCGACGCCCATGTAATTATAGGCAAGCGCGTCATTATAGTTTGCGGTGTGCATGGTATCCTTGTCCAGGTCTCTCCATCCGATCTGCGAAATGCGATAGAGTCCGCCGTCATATTCCTTCAATGTTCTGACCTGCTCCCTGGTCCCACTGACGTAAGCGGAATATCTCTCTACATCTCTGAGGCGGTTATAGCGGACCACCTCGATGCCCGACCGCAGGAGCTCTGTCAGCGAGATCACTGTCAGTACCGCGGCGGCCGCCCCGGCTGCCAGCCTGCGCCTGCCCTGTTCACCGGAAGCGCGCAGCACTAGGAGGAAGGTGGTACAGGCTCCCGCGACCAGCATATAGAGGCAGGTCTCCACAGCCCCTTTCATGTCCAGCTTCGAAAACTTGCCCACCGTCAATCCGACCGCGAACAGGAGCACTGAAAAGATGACACTGCTCACAAGCGGCAGGAAGCACTCCTTCTTTCCGAGTTCTCCGCCGCGCGCCCTCTCCTCATCGGCCGCCGCCCGGGACGGAAATACGTGCTGCAGGTACAGGGCCGCGAAAAATGCCAGCTCCAGGCATCCAATGTAGCCGTATCGGGAAAAGTAGCTGTCCACTCTCTTAAAAAGCGAAAAGGCAAAAAAGAGAGGCTGCCAGTAGTAAGTCAGCAAGGTGAAGGCAAACACTGCGGCTGCCATGATCTTTTGACGGAGGCGAACCCTGCCCGACAGGAAAAATGAAATGGATCCGATCGCGGCAAGGCTGCCGCAGTAGAGAGAAACAGCAGATTTGCTGCTTGCTCCGTCGATCCTGTACTGCGTTATGGTATTGAGCATGTTGCCGTTGAACACGTTCTGCATATGGGATGCAAAATAGAACTCGGCGCCCCGCCCGAGCTGCAGCGCTGAGATTGAGGGCAGGAAAAGGACCGCGCTGATGGCAATGCCGAGCACCATTGCGGCGCCGTAGCGCAGGACGGCTCCCAGGAAGCGCTCGAGCACTCCGACGAATCCGCGGCGTCCGGCTCCGATCACGTCGGACTGCGGAACCGTCGGTCCGGATTCCGGGTCCAGCTCAGCGGCAAAGAATTCAAAGGCGAGCCAGATGATGCAGAAGAGGCAGTTGATGCCGCCCGTATACCAGTTTGAAAAGATTGACAGCGCCGTGGGCACCGCCAGAGGAGCGAGACTCCTCCTTCGCACGACAAGATGCGTCCCGAGCATCATTAGCGGCAGCAGGAACATGCCGTCCAGCCACATTACATTGCTGGCGTTCGCAAAAGAATAGTGCATCAGTCCGTATCCGGTCGACAGAAGCACCGTAAAAAACGGGGAAAGGCGGTCATAGAGCCGCGCCTGCAGAAAATAAGCGCAGGCCCCTGCGGCCAGCCCTGTTTTGATAAAGATCAGGATGTCTATAACGGTATTGGCCTGCGTGCCGTCAAAAAAGTACATGATGAGATTCAGCGGCGACGCCAGATAGTAGCTGAACAGTCCCACACCGTTGCCGCCAAGCCCCTTTGTGAGCGAATAGCCAATACGGTTTTTACCCGTCAGCACATCCTTATAGTAATTGAAAAAGTCAAGATACTGGATCTTGCAGTCTGCCGCGGCAAAGGAACCGTTTCCAAGCGGCGCAAGTCCGTAAAACTTCATCAGAAGAAGCATCACAAGCCATGCAGCGCCCATTGCGATAAGGCATATTATTAGTCGTTTTCTGAATTTAGCTGTCATTTTGTCACACTTCCCCTGCAAATTGTCATCTCCACCGAATAATCATCTCTTAAGACCACAAGATCGGCGTCCTTCCCCGCCTGAACAGACCCCTTCTTTCTCTCCAGTCCGATCAGGCGGGCCGGATTTATAGTACACGAATTGATCGCCGTCTGCCAAGGGACACCTGCCTTCTCGACCAGGTTTCTGAGACCCTCATTGATCCGCAGCGTAGAGCCGGCGAGTGTTTCCGTACCCGCCAGGTGCGCGCTTCCGTCTTCACAGAGTTCCACGAGATTCCCGCCGAACAGCATTTGCGTCCCGACCGGAAGCCCCTTGAACCTGAGCGCGTCCGAGATCATCACACCGTAGTCCGGGCCTTTGCAGGTGAAAAAAGTGTACAGCGAAGCCCAGTCGGAATGAAGGCCGTCGCAGATGATCTCCCCGAATACATCTTTGAAACGAAAAGCTGCCCCGGGAATACCGGGATTTCTGTGGTGGAAGGGCGCCATGCCGTTGTAGACGTGGGTCACGCTTCTCGCCCCGTTCGCAAACGCCATCGCTGCCTGTTCAAAGGTGGCCGACGAGTGCCCCAGAGACGCCACAATTCCGTTCTCACTCAGGAACTTTGTCATCTGATATCCTTCATCCTGCTCACAGGCAAGCGTGACGATTCGGATCAGTCCATCCGAAGCCGCCAGATATCTCCGGAACTGCGCGAGGTCCGGCGCGACGCAGAATTCCTCCGGCTGCGCCCCCTTAAATTTGCGGCTCAGATACGGACCCTCAAAGTGAATGCCCAGAATTTCGGCCCCCGGGACTGCGGCGCGGTCTGCCTTCTGTTCCCGCGCCACTTTCGCCACATTTTTCAGCGCTTTCGTGAGCACCTCCTCCGACTGCGTAATAGTCGTGGGGAGAATGCCGGTCACGCCCTCTCCGACTATATTTTGGAGCCAGTGTTTCAGCCCCTCCTCTTCGGCGTCACTGGTATCAAACCCATAGGCGCCGTGTGTATGCACATCAATAAATCCGGGCACTACGCGCAGATCGCCGACGTCCAGATCCGCCGGCTTTGCTCCATACGGAAGAATCCCTGTGATCTTCCCTGTTTCGGCAGAGAATTCAACCTGTACTTCCATCCACTGATTCAGAATCCATACTCTTTTGCTCTGCAGTATCATTGCCGTTTCCTCTCAGAGAAACTTCCATTGCGCATTTTGACTAAATTGTATGCCTTTGTAACCGTTTTTTCCACATTAATATTCCATCAAATCCTCCATGGAACACTTGAGCGCTCTGGCCAGAAGCCAGAGTGTTTTTGTCTGCGCTTTGGAGAGGTCCTTCTGTCGCTGCTCGTAGTTCTGAATCATTCTGACCGAGACGCCGCTCTCCTTCGCAAGTTCGGACTGACTGAGCCCCAGACGCTCCCGGTACTTCTTGAGCCGCGTCATCGACTCCTTCCGGCGCCTGATCGCATCCGCTGCGTCCGCAAACTGCATCGGATCCATTTCATGATAGGGATTATACATCTCCCGCGCCTGTTCCGGCGACAGAAATTCGCTGATCCTCCGAAAGCTCTGCCCCGAGTACCACTGATACCACGCCAAAATCCAGCCGGTCCAATAGGTCGGACTCTTCTCAAGGCTGAACGAAGGCTGCTCCTTCGGCCACTCTCCCGTCACTCTCCACATGACTTCCCAGGCCGTCTCCACCCCCGATTTCCCCACAAGGAATCGGTAGTCGCCCTTTCCGAAGAGGTCCGCGACACCGGAGATCAGAAATCTGTCCCAGAATTCATTCAGTTCAAGATGCATATCTTCCACCGCGTAGCGCAGCATCTGCGCCAGTGCTATCTGCGCTTTTGCGACATATAGTTCGTCATAAGAATGAAGCATAGGTTGACCTCCTGCGTTCAAGACGTGCGGGCTGCATGCACTATTTTGCCTCACTGAAGGCGAGGGTCGTCCGGCCCGATTGCCTCGTCCAAAATAGTGACCATGTACAATTCCCCCCTGCGATAGCTCATCCTGTCAGATTGTAAATAGTCCGCCCGCGCTCGTCTGTCACGCTCGTTTTTCTTAATGAGCCATTCGCTTCGAAGTGCCTCCTCGCAGTCAAGATAAGAGATTGCCAAAAAGGCCTTTTGGCTTACGAGCACAATCTGTTCGCCGAGTTCACCCAGGAACATGGCTCTGCGCAGCTGCTGATAAGAGATCGCTCCACCCAGAAAATCCTGCGCAAAAGAAAAATAACTGTCGTCCGCCCGATAGCCGATGATCAGATCATAAGCCGTTGTATCAACACTGAAGTTTTCCTTAAGGTATCGGGCGGCTTCCGCAGCCAACGGCGTGTCCAGAGTCAGCTTCTCGGAGATTGAATCTCCGAGCTTGCTGTTCCGCCGCGGGAGTCTTTCTCTTCTCCACAAACGGAAAAGCAACCTTATCCGGATACAGCAGGCTCGCTGTCCTTCCCGCAGGAAAGGCAGTGGAGGCCCGC
>JAZQCI010000040.1:0-23163 GCA_045546175.1 Lachnospiraceae bacterium | reverse complement strand
GCTGTTGAAGAATTTAACAACGCCGTGGAAGAGCTTAGGGACTATTTCCTGGGGGATAACATCTACGGGACGACGGACAAAGTGTTGATGCACTACTATGGTCCGTTTATGAGCAGGAGAAGAAAAGCGTGATATACAAGGTACCTTGTATTATGGAGAGAGAAAATGACGAAGGAAGAATTACAGAATATTGAACCAAATCGCCGACAGGTCGGCGATTTGGTTCAATACTGGTCGGAAATACGGACACCTAAGCAGAGCCATAATTGTTGTAATGGAATCTAATTATATTTGGGGATATAATGATAATGCCGTATTGTTCTAGTCATTTGAGAGCACTGTTATCCGATACAAACTGATTGGTTATTCCTCGAAAAGCACCTATAAAAGTATCAGTAAGAATGAAACATGATAATTGATATTCACAGAGGAACACATCACCAAAATACTGTCTGAGAGGGGAAGCAATATGATAAAAACCGTAGATCAAACCACAGTGGCTCATTGAACGGCACAGTGCTTGAATTGATTGATGGACAGCAGCGCTTTTCAACTTTATCGCTGCATCTTGCCGCGTTATATGAAAAACTATCTTCTCTTGAGAGTCAGATGGAACTCGAAGATAAAACTAACTTATCAAATCTGAGAAGTGAACTTGCGAAGAATACGGATGTTGCCCGTGACCTTACTCCACAGGAGCAAGAAGCGTTTGAAGACAGGATTATTGAAGAAGATCAGGAAGAGCGCCGGGAGCGTGACGAGTCGATTTTGAAAGCCGAAGAAGAGCGCTATGAGGCCGAGATTGACGAGGCTGTTAGGCTCTACCAGATGCGAAAAGCCCGTGAAGAGTATTGATGCGGAAGGAGTAAAGAATACATGGCGAAAAAGGAAGTAAAGACTGACCTGTGGGTGGCTTCGCAACTGGATGAATGCGGAATCCAGTTTACACCACAAGGCAGTGACGTGAAAGAGATACACGAAGCCCTGTCCACCGCTTCCAAGAGCGGTACGGGCAATGCTGGTTATCCAGAATATACGGCTGTGGTGAAGGATTTCGTCCTCGTGGTCGAAGACAAAGCCGATACGGATAAACAGGTGAAGTTGACCGATAAGGGCATACTGGATATGTCAGTTCAGGCTGTGCGGGATTACGCCGTGAACGGTGCGTACTACTACGCAAAGCATATCGCACAGAAGAGCCAGTTCAAGAAGGTGTTCGCAATCGGTGTTTCTGGTGATGCAAAGCATCATAAGATTACGCCGATCTATGTGGATGACCGGGAAGGTTACATGGAGTTGGAGCCTATCGAGTCGTTCACGATGTTTAATCAGGAACGCATTCAGGAATACTATACGAGGCTGGTTCTGAAAGAGGATACTCCCGAAGAGAAGACGACAGCCAAGATATTGCAGGATGCAGCAGAACTGCATGAATATCTGCGTACATACGGGTCATTGAAGGACCAGGACAAGCCTTTGGTTGTCTCTGGTATCCTTCTTGCGTTGGATGAAATCAAGAGCGGCAGTTTCTCGATTGACTCTCTTACAGGGGATGATATCGACACGGATGGCGACAAAATCTACGAGGCTATCAAGAAGCGTTTGAAGCGGTCGAATGTTGGCCCCGATGCCAAGCGTGATAAGTTGATGAGCGAGTTCGCAATTATCCGCACCAGTGCCCGTCTGAATACAGTAGATGACACTTTGGGGAAGACTCCGCTGAAGTATTATGCGGAGTTCCTGAAGGAGCGTGTCTTCGATTATATCAAGGCCAGGTCTTCATCTGAGGACTTTATCGGACGGTTTTACGGGGAGTTCATGAGTTATTCCGGAGGCGACGGACAGACCCTCGGTATCGTGCTGACTCCTGCTCATATATGTGAGTTGTTTTGTGATTTGCTGGATGTTCAGCCGAGTGATATTGTGCTGGATCCCTGCTGTGGAACCGCTGGGTTTTTGGTGGCAGCAATGCACCACATGGTGTCTGCTGCAGACTCCGAAACCACCAAAAAGAACATCCGCAAGAAGCAGCTGCACGGGTATGAACTCCAAAGCAACATGTTCGCTATTGCTTGCACGAACATGATTTTGCGTGACGATGGGAACAGCAATATCTGGTGTCAGGACTTCCTGAAGCAGAACACAGCGCAGGTGCAGTTGAAGGGAGCCACGGTCGGCATGATGAACCCGCCCTACTCTCAGGGGACGAAGAAAGACCCGTCACAGTACGAGTTGTCTTTCGTGGAGCATCTGCTTGACTCCTTGACGCCGGGAGCGCGGGCTGCGGTCATCGTTCCGCAATCTTCCATGACCGGCAAGACGAAGGACGAGCAGAAGTTCAAAGAGTCCATCATGAAAAACCATACACTGGAAGGTGTGATCACCTGCAACACAGATACGTTCTATGGTGTCGGAACGAACCCCGTGATTGCTGTGTTCACCGCTCATGAGCCGCACCCGGCCGATAAGATCTGCAAGTTCATTGACTTCAGGGATGACGGATACGAGGTCAGGGCTCATGTAGGACTTGTGGAGGGTGACTCCGCCAAAGACAAGAAACAGCATCTTTTGGATGTCTGGTTCGGTCGGATAGAGGCACCGAGCAAGTTCTGTGTGGAATCAACAGCGCAGGCCGATGATGAGTGGTTGCACAGTTTCTACTACTTCAACGATGAGATACCGACCGAGGCCGACTTTGAGAAGGCTATCGGGGATTATCTGTCGTTTGAGTTCTCCATGGTGATGCAGAACCGGGAATACCTGTTCACAGGGGGTGGCGTAGATGATGAGGCTTGATGACCGGGAGTGGAAGGATTTTGCTGTTACTGAGATATTCCAGAATATCCAGCGCGGAAAGAGGTTGAAGAATGCAGATCACATACCCGGCATAGTGCCCTATGTGTCCTCTACTGCCAATAATAACGGCGTAGACGATTATATAGAGGCATCTGCGGGAACAAGGGTATTCAAGAACTGCATTAGCCTTGCTAACAGCGGAAGTGTTGGTACGGCGTTCTATGAACCGTTTGCATTTGTGGCGAGTGACCATGTGACGAGCCTTGAATGCAAAGAAGCGAACGAGTATATATATTTGTTCCTGACGGCTGTTCTGGAACAGCAAGGTTCCAACTTCAATTTTAATCGCGAGATAAACGACCTTCGCATTAAGAAGATGCGTGTTATGCTTCCCGTCACTGATGAAGGGAAGCCCGATTTTCAGTTCATGGAAGATTTTATACGTGAATTGATGGTAGCAAAGCGGAAACAGTATCGAACCTATGTAGAGAAAAGGTTGAAATCTCTCGGGTTAGATATTGCTAACGAGGGGGGGGTACAGTAAGGTACTGAAATCCAGGCAATGGCTGTCATTTCGTATTGATACTATTTTCAATATCCTGCCGGGAAAGCGTTTGGTCGCTGCCGATTCTACTCCGGGCGACAGACCATTCATCGGCGCATTGGATAACAGTAATGGTGTTGCCCGTTTCGTCAGTGATAAGAACGAGTCGTTAGACAAGAATGTTCTCGGCGTGAACTATAACGGAAACGGTATGGTGATTGGTTTTTATCACCCATATGAGTGCATCTTTTCCGATGATGTGAAGCGCTTTCACTTAAAAGATCGGGAAGATGATCCATTCGTTTTGCTGTTTATGAAAACCACCATTTTGATGCAGAAACAGAAATTTGGTTATCTCTATAAGTTCAATGCAGACAGAATGGCTCATACCAGTATCATGCTTCCTGTGACCGATGCCGGTCAGCCCGATTACGACTTTATGGAGTCGTTTGGCAGGAAGATGATGTCAAACAAGTACAATCAGTATCTGGCGTTCTTGGCAATGTCTGATACAATAAAAGCGTAAAACAGAATACAGAAAAACAGTTCTTGAACTTGCAGGTCTGGTTCAGGTTGAGGTACGGAAGAAGAAAACCTCGTAATGCCTGGTGGAAGTTACGGGGTTGGAAACCGTAGCGGAAAAACTGATATGCTCCAGACATAGCCACCTACCGCACACCGACAGAAAAAGTCAGGAGTGACAAGAAAGCAGCGAGCAGATTTGTCCTTGTGGGATGAGTCTGTGATCGCTGCTTTTTCTGTTGTGTGGAAAAGGTTGTTTTAGAAAAGCTAGGCGGATCTGTAAATGATGATCTATCAGTAAAGATCAAAAATGATGTTGTAAGGATCAAAGTAGCGGAGTCTGAAGATAAGGTAAAACATGAGCTTACAAAAAAGGAGGCTCAGGAACTTATAAAATACGAGGATGAAATAAAGCGTAACAAATGGGCGTCAAAACCGCGTATTCGGCAGTATGATTATGTATATAATGGCAGAATCCGTATAGTATTTGGGGAAAGGGATTTCATCCGTGATTCTGAAAAGGAAAAACTCGAAGATCGTTTGGGTGATATTCTTATTAGGCTTTATGAAAAATCTGAAGAGAATCGGATTGCCAGAGAACTTCGCGAAGAAGAACAGCGGAGACGAGAGGAAGAGAAAAGAAGGCAAGAAGAAATACGGAGAAGAAAAGAATTGGAAATCGCTCATACTAAGGAACTGGTAAACATGGCAGATGATTATCAAATTGCTTCAAATATACGGGCTTATATAAATGCTCTGGTAGAGAGCGGTAGTCAAGAGGCAACGCCAGATTGGATAGAGTGGGCACAGAAGAAAGCTGATTGGTATGATCCGACCATCGCCCGGGATGATGAGTATTTGGGGAGAAGGGATCAGGGTAAAAACAAGGAAGAAAAAGACTTTGCCAGAGTATTAACAAGGAGAATTTTGGGGTGGTAACCGAAAGAAAAAGTGATTCAACGCTTTTTATATCCTGATCATTTAAGTAGCCATATATATGGCCACTTGTATTGATTTATATGGCCAAATAGAATATGATAAGGAACGTAAAGGAGGTGCTGCTATGCGGGAAGATGAGTATACTGAGTTTAAGAAGACTACTGGCGAGTTGAATGAAGCCATGGTCTCCATTTCCAGCATTCTTAATAAGCATCGCCAGGGAAAGGTGTATTTTGGCCTGAAAAATGATGGTATGCCTGTCCGGTTTACGATCACTGATTCAACGTTACGCGATGTTTCCAGAAAGATTTTCGAGGCAATTCGACCGCAGATTATCCCTACAGTTACTACGGATGTAATTGATGGGAATGAAGTGATCGTCGTAGAGTTTCAGGGTGATGACGTTCCTTATTCTGCCTTTGGAAAGTATTATATCCGCACTGCTGATGAGGACAGAGAACTGACACCGGCGGAGCTTCGGAAAATCATGGTCGGCCAGGAATACGCCGAGAACTGGGAAAACAAGACCTCCGATGAAATAATATCTGATGCCGATGACAAAACACTGGAGCGCTTCTACCGGGATGCTGTGAAATGCGGGCGTATGCCGGATTATGGATACGACAAAGAAGCAATCCTGCGAAGGCTTGGAGTCTTAAATGGTGATGCGCTGACCAACGCTGGAAGAGTTCTCTTTTCGAGCAGAAATCCTATTGTATTGAAAATGGCAGTCTTCGCCACGGAACACAAGGATACTTTTCTGGATATTGTCAGAGAGGAAGGCAACATATTTCAGCTGATTGACGCTGCTGTCGGGTATATTGTTAAAAATATCCGCTGGCGGGTGGAAATGGAGGGCGACGGGATCCACCGGAAGGAGATTCCGGAAATTCCGGTCGATGCGATGCGAGAGGCTGTGATCAACAGTTTTGCCCACGCCCGCTATGATCTTCCTGTTCAGCACGAAATTGACATCTTCTCCGACAGGGTCAGCATTGTGAATCCCGGATCGTTTGCGAACGAGTTTGAACCGATCGATTTTGTAAGCCGCGATATTCATTCTTTCCTGCGTAATGAGACGATCGCCCGGGTGCTCTATCTGTGTAAGGATGTTGAGACCTTTGGCTCCGGTATTCGGAAAATCTATTCGCTTTGTAACGCGGCAGGGGTTGAAATCAAATACGAAAATGCCGATACGGACTTCAAAATCGAGTTTTCAAGGATCGACCGAAATAAGTCGCCATTATCTAGCCAGGAAAATGGCCGGATAAATGACTATATAAGTGACCTGGAACAGGCTGTACTGTGCTGTCTGCGGGATGAGCCAGGGATGACCAATGCGGAATTGATCGTAAAGACGGGAAAATCCCAACGTACGATTACCCGAGTTCTTGCAGCTCTTAAACGAAAGGGGTTGATCACCCGTATCGGCTCTAATAAGACCGGATACTGGAACGTGAGATAGATTTTGTCTGGAACCTTTTTGACAAAAATCTCAGAAAGTGAAAAGTACAATTGATAGAAAGCCGTGATGGATTTGATGTACTTCTGAAAAATAGAAAGAAGCATATCACGGAAGCACCTGACAAAGTGAACCAATTCACGCTTACACCATTTTTTACACCATTTTGAACAGCGTCTGTAAAAACTTATGACAGGCTATAAAATCAGAAACCCAGGAAATACGCAATGTCATTAACTTTACGAAACGGGTATGATAAACACAGCCAACTGATGCGCCTACCCTCGCTGATGAAAGCGAAGTGAAGAGGCTGGAGCAGTACTGCAACGACATGAACTTCCGCGCCGGCAACACCAATATGGCCATCCGGCACTCCGCTGCCGGCGGCACCACCTATATGTACTTCATGAAGAAGCCGGTAGCGACCCCGAGCTTGGCGCGATCCATGCGGCTGAGATCCCGTACCTGTTCGATACTGTGCTTCCGGACCCGATGGGAAGCGGAAAGATCTTCGGGGACGATGAGTGCGAGTTCCGCCACGTCGCAAAGCAGCTTGGCATCGAGGATAAAAAGGGATTCATAACGGCGGCAAGGATGCAGACTTTCCTGTTGTTTGACAATGATTTGCTGACGGTAGAGAAGGAGGGCTTCAGCCATAACCTGCCGCGTGATGTATATTTTTGCGGAAAGAAAGTTAATTATGTCCCAGATCCTGGCGGATTATGACGCATTGTGGCAGTATAGGAGGGGACGGCAGGAATCCATCCCCTCCGTTTTTATGTTATTGCAGAGCCGGAGTAAGGAAATTATTGCCTTGCGGCGAACGCCGGGCCACGGACGAGCAGGGCGCGATTTCAGCTGCCCTGCTTGATTGCAATGCTCAAACAGATTTGTCCGCAGGCACCCTTTCAAACGGGATAAATCCGGATAGAATAAAAAAGCATAGAGAGGAAGATACGCTGAACTTGAAAAAATACGGAAAGCAAGAAGAGTTTTATTATAAGAAGTCCCACTTGGAACACAGGCTTCAAAAGGATGTAATGGAGAACGGGATTGCCTATATACCGTGCAAAGTTGAAGGACTTGGCGATATCATCAGCAAATTCAGCATAAAGGGCTGTGAGTCCCTGGATTCGGAATTTGTGGGTTACCTTCTGGATTTTATCGATTGCGTTCCAAAGGAATATCCGGTTGTGCTTGAGATACATGGACCTGCATTTTCAGAAGAAGAAAAAAGACTGATTACTGAAGTTCTTAAGTCGGATATGGATTACCTGCTGGGTAAGACAGAAGCACAGAACAGGCATCACAGGAAAGTTTTCTGGTGGATGGTAATAGGGACCATCGGCTCAGGAATCCTGCTTGGGCTGATCAACAAGATTTTTTCCGGTATACCGCTCGAGTTCTTTTATGTACTATTTTGGCTATTTGCGGATTCGCTGGTCAGGTATCTTTTCGTAGAAAACAACGATTACAGAAACGATAAGATCCGGGCGGGCAGGATTGCCAGCATGGAAGTGGAATTTGTGGAAGACTGACTTTAGGCAGCCAAAATGATCGTGGACTGTGGTCACCCTACCCATGCCTCTTGACAAAGTGAACTTTAGCAATATCCTTATACCACATCCATCCCCACAGCCACCGATGCCGGAACCTATGGGAGTTTTTACAACGAACGGCTATGATCCCAGCGTACCGGAGGAAAAGCTGGAGTAAAAAAATGCTATCGAGCATTAATTTCACTCTTTCCGATGTCGGGAATTGTGATCGTCACCACGGTCCCTCTGCCGACATCTGACGTGATCTCAAGACTTCCGCCACACATCATTTCGAGACGCTGCCGGATGTTTGAAAGCGTGGTATGCGGTTTGCTTTCAGAGGAAGGATCAAACCCGCGGCCATTGTCCGAAACGGTGATCTCTATGCCGGAGCCGGTCTGCCTTGTCTGTATGGAAACACATAGCGGTCCGGCATAGGGATCCATGCCGTGCTTGACCGTGTTTTCCACAAGGGGCTGCAGAGTCAGCGGCGGCAGGCGGAAACGGGTAAAGGGTGTATCATACTCCACGGCCAGCATGTCATCATACTGCATCTGCTCCACGGCAAGATAAGCGCGGGTGTGCTCGAGCTCCTTGGAAAACGGAATGGTGCTTTCACTTGCAACGGCGTTAAAATTACTGCGCAGATAATTGGTGAAATCCAGGGTGATCTGCCGGGCCTTTTGCGGGTCGAGATCGCAGAGACTGTAGATGCTCATGAGGGTGTTGTAGATGAAATGCGGCCGCATCCGGAGTGCCATGATGCTGGCGCGCTCCCGGGCAATTTCCTGCTGCTGCCTTGCGATCTTCCGCTGGCGGGAGAGGTCCTTTTCGATCTGATCGGACAGGATGAAGCTGTACATGGCCAGTGCGGCGAGAACGTAGCTGATGCTGATAAGCGGGAAGAAATCAATGAAAAGCTGCGTGATCATTGCAATCGTCATCGGCAGCAGCGCAAAGAGAAAGGCAGAAAAGGCTTTGCGGGAAAGCCGCCTTCGGCGTTTTACCGTCCCCGCAAGGTTTAAAAGCAGGACCGCGACTGCCGGGAGCAGGAGGAGCGGGTACAGCGGTTCCCGGTAATACCGGTTATCCGGTGTCACATGGTAGAAGCCGCCGATGGTCGCGGAGCATGATAATTCAATAAACAGGACAGCGCAGAGAATCAGCACGGCCTTTAAGAGTCTGCCGGAGCGAATATCTTCCGAGGACGAGCGGAGAAGAAAGACGGTCAGCATGGGCAGCGGAACGGAGAGCAGGAGGTTTTCCAGAAACAGAAGAAATTGAAATACCGCGCTCGGAACGCTATAGGACTGAAAGAGCGATTCTATGATGGCGGAAAGCCAGCACAGCATAAAAACAATAAAGTAGTTGATGAAAAAACGTCTGCTCCAGCGGTCCATTCCGGGGATGACGACGGTGAACCAAAGACCCATCACACTTAACAGGAGAGCGGCGCCGAGTATGGAAAAGTTTAAGTATACGATCCAGCCGTTCACGTGTCTGCGCCTCCTGTCAAAAAGGAATAGTGCAGCTTTTTCAGCTGCCTGTGGACACTTTCCGGGGTCAGCGGCTTTACCAGGAATCCGCAGGCGTCGGTGTCCCACGCGTCGAGAGAATATTCGGGATAGGCGGTCAGATAGACTACCCTGGTGCAGGGATTGATCGAAAGCAGCTGGCGGCAGAGGTCAAGGCCGTTTTCCGGTCCCAGCTCGATATCCAGAAAGGCAAGGTTGATCCGGTTCGCTTTCGCATATTCGATCACCTCCCGCGGCCAGTTGAAGCCGGTGATCGAGGCATTCGGCATGACCTTTTCCAGAACCTTTATGCTGTCGGCGAGGACGGCTTTGTTGTCGTCCACCATAATAATGTTCGGCGATTCCTCGCTTTCGGCTGCTGTAAAGAGCAGCGTGCTGACATCTACATCCAGAACCCGGGAAAGACGGGTGATCATAGCGGCATCCGGCAGACGGGTGCCGCTTTCCCATCTGGAGATCGTAGCTTTATTGACAAACATCCGGTCTGCAAGCTGGGTCTGGGAAATGCCCTTATCTGTTCTCAGTTTTCTCAAGGTGTCCGCAAAAAGGGTACTCATAGTTGGAATCCGCCGCCTTTCTTTTCTTTAATCATAGTCGGATACCTTTACGAAAGCAAGAAAGAAAGGAGGTTGTCATTCTGGCAACTCCCGTTGCAGGGCTGTCGGGGAAATGGGAAAATGAGAGGAGATTGTAATTAAACAGTTACAACAGATTGCAGCATACGTTTTGCCAAGACACAAGAGGTCCGGCACCGCAATGGGAAAAGGAGAAAATGACGTGAACGCTGACCATATCTTCAGGAACGCGAAGATTTTTACATCCGACAAAAATCAGCCGATGGCGGCCGCATTTGCGGTAAAGGGGGGTAAATTCATCTATGTGGGTGATGAAGCCGGGCTTTCGGCCTATGAGGGGGAGGTCACGGATCTCGGAGGCAGATTTGTCATGCCCGGAATCATCGACAGCCACGTCCATATCACGTCTGGAATTGCCTTTGTGTACGCGGACCTGGGTGTATACGTGAAGGCCGGCAGCAAAAAGGAAGCCCTCGACTTTATGGCGGACCATATTAAGAAGAATCCCGGGCTGGATCCTTACAGGTTCATGCTCGAGCGCGCGTCTCTGAACGGAGAGGAGCTCGCAAAGGAGGACCTGGATGCCATATGTCCGGACACCCCGCTCGTGATCCTGGAGGGAGAAGCGCACAGCGTATGGGTGAACTCCAAAATGCTCGAACAGTACGGCATTACGGATAAGACGCCGGATCCCGTACCCGGTCTCGCCTATTTTGTCCGCAAAAACGGGCATATTACCGGAAACGCGTTTGAATCCACGGGCTGGCCGTTTCTCTTTGAACAGTTAAGGAAGAACCTGACCGCTGAACAGATCGAAGCGGCTGTTGACGGCTGGATCGCTTTCTGTAAGGAATACGGCGTAAACGCTGTCTTTGATGCCGGATTCCCGGAGCATAATGATATCCATGAGCGGATGTACGCAGTCATGCGCGATATGGACAGACGGGGTAAGCTCCCGGTCTATGTGGACGGATGCTATATTCTCACAAATCCGAGGAAGGTGAAGGAAGCTCTGGAAGAAACGAAGCGTTTCAACCGCGAGTTTACCACGGAGCATCTGAAGGTCCATACCCTGAAGATCTTAATGGACGGCACATTAAAGATCGAGACTGCGGCCATGATCACGCCCTATGTGGACACGGGTCTCTCAGGAGCCACGACTTTCAATGTGCAGGAGCTCGCTGAGATCCTTAAGGAACTCAACAGGGAAGGACTGGACCTTCACGCCCATTGCGTCGGCGAGCGTTCGGGTCACGTTGTGCTGGACGCCGTGGAGCTTGCAAGAAAGGAGCTCGGCGATGCTTTCCGCGTAAAGGTCACCGTGACGCATATGTGGATCCAGGACGATGCGGATCTTGATCGCTTCGCAAAGCTCGGCGTGATCGCCAATTACACGCCGGCATGGCACAACGGAAACATGGGCCTCGGATGCGAGCCTTCCGACTTCTGGCCGGCTCTGATCGGCGAGGAACGCGCACGGAAGATGTTCCGTTCCAAGACTGTCTGGGACAGCGGAGCACTCGTGACCTGGTCCAGTGACGACGTCAGCTTCGCCGACAATTTCGCCACATGGAACCCTTATTACGGCATGGAAGTCGGAATGACGCGCTGGATCAGCGAAAAGACCAAGGCGCCCCAGGGCCAGGCTACGAAGGGACCGCTGGATCCTCCGGGCGAAAAAATGAATATTGAGGAAATGATCCTCGGTTATACCATCAACGGCGCAAAGCAGCTCGGGATTGAGGCAGAGAAGGGCTCCATCGAGGCCGGCAAGGATGCGGATTTCCTGGTCTTTGATAAGGACCTCCTTACGGCAGAGCACGCGGGCTTCAGTCACATCATGCCGGCAGAGGTGTATTTCAGCGGGGAAAAGGTGAACTGAAAGGAGTTCGAGACATGAAAAGGGAATTCAAGGATCTGGCCATTTATGAGCCTTACGACTACCTGAACAGCGAGATCACGGGAGACTACGACAAGGCCCAAGCCGTGAAGTGCGTGAACGGCACCTTCGTCGGAACCGAGGAGTACGGGATTGCCTCGTGGCTGGGCATCCCCTATGCGAAGCCACCCGTGGGCGGGCGCCGCTTCAAGGCGCCGGAGTACGTGGACGAAAGCGACCGGGTCTTTGAGGCCAGGTATTACGGAAAGTGTGCTTTCGGCGCACACAGCCAGGGGGACTGCCTGCAAAAGATTGAGTCCGAGGACTGCCTCTACCTGAACATCTGGGTCAACACCGACGACAAGACCGAGAAGAAGCCGGTCATGGTATGGATCCACGGCGGAGCGTATGTCGCCGGCTCTGGCTCACAGACCTCTTACAACGGAGCCAACCTCGTCCAGGCGCATAGCGACATCATCCTGGTGACCATCAACTACCGCCTGAACATGTACGGCTTCATGGACTTCTCATCGGTGCCGGGCGGCGAAAACTTCGGGACAGCGCCCTGCAACGGCCTGCTCGACCAGGCCATGGCCCTCAGGTGGGTGCACGAGAACATCGCCGCTTTTGGAGGCGACCCCGACAACGTGACCATCTTCGGGCAGAGCGCCGGCGGCGGCTCGGTCTCCATTCTGCCGGTCATGAAGGAGGCGAACCAGTATTTCCAGAAGGTCATCGCCCAGAGCGGCTCGACCGGCCTGGCCTTCCCGGTCGGCTGCGAAACCGCACAGGGCAAGACGAAGGCGCTGCTCGAGTACACCGGCTGCAAGACCATGGACGACATCATGGCACTGAGCGAAGAAGAGCTCCAGAAGGCGTATGTCGAAGCGGTCGGTAAGTTCACGTCCTGCCCCTACTACGGAACTGAGGTGCTCCCCGAGGCACCCATCGAGCTGTACCGGAAAGGCTATGCAAAGCACATAACCATCATGGCAGGCAGCACAGCCGATGAGGCAAGGCTGTTCATGGGCGAGTTCCCGCAGCTGAACCTGGAAGAGCAGAAAATATTCGCTCAGCGCGCCGTGGGGGACGGCGTCCCCTACCTGAAGGAGGAGGACAAAAAGTATTACGAGGAATTCCGGCGGGTCTGCAGGTTCCAGGAGCCGGGACTTGTCGAGACGGAGTTCATAGATGATCTCATGTTCAGGGTCCCCATGCTCCAGCAGCTCGACGCACAGAGCGCGTTCAACAAGACGTTCTGCTATTACTGGTCGTACCCGTCTAGCGATGCGGATATGGGGGCGGCACATTCCGTGGAGCTCCTGTTCGTGTTCAACCTTCGCGGCATCGGGACGAACAGTCTCTTCAACGGCACGAACATCTCCGATGAGATCTACACGGCAACCCAGCAGATGTGGACCAATTTCGCGCGCTGCGGCAACCCGTCGACAGACGAGATCGAATGGAAGCCGTACTCTGTTGATGACCAGAACGTCCTGGATATCGCAGGGCCGGGTGATATACGTATCAAAAAGGGTCTTCTGACCGAACAGTACAAGGCCGTGCTCCCCCTGCTCGGCTACTACCAGTTCATGGACAAGTTCTTTACCCCCGGCTACCTTTTGGATATCGCCGCCGCGCGCGAGCAGAAATCCTGAGCTCTGTTGGCAATATAGACAAACTTCGGCGATGTCTGCGCTCTGACGAGCGGCATGGTCGGAAAGTGTGAAAGAAAGGAAGGAAGAAGCAACATGGATACCAAAATCAAGTGCAACAACGGTACCTTCGTCGGCAAGGAGACAGACGGGCTGATCATCTGGAAGGGCATTCCCTACGCGACGCAGCCGCTGGGGAAGCTTCGCTGGCAGAAGGCACTTCCTGCCGCGGACGATGACGGTGTGTATGACGCGACCAAGCCCGGATCCGTTCCCATCGGGCCTCTGAACGACTCGGAGGGAACGGCGGAGTTCGGCGAGGACTGCCTCGTGCTGAACATATACTGCAATACCGGCTGCAATGACAGCAAAAAGCCGGTCATGGTGTGGATCCACGGCGGCGGGTTCTGCGCTGAGTCCCAGGCGTCGCCCCTCTACGACCTCACCAGCATCTCCAGACAGTACCCCGACATCCTGTTCGTGTCCATCGACTACCGTCTGGGCTTCATGGGATTCATGAACTTCGAGCGGGTTCCGGGCGGAGAGAACTTCAAGGAGGCAGGCAACCTCGGCCTGCTCGACCAGCTTGAGGCCCTCAGGTGGATACAGAAAAACATCGCCGGGTTCGGCGGCGATCCGGACAACGTGACGATTTTCGGCGAGTCGGCAGGTTCGGCAAGCACCACATTCCTCCCGCTCATCGACGGAAGCGAGGGACTCTTTAAGAGAATCATCGCCCAGAGCGCCAACATCGCCTACTGCGACACGATGGAGCACGGCATCCACGTCACGCAGAACTTCCTGACCGCAACGGGCTGCCAGACCATGGACGAGCTGATGGCACTCACCACCCAGGAGCTTGTAGACGCCTATGCGAAGGCAGCTGCCATTGACAAGAACTGCCTTCTCGGAACTGCTAACTTCCCGCTCCTCGACGGCGTCACGCTGCCCGAGGACCGGGCGGACCTGTACGTGATGTGGGGAGACGAGAAGAGGGCCGGAATCGATATGATGATCGGGTCCAACCTGGACGAAATCAGGTACTTCGTTCCGACCGAGGGCGGCGAAGAAGGCTTCCTCGACACGCTGAGGTGGATCGCGAAGAGGGACCGCGCGCTGCTCAACGACCAGGAGAAGGCCATGTACGACGAGTTCATGGCCACTCTCGCAGACGAAAGCGAGGGGGGCAGGCTGGAGCAATACTGCAACGACATCAATTTCCGCGCCGGCAACACCAATATGGCCATCAGGCACTCTGCCGCCGGCGGCAACACCTACATGTACTTCATCAGGAAACCTGTGACGACCCCTCAGCTTGGCGCGATCCACGCGGCCGAGATTCCTTACCTCTTCGACACCTGCATACCGGATCCGATGGGGAGCGGAGAGATCGTCGGGACCGACGATTGCGAATTCCGCCACGTCGCAAAGGAGATGTGGACCAACTTCGCCCGGACGGGCAACCCCTCCACCGGCAAATACGAGTGGAAGCAGTTCTCGGGAGACGACCGCCAGACGATGGTCTTCGACGATACCATCGGAATGCAGAAGGATATTTTCGGAAGGCGGGAGGACCTGATGATGTCCTGGGCCGAGCGCCTCGGGAACGGGTCGTCCAAGAGAGTCTGCTGACGCGGGTGTGCAGCCTGCGCGGCATACCCGACCGCGCACACACTAAACCTGTGAACAGAAAAAACTATTTAACAACGCCCTGAGGAATAACCTCAGGGCTGTTTGCTGATAAGTTGTTACTATACACGCCCTCGACAGGGTGTGAACATGTGATGTCAGTTTGACAAGGCCAGCTCGGCGGAATTATACTTTTTTAATGCCTAGAGTGAAGAACCGGCGCGATTCTGTGATTCTGATAAGGAGCATGCACAGTGCGTCGGGACCCGATGTGAGGAAGTGATACGGTTTGAGTATGAACGATACTGTGTTTTCAAAGACCTTGAAAAGTCTGAGGACGGAAAGAGGAATCTCACAGATGCAGCTGGCGGATCAGCTGTTTGTAACGCGGTCTGCCATTAACCGCTGGGAAAGCGGCACCCGTGTTCCGGATAACAGGATGATCGCCCAGATCGCCAGGGCCCTTGACGTGGACATCAATATCCTTTTGAACGCCACGATCGACCACAATGAGGCGCCGAATGTAATTCTAGTGGACGACAGCAAGATCATTGTCAGAGGGTGTCTCCCCATCCTGGAGGAGGCTCTGCCGGGCGCCCTGATCTATGGATTCACCCGTCCGTCCGAGGCCATTGCGTGCGCGGAGGCCAATCGGATCGCGCTGGCGTTTCTGGATATCGAGATGGGGACAATGAGCGGGCTTGATCTTTGCCGCACCCTGCTTTCGATCAATCCCCGCACCAATGTGGTGTTTCTCACTGCATATGTGAGGTATGCCTTTGACGCCTGGAGCACGGGAGCCAGCGGCTTTATGCGAAAGCCGCTGACGCCTGAGGGGATCCGGGACCAGCTCGCCCATCTGCGTTATCCCTTCTGGACAGGAGGAAGCGGTAAATGACCATCTGGACACTGTACATCTATCTCTGCGGCGCTTCTCTGCTCCTGATGGGGCTGGGACTGGGACTCGTCGTCATTATGCCGGACATTGACTGGTGGAGCAAACGTTTCTTTATCGTCTTCTTCAGCATTCTATTTCTGAATTCATGCTTTGCCCTCATCGAAAATATCTTTTATGAGGTTCCGGGCATGGCAGGTTTACAGGCTTTTGCGAATTTCTGGATGTCTCTGCTTGCCACCTTGCCGCTGCCCATGCTGACGGTATACCTGCTGCACTGCAGCGGGGAGGACCGGCAGAAAAGCGGCCTCCTTCCCGCTGTATCTGCCCTGTATGGGCTGTATTTCCTGATGGTGGTGATCACCCAGTTCACTTCCTCCATTTATTACGTGACATCGGACGGCCATGTGCACAGGGGACCCCTCTATCCCCTTGCTATTGCCCCTCTGGTGATGATCGGGCTGCTCAACCTGGCAGGCCTGATCCGCAGACGGAATGCTCTGACAAAAAAGCTCTTCATTGCCATTCTGATCTCTCTGTTCCCCCTGACAGTTGCTTTGATCATTCATCTTTTTGTACAGGTCTTTCCGCTTGTCAACATGGGCGTTGCGTTCCTGGCGCTTTCCATGTACGGCATTATCCTGTCAGACCAGGTCGATCAGTATCTGCGTCAGCAGCGGGAGATCGCCCATCAGCATGCCAGCATTCTGGTCCTTCAGATGAGGCCGCACTTCATCCACAATACCCTGATGAACATCTATTACCTCTGTCAGCAGGATCCTGCCGAGGCTCAGCGGGTCACCCTGGATTTCAACACCTTTCTTGAACGGAATCTGAATGCCCTGGCAAGCGATGAAACGATTCCCTTTTCAGAGGAGCTGGAACATACCCGGGCCTACCTCAATGTGGAGCAGGCGCTGCATGACGAAAACCTTCTTGTCGATTACGACATGCCTCATACCCGTTTTCGCATTCCCCCGCTGACCCTGCAGCCTGTCGTGGAGAATGCCATCAAGTATGGCATGAACCCGGACGCCAATCCGCTCCGCATTTCCATACAGACCCGGAAGACAGGGGCGGGCAGCGAGATCATCGTTTCAGACAACGGGCCGGGCTTTGAACCCGCATCTGACGGCGGCCAGCACATTGCGCTTACGAATATCCGGCAGCGGCTGGAGATGATGTGCGGAGGAAAAATGACGATCCTGCCCCGGGAGGGCGGCGGGACTGTCGTAAAATTGACGATTCCCTGATCCGGTGCGCCAATCCCGGATGTTGACATTTTGGAACACTCCTTGTCCGGGCAGGAACTGGTTTATAAAATGGAAAAAGGTGAACGGACAGCACAGAAACCGCCAATAAGCGGGAGGAGTCCGGAGCCTGGTGTCAGGCATCATAAACCAGACAAAATCAAGGACAAGAAAGGAGGACCGAAGAATGCAGTACAAGGCTAACAAAAAGATCACGGACGGCAGTTATGACAAGTCTCTGGCTGTCAAATGCGTCAACGGTACCTTTGTCGGCAGGAAGGAAGACGGTATCATCGTCTACCGGGGGATCCCCTTCGTGGGAGAGCAGCCTGTGGGGGAGAACCGCTGGAAGGCACCGGTGGACGTAGTTCCGGATGACGGTGTATACGAGGCGTATTACAAAGGGAAAAGCCCCTGCCAGCACAAGGATTTCAGTGGTGTGGAAGATACTCTTATCAATCAGGGGGAGGATTGTCTTTATCTGAACATCTGGAAAGCGGATGATAAGAGCACAGAGAAAAAGCCGGTCATGGTGTGGATCCACGGCGGCGCCTTTGAGTTCGGCGCGGCGGCCTTTTCCCTGTTTGAGTGCGATGATTTCCTGCGGGAGAATCCGGACGTCATCGTCGTCACGGTCGCATACCGGCTCGGTATTTTTGGTTACTTCCATCTGTCCCATCTGCCGGACGGCGGGGCCTTCCCGGATTCGCAGAACCTGGGCCCCCTGGACCAGCTCATGGGTTTGAAATGGGTCCACGAAAATATTGCGGGCTTCGGCGGAGATCCGGACAATGTGACGATCTATGGAGAATCTGCCGGTGCCGGAAGCGTATCCCTGCTTCCGCTCATCCAGGGATCGCACGCATACTTTAAGAGGGTCATTGCCCAGAGCGGCTCCCCCACCCTGACCAGGTCTCCGGAAGAGGCGATCGATTGCACGAAGGTCATGATGGAGGTCCTCGGCTGCAAGACCGCTGCCGACCTGATGAAGGTGGATGCCCGGACGCTCGCGGACGAATCCGAAGCGGTAAGGCTGCGCATATGTCCGGAACGGGACGGAAAATGGCTTCCCGTGGATCCCTATGAGGCTTATGCCGGAGGCGCCGCAAAGGAACTCGACCTCATGTTCGGCTGCAACAAGAATGAATTTGACTGGTTCGCGGCTGCGATGGGGGAGGAAGGCATCAAAATGCTGGCTGCCGACCGGAAGGAGAGAAAGCTCGACAAGCTGCCGGAGAAGGAGAAGGCCCTGCTCGAGAGCTTCTGCAAAGATGTGAAGGGTGAAGGCTGCGAGGGCGAGTGCCGCCTGTTCGACCAGCTCTGGTTTAATGCGCCGGTCATCCGAATCTCGGAGAGCCAGGCGGCAGCCGGCGGCAATATCCACACCTATTTCTTCACGGCGGAACCCGGACACGGCGTGGAGCTCGAGATCATTTTCGATCATCAGAATACGGATCCTGAGCTTGGAAGGGTCTTTGATGAGACCTTCGGAAAGACTGTGCGGAAGATGTGGGTCCAGTTTGCAAAGACCGGCGATCCATCTCTTTGCGCGGACATTTCTCCGGATGGCAAGGCAAAGACCTGGCCGCCCTATGATCCGGAGAACAGGCAGGTGATGGTCCTGGATGAGTTCGATATCCATCCCGAGAAGGAATCTGAGAGAAAGATCGTGGATTGGGAGAGGACCTATGGCCTGACAAAATACTACCTGTTCTGACCTGAGGATATCTAAAGGAGGAAGATTTGTATGAAAGCAGACCTGATTATTAAAAACGCCAAAATCTTCACAGCCGACAGGAAAAAACCTCAGGCCGCTGCCCTTGCGGTGAAGGACGGAAGATTCATTTATGCAGGTGACGAGGCGGGACTGAAGGACTTTGAGGGCGAGGTCACGGACCTCGGCGGAAAGTTCATCATGCCCGGTATCATTGACAGCCATGTCCATGTGACGACAGGTATCGGATTTACATACATGGACATGGGAGAATACATTGTATGCTCCAGCAAACAGGAAGCCCTGGACTTTATCGACCGGTATATTAAGAGCAATCCCGGAAAAGAGCGCTACAGGTTTGCTCTGGAGCGGAAATACCTGCAGGGGGAGATGCTCACAAAGGACGATCTGGATCCCATCTGTCCGGACAAGGACCTGCTGATCTTGGAAGGAGAAGGCCACAGTGTCTGGGTCAACTCCAGGGTACTTGAAAAGCACGGGATCACGGACGAAACGGAGGACCCGGTGCCGGAGCTCAGCTATTATGTGAGAAAGGACGGCCACGTGACCGGAAATGCCTTCGAGTCCGCGGGCTGGCACCTCCTTTTTGACGGCTTATCCTCTCTGACGGACGAGCAGATCGATACGGCGCTCCAGAGCTGGATCGATTACTCTGTCAAAGCCGGTGTGAGTGCTGTCTTTGACGCAGGCTGGCCGGAGGGCGAGGAGCTTCACGAGCGGGTCTATGAGCGCTTAAGTGAACTGGATAAAAAGGGAAAGCTGCCCGTCTATATTGACGGAAGCTATGCCCTCACCCATCCGAAAAAAATGAAGGAGGTCGTGGAGCAGGTAAAGCGTTTCAGGCGTAAGTTCAACACGGACCACCTCAAGGTCCATACCTTTAAGGTCTTTATGGACGGCACCCTGCGGATCGAAACGGCTGCCCAGATCACGCCCTATGAAGATACCGGTAAGAAGGGCGCTACTACCTTCAGTGCGGAGGAAGTGGCCGAAGTCCTGAAAATACTCAACGAGGAAGGCCTGGATTTCCATGCCCACACCGTCGGGGAGCAGGCGTCACGCACCGTGCTGGACGGCGTTGAGCTGGCCAGGAAGGAGCTCGGGGACAGCTTCCGTGTCCGGGTGACCTGTGCGCATCTGGAAATCCAGGACGACGCGGATCTGGACCGCTTCGCAAAGCTGGGTGTGAATGCCAATTACACAATCTGGTGGCATTCCGGATGCATTGGCGGAGATCCTTATGAGGTATGGCGCGGAATCCTTGGAGAGGAGCGCGCGAACAAGATGTATCGCTGCAAAACCATCTGGGACACCGGCGCCAACGTGGCCTGGTCAAGCGACAATATTACTTACGAAGATTTTCTCAAATGGAACCCCTGCCTCGGCATGGAGGTCGGGATGACGCGTTGGATCAACGATAAGACCCTGGCTCCGGATAACTTCAGAACCATCAGGAGATTCCCGGCCCCGGATCAGACAATGAGCATCGAAGAAATGATCCTGGGATATACGATCAACGGCGCGAAGCAGCTTGGCATCGAGGGCACCAAGGGGTCCATCGAAGCCGGCAAGGATGCGGATTTTCTGGTGTTCGACAATGACCTGCTTACGGCAGAGCAGGAGGGATTCAGCCATAACACGCCGCGGGATGTGTATTTCTGCGGAAAGAAAATGAATTAATAAAAGTCAGACCTGGAAAGTCAGACCTGTAATCTCTATGCCGCTGCCGCCGGCACTGTAAACTGATATGGAAAAGACCGTTTGCATCAATCATTCATGCAGCCGGTCTTTTCTTTTCATTTCACCTGTTTCCGGATTGTGGCTGATGTCTCGTTTTGTTACAATGACCGTAACAAAAAAGCTCAGGCACTAATGATCCTATGGGATGCCTTTACGGTCCGTCATGGATGATCAATGCTTCGGGCTTCTGGAGAATCGGCGGCCTTTGAGCACATCGCCGATGAGCTGCTGCGCGAGCGGATGCAGGGCAACAGTGATCAGTGATGAATTATTACGCGAATAGATGTAAGGCACTACCGTTCGCCGATGAGCTACTGTTCGAGCGAATGTAAGACGGCTGTTGGCGTAAGGCGGGATGACATTTTCCGTGATATCTTTTGAAAGTGAATTCTGGAGACAGAGGATAATCCGCTGTCTCTCATCAGTTTTCGGGAGGACGTTATGCTGGGTAAGAAAAAGTGCAGGATCCTTAAGGAGATCCGTCAGAAGATAGCGGATGAGAATGATATCCCGTATGTGACACATGAATGCAAGTTCCAGGGCAAGTGCAAAGGCACCTGCCCGCGCTGCGAGAGCGAGCTCAAATATCTGGAAAAGCAGTTGGCCGCCCGCGCTGCGGCCGGAAAGCGGATCGCGATCGCGGCACTCTGCGCAGGCATGACCTTCAGTATGGCCGGATGTGCATCCCCTTTTGCAAATGATAAAGGCGGAGACAAGAGCGGCGCGGAAGACCTTGCAGGAATGATGGACGAACCGGATGAAGTCTATGTGACCACAGGGGAAGTCGCACCCCCGGAGGATACCGGAGAAGAATGGCAGGAAGGTTCCACTAGTCAGGGAGGCAGCACCAGTCAGGAAGGCTCCACCGGAAAGGAAGATGTCTCTTGTCAGGGAAATACCTCCGGGAAGGAAGATGTTTCTGGTCAGGGAAGCACTTCCGGGAAGGAAGTGCCTGAAGAAATTGAACTCACGGGAGACGTCGCGTACCATCGGATTATGCTGAAACCGTAGATGGATGTAGGCAAGTGCCAGCCAAGCACCAGGCCAACGCCAGCCAAGCGCCAGCCAGAAATTCCAACCCCCACCGTATTAGCCGAAGGCAAAAAAAGCATGATGAATAGTATTAAACACTGAAAGTATAGTAAAATGGAATTACATCTTTGAAATGACATCAGGGGGAGACCGTTAATGGGATAGATTCAGGAGGGTAATAGAATGAGGGAATGGACAAGAGAAGAGAAGTATCGCTATTTGAAAGATCCGCAGGAGCTCAAGGAACTGTATGACAGGATCTCGAAATCCGGATATCGCCAGACTTTTCACAACCAGGCGGTGACAGGCCTGATGAACGATCCGAACGGATTCGTGTGGCATGACAACCGCTGGCACTTATTCTATCAGTGGTGCCCGTGGGGCGCTGTGCACGGACTCAAGCACTGGTACCACATCATTTCGAAGGATCTGGTGACCTGGAAGAATTTGGGCGTCTGCCTCCTTCCCGACCAGGAGGACGGATATGATAATAAGGGCGTCTACTCCGGATCCGCCATGCCTATTGATGACAAAATATACCTTTATTACACGGGCAACCACCGCGACGCGGACTGGACTCGCCACGCTTATACATGCCTTGCCAGGCTTGGGAACGACGGCTGGCCGGAGAAATACCCTCTGCCGCTGTTCGGAGCGAATCCTGACTACACAGAGCACCAGAGAGACCCTAAGATCATAAAGATTCCGGGAAGCGACACCTATTATATGATCATCGGTGCCCAGACAAAGGACAAGAGGGGCTGTGCTCTGATCTACTCCTCAGAGGACCTGCAGCATGGCTGGACCTTCCTGGGAGAGATGAAAGTGCTGGGCTTTGAATCTTTTGGCGATATGTGGGAGTGCCCGTCGGTGGAGCATATTGGAGGCAGGGATGTGTTGCTTCTGTGCCCGCAGCATCTGACTATACCGGGCAGAGGACAGAGCCAGAATCACAACGGCTATATCATCGGCAATATGGATTGGGAGACATTGACTTTTACGCCTGACGGACAGTTCCATGTACTGGATTTTGGCTTCGATTCCTATGCGGCGGCTTGCGCCAACAACCTGCAGGACGCGGACAAGGCGATCCTGATCGCGTGGATGGGAGTGCCGGACGTGTCCTATCCGACAGATGAAGAGGACTGGGCGGGATGCCTGACGCTTCCGAGAGAGCTTACGGTCAGAGGAAGACGTCTGATCCAGCAGCCGCTCCCGGAGCTCAAGAAGCTCAGGGATGAAAAGCTTCCGTTCGAGGCCAATGAGGCGGGATGCTTCGCGCTGCCGCGCGCGGCAGAAGTCGAGCTGGACTGCCGCAAAGGCGACGTCAATATGTACATGTTCACGGACGAAGCCGGAAAGGGCGGGCTATCGATCTGCTACAGCGAGGAACGCAAGGAAATCACTGTGGACCGCAGCGGCATGCAGATCCGCTTC
>JAZQCI010000039.1:0-56271 GCA_045546175.1 Lachnospiraceae bacterium | reverse complement strand
ACTGGCCCGGCGCCAGAAAAAAGAGAATTAAATAATTAAGAATAAAAGATAGAAAAGTAATGTAAAAATCCTTGACAGGGATGTATGCTTTTGCTATTTTAATTGAGTATGCCGCATGATGAGGCTTTTTATGTGCTGCGCTGTATGGTACTGCAGGAACAGCAGCACGGAAAGAGCCCTGCATGACAGGGACGCCGTAATCAGCGAGTTTTTATAAGAAGGAGGTACCAAGAATGTACGCAATTATCGCAACAGGTGGCAAGCAGTACAAAGTTTCCGAGGGAGATATCATCGATATCGAGAAGATCGAGGGCGAGAGCGGAACAGAGGTTACTTTTGACAAGGTAATCTGCATCGGCGGCGACGCTATGAAGGTTGGCGAAGATGTCGCATCCGCAACTGTCACAGGAACTGTTATGGATCAGGGCAAGGGCAAGAAGGTTGTAGTTTATCACTACAAGAGAAAGACCGGCTATCACAAGAAGAACGGTCACAGACAGCTCTACACCCGCGTTAAGATCGACAAGATCAACGGCTGATCGCGTCTTATAAGACTGGTCAGGTAAGACAACAATGGTCACGGTTATAATCACGAAGCAGAACGGGGTCTATAAGTCCTTTATCTGCAGCGGACATGCGGAATACGCGTCCCGAAGAGGGATCGCGAAGCTCGTAAGGCCGCAGGGCGATGTGGTGTGCGCGGGCGTTTCCGCCATAGTCATCAACACTGTGAACTGTCTGCAGGATCTTCTCCATGAAGACGTCGGATGTGATTATGACAGCGAGGAAGGCGGACTTCTCACATGCGTCTTCCGGGGTGACCCCAGTAATGAAGCATCACTTCTCATCGATTCCATGATTCACGGACTGAAGTGGATCCGGAATGAGTACGGTGAGAGATATCTGAGAATTGAAACCAAGGAGGTATAGTCATGTTAAATTTGAACCTTCAGTTCTTTGCCCATAAAAAGGGAATGGGATCCACCAAGAACGGCCGTGATTCCAACGCTAAGAGACTCGGCGCCAAGAAGGCTGACGGCCAGTTCGTCAAGGCCGGCAACATCCTTTACAGACAGCGCGGCACCAGCATCCACCCCGGCCTTAATGTAGGCATCGGCGGCGATGACACCCTGTATGCTCTGACCGACGGCATCCTTCGCTTTGAGCGCGTTGGTAAGGACAAGAAGAGAGCTTCTGTCCATCCCGTAGAGGCACAGCAGTAATATCTGCAGGGAATACCGATGATTGTAAGGACTTCAGGCAGGCGTCAAGCACTGTCTGAAGTCCTTTGCGCATATTGCGGCATGTTAAAAAGTAAAGGAGATACGGAATTTGTTCATAGATAAAGCAAAGATCGTCGTGATGAGCGGCAAAGGCGGAGACGGCCACGTCTCTTTCCGAAGAGAGAAATACGTGCCGGCAGGCGGTCCCGACGGAGGCGACGGCGGCAAAGGCGGGGACGTGATCTTCGAAGTGGATGAAGGCCTCAACACACTGGTGGATTTCCGGCACATCCGCAAATACAAGGCGCAGCCCGGAGAGCCCGGCGGAAAGCGCAGATGCACCGGAAAGTCCGGCGAGGATCTGGTCATAAAGGTCCCGGCGGGAACCATCATAAGAGAAGCGGCCTCCGGCAAAGTCATCGCAGACATGTCCGGCGACCTCAAGAGATACACGATCCTCAAGGGCGGACGCGGCGGCAACGGAAATATGCATTACGCGACATCCACCATGCAGGCACCAAAATATGCACAGCCCGGGCAGCCTTCCAGAACGCTCGAGCTGATCCTCGAGCTCAAGGTGATCGCGGACGTGGGCCTTGTGGGTTTTCCCAACGTCGGCAAATCCACCCTTCTTTCCATGGTCAGTGGCGCTAAGCCAAGGATCGCCAATTATCATTTCACTACATTGAATCCGATCCTCGGAGTCGTCGATCTCGATGACGCCAGGGGATTTGTCATGGCCGACATTCCCGGCCTGATCGAAGGCGCGGCAGACGGAGCCGGACTGGGCCACGAATTCCTGGCCCATATCGAGAGGACCAAGCTCCTTATTCATGTCGTCGACGCGGCGGGTTCCGAAGACAGGGATCCGGTTGAGGATATTAAAGCGATCAACAAGGAACTCTCGGCTTATGAGTCCGAGATCGGAAAAAAGAAGCAGGTTCTCGCGGCCAACAAATGCGACCTGCTGCCGGAGGGCTCTGATGCCCTGGAGCGCATCCGCGCCTATTGCGACAGCCTGGGCGTAGAAGTGTTCCCCATCAGCGCAGCGACGGGAAGCGGAATAAAGGAGCTCATGTACCATGTGAGCGGTCTTTTGGAGCAGATGCCTTCGGAGACTACCGTCTTCGAGCAGGAATATGATCCGGAAGAGATGCTGCAGATGGATTCCACCGAGCCGTTCACGGTCTCATACGACGAAAAGGCGCGTGAATATGTGGTCGAAGGCCCCAGGATCGAGAGAATGCTGGGATACACCAATCTGGAGACAGAGAAGGGATTTATCTTCTTCCAGAAATTCCTTCAGGATAACAAGATTATCGACAGGCTGAGGGACTTGGGCTGTAAGGAAGGCGACACGGTCCGTCTCTACGGACATAAATTTGACTACTACGATTAATTAAAGGAGTATATATGCTTACAAGCAAACAGAGATCCTACCTGATCGGGCTCTCCCATGAGCTGGACCCGGTCGTTCAGATCGGAAAAAACGGCGTGAGCCCCGAAACCGCCGTTTCAACAGAGGAAGCTTTCAATACCAGAGAACTGGTCAAAGGCGCCGTCATGAAGATGGCCCCCGTCACGCCCCGCGAAGCGGCGGAGACGCTGGCGGGACGAACCCGCTCACAGGTCGTCATCGTGATCGGGAGAAAGTTTGTACTCTACAGACCTTTTAAGGAAGATCCCAAGATCATCCTTCCGAAATAAGGATAGTTAAAAGGAAAGTAAAAAGGACAGTAAAAATGAAAGATCACACCGCAAAAACAGAGAAGATCGGAATCCTGGGCGGGACCTTTGACCCGATCCACCTGGGGCACCTGATCATCGCCGAACAGGCCCGGGACCAGTACGGACTGGACAGAGTCCTGCTGATTCCTTCCGGACATTCCTATTTTAAGGACAATCGGAGCAGGAAAGTACAGCCGGCACAGACGAGACTTGAGATGACAAGAATTGCGGCGCGAGATCACGCCCCTTTTGAGGTATCTGACATCGAGGTCAACAGGCCCGGCAACACCTACAGCTTTGAGACGCTCGAGCAGCTCAGGGAGCTCTATCCTTCTTCCGAACTCTATTTTATCGTGGGAGCGGACACGGTCTGTTCCATGAGGACCTGGAGAGCACCGGAGAGGATCTTCGCGGCATGCACAATCCTTGCGGCGATCAGAGAAGATCAGGTGGACCCGGAACAGCTCAAGAATGAGTCCGAGGCTCTGGCAAGGGATTACGGCGCACGGATCCTTCCGGTCGAGATCCCCAACATCGGCATCTCCTCCACAGACATCCGCGAGAGGGCGGCGGCGGGAAAATCTATACATTATCTGGTGCCGTCCGCGCTGGAAAGTTATATAATAAAGAATGGGATATACAAGTGAGATAATTACTCTCGAGGCAAAGGAGCAGACATTTGAACAAGAAGGAACGCATTAATCTGATCAGGGAACTCGAATCCGAACTCGCGTACGGCCGCTTTATCCATACCATGGATGTAGCCTGTACGGCGGCTTCTCTGGCCATGTGCTATGGGGCTGATATCGATAAAGCTGAAACGGCGGGACTTCTGCACGACTGTGCCAAATGTATGAACCTGAGCAAGATGATCAAGATCTGTGACAAGGCAGGGCTGGAGATCTCCGAATATGAGAGAAACAGCGGCTCGCTCCTTCACTCCAAGGCCGGAGCGGTCCTTGCCCAGACCAAATACGGCGTCAGGGATGAAGATGTCCTCAACGCGATCAGGTTCCATACGACCGGAAGACCGGGCATGAGCCTTCTCGAAAAGATCGTCTTTGTGGCGGACTACATGGAGCCGGGAAGAGATTCGGCGCCGGATCTGCCTCAGGTCAGAAAGCTTGCCTTTGAGAGTATTGACGACTGCGTTCTTCAGATCCTTAAGGATACCCTTAAGTATCTCGGAACGACCGGAGCGGATGTGGATCCCATGACACAGAAAACCTATGATTATTACAGAAGATGTGATGAAGAGAGGAAATTCTATGAGTGAAACAGCTGGAAGCAAAGAGAGATCCGGAAAACTTGCCCGCATTGCAATTGCGGCACTGGAAGAGAAAAAAGCTTCAGATATCAGGGTGATCGATATCAGTGAAGTATCTGTCCTTGCAGACTATTTCATAATCGCAAACGGATCCAACCGTCCTCAGATCCAGGCTTTATCTGATGAAGTCAGTGAGAAAATGGAAAAGGCCGGCGCAGTGCTCAAACAGACGGAAGGATATGAAAACGCAAATTGGATCCTTCTGGACTTTGGCGATGTGATCGTTCACATATTCAATCAGGAGAATCGCCTTCTCTATGATCTTGAGAGGATCTGGAGAGACGGCAAACAGGTAAATCCCGAAGAACTGTGACCGGGAGAGACCTGCCGCTGCAGACAATAGAACATAGAAAAAAGGAGGCGGCTCAGCACGAGCCGCCTCCTTTTATCGATTTACATTGTCCGGAACACACCGAAGACCTTGCCCAGTATCACGCAGGAATCTACGATTATGGGCTCCATAGTGTCGTTCTCGGGCTGCAGGCGAATATGACCGTCCTCTTTATAGAAAGTCTTGACCGTCGCGCCGTCTTCGATCAGCGCGACAACAATGTCGCCGTTTGAAGCCGTAGTGCAGGAGTTTACGAACAGCAGGTCGCCGTTAAAAATTCCGACGTTGATCATGGAATCTCCGCGCACTCTCAGGGCGAAGGAGTCACCGGCCGGTACGATCTCTGCGGGAATGGGGAAATAGCTCTCAATATTCTCCTGCGCAAGGATCGGCTGTCCGGCAGCTACATTTCCGACTACGGGGAGAGAAGCCATCTCCGTGCGGACCATCTGGAAGCTGTCGTCACAGATCTCGATCGCCCTGGGCTTGGTGGGATCTCTGCGGATAAACCCGTTTCTCTCGAGCGTATTGAGGTGGGAGTGGACGGATGATGTGGACTTGAGCCCGACCTTCTCACAGATCTCGCGGACTGTGGGCGGATACCCCTTGGAGAGGATCTCTTCCTTGAGATAATCAAGTATTTCCTGTTGCTTCTTGGATAATTTAGCGGGCATGTATATGACCTCCTGATCTGCATGAATCTCTGAATTGTAGTATAACTTACTCTAATTATATAGTCTGAAATCGAAAAAAGCAAACATATATTCAGAATAAGTGTTCGTTTTTTCTTGACTTACGAATAAATGTTCGGTAGAATAAAACTACGCAAACATTAGTTCGCCGAGACAGTGCTCAGAGGGGAGAGACAATGAGTAACAGATATTCTGATATTGATGTAATGACATTTGTACAGGGAAATACAGCCAGGAAAGCTGACCTTTACACAGCTCCCGCTTCCCGCGGATCTGACCGCCGCAGAGTTGAACGGGGCGGCTGTGTGGTGTATGATTTCAGAGTAATAGAGACAGGAAACAAAGAGACGGGATTCAGAGAGAAAGAATCCCGCAGGGCCGTCGCGAAACATTCGACAAGAAAGATCAAGGCCAGAAGAGCGGCCAGAGCACGCGCAAGAAAGGTGTTCGCACTTCGCACAGCCCTTTTCGCATTTCTGGTCATGTTCACCATGTTCGGAATCGGCGGGATCGCATCCAGAGCCAAGAGCAGGGAAGTTCCGGACGCTTACAAGTATTATGACACCATCACGGTGGGATATCAGGAAAATCTTCTCGATATCGTCGAGCGATATGACGACAGGGACCACTATGAGACCCAGCTCGACTACGTAGAAGAACTCTGCAGGATCAACAATCTCGCGTTTGACGGAACCGCTTATCCCGCGGTAACGCCGGGAACGCATCTCGTAGTGCCTTATTATTCCACAGAATTAAAATGAGGAATTCTCAGGAGTGAATTTATGAAAATTGACCTGATCACAGGTTTTCTCGGCGCCGGCAAGACGACGTTCATCAGGAGATACGCACAGTTCCTCATGGAGAGAGGAGAAAATATCTGTATACTGGAAAATGACTACGGCGCCGTCAATGTCGATATGATGTTTCTGCAGGATCTTCTCGGAGATCAGTGTGAACTGGAAATGGTCATCGGAGGGGACGGCTATGAGGCCCACAGAAGAAGATTCAAGACCAAACTGATTTCGATGGCTATGACCGGGTATGACAGGGTCCTGGTTGAACCGTCAGGCGTATTTGACGTAGATGAATTCTTTGATGTGCTGCGGGAAGAGCCCCTAGATAGGTGGTATACGCCTTCGAATGTCATTTCGATCGTCAGCGCCCGGTCTGAGGGAAATCTGTCAGCGGATTCCAGATATCTTCTCGCGTCGCAGATCGCAAACGCTGGCTGCGTGATACTCAGCAAAGTCTGTGAGGCCTCGGCCGATGACGTGGAGAATACGATCCGACTGTTAAATGACGTTATGGAGGAGCACAGGTGCACCCGGAGATTCGGGGACGATGTGATCGCTGCGGACTGGGACGGGTTTGACACTGCGGAGTTTGAAAGGATAGCGAACTGCGGATATCGCCTTGAAGACCATATTAAATATCAGGTTGAACAGGAAAACGGATACAGATCCTTGTTTTATTTCTATGTCAGCATGGAGGAACGGCAGTTCAGAGATACTGCGGAGAAAATCATGAGTGATCCCTCCTGCGGAGATGTAAGGCGAATCAAAGGGTTTGTGAAGACCGGTGACGGCAGATGGATCCAGGTCAACGCTGTCCCCGGTAAAATCGAGTTTTCGGAGCGGGAGAGAGGGCAGGAAGCTCTGATCGTGATCGGAGAGAACCTCCAAAGAGAAGCAATCGACAGATATTTCGAAGACCGGGTCAGATATCACGGAGAATTATAACTATCAGAATAAAAAACCGTCAGGCGGCTTTGCGCTGCCTGACGGTTTTTTCATTCTTATTTTCGATATTCTTATTTTCTGTATTATTATTCTCTGTATCACTCTTTTCGATAGCAGAGTATTCTTTTTTCATTCTTGCGGATCGGATCCGATCCATGAGCTGCTCGCAGCGTAGTTCTATATAAGCATCCTGGTCGAGTCGACCTCTGATCTCTATATCAATAATACGTGTGAACTCGGTCATGCCTAGTTTGTGATCGCGCAAAAAGATCTCCCATTCCGTGCGTCCATCGTGACCTTTGCGGATTGAAACTTCAACATCGTTTCTGTCTGCATAGTTCATAACATCAAACATTCAGTTTTTCTTTTCCTCATTCTTTCAGATATTTGCGGCAGTCTGCCGCGTTTCTTTTTGTTTGTTACATCGCGAATTCTATCTGAAACTTCGGCAAATTAATACTGCTGAATTTGACATGAATTAGGTCAATTCCGTTTTTTGCGGGGCAATACACTGACACTGCGACAATAATTAATAATATATGAACAATAAAAACACACTTGTTAAATTAATTAAAAATAATATTACATAAATGTTAAAAAATGCTTGCAATTTATGAGACAATGTTGTAACATAACAATTGCCAAACAACTTTGTGATGATATTTGCGAGAGAGCGTACCTGTTACTCACTCCTTATATTGTCGCATGAATCAGTTACCAACAAGTCATGTCATAAATAAGGAGAGAAAACATGAAACGAGTACGTCTTTATGCATTGTTGCTTTCGTCTGCACTTTTTGTATCTGCGATTCCGGTAACCGGGGCCAGCGCTGCGGCAGCACCTGCTGTTCAGTATTCGGCGCAGGTGGCGGAAGATACGGATCTCACAATCAGTGTGGATCATCTCGGCGCAAATAACACGAAAACCGCTGCTAAGAAAACGGTCAAGCTCGGCTGGAAAAAGGTCAACAACAAGTGGTACTACGTAACCGCTAAGGGGAATAAGACAGGATGGGCCAAGATTGACGGAAACTTCTACTATTTCAATCAATCCGGCGTTATGCTCACCGGCTTTAAAAAAATCAACAATAAGCTGTTCTATTTTGCCAAATCCGGTGAATTGAAAAAGGGCTGGCAGAAAATCAGCGGCAAGTGGTTCTATTTTGATGCGAAAAACGGTGCCATGAAGACCGGCTTGTTGAAGCTTAATAAAAGGACCTTCTATCTCAACAAAACGACAGGCGTTATGGAGACCGGCTGGAAGAAGATTGACGGCAAACTTTATTATTTTGATAAAGAAGGCGCTATGCTCACAGGCCCTCATGTCTATAAGATCGGAAAGAAATATTTCTTCTTTGAGAAGTCGGGTGCCGTGACTGCTAAAAAAGGATGGCAGAAGTCTGATGTAGGAAACCTTTTCTACACAAATGCCGACGGAACGGTAGTGACCAATAAGACTATAGGCAATAAGATCATCAATGAGGAAGGCGTCGCAGTCAAGAAGGTCGATGATGTAATGGACCAGAAGGCACAGTGGTATGACAGTCCTACCAAGTATCTTGTACTTGCGGACCTGGACAACCATGAGCTTCGCGTCTATGAAGGAAAGAAGGGAGATTGGAACAGAATTAAGGGCGGATGGGAGCTTACGTGCGGTGCTCCCGCTACCAGAACTCCCTGCGGGCAGTTCTATCTCTGCTACAAGCAGCCCACAGATTACGGCTGGAAGGATTTCAATTTATCCAGAGCGGCCTATGTCTACTGGACAACCGCAGGCTTCATGATTCACACGATCCTCTACAGCAAGTGGGGCGGAGATGATCCGGAATATGTGGATGTAGTCGACGACAGACTGGGAATGAACCTTTCTCTGAGCTGCATCAGACTTTCACTTGAAAACGCACGCTGGATTTACAAAAACATTCCGACTAGTACTAAGTTGGTTGTTTATGAGTGAGAAATCACAAAGTTGAAAAAGGCAGAAAAGGGCTCCGGCGACGGCCGGGGCTCTTTTCGTGTTCAAAAAACAGTGTTTTGATAATCTGCATCGAAATGTTATACTGTCTTTTATGCAGTTAACTTTGGAAAGGAATAGAGAAATGCGTTTTGTAATTCAATGTGTGGAAAATGCGGCTGTTGAGATCGAGGGGAAAACTGTGGGCAGGATCGGGAAAGGCTTTCTGGTCCTGGCAGGAATCTCGGAAACGGATACCCGCGAAACGGCGGACCGCATGCTGGAGAAGATGATCAAGCTTCGGATCTTTGAGGACGAAAACGGAAAGACAAATCTTAATCTCGCGTCCGTAGGCGGAGAGATTCTCCTGGTATCGCAATTTACATTATATGCGGACTGCCGCAAGGGAAACCGCCCCTCCTTCGTGAAGGCCGGGTCCCCGCAGCATGCGGAGGAGCTGTATGAATACCTGATCACAAAGTGTGAACAGATCAACGGCAAAAGACCGCAGACCGGAGAATTCGGAGCCCTTATGAAGGTCCATCTGACAAATGACGGACCTTTTACCATAATAATGGATTCGGCGGAACTGGGATATTAAGTGAAAAGCTTGTCCGAATCTGAAGAAGGAAAAGAAAATGCAGAAATATTTTGACATCAATGAATCGGGGTACAGCATCCGGTGCAAGCTGTACTGCGCTGATGTACATAAGATCAGAAAGGCAGTGATCTTCGGACACGGATTCGGCGGTCACAAGGACAACAAGGCGGCTGAGAAATTTGCCGCAAAGCTGATCTCCAAGCATAAAGAATTTGGAATCATCACCTTTAACTGGCCCTGTCACGGCGATGACGCCCGCAAGAACCTGCATCTGAGCGAATGCGACACCTATCTGACCCTGGTGCTGGGATATGTGAGCAGGGAATTTCATGCAGAGGAGATCTACGGCTACGGCACAAGCTTCGGCGGCTACCTGTTCCTGAAATACATAGCGGAGCACGGGAAGAATCCTTTCCGCAGACTTGCCCTGCGGTGTCCCGCGATCACGATCTACGAATCCATGATCAGCCGCATCATGTCTGCGGACGACTACGACAAAATATTGAAAGGCAAGCCTGTGCTCGTGGGCTTTGACAGAAAGATCAGGATCGAGAAACCTTTCCTGGACGAGCTGCAGGCGGCGGACGTGACGAAGAATGATTATATTGACTACGCAGACGATCTCATGATCATTCACGGGACCAAGGACGAGGTCATTCCCTTTGACAGATCCGCCGAGTTCGCCGATCAGAATGTCATCGAATTTGTTCCGATGGTAAACGGGGACCATCGGTTTACGGATCCCAAGATCATGGACCTGGCGATCCACACGATCATTGAGTTCTTTGAGAGCTGACAAAAGCGGGCTTATGAGAGGTAATCTGTTTCTGACCTCAAATAAGCCCGCTTAAAGCCCTCAGGACGGGTTTGAACCGTCCGGGGCATCTCCCTTATAATATGCTTTCTCGATGGCCTCAGCGGCCTTCCTGCGCCTCTCATCGTGGAGATTGGTATATTTTTTGACCGTCTCCAGGCTCGAGTGGCCAAGTGCGTCGGAAGTCACATAGATGTCGCCCGTCTCTTCGTAGAGATTGGTGGCAAAGGTGCTTCTGAGCTTGTGAGGCGTGATCCGCTTCATGGGAACCGCTGAGGCCGTGTATTTTTTGACCAGGCGCTCAACGGCGCGCACGGAGATGCGCTGGCCCTTTCTGGAAATAAACAGCGCGTTCATATCTTCGGACGCGACCTTGCGCTCATTCTCTATATAATCCTCGAGAGCCTCGTGAACCGGCTCGTTGAAGTAGACGTATTGCTCCTTGCGGCCCTTGCGGAAGATCTTGATCCTTCGCTCGTTCCAGTCTATGTCCTGAAGATCGATGCCGACCATCTCGCTGACGCGGATGCCGGTATGAAGAAGGAGAGTCAGAATGGCCACATCGCGCAGATGCTGTCCCTTGGCGAATTTGAACTGGGTCCTGGTCAGCGAATCACCCGTCTCGGCGCCGTGAAGGACTTCGCGGACTTCTTCCTTTTCAAGGTAAGTGATCGCTTTTTCTTCAATCTTGGGCATATCCACGAGTTCCGCTACATTTTTTTCTAAATGATTGTGTGCGATCAAATAGCGGTAAAGCGCGCGAAGGGAAGAAAGCTTTCTGGCCCTGGCGGGCGCCTGGTTGGACTCCTTGATCACATTGCCGTTGTTTGGATCCGTGCGCTTATAGCGCATCAGGTACATGAGATAGTCCTGAATATCGTCGGCCGTGAGCGAGCCGAGGGTCTTTATGGTGATCTGCATGACCGGGGTCCCCGTTGTCTTTTCGAGGTATTCAAAGAAGACCTTAATGTCGCCGACATAGCCCAGGACAGTGCGGGGCGCCTTGTTCTTGGTGACCAGATACTCGTTGGCAAATCTGCGGACGAACATGGGAAGGTCGACAGTCAGGTCATTGATTTTCTCAAGAGTGCGCGTGTTTTTTTCGTCGCGGTAGGATTCCATAACAAAACTCCTTATAATAAATTCATTTATTTTTTTTGTGCATGTGCGCGGGAGATGACGCTGTTAAAAAAACGTATGCGGAAAGGCAGTGTTTGCCTTGCGGGATTCCCGGACGCAAAAGCCCGGAGAGGCGGTAAAAGCACTCTCCGGGCTTAATTATAACACGTTTACGACGTTAAATCCATATTTAGCGGCGTAATAGACCACTATCCTTTTATGATTATTCGGCACTAAAATCCTATTATTATAATCCTATTATTAAAATCCTACTATGATGCCGCCTTTCTCCGCATAGTAGCTACAGAGTCCTCTGGTCGGAATGATCTTCACGATCTTGCCGGGATATTCGGTCTCGATCGCTTTCTTGAGGTTGTGGGCAAACAGTTCATTTTGGCAATGGGAAATAACGATGCTTTCCTTGTCGGCGACACGTTCTTTAAAATCGCTCATAATGACCTGCAGCGTCTTGCGGCCTCCCTTGGCGATCTTTTTCATCTTGATCGTGCCTTCCTCACTGGCGATGCCGACGCCCCAGAGTCCGAGATGTCCCAGCACTATGCCGGCGATCCTGGGCATTCTGCCGTTATTGACCAGATTGTGATAGGAAGAAAGCGCAAAGATCAGCTTATGATCGGCCATAAACTTATGGATCTCCGTCTTGATCTCCTCGAATCCCAGGCCCTGTGCGATCAGCTCCTGCAGTTTGTCGATGGTCATGGAAAGGCTCGGGCCCGTTCCGCGGGAATCCAGGATCTCGATATTTCGGAACGGATCATTCTCCAGAACCATTTGCTTGGCGGTACAGGCGCTGTTATAGCTGCCGGAGAGATTGGAGGAAATGGTGATGGCAAACACATCATCTTCTTCTCCGAATTCCCGGATCCAGTCCGCCGGCGAGGGACAGGAAGTATGGCTCTTCTTACTGACTGCCATTGCCTCTACCAGTTCGCCGACATCCAGCTTTTCATCATCCACAAAATCACTGCCGTCTACTGTGATCACGAACGGAACGGTGTTGAAATACATATTGGCGGGCTTATTATCCAAGTCGAAAATATCACAGCTTGAATCGGCTATTATTCGAAATGCCATATAAACCTCCTGTTTATACCGTACAGATTTCGGGTTCTGTAGTTGCTTCCGCGCCTTCTGCGGGCTCTTCGGCTGTGTCTTCTACTGTATCTGAATTGGCTGCCTCTTCCTTGTTCGTACTTTCCCCGACTGTGTCTTCTTTGCTCGCAGCTTCTTTGATCGTATAATCGCGAATCATCCTGACCAGCTGCAGCGCTATGCCGACCTCGCATCCGGCCACGAAGGCCAGCCCTGCTATTGCAGCTTTAAGTTTTTTGCTCATAGTTTATTACCTCACTGTATTTTGGTAGATTCGAAAACAACATAATAAAGTTTTTTACACTGTTTATATACGTTATTATACATTATCGGCAACAGGAAATATACGGATGACCGAAATATGCGCTGAAAAAAACGGGAATTCTTTCAAGAATTCCCGTTTTTGATAAAGCCTCATGAATGTCCGCCGGTCTGCGGCACGCCGTCAGGATTTGTTTTCAAAGTCCTCAATGACCTGTGTGAGGAGCTTGACCGTGCCGTCGATGCCCAGAAGACTTGTGTCGATGGACATGTCGTAGGTGTCTGCTCTGCCCCATTTCTTCATGGAATAATAATTGTAATAGCTCTGTCTCTGCTTGTCCTTGCGCAGGATAAAGTCTCTGAGCTTATCGTGATCGGCTTTTTCAGCGTCCGGTACGTCGGGATAATTGCGGGCCCTTGCGATCCGGAATTCCTCATCGGCGTGCATGAACAGATTGATCACATTGGGAAAATCCTGCAGCGCGCAGTCCGCGCAGCGGCCGATGATCACGCAGGCGCCTTCCTCCTTGGCGATCTTCTTGATCGTATCGTACTGGGCAAGAAAAACCTTCTGACTGATCGGCATGTCGGAAAAGGCTGAATTGCTGTAGCCGAAGGAATACGTATCCATAACAAGGTTGTACAGAAACGAGCTGGTCGGACGTTCATCCTGCTGCTGTACGATCTCGGGGCAGAACCCGCTTTCCTTCGCCACTTTTGCGAGCAGCTCATTGTCATAAAACTTGATGCCGTAATGCGCGGCCAGCTTCTGTCCTACTTCGCGGCCGCCTGACCCGTACTGTCTTCCGATCGTGATGATTGTGTTCATAATCTACCTCCGTAAGAGCTGTCGATTATTACCGGTATGCTCCTGAATAGACATGGGAGCTTTCTGTAATTATTATACACAAATCCGGCGGCTTATGCAATTTCTATAATAATAGTTAAAAATTAAAATTATAAATTGTCTAATTTGCTCAGAATCTCTTCGAAGTATTCCGGGAGCGGAGCACTCGTCTCGATATACTCCCCTGTCCTTGGATGAATGAACCCCAGAATTCCTGCGTGCAGGCACTGCCCCTTGGTCGCAAACGGAGATTTCCTGCGGCCGGCGTAGACCTCGTCTCCCAGAAGCGGATGGTGGACATAGGCCATGTGCACGCGGATCTGATGCGTCCGCCCGGTCTCGAGCCGGCACTCCACATAGGTATACTGCCCGAAGCGCTTTAAAACCTTGCAGTGCGTCACCGCTCTCTTGCCGTCGCTTCTCACCGCCATTCTCTTTCTGTCCCGCGGATCTCTTCCGAGGGGCTGGTCCACCGTAAACTCATCCTCGGCAATATTGTCATACAAAATGGCAAAATAGCGCCGCACAATCGTGTGTTCCTGCAGCTGCTGCGCGATGCTGTTGTGCGCCGCATCGTTTTTGCAGATGATCACGCTCCCCGTCGTGTCGCGGTCGATCCTGTGCACGATGCCCGGGCGCATGACGCCGTTGATTCCGGACAGGCTCTCTCCGCAGTGGTACATCACGGCGTTTACCAGGGTTCCGGAATAGTGTCCGGGCGCCGGGTGCACCACCATTCCCTTTGGTTTGTTGACGACCAGAATGTCGTCATCCTCGTACAGGATATCGAGAGGGATATTCTCGGGGAGGATATCGGGGACGATCTTCTCGGGGAGGACCAGCGTGATCACATCATTTTCATGTACTCTTGTGCCGGGCTTCGCTGTTTTGCCGTTGAGTAAAACGGAGCCGTCCTTGATCAGGTTCTTGAGATAACTTCTTGACTGCCCTTCGGAAAGGGAGGCCACCACCGCGTCAAAGCGCTCCTCTTCGAGTTCCTCCGGAACCGTAAATACACCGGTCTGTTCCATTTACACCTCCGTCGTTGATTTACTTATGAACTGAAGGTCCTCTTCCTTGTAATAGAAAAAGATGAGGAAAGCCAGGACAAAGACCGAACAGGTCACATAGATGTCGGCGACATTGAATACGGGAAAATCGATTAACGAGAAATAGATGAAATCCCTGACATATTTAAGCGTGATCCTGTCATAGAGATTGCCCGCCGCGCCTGCGGCTATAAAGATCAGCACCAGCCTTAGAGGAAGATACTTCTTTCCGTCCGGGACTTTCAGATAGATCAGAATCAGCACGATCAGCGCGGCCAGGGAGACCAGGCTGAGTATAAAGGTGCCGCTTTGGAACATGCCGAAGGCGGCGCCCCGGTTCTGAATATAGTAAAACTCAAGCACGCCGGGGATCAGCGGGATCCTTTTGCCGTCCCGGAGCGCATTTACGGCCAGCGATTTGGTAAACAGGTCAAGAGCCACCAGTATGATGAATAAGGCGGCAGCTTTTGCGGCTCTGCCGATATTGATTTTCATAATATCCTCCGCCATTAATATTGACTAAAATAGTCAAACCAAGCCGGTCAACGAACCGACTCGGTCAATACGAAATATCCGCTTCTCTCCGGCAACCGGCGGTAAAAAGCGCACCAAACAAAGTCCGGTGCGCTTTAGATCTGCCATGCTGTTTCACATCAGGTCCTGTCCTGATTCAGTTTTGTGCCGTTTACTGCGATTCAGCTCAGTTGTCGGTGTCAAAACCGCCGGAGCCGAATCCTGCGGAAGTATAGTTCCTTCCTCCGTAAGGCATGCTGAGTGAACTTCCCTCGCCGCGCTTAACGCCTGTGCCGGTGGTGGAAATATCCCCGGATACATCCACGTTCGCAGGTGTGATCACGAAAATATAGTGAGAGATCTTCATCACATTTCCGTGTACCGCGTAGCAGGAGCCGGATGTGAAGTCAATGATCCGCTGTGCGATCTCCACGTCAAGGCCTTCGAGATTGAGAACTACCGTGCTGTTTGCGAGCAGCGTATCTGTTACCTCTCTGGCGTCATCGACAGATGTAGGTTTGATGATGCATACTTCCATGCCTGCCTCCGAATACTGTTTCTTGACCTGCCGGGATACAGAGGAAGACTCGCTTCTGTCTGCAGGGGCTGCCGCGGATGTGCCGAATCTCCTTCTGGGTCTGGGAGAAGGCACGGGCTCCTCTTCTACCGGCTCCTCTTTCAGAGTCGCCGGAGCCTTTGCTGCGCGGGGCGCCCTTACGGGTTCCTGTGCGGCGGGAGCATCGTCTCCGTAATCCTCTTCGTCCTCATACTCCTCATCATCATCGTAATCATCATCGTCATTAAACTTCATGGCGTTGATCAGCTTATCCATAACACTCATATCTGTCACTCCTTCATATAGATTCGTTCTCCGAAGATGCCTGTTCCAACGCGAATATGTGTTGCGCCTTCTTCGATCGCAACCTCAAAATCGCCGGTCATTCCCATTGAAAGAACACTCATAGACACATTATCGATGCATTTTTGACCCATGTCAACTGCTAATTCTCTGAGCCCGGCAAAATAGGGCCTGTTGGTTTCGGGGTCCTCCGTATAGGGTGCAATCGTCATAAGGCCGGAAATCTTTATGCCTTCGAGGCTCGCGGCGGCTCTGATGAGCTCTTCCGTCTGCTCCGGGGAGACTCCATATTTGCTCTCTTCACCGGCCATATTGACTTCGATCAGAACGGGGATCCTTATACCCGCACGCAGCGCTTCTGTGCTGATGGTCTCCGCCAGACGAAGGCTGTCCACGCTGTGGATCATCACTGCCTGCCCGATCAGCTGCCGGACTTTGTTGCGCTGCAGATGGCCGATCATGTGCCACCTTATATCGGCGGGCAGTTCGGGCTTCTTTCTGCAGATCTCCTGGACCTTGTTCTCGCCAAAGTCCCTCTGGCCGACATCATAGGCCTCCTGCAGCATCTCGACCGGCTTGGTCTTGGTGACACAGATCAGGCTGACTTCGGAACGGTCCCGCCCGGCCCTGCGGCAGGCGGCACATATTCTCTCTTCTACGCTCTCGATGTTTTCTCTGATCAAATCTGTAATCCTGTCCTTTCTGATCCTGTCTTTTTTATCCTGACCTTTTAAAATCCTGTTCCTTTTAAGATCAACGGAAATAATTGCCCATATGAATGGAATTTGCGTACAGGACGATATAGTCGTATTCCTGAAGGCCGTAATAGGAGTTGGGCTCCACGATGGCATATTCTTCGTTCTGGTTGAGAATGTTGACCTGCCGGAAGTCCGGATATCCCTTGTTGATATAGTAGACGCCGATCAGCTCATCCTGCTCTCCGATGGTAAACTGCTCCGATGAATTGGGCCGGTCAATGATCTCGCCGGCCCTGAGCACACTGTCGTCGAGATAATAACTGTCCTCATTTTCGCTGTAGGGGACCGCAGGAACGAATTGAATGCTCTTCTCGTTGTTCTCCGTGTAGATCTCGAGAAGGACGCCTCTCTGGCCTCCTGCGCCCTCAAAAACGAACTCCTTGGGCACCAGGAAGAAGGTCCCCTTTGTGATCGAGCTGTTAGGCACTTTCAGGCCCGACCTCTGCGAAGAGATCAGCTCGATATCCAGGAAGCGGTCCGAGCAGAATTCGGACATGGAGTTGTTGAAGCGCAGATTCACGTAATAATTGTCATTTTCGTCGTTCCTTGAGGATACGCTGGCCCAGGAGACCATCTGGTTCTCAAGAAAACGGACCTGGATATACCCCTTTTCGACTAGTTCCTTGGCTTCTTCCGCGGAAGCCACATGGATCGCCACGGACCAGTTCTCGTCGGTGACGATCTTATAGGCCGGCTCGCCGGCTGTGATCTTGTTGCCGTTTGTGATCTGGTTCTTTTTATATCCTGTCCGGTCGAAATCCTCGACCGTCAGATTCTCAAAGGTTATGTCCTCGCAGTTGTCGACGAAATAGAGGATCTCGCCCGCCTGCTCCGCATAACAGGGATGGATGGACGTAGAACTGAGGTCCGGGATCTCTCCCAGAACTTTCCGGTTGGAGATCTTCTGCGCGCTGCTGACGGCGCCGCTCTTGAAATCATAGACGTTGGCGAAGCTGGCAGGGTCGAACTTCTTGGAGAACGCGATCGCCTCGCTCCGGAACTGCTGCAGGTCCTCTTCCGACAAAAAAGGCGCTTCGTCCTCTTTGAGATAGTCGGTGATCTTGCCGGCGTCGTCTACGGAAAAGGCGAGACCGCCTACGGGAATCCGCTCTCCTTCTTTGTTATAGAAATTGATGGTCCCAGTGTAATCGCTGTTCACTACGGTCTCGTTTCTGAGCGCGATCCCCTGGTAGACCAGGTTGTCGGACAGTGCGCCGGTGCGGACCTGGTAGACCTCTGTCTTGTGCGACGTCAGGTAGGTCAAAAGGCTGATCAGCACGTAAATAAAGATGACCAGGAACATGATGAGGCCGACATTGAGCCGGAAAGGCCGCCTGTATTGGACTATGTTGGTCGATGAGTGTTTATCCGTCAAATTGTTACCTCCGGATTAGAAACAGGGAATGGAGGTCATCTGCAGTCCGCACAGCTGTGCGGCGGATCGGGACGCGGCCGCATCGGGGCCGGGCACTGCAGAAAAAAATGAGCCTTGGAAATGCACGATTCCCAAGGCCCTCCGTATCATATTGATCAAAGTGCAACCGCGATCAGTTCTCTGAGCTCTTCAGGAACCTCCGTTTCATCCAGCGAAATACTGATGATGAAGCTGACATTAAACATTTCTCCGATCTTCTGGATCCGCTTGATTGAACTGGTAATATCCTGGCCTTCCAGGTGAGCGATCTTCAGAAAACTGTCAAAGTACATCTGTTCGAGGTCATGATCCTGAGAAATGATACCGCAGATAAAACCGATAAACTGGTCTGTATTCTCAATCGCAAAATCCGTTACGTTGATCAGGCGTACGCGATTATTGAGCTCAAACATGTGCTTAGCGCTTTTATCAAGATAGCAGATATTGCCGAGAATATCCTTGACTTCAGAATTGACTTTCTCCAGAAGATACCTAGTTTTTCCTCTTCCTTTGTTGCCGATGATTAATTGAACCAATGGACTTACCCTCCTGTATGTTATGATGGGAATTCCCTGTTTTCCTTAAAAAACAGGGAATTGATGGTTTCATTATAGATGATTCACCCCCAAAATACAACCGCTAATTAGGGATTTGGGCAAGCAGGCCGTTCATACCGTCGTACAGCTCTTCGAGGGATTCGGTCTTCATCACGACCGAAATATAGTACTCTTCCTTCTTATTCTGCGACAGGATGATAAGGCAGTGCCCCGCGGGTTCTGTTGTGCCCGTCTTGCCGCCCAGGACAGTAATTCCGTCGGGAGCCTGTACATCGCCGGTCAGATAGGCGTCCGTCGCAGGAACCGCGATGCTCTTGGAGGAGCCGTCCACGCCGACGAACATCGTGTTGTAGTCCGACTGCGGCAGAATCTTCCGGATCATATCATATTTGACCGCTTCGTTGAGGATCAGATACAGGTCATAGGGGGTTGTATAGTGATTGTCATCGTGCAGCCCGTGCGGGTTGGTAAAATGAGTTCCCGTAGCTCCGATCGCGCGGGCCTCCTTGTTCATGAGTTCTACAAATTCGTCGTAGCTGCCGGCAATATTCTCGGCGATCGCGATCGCGCAGTCATTGGCGGAGAAGACGAGGAGGTAATTGAGCGCCTGCTCAAGAGTCATGGAGTCGCCGGGCTCAAGGACAAGCCGCTGGGCGTCTGCGCCGGGATAAGCGGCGTTTTCCGAGATTTTGATGGTCTGATTGGGCTTTCCGTGCTTGACCGCCACAAGGGCCGTCATGAGCTTTGTGGTGCTCGCGGGGAAGACTCTGGTCGTCAGGCCGGATCCGTAGATCGTACTTCGGCTTCCGAGAGCGAACAGTCCTGCCGTGGGAAGAGAAAAGTCGGGATTTCCCTCCGCCTTCGTATCTTCCGGCAGACACAGGTCATGCGCGAAAGACTTCTCGCGCGTTACAGACTCCTGTGCAGCCACCGTGGGATTGAACTGATCGGAATTCATCATACTCTCATAGTCGTTATTCATAACTCTTCCGCACCCGGTAAACGCGCCGCAGACCAGCGCGCCCCAGAGAAGTAATGTGTAAATCTTAATTCTATTCATATCAGAATGCTGTTTAAATCCGTGTTACTTGTACATCTCACGCCACTCCAGATCTCCGCGGTCCAGAGATTTGATCAAAAGCTCTGCCGTCGCGAGGTTCGTGGCCATGGGAATGTTGTGCATATCGCAGAGTTTAACGACGTCGTTGACGTCGGGCTCATGTCTCTTGGGGGTCAGCGGATCGCGCAGGAAAATAAGCAGATCGATCTCGTTCTGCTCGATCTGCGCGCCGATCTGCTGCATTCCTCCCAAATGCCCGGCCAGATGCTTGTGGACACTGAGGTTGGTCACCTCTTCGATAAGCCTTCCGGTAGTACTGGTAGCATAAAGTTTGTGGCGGCTCAGAATACCGCGGTATGCGATACAAAAGTTCTGCATCAGTTTCTTCTTGGCATCGTGTGCGATTAATGCAATCCTCATTGATTTCTCCATTAAGTAGGTCGGACCCGCTCAGCGGGCGTCTGCGTCACTGTCTGCAGATTGATTCTTTATATATATGCTCTGAACAAATCCGAGACCGGCGTAAAGGCAGATCAGGCTTGTCAGACCATAGCTCACAAAGGGGAGGGGGATACCTGTGTTGGGGAGAAGCCCGGTTGTCACCCCGATGTTCAGATAACTCTGGAATCCGATCCATGCAGCCATACCCGAAGCGATGATCCTGTCGTGAAGGGTTTTGCTTTTCGACGCGATCATGTAGCAGCGGATCGTGACCGCCGAGATCAGAAAGATCATGATGCAGCATCCCAGGAAACCGAGCTGCTCTCCGATCACGGCGAATATAAAATCGGTCTGCGATTCGGAGATGAATCCGGTGCCCAAAAGCGTATCGGCGTTTTCGACGTGCAGTCCCTTTCCGATCAGCTGTCCCGATCCGATGGCCGTCATGGAATTCATGGTCTGATAGGCGGTGGAAGTCGCATAATCTTCCGGATGAAGCCATGCCAGTATCCTCTGGCGCTGATAATCACCCAGAAAAGAGAAGCCACCTATTACAACTGTATAGATGATGATGAGTAAAGCAGGTATGGCAGCAGCTGTGACGCCCGCTATGATCTTCCGGTCAAGTCCCGCTACAAAAATGATCACGCAGAAGATAAGAAAGACCATAATACTGGTTGACAGATCCGGTTCTTTAAGGATCAGGAAGAACGGCGGAAGAATCAGTAAAGTGCTGAGCACAAAGACCAGCGTCCTGTTATACTTTTCGCCCAATATAATTATGAACTCTGAATAAAATAAAATCAACAATATTTTTGCCAGCTCGGAGGGCTGGAAAGTGAGCCCGCCGACAGCGATCCATCTCCTTGCGCCGCCGCCGGAAACGCCGAACAAAAGGACAAAGACGAGCGAAATGATCGCCACAGCGTAGAACAGCTTCCAATAGCGGGTGATCTTCCGGGTGTCGATCTGGCTCAGGACGATCATCAGCACGATCCCGAGGGCGCTGCCGCAGGCCTGCCTGACCAGAATAGCGTTGCTGCCCGCGACCTGCGCCACACTGTTAATGGAGACCAGTCCCATTCCGTTGAGCAGCAGTGTACAGCAAAACAGAACGGGGTCCGGCCAGCCGGGCTTTACTGTATTTTTTACGGATGAATTAATAGTTTCTCTGTTATTCATTTGGATCAATCACCGTTCGTATAATTCGGTATGTCGTTCGAAGAAAGGATGCCGGAGAGTGAATCCGGGTCAAAATAGTACTGCATCACCTGGGAAGCCACCAGAGCCGCGTAGCTGGAACTGTAGCCGTTCGGTATGCAGACGGCGATGGCGATCTCAGGGTCGTCGACGGGCGCGTAGCCGAGGAACAGCGCGTGGTTGGGAGCGCTCAGGGACTGCTGCGCGGTACCTGTCTTTCCCGCCGCACTGACCCGCCCGGAACCGTCATCCTCGCTGTATCTGACTGAATTAAAGGCGGAATTGTTCGCGCATACTCTTCTCATGCCCTCCGATATACTCTCCCAGTAGTCGTCGGAAACTTCCACGGGATCCAGGGACTCGGCGCTGTACTGTTCGAGAACATTGCCGTCTTTATCCTGGGAGTGGTCAAGGAGCGTGAGGTCATAGAGGTCGCCCTGCGTCGCGACAGCGGTCACATATCTGGCGAGTGCGGCTGTCGTATAGCCGTTGTTGGACTGGCCGATGGAGGCGCGGACAACGTCCCTGGTGGCCACGGAAGGCTCGACCTCCTCTATTTCGACGCCGGACTTTCTGTCCAGGCCGTACATGGCGGCGTATTCGGACAGGACCTGTATTCCGTCGTCGTTGCTGAAGGACCCGCCGAGTTCTCCCAGCCTGTACCCCACTTCATAGAAATACATGTTGCAGGAGTTCGTGATCGCGTTTTGCATGTTCATGTGGCCGTGTCCGCCCGGATAGATCCAGCAGGCCGGCGACGGGTCGATCTTATCAAACCGGTCGTAGCAGCTGATGGTATCCGATCTCGTGACCACGCCTTCGCTGATGCCCGCTGCCGCCGTGACCATCTTAAATGTGGATCCGGGAGCGTATCTCTGCTGCGTGGCGTGATTGATGAGCGGCCTCGAGGGATTGGCGGAGATCATGTCGATATAACCGCTCTCCTGAATACGGTTGCAGTCGTAGCCGGGATAGCTGACAAGGGCCAGTACGGTGCCGTCGCGGGGATCGGTGACTACGACCGACCCGCAGAAAGGATAAAGGTGCAGGTCGCCGGGCGTCAGGTCATCGTTCTCGATCAGTCTTTTGACATAGTCGAAAGCAGCCCCCTTGCGGCCCGACTCTATGCCGTCTCTCTCCGAGTCGGCGGGATCAAAGATCTCCTGGTCAAAGAGGATCCTGCAGACCAGCTCGCCGCTCGCGGCGCCCGACTCGCAGACGTATTTGCACATGATATTTCCGAAACTGTAGTCCTCACAGGGCTCATCGAGCACATATTGCACAAGCGCCTCGAAGACCTCGTCCGTATCCTCGGATTCCGTTCCGATGAGACTCTTGTCGATCCATTTTTCCGCGGCGGCGTGATAGAGAAATCCTCCGAGAGATTCCGTGCTGCCGCCGGTCCACTCCCTGTAGATCTCGTCGTCCGCGTCTATAACAGACGTGTCGATCACGCCTCTGTCAAAGAGGGCGCGGCTGATGTAGGAGGCGTACTGCCGGTACTCCGGGGTCAAAGCATTGAAAGGCGTGCGTCCCGCCCTCAGTTCGGAGCGGATGCCTTCCTTGACGCTCTCCAGATAGGCCTGCAGGATGCCGCGCATCTGCTCTTCGCTCTCCGAGGCGTCCTCCGAGTCGAAGTGGTCCCTGTCGATGATATAGCTGAGGATGGAGCCGTATACGTCCGCTGCCGGGATCAGGATGTCGGATCCGTCCGTCTCTTCGTTGATCTCGAAGGAAGTGACGCTGTCCGTGAGTTTGGACAGGATGATGTCCCGCATTGTCTTTTCAAGCAGTTTGTAGACGGTCTTCTGCAGATCGCTGTCGATGGTCAGACAGACGTCGTTTCCGTCCTGCGGCCGCGTGTAGGAGATCTCGCTCTTTTCTCTTCCGAGGTTGTCGACGCTGATCTCGCGATAGCCGTTCTTTCCGCGCAAGGTCTCTTCCATGCTCGCCTCAAGCCCTACTATGCCTACATAGTCGCCCGCGTCATAGACCCCCTCGTTCTCTTCCATCTCTTCGGCGCTGACCAGGCTGATGTAGCCCGTAAGGCCGGACATGTATTTGCTGTCGTTGTAGACCCGCTTGTAGGTGTTTGCGATGCTGATCCCGTCAAGGTCGCTCTCCGCCATGATCGCGTCCACGGTGTCCGTCCCCACATTTCTGGCAAGAACCGTGGGAATGTATTTCTGAAAAGCGTTCAGGGCAAGGCGGTAGCGGGTGATGACCGTGTCGAGAAGAAGGATGCTCTCCTTCGATGTGTTCATCTTCTTTGGAATCTTATAGCGGTCCGCCAGCATAAAGACCACATCTTCCGCGCTGCTCTCTTTCTGCTCCTGGGTGAGCGTATCGATGAGCGGGTATCCGTAGACGTCCGCGAGAAAGCGCAGATGTTCAAAGCCGTCATAGTTAAATTCATACCCGGACCCGTTCCAGGAGATCCCGAAGTCTTCCTCAAAGTCCTCCTCGTTATCGACAAGGATCGTGAGCGTCTTCTGAATGATCGTGTTGAGCCTGTCGTTCTCGGCCGTTGTGTTTCCGGTATTGTCGACGATCGTCACATTCTGGGAGGCCTGTGTATCGGCGATCACGTTTCCGTTTCGGTCCAGGATCCGTCCTCTCTTCGCGGGGATGCTTACGGTTCTCGTGACGCTCTCCTCGAAGGATTGGGTGAATTCTGCGCCGCGGATGATCTGCAGGTAGTACAGGCGGCCGACAAGGGTCAGGGCCATCAGGACGGAGAGAAGGGCCAGAAAGATCGGCCTGCTCCTAAAATTCGGTAGTTTCATCACTTAGTATTCCCATTTCCTTTAAACTGCAATAACAAAGATCTCCGATGATAATGTGGTCCGTCAGGCCGATTCCGAGCAGCTCTCCCGCCCTTTTGATCAGTCTGGTGGATTCTATGTCCTCTCTGCTGGGACCGGGATCTCCGCTCGGATGATTGTGCAGGAGGACGATCCTCACAGCTCCCCTGCGCAGCGCCTGGATAAAGATCTCCCGGGGGGAGATCAGCGCTCCGTTCACGGTGCCTCTTGTCAGAACATCTTCCCCCAGCAGCGTCATTTTGCTGTCAAAATGCAGAAGGACTGTCTGCTCGGTCTCGAGGTGCCGCATACTTTCCATATAATACTCGGCGATCAGATCGGGCGTGTCAAGCCGCGGCTGCCTTCGGATCTTCTCTCTCACGATCCTGCGGGCGATCTCGGAAAGGCACAGGAGCTTTACCGCCTTCACTTCGCCGATCCCGGGAAGCGCCCTGAGCTCTTCCATCGTAAGTCTCGGGAGAGCCGACAGAGAGCTGCCCCCGGGATCATGAATTTCCAGTACTCTCCGTCCCAGTTCCACTGCCGTTACGCCTTTGGTGCCGGTCCTGAGGATGATCCCGATCAGCTCGGCGTTGGTGAGGCTCTGCGCCCCGCAGGCGAGAAAGCGCTCGTAGGGCTGTTCGCCGCTGCAGTCTCTGTTATAATCTCTGTTCTGATCAATATTTTCCATTCTGTCTCCTTCGGCCTCTCCGGGCGCCGCAAAGACAGAAAATATGGGACAGGGACATTACAGCCCCGTTCAGTCCAGACGGCAGAGCCCTCTGTCCAGAAGATTCTGGAGCGTCTTGAGAATGCCGAGTTTGGCGTGGGGCCAGGTCAGTCCTCCCTGGAAATATACGTTGTAAGGAGGTTTGATCGGGCCGTCTGCGCTAAGTTCGATGGAGGATCCCGACACAAAGGCTCCGGCGGCCATGATCACCTGGCTGTCGTATCCGGGCATATCCGAGGGCTCCGCCGTGACAAAGCTGTCGACGGGGGAAGCGGCCTGAATGCCCTGACAGAAGGCGATCACGCCTTCCGGTGTTCCGAAAGTGATCGCCTGGATGATGTCGTGGCGGCTCTCGGTGCTGTCCGGAAGCACGGCAAAGCCAAGGGGCTCGTACAGATTGGCGGCCAGGATCGCACCTTTGAGGGCGGAAGCGGTCACTACAGGCCCCATAAAGAAGCCCTGGTAGAAGGAAGGCAGGACTTCCAGAGTGGCGCCGACTTCCTTGCCGAGTCCCGGTGATGTCAGCCGGACAGCGGCATTTTCCACGCACTCCTTCGTGCCGGCTATATAGCCGCCGATCGGGGCAAGTCCGCCGCCGGGATTCTTGATCAGGGACCCCACGATCATGTCCGCGCCGACGTCCGAGGGCTCTGTTCGCTCTACGAATTCTCCGTAACAGTTGTCCACCATGCAGATGACGTCGGGTCGGATACTCTTGATCCTTCCGATGGCCTCTCCGATCTGCGCGACGCTGAGCGTGCGGCGGCTCTGGTATCCTTTGGAGCGCTGAATGGTGACCAGGCGGATCTTCTCATCCGTAAGGGCGGCTTTAATCCCCTCGAAATCGAAGGTGCTGTCGGGCAGCAGGTCCACCTGCCTGTAACCGATGCCGTATTCCGCGAGAGATCCCCTGGAGGGGCGAATGCCTATGACCTCCTGAAGCGTGTCATAGGGCGCTCCGGCCGCCGAGAGGAGCACATCCCCGGGCCTTAAGTTGCTCATAAGGGCCAGCGCCAGCGCGTGGGTGCCGCAGGTGATCTGGGGCCTTACCAGCGCGTCTTCCATGTGAAAATAAGAGGCGTAGACTCTCTCGAGTCCGTCCCTTCCTATGTCGTCGTAGCCGTATCCCGTCGTGCCCTTGAGGTTGGCTTCGCCGATATGGGCGTCCTGCATGGCTTTGATGATCCGCAGCTGATTGTATTCGGCTGTCTCATCGATCTGTTTGAAGCGCCCGGAGAGCCTCTCCAGTACGGGCGCGGCGTAATCAAGTACCAGATCCGTTATACCGAACTGCCGGTAAATCGATTGCATAAATATCTGTCTCCTTAAGTTTTGTAATCTCGTTTTGTGTAAATCAGATCCCGAGCGCTTTCTGCGCGGTCTCCTGCATATAGTCCCACAGCTCTTTTCGGTCCGCGAACCTGTCGAGATCCACCCAGTGGACGCCCTTTTCGCGGCGAAACCAGGTGAGCTGTCTTTTGGCAAAGTGCCTTGTGTCCCGCTTGATCAGGCGGACGGCTTCGTCGAGGCTGTATTTGCCCTCCAGATGGCCGTAGATCTGCTTGTAGCCGATGCCCTGCATAGCCGTGCTGTCCCCGGGAATTCCCATTTTATAGAGCTTTGTGACTTCTTCTAAAAGGCCCTGCTCCATCATGAGATCCACCCGCCTGTCAATTCTTTCATACAGCGCGGCGCGGTCCATGGTCAGGACATAAAAGACCGCGTTATAGGCGGGCTCCTTCTCCCTCTGCTCCGCGTTGTGGGCCGCAATGGAGTCTCCGCTCTCCTGGGCAAATTCCAGGGCTCTGATCACTCTTTTGATATTGTTGGGATGGATGGCGGCCGCGGAGGCGGGATCTCTCTGCGCGAGGAGGGCGTGCACCGCTTCCGGCCCGCGCTCCTTGGCCATCTGCGCGAGGCGCTGCCTCAGTGGGGTGTTCTCTTCCATCTGTGTGAAATCGATGTCGTACAAAAGCGCCTGGATATAAAAGCCCGTTCCACCGCACAATATGGGAAGTCTGCCCCTTGCGGCGATGTCTTCCGCCGCTCTTTTCGCCAGCTCCTTGAAGCGGACGACGTTCCAGGTCTCGGAAGGGTCCGCGCAGTCGATCAGGTGATGGGGAACGCCCCGCATCTCTTCCTCTGTGACCTTGGCGCTCCCTATATCCATTCCCCTGTAGACCTGCACGGAATCCGCGGAGATCACTTCGCCGTCCATGCGCAGCGCAAGTTCCGCGGCGGCGGCGCTCTTGCCGGTGGCCGTCGGCCCTGCGATGATCAGTAATGGCGTCTTTGTACTCATGTGACGATCCTCTTGAACTTTTTGTCCATGTCCGCCTGGGAGAATACGATCATGGTCGGTCTTCCGTGCGGGCAGTGATAAGGATTATCAAGCTTTAACAGCTCATCGATCAGGACCTGCGCCTCTTTCTCCGACAGGATCGAATTGCCCTTTACGGCGGCCTTGCAGGACATGGAGGCGATCTTGGCGAGGATGGCGCCGGGCGTGCCGGTCATCTTCTCTTCCACCATCTCCTCGAGGGTATCCCGGAGAAGCTCCGTGGCGTCATTGCCGTAGAGTTCCATGGGGACGGCGCGGATCGCGTAGGTGCTGCCGCCCAGAGGTTCGATCTCATAGCCCATGGACTTAAAGACCGCTTCGTGCGTGTGCAGCTCGCCTTCCTCCCGGCCGGTCAGTGTGATCACGGCGGCGGGCGCCAGCATCTGGGAGCCGGAGGAAGATGGGTCATTGTTCTCAAGACGTTTCATGAGGCGCTCGTAATTTACCTTCTCATGGGCGGCGTGCTGGTCGATCACGAGAAGCTTTCCCTCGTACTGGATCAGCCAGTAAGTTTCAAATACCTGGCCGATGATGCGGAATTTCGGACGGTTGTCCTCGACAAGCATCTTCTCCTCATCCGGGGCGGAAAAATCGGTGCGCTCAAACAGGCTGGCCTGCTGGTAGCTGCCCTTTTTTGCCTCCGGCTGTGAGAAGGACGGGGCCTGAGATAGGGGCGCTTCCTGCTCTCTCTCTTTTGACCCGGCAGTCTCCTTGCCGGAGCCGGAAGCAGGGATTCTCTTATCCTCAAATAGGAAATCTTCGGTCTCCACTCTGGCGGGCCCCTTGGGGCTCACAGGTTCCGGATCTGTGAATATGATTTCCAGAGAGGAACCTGACGCGTGGACGGCGCCCGGCGCGGCTGTTTTTCCTGCACCGTCATTTCCGTAGCCGGCCACAGGGTCCGACACGAATCTCGCCCGCTCGAAAGGCTCCGGGTGAGGGGCGCTCTCGAGGCGGCGCCTCGCCTCCTCCGCTTCTTCTTTCTTTCTGATGCGTTCCTGGGCCTGCGTCTCCAGGATTTCCGCCGGGATCAGCTCCGCGCTGTGCAGAACACTGTGAACGCTCTCATCGATGAAGTGAAAGACGGCTTCGGGTTCGGAGAAGCGCACTTCCATCTTGGTCGGGTGCACATTGACGTCGGCCTCCTCGGTGGGAATGCCCAGGTGCAGGACCGCAAAGGGAAATTTGTGCTGCATCAGGTCGGTCCTGTAGCCGGCCTCCACTGCCCTGGAGAGCGTATTACTCTTGAGCATTCTTCCGTTCACAAAGAAAATCTCGAAGTTTCTGGTAGACCGGCTGATCTCCGGCCTTCCGATAAAGCCTTCCAGCGAATAGTGTCCGTCCGAAACCTTCACGGGCAGCACTTTTTTGCTGATCTCGCGGCCGTAGATCCTGTACAGAAGTTCTTTGAGATCGCCGTTCCCCGTCGTGTGCAGTTTTTCCTTGCCGTCCACCCTGTAGTGGAAGGAAATGGACGGGTGCGAGAGCGCCTGGCGCTCCACGAGGTCGGTGATATAACCTGCCTCCGTCTGCGGCTGTTTGAGGAATTTGGCGCGCACGGGGACATTGTAGAAGAGATTTCGGACGACCACGCTGGTGCCGTCAGGAGCCCCGATCTCTTCGAGATCGAGCTTTATGTGTTCATTCTCCGAAAAGCCGCTCAGGGGCTGATTGGTGGCTCTGATACCGGTCAGGGAGTCCCTGGTCTTGGTGATCATCTCCACCTGGGCGACGGCGGCAATGCTGGACAGGGCCTCACCCCTGAATCCGAGGCTGACAAGCCGGGTCAGGTCGCTGTCGTCGCGGATCTTGCTGGTCGCGTGCCGCTCGAACGCCTTGGTGATCTGGCTCTTCTCTATGCCGCATCCGTTGTCCGTGACGCGGATCATCTTCTTTCCGCCCTCCCGGATCTCGACGGTGATGGCGGTGGCGCCGGCGTCGATGGAGTTCTCCACCAGCTCTTTTACCACGTTTACGGGCCTCTCCACCACTTCTCCGGCGGCGATCCGGTTTATCGTTTCTTCACTCAGTAAATGAATTTCCAATACTCTGTCCTCTTACATAGCCCGCACGGCGGGCCGCACGCGTGTGCCTCAGATAATTTCAGTGGGGACATCTCCCCTGTGTTCAAGGCTCGCGAAGCGACCCGCTGCGCCGCGTGCGGGTTGCCTCTACGGCAACATTTTCCTTTCCGCACGCGTGTGCATCATATAACTCAGAGGGTGATTGTCACCCGCCGCCTGTAGAGGCGGGGGACATCCTCCCTGAGTTATACGCTCCAGCGGTTCTTGAGCTGCGTCTGAAGGCGGTACAGCGTGTTCAGCGCATCCAGGGGCGTCAGGTTCGAGATGTCGATCTGCTCCAGTTCTTTGAGCACATCGGTGTCGCTCACCGTCTCGAACAGGGACATCTGTCCCAGGTCCACTTCGTCGTAGTGCTTTGCTTTTTTGCCTTTTCCCGCGCTCTGTCCCGCCTTGGTCTCGATGTTCCGGATGCTCTCGGTTATATCGCTGTCCGTGAGCTGCTCGAGAATCTCCTTGGCTCTGTCGATCACGATGTCGGGAAGGCCCGCCAGTTTGGCGACCTGGATGCCGTAGCTTCTGTCCGCGCCGCCCTTTATGATCTTTCGCAGGAAAACGATGTCATCGCCCTTTTCCTTGACGGCGACGCAATAGTTGCTGACATTGTCTATTTTGCCCTCGAGCTCCGTCAGCTCGTGGTAGTGGGTCGCAAAGAGCGTCTTGGCCCCGAGGAACCGCTTGTTGCTGATGTGTTCGATGACGGCCCAGGCGATGGACAGGCCGTCGTAGGTGGAAGTACCTCTGCCGATCTCGTCCAGGATCAGGAGGGAAGAAGGCGTCGCGTTCCTGAGGATATTGGCGACTTCGTTCATCTCCACCATGAAGGTGCTCTGGCCGCTCCCAAGGTCATCGGAGGCGCCGACTCTGGTAAAGATCCTGTCCACCACGCACAGATCCGCCGAGGAGGCGGGGACAAAGCTCCCGATCTGGGCCATCAGGCAGATGAGCGCCGTCTGGCGCATGTAGGTGGACTTGCCGGCCATGTTGGGACCGGTGATGATCGCGATCGCGTTCTTTTTGCTGTCCAGGAACGTGTCGTTGGAGATAAACTCCCCCTGCAGCATCTTCTCGACGACCGGATGCCTGCCCTCCTTGATCTTTATATACCCCTTGTCATTGATGGAAGGGCGCACGTAGCGGCCTCTCTCCGCGACAAGGGAAAGGGAGCAGAGAACGTCCAGCATAGCCAGTGCCCTGGCCGCTTTCTGGATCACCGAGATCTGCCCGCCAACGGTGTCCCGGATCTCGCAGAACTTGTCGTACTCGAGCGTATTGAGCTTGTCCTCCGCGTTCAGGATCGTGTCCTCCAGGGACTTGAGCTTGTCGGAGGTGTAGCGCTCGGCGCCCACAAGGGTCTGCTTTCGCTGGTAATCCGGCGGAACCAGGTTCTTGAAGGAATTGGTGACCTCGAAGTAATAGCCGAAGACTTTGTTGTACTTGATGCGCAGGTTCTTGATCCCGGTGCGCAGCTGATCCTCGGCTTCCAGATCCATCAGCCACTTTCGACCCTGGGTCTTGGCCTCCCGGAGCATGTCGATATCGGGGTCAAATCCCGTTCGAATGATGCCGCCCTCCCTGACCTGGAGCGGCGGCTCGTCTTCGATGGAATTCTCTAAAAGGTCCACGATCTCGTCGAAATCGACCATATCGTCCCGGAGCTGCGCGAGCAGTCCGCCGTCGAAATCCTGCAGGACCTGGCGGATGGGGGCGAACATTTTGAGGGACCCGCGCAGCGCGATGAGGTCCCTGGGATTGGCCGAGCCGTAGCTTACCCTGGTCATGAGTCTCTCCAGGTCGTAGACCGGCTGCAGGTACTCCCGGATCTCGTCGCGGTCGACTGTATTGCTGCACAATTTGTCCACCGCGTCCAGCCTCTGCTCGATCATCTCGCGGTCCACGAGGGGCTGTTCGAGCATCTGGTGGAGCCTGCGCGCGCCCATGGCCGTCGCCGTCCTGTCGAGGACCCACAGAAGGGAGCCCCGCTTTTTCTTCTCGCGCATGGTCTCCGTGAGCTCCAGATTTCTTCTCGTGGAGCTGTCCAGAAGCATGTACTTTCCGGCCGCGTAGACGCTGATCCCCGTTATATTGGAGAGCGAATTCTTCTGCGTGTCGTACAGATAGCGAAGAAGGGCTCCCGCCGCCGCCCCGCCGGTCCGCTTGTCGTCCATGCCCAGCGCGATCAGGCTGGACACGTGAAAGTGCTCCAGCAGGACCTTCTGCGCCGCCGCCTCGTCAAAATAGTGAGCGCCCAGCGTATTGACGATGATGCCCAGCCTGTCCCGAATATCTCCCAGGTCCAGGCTCGAGAGGAGAAAACTGTCGCTGCAGATGATCTCCGAAGGCGAATAGCGGACGATCTCGTCGTAGATCTTTCGGTCGCCTTCCGTCTCCGTCATATAGAATTCGCCGGTCGTGACGTCCGCCACGGCGATCCCGCTCTTTCCCTGCCCGCTGTAGAGGATACAGAAGATAAAGTTGTTCTTCCCCTCCTCAATGGACTCCATGTCGAGGTTTGTGCCGGGCGTGACAATGCGGATGACCTCCCGCTTCACCATGCCCTTGGCGGTCCTGGGATCCTCCACCTGCTCGCAGATGGCGGCTTTGTAGCCCTTTTCGACAAGTCTCGTCAGGTAGCTGTCCACCGCGTGGTAAGGGACGCCGCACATGGGCGCCCGCTCCTTCAGGCCGCAGCTCTTTCCCGTCAGCGTCAGTTCCAGTTCCCTCGATACGATCTCCGCGTCCTCGAAAAACATCTCGTAGAAATCGCCGAGGCGGTAAAAGAGGATGCAGCCCGGATACTCCTCCTTGGTCTTGAGGTAGTGCTGCATCATGGGACTGAGTTTGGATAAATCCTGTTCTTCCAGCTTAATACTCATTCATTTCCTTCATTTATGTGCTTTTTTGGCAAGACTCGCACCGGGCCTCACGCCTCTTTTTCGATGCGGCCGAAATAGTAAAAGCCGCGGCACTCTTCGAGACGGACCGGCTGATAGGTGCCGATCAGGGAGGCGTCTCCCGGCACATGGACGATCATGTTGTTGGAGAGGCGGCAGGTCACATAGCCTTCCTTCTGCGAATTCAGCTCCTCGACGAGGCCTTCCATGACCCGGCCTTCAAGCAGCGCCGACCTCGTCCTGGCGTTTTCCTGCACGGTCAGAAGGACTCTGTCAAACCCTTCCTTGACGACGTCTGCGGGCACCTGGTCCGGCATTTTGGCCGCCGGTGTTCCCCTTCGGGGGGAATAGATGAAAGTATAGGAGTTGTCGAACTGCACTTTCTTAATGACATCGACGGTGTCGTCCACATCCTGCGCGGTCTCGCCGGGGAATCCGACGATAATGTCCGTCGTGATGGCCACATCCGGAATCTCCTCGCGGATCTTCTGTGCCAGCTCGATGAACTGCTCCTTGGTGTAGTGACGGTTCATCTTCTTGAGGATTTGGTCGGAGCCGCTCTGGAGGGGAAGATGCACGTGTCTGGCGACCTTGGGATTGTCCCGGATCACCCGGATCAGGTCATAAGACAGATCCTTGGGATGGGGCGTCATGAAGCGGACTCTCCGGATTCCTTCCACTTTGCAGACCTCTTCAAGGAGCTGGGCAAAGCTGATCGGATTTTCGAGTCCCTTGCCGTAGGAATTGACGTTCTGTCCCAGCAGCATGATCTCGGTCACGCCGTCGCGGGCCAGATTTTCGCATTCGCGCAGGATCTCCCTGGGATCCCTGCTGCGCTCTCTGCCCCTTACATAGGGAACAATGCAGTAGCTGCAGAAATTGTCGCAGCCGAACATGATGTTGATGCCGGATTTATAGGGGTACTTTCTCTCGACCGGAAGGTTCTCCACGATCTTGTCGGTCTTGTCCCAGATCTCGGTGACCTTGCGGTCCGTGTCATAGACTTCCCACAGATACTGCGCAAAGCGGTAGATATTGTGGGTCCCGAAGATCAGGTCGACAAAGGGATAGCTCTTTCTGACTTTCTCGACATTTCCCTTCTCCTGCATCATGCAGCCGCAGATCGCGACCTTCATGTGCGGGTTTTTCTTCTTGAGATGGCTGATCCTGCCAAGGCGCCCGAAAGTCCTCTGGTCCGCGTTGTCCCTGACGGTGCAGGTGTTGAAGATGACGAAATCGGCGTCCTCCGACTCCATGGGCGCAAATCCGGATTTGATCAGGATTCCGATCAGTTTCTCGGAGTCCCTGGCGTTCATCTGACAGCCGAAGGTGACCGTGCAGGCGGTAAGGGGCCTTCCCGCCGCCCGGGATCTGTCGGCGATCAGCTTTCTCAGTTTCCCTATATAGTACAGCTCGCGGCTGTGCTCGTCCGAAGGCTCGGGGCCGAGCAGGTCGATGGCGGCGAGTTCCTTTTCAAATTGTAAATCGTTAGACATATTGTTTCCTCATGATCTGTATTCTAATAGCGACCGTTTCCGTTCGCTACTCTGTATAGATAGGAGCGCCCTCTCTTTCCGACCTGCTCGATCACGCCCATCTTGCGCAGGATCAGCGCCTCGGTCGAGAAACTTTTTACCCGAAGCCCGCAGCTCTTTGCCAGCTCTCCGGCCGTAAAGGGCTCGTCGAGCTCATAGGGAATGAACTGCATGTAATCTCTGGGCTCTGTGAGCAGGGTCTCCCCCACGATCCTTGTAGGGACCCTGTCGTAGCGGTGGGAGCCGCGCTTGCCGTCCCTGCCCCATCCGTCCTTGAGCCTGTATTCCTCCATATCCAGGAGGATCAGCTTAATGGAAAGGTTAGGATGGTCCAGATAGGACGATATTTTGTAGAGCTCGCGGAAGGCGCTGTAAAAGCTCCCTTTTTTGGGGGAACGGCTTCGCTTGCCAAGCTCGCCCGTCTCGGGGTCGATCCAAGTGACCCATTTGACGGCCGGGATCGGATAGACCACCCGTACATGGTACAGTGGCAGAAAGACATCGAGCTTCTGCCTCAGATACCCCATATTGGCCGTCTGGATCTCCGTGATGGTGCCGGTCTCTTCGCAGTAGATATCCGCTATATAGTTCTCGATCGGGATCTCGTGGTGGTCTTCGTCGGGGTCCTCATAAGCCTTAAGAACGGCATGCAGAGTCTTTTCCTTCTGCATGCCGATACCGTGGCGCTCTCGTTCTTCCAGGCGGACCACGCGGTCGAGTGCCTGCCGGAACCTTGCGTCTGTGTCTTTATTTGTGCAGGTGTCTGCGCACATAGGCAAATGTTTTCTCCTCCCCTTCCTCTGCCAGCATCTTGAGCAGCATATGGAGCAGCCTGGCCGTCTCGGGATGCATGAAACTGATCACATGCGTCCCCTGCTCAAAATATTTGAGAGGATAAGTGTCATCGTATTTGTCGCCGGCGTAAACTTTGCTGGCCGCGATGCGGTCCATGAGCATTTCGATCACATATCTTCCGGGCATCTTGACGGGGATGACAGGACCGCTTCCCATCTCTCCGCGCAGGTTATAGTCCACCCAGTACTCAAAGTGATGGCGGTTGCGCCCCTTGTGGTGAAGCCAGGAGGCGCTGTACCCCTTTTCCTCTCTCTCCGCGTTGTTGGGAGAGCGGTTTCCCTGCCAGTACCTGGCGCCTACCAGAAACTCCGTCGGCGCGAACTTGGACAGGTCGTGGAGGAGGCCCTGCCTGTAGAGGCCTACGCTGAAGCACCCTTTCATGACCAGGTATTTATGTTTCATCACGGTGTTAAGATGTCCTGCTGTTTTTCGGGCGGTGATCTTTTCTTTACTCTTCATTTTTTTCTTCTTTTCTTATTTCGACGTCGGCAGTCTTTGGGAGAACCGTAGCGTCGTCCTTTGCAGGAACAGGAACCGGAGTGACCTCAGCAGTCTTCTTGTTTTCGTCCTTTTTATTTTCAGCCTTTTTATTTTCAGCCTTTTTAGAGGAACTCTTCTTCCTGCGCCTTACCGGCTTATTGGACGTAACTGCGCACAGGATGCGAATGGACCTGGGGGCAACTTCCACTACGTGCTGGTCGTCCAGGATGCATTCGCTCTGCAGGAAAGAATCCTCGACCGCCGTATCCATAAGGACATTCCAGCGCCTTCCGGGGCCGAGCTTGGGAAGCCCCAGCTCCTGCGTCTCCCAGTGCATGTTGATCGCCAGGTAAATAAGCTCGGTCTTCTGCGAGCCCTTCACATAGTTCTCGCACAGGCAGATGCCGATGGCGTGGCTGAAATGGCCCAGGTCCGGCTTCCAGGCTTTATTGCCGTGCAGGGAGAGGTCCGGATAGCCGCAGCCGATGTAATCCGTATTCTTAAAGGGCTTAAGGCCGCTGAACACCGGGTGTTCCTTACGGAAGCGGATCATCTTACGGACAAATTCGCGGACGGAATCTCCGGTCTCGCCGTTGTTCCACCCTGTCCAGCCTGTCTCGTTGTCCTGGCAGTAAGGATTGTTGTTGCCGTACTGCGTATTGAAACACTCATCTCCCGCGTTGATCATCGGCGTGCTCTGGGAGAGGAATAAAAGCGTCAGGAAATTGCGGATCTGATTCCTGCGCAGCCTCAGGACATCCTCCTGGTCGCTGTCGCCTTCCTGGCCGCAGTTCCAGCTGTAATTGACTGCCGTCCCGTCCAGGCCGCCCTCTCCGTTCGGCTCGTTGTGCCTGTCATTATAGGAGACCAGGTCTCTCAGGGTGAAGCCGTCGCTGCTGCAGACGTAATGAACATTTCCGTGTCCGGCGGGAACCTTCAGGAATTCATAAAGGAACTCGCGCATCACATAGTCGTCGCTCTTGACAAAGCGCCGGATCAGGACGGAAAACCTGTCGTTATAGCTGAAGAGATTGTCGGTAAGCACCGCGCCGGATTCCGGGTTCTCCGCATCCATGCCTTCGATCTCGCCGTAAGGAAAATCCGTGTGGAAGAGCCGCACGTTGGAGAGGAGCGGATCCGAGGAAAAGGCCCGTATATCGGCGACGCTCCCCATGAGGCGGAAACCGTCCACGGCATAGTGCGTCGCATAGAACCTGGCGATCTCGATCTGCTGCTGGGAGGTGACGGAAGGAGGAAAATAGAGTTGCATACAGACGCTGATCCCTTCTTCGTGGAACTTCCCGATCATATCCGCAAATTCTTTTTGCGGGCCGCCCTCGTAACCGGGCGTACTGTAGGCGCCGGCCGGCGCGTAGTAAAATCCTCTCGCGTAGCCCCAGTAATTGACTTTTGGAGCAGTGATGTCCCTGACAGGAAGGCCTTCCTTGCTCACGGGATAAAGAGCGAGCGCGTCCTCCATCGTGCGGGGACCGCTCTGCTCCCTGGTGACCGGCTGCAGCTCATAGACGGGCATGAGTTCAACAGTCGTCACGCCCAGTTCCCGCAGATAGGGAGCCCTCTCGGCAGCGGCCGAGAAAGTGCCCGGCGTCGCCTTAAGGCCCTCGGCCAGCATGGTAAATCCGCGGACATGAAGACAGTAGATGACAGTCTCGCCCCCGCGGCGATGCGCGTTCTCCCTGTAGATGGGGAGTTTCTCATCGGGCTCATAGAAAAATCCTCCGGCTCGCACCATCTCATCGCCGATCCGGACCGATTCGAGGCTCCTGCAGCAGGGATCCACAAAGAAAGTGCTGCCGCAGTACAGTCTGTAGCACCACTGAGAGGGATCGATGGAAGTGATCTTCACGGAATAGAGGCTTCCGAACCTGTATTCATCCGTGAACGGGACGCTGATCTCACTTCCGTCCTCCTTCTTATACAGGACGAGCCCGCAGGGTTCGGAGCCGCGAAATACAGCGGCTATGATGACGCCGTCTTTCATCACGGTAACGCCCGGTTTCATACTGTGTGCGGGTTCTATCTTGAATATCTGGCCCACTTTTGCCTCCCTGCCTAATTGTTACATTATTTTTTTGATCAGTATCTTTTATTCTAGCACAATACTTATAAGGATACAAAGCCTCTGACTCCATAAACGGACAGGAATCGCGAGGGCGGCCTGGGATTCTCCCTCGTACCCGTGACGTAGAGAAGTTCGAGATGGTCCCGGGCCCTTGTCATGGCCACGTACAACAGCCTCCTCTCCTCCTCGAAATCCTGCGGCTGCGTGCATCGCCTTCCCGGAATGATGCCTTCGTTGAGGGCGGGCAGATAAACTCTGTCAAATTCAAGCCCCTTGCAGGCATGCATGGTCATGACCCTGACTCCATTTCCGGAAGGGGCGGTCCGCTGCTCGGGAATCCTTTGCAGCACTTGCGAAAGCTCCCTGAGGTCGCGCGCGCGGCCGGCTTCCTTATAAAGCTCCGCCAGCGCGGATTCCACGGTCTCCCTTTCGCCGAGCCTGTTGACGGCCCATTCCGCGTACCCCACACCGTCCATAAGGTATTTCATAAATCCTTCGGGAGTAAGTCGTCCCATCGCATAGAGATCCCTGAGAAGATCACGCACAGCCTCCTCGGCAGCCCGATTTCCATAGCTTCGCATAAGCAGCTGCTCCGGCGAGCATCTCTCTCCCGGCAGAGCGGACCGCAGAAGGTACCTCTCCGGCCTGTTCAGGACTCTCAGGAGCGCGCTTCTGGACAACTCTCCTCCCTTCAGCTGCAGGGCGAGCTGCTGATAGGCCTCTAAGTCCCGGATCACGGCGCTTCGCACCGGACCTGATGGATTTGTGATCTCCCGGCAGGGGATTCCTTCTCCGGCCAGATAGCTGCTGATTCTGGCCACATGTGTATTGGTCCTGAGGATGACGGCCGTCCGGTCAAGCTCTTCCCGGGACAGCGCGCTCATCGCTTCGCGCAGGTAGCGGTACTCTTCGCGGTCCTCTCGAAATGCCTGCAGGGTCACTTTGTCTCCGGGCGGACGCACAGCGCAGATCTCTTTTGGAACCCTTTCCCTGTTCTGTCCGATCATCAGGGCGGAAGCCTTGCAGACCGAGGCGCTGCACCGGTAGTTAAACCCCAGGAAAATGCGGACTGCGTCCGGATAATCTTCCATGAACTGCCGCATGATCGTCGGCGTGCTTCCCCGAAACCCGTATATGCTCTGGTCGTCGTCGCCCACGACGAACAGACCCTCTCCGGTCGAGAGGATCTTCAGAATCTCATATTGCTGGCGGTTGACATCCTGAAATTCGTCCACCAGGATCGCCCGGAACATGCTCCGCCAGTATTTCCGCACTTTCTCGTCACTCTTTAAGAGGCGCGCGCACTCTGAGATCATATCGTCAAAATCGAGATATCCGTTCTCTTTGAGATAAGCGCGGTACTCTTTCTGCAGGGCGGCCTCCGTTTCTCTTCCGGAAAAGGAGGACGGCGGCCTTCGCAGCATTTTCTCCGTCTCCTCGACGGTGGGCCTGTCATTTTCTTCCGGATAGTGGTTTTTGATCAGATGCTCTAAGAGCCTGTCCCGCTGCGCCTGCCCCATTATGGAATAGTCCTTGCGGGCGGTCTCTTTCAAAATATGGAAAAAGACGGAGTGAAACGTGCCGAAGCGCACACTCAGGTTTTTATTTCCCGATTTTTTTAGGAATCGCTCTTTCATCTCCACAGCGGCGTTGCGGCTGAAAGTCAGGACGAGGATCTGGGAAGGATTGAGATTATAGTGATCGAGAAGATACAGAATGCGGCTTGTAAGAACCGTTGTCTTACCGCTCCCGGGCCCCGCGATGATCTCGCAGGGCCGCAGGTCACGGCAGACCGCCTCCCGCTGGGAGGGATCAAGATCTGAATACATAGATGTCAGTGTCTCAGGAGAGGCTTCTCTCAGGCCTCAAGTCGGCGGATCGCCTCGCGGATCCTGGCGATGGACTCTTCTTTGCCCAGCACTTCCATGATCTCCGTCGCGCCGGCAGGCGTGGTCTGTTTGCCGGAGACGGCGATGCGGACGGGCCACAGAACATAGCCGTTCTTGTAGCCTTTCTCCTGAATATAAGTCTTTACGGCGGCAAAGAGGGCGTCGTTGGAGAAGTCCTCCTGCGCTTCGAGGATCGGAAGCAGTTCCTTCAGAACAGTCAGAGAAGTCTCGGCGTTCGTCTTCATCTTCTTGTGTGTGAAGAGCGAGATGTCGTAGTCCGGAAGTTTTCCGAAGAAATCGACCATTTCGGCGATGTCCGGGAAGATCTCGATTCTGGTGCGGACCATCTCGGCGATCTTTCTAAGGTCAAGGCCTTCGCCCAGCGCCGCAGTCAGGTAGGGCTCCGCCATCTCATAGAACTTGTCCGGATCCATGGCCTTGAGGTACTCTCCGTTCATCCAGCGAAGCTTCTGGTAGTCGAATACGGAAGGAGCCTTGTTGATCCTGTGGTAATCGAAGATCTTTACAAGCTCTTCAAGGCTGAAGATCTCCTTGTCGCTGTCGGGAGACCAGCCCAGAAGGGCTATAAAGTTGACGACCGCCTCGGGAAGGAAGCCCTGATCGATCAGATCCTCATAGGAGGAGTGGCCGCTTCTCTTGGACAGCTTGTGATGGTCCTCGTCCGTGATCAGCGGGCAGTGGATGTATTTGGGCACTTCCCAGCCAAAAGCCTCATACAGGCGGTTGTACTTGGGCGAGGAGGAGATGTACTCATTTCCCCTGACGACGTGCGTGATGCCCATCAGATGGTCGTCCACGACGTTGGCAAAGTTGTAGGTCGGATATCCGTCCGACTTGATGAGGATCATGTCGTCCAGTTCCTTGTTATCTACGGTCACGTCTCCGTAGAGCTCGTCGTGGAACGTGGTGGTCCCTTCGGTCGGATTGTTCTGGCGGATGACGTAAGGCTTTCCTTCCGCCAGGTTTTTCTCGATCTCTTCAGGGCTAAGGTGCAGGCAGTGCTTGTCATAGACGCTGATCTCCTTGCCGTCCACCACCTGGGTGAGCGTAGAGAGCCTCTCCGGCGTGCAGAAGCACCTGTAGGCTTCGCCCTTGTCGATCAGCTCCTGCGCGTATTTTCCGTAAATACCGGCGCGCATTCTCTCGCTCTGTACATAGGGGCCTACGCCGCCGTCCTTGTCGGGGCCTTCGTCCTCGATCAGGCCTGTGTCCGCCATGGTGCGCTTAATGATATCGACAGCTCCGTCCACATAGCGGCCCTGGTCGGTGTCCTCGATGCGCAGGATAAAATCGCCGTCCTCGTGTTTGGCGATGAGATAGGCGTACAGCGCCGTTCTCAGGTTTCCGACGTGCATGCGTCCTGTGGGGCTCGGGGCGTATCGTGTTCTGATCTTCATAATGTTGTTTCCTCCGTGTTATCCATATATATAGTAGTCCGGAAATGATTCCGGTCACTTTTTACCTGTGCTTCCAAACCCGCCGTCGCCGCGCTCCGTATCCGTAAGTGTATCGGATTCCTCAAATGTGACGCTCAGATAAGGGATCACGACCATCTGCGCGATCCTCTCGCCCGGCTCTACGATCCTGGTCTCTTCGCTGTCGTTGTGCATCGCCACGATGTAGTTGCCTCGGTAATCCGAGTCGCACACGCCCGTGCAGTTGGCGGGGCGAAGCCCCTCTTTGGCGGCCAGTCCGCTCCTTGCGTAGATCGCGGCAAAATACCCGTCGGGGAGCTCAAACTGAAGGCCGGTATCTATTTTGACAGTCTCATGCGGCGCGATTCTGACAGGTTCCGCCAGTGCCGCGTAGAGGTCATAGCCGGCCGCATTCTCGCTTCCGCGCGTCGGTATGTGGGCGAGCTCGCTGACTTTCCTGAATCTGACATTTATAGATCCGCTCATATAAGCTCTGTCTCCTTTGTTTCCGGTAAAAATGTGTATGCGAAAGGTCGAATCATTGCTTCCTTGCCGCATCCGCCGCCGCCGTCGCCAGGGCGTCGCACCTCTCGTTCTCGGGATGTCCGGCGTGCCCTTTGACCCAGTGATAGGTCACGGTATGCGGCTCCATTGCGTTGAGGAGCCTCTCCCACAGCTCCCGGTTCTTGACGGGCTGTTTGGAGGCGGTCTTCCATCCGTTTCTCTGCCAGCTGCCGATCCAGTTCTCATTGAAAGCGCTGACGACATACTTGGAGTCCGAATAGACGTCCACCAGGCAGGGGACGCGCAGGCACTCCAGTGCGACGATTACGCCCAGAAGCTCCATGCGGTTGTTGGTGGTCTTCTCAAATCCTTCCGACAGCTCCTTCTCATGCAGGACTCCCCGGGAATCAGTGAACTGAAGGATCGCGCCGTATCCTCCCGGTCCGTCGGGATTTCCCCTGGCGGAGCCATCCGAAAATATCTTTACATGCTTTGGCATTGTACTGTTGTCCTTTCTGCCGGGCCGCGCCTCTCTTACGGCTGCCACTCCCCTGACGCCATAAAATGCTTCGCCCGCTCTTCCGCCCTGTCCGCGATGCCGGGATCGTATCCCAGCGCGCGAAGAAGCCGGATCGCGTTGCGGCTGTCCGCGGGTCCTTCCTGGAGCAGGTAAGAAAACTTCACATCGTCTCCGTCCAGGATCTCGGAGAAGTGATAGTTGACATAGGTGCCCTCCAAGAGCTGCGTGAGTTCCATGTCGTGGGTCGCCGCGAAGATCTGTATGTGCTCCTTAGCCAGGCTTTTCAGGATCTCCGTCGAGGCGCTGATCCTCTCGATCGTGTTGGTGCCGCGCAGCACTTCATCGACACAGCACAGCACAGGGACTTTCGAGTCCTCGGAGGCCGCGTCCAGCACTCTTTTAAGAGACCTTATCTCCACGATAAAATAGCTCTCTCCGCTCCGGATATCGTCGCGCAGCGCCATGGAGGTGTAGATCCTGTAGCAGGGACTTCGATACGAGGCAGCGGGCACCGTGTGCAGGGACTGCGCCAGAACGGCGGCCAGCGCCGCAGCTTTAAGAAACGTGGATTTACCCGAGGCGTTGGAGCCGGTCAGAAGGACCGGCGCGTCTACCGATATATTGTTGGGAACGGGCGCTTCCAGCAGAGGATGGACCAGTTCCTTTACCTCATAACAGGTGCCGGTGAGATCCGGAACACAGTATACCGGAAGGCTCTTCCGCCAGGAGGAGACGCTTATCTGCGCGTCAACGGACCCGACGGCGGTGATCAGGGCGTCGATCTCCTCTCCCTTTCCCCGCAGGTCTTTCAGCATCGAGCCGAACTTGATCAGGTCGATGTGGAAGATGATGCACAGATAATCCAGGAGCAGGTCCGCGGGATTCGAGGAGGTCATTCCTCCCTTTCCTCTCAGAAGAATGCCGCTCCCTCTCATAAATCCGCTGAAGGACCTGCAGGTCGCCTTCATGACTTCCTTCTCCCGGTCATAGAAGGGAAATGTCCTTTCGGAGAGCTTTTTCCCGCAGTCCAGGAGCCGGATCACATAGCGGAAGGTGGACAGGTAGGGCTCGATCTCTCCTTTGACCCGGAAATAAGTGATCATATTGAAGGCCAGGCTTGCCAGCAGGGCTATGAGTCCCACAGGCGGACTGATGAGCATGATCCCGAAAGAGACGACGGGAAGCACAATCGCGGGCAGATCTGCAGACAGTTTTCTGTCCGGAAGATCGTCCATGAGTTCCAGATAGTCGTAGACCGAATATTTACTGTCGCGGCCCAGGTCCTGAAGGGCGCGCTGTACGTCGACGCGCTCATTTTCATGGGCGGCCCACCACTGCATGCCCTCCTCGGACAGGTCGGTCCCGCCGTCTGTGCGGGGACAGCGAAGCAGCCGGTAAAGATACTCTTCCCCGGCTCCGCTGCAGGTGCAGTCGATCCTGCGGTAAAGAAGTTCGAGATCCAGATCGTTCCAGGTGATATCGTCGATCTCGAAATCACTTCGGTGTCTCAACAGGTATCCCGGGATCTGCGAAAACCTCCCGTCCCTATATTGCTTGGCGCCCGGTTTTCCGAAGGACTCCCGGAGCATTTTTCTCTGTCTGGCCTCGCGCTGCCTGCTGTCCCGGATCCCGATCGCTGCCGAGATCACCAGAAACAGCGCGATAAAGCCGATCATCGTCAAATACGTTTCCATTACGTTTCCAGCGTCTCCAGATAATGTTTGACATCACCGATCGATGCGGTGATCAGGGCGGCAAATCGCTTTTCCGCATCCTTAGCCGCCATTTTTACATCATTGTGACTGAGCCGTTCTGTATTAATACCTGCCGCCATATTTGTCACCAGGGAGAGGCCGCACAGCCTCATTCCCATGTGGTTTGCGGCAATCGCTTCCATGACCGTGCTCATGCCCACCACGTCGACGCCCATCTGGGCCAGGATCTTGATCTCGTAAGGAGTCTCGTAGGAAGGGCCGGACAGCTGGCAGTAGACGCCTTCGCTGATCGGCATGCCGCAGCGCTCTGCGTTTTGCTCAATGATCTTTCGAAGGGACCGGTCATAGACTTCCGTCATATCGGGGAAGCGTTCTCCTTCACTCGGATCGTTGGCCCCTCTGAGCGGGTTGGGCACAAAGAGGGAGACATGGTCTCTGAGGACGACAAGGGAACCCGGCTGCAGATCTTCGCTGATCCCGCCTGCCGCGTTGGTGATAAAGAGGACTTTGGCGCCCAGTGCGCGCATGACGCGCACGGGAAGTACGACTTCCTCGGGCGTGTATCCCTCGTAGTAATGAACCCTTCCTTCCATGCAGATGACCGGAACGCCCTTGATATAGCCCATTACATATTTTCCGGCGTGGCCGGACACTGTGGAGACCGGAAATCCCGGGATCCTGTTGTAAGGGATCGAGCAGACGACCTCCTCCATTGTTTTTGTAAATCCGCCCAGGCCGGAACCCAGGATCAGCGCGACATCAGGCACAAAATCCGTTATTTTGCGTATATAGTTCAGACTGTTCTTTACATTAGCTCTCATGCCCAGTGCTCCTTTGTATTCAAGGCTCGTGCATCAAATAACTCAGTGGGGGACACCCCCCTGAGTTATTCTCTGATCTTTTCCACGATGTTGTCTTTGTCTTTATAAATATGCCAGGAAGGGACGCAGCCTCTGACCATGGAAAGGGGATAGAGGTTCGTGTGCTGTCCGATCACGGTTCCCGGATTGAGAACGCTGTTGCAGCCGATGTCCGCCCAGTCGCCCAGCATGGCGCCGATCTTGCGAAGCCCCGTCTCCATGTTCTCCTCTCCGCAGTGAATGACGACATTCTTCTTGTCCGCCTTGACATTGGAGGTGATGGAACCCGCGCCCATGTGCGCGTGGAAGCCCAGAACACTGTCGCCCACATAGTTGTAATGGGGAACTTCGACCTTATTGAAAAGGACCACATTCTTCAGTTCTGTGGAATTTCCAACTGTCGTTCCGTTTCCGACGATGGCGCTGCCGCGGATGAAGGCGCACTGTCTCACAGTCGCGTTCTCGTCGATGATGCAGGGACCTCCGATATAGGCGCTGTCAAAGACTGTGGCGCTCTTTGCCACCCAGATGTTCTCGCCTCTCTTCTCGAATCTGTCTTCGGGAAGCTGGTTTCCCAGCGCGATGATAAAGTCCTTGATATCACCCAGAACTTCCCAGGGATAGGTCTTTCCCTTGAACAGGTCGGCAGCGATCGTCTCGTTGAGATCCATAAGTTTCTCGATGGTAAAGTCCTGAATCTGCATATTATTTGTCCTTTCTGCCGGGCTTCTTCCGGCTTTTTGAAGCGGGGGCGGGCGTACGCTTGTAGAACTGACTGTCTCTCATGTACATCTGCTGCAGCGCTCCGCCGAAATTACTGTTCTTCACACTATTTGTGTTGCGTGCCACAAAACCGTTCAGCTTTTCCAGATATTCTTCTTCCGTCACCGTTCCTTCCGCGACTCTGGTGAGTCCCAGCTCCCAGCTGGCAGTCAGCTTCGGGTTGAGAAGCGACCGGATCGAGCAGTCCACCGTGTCGTAGATCATCTCGCCCAGGAGCGTCGGAGTGATGATCTGCGTCTTTTTGTTGAGGGAGAGATACTTGTTGCTGAAAAGCTTTCGCAGGATCTCCGCTCTCGTCGCGCTGGTTCCGATCCCGCTGCTGCGGATCTGTTCCCGCAGTTCTTCCTCTTCGATCAGCTGGCCGGCGTTTTCCATGGCCAGGATCATGCTGCCCGAATTGTAGCGCTTGGGCGGCTTGGTCTCGCCTTCCTTGATGGAAAGTCCGGTGCAGGCCATTTTGGTCCCGCGCTTTAATGAAGAGACAAAGGAAGGGACCTTGTCTGCCTCAGACTCTGCGCCTTCTTTTCCCTTTTCACCGTCCGTCTCTCCTTCGCCGCCTTTGTCTTTCTTAAAGGAATACTCCATTACTTCGAGATATCCCTTGTCGATGCAGGTGCGGAAGGAAGCGGAGAACATCTCCGTTCCGAGACGTATCTCAAGTGCTATTTTATCAAAGATCGCCGGAGGATAAAAGATGGCCAGAAACCTTCTGCAGATCAGCTCGTAGACTTTGGCGGTGGTCGCCGACAGAGATGGAAGTGCGTTCAGACCCTGTCCGGTGGGAATGATGGCGTAGTGGTCCGTGATTGCTTTGTCGTCCGTATAGCGCGTCTTTCCGATCTTCTTGTAAGATTCCATTTCCAGGATCTTCTGCAGATAGGGGCGGTACATCGGCATGGAGGAGAGACCTTTCAGATTCTTTCCGATCTCCTTTGCCACCGCCGAAGAGAGAACGCGCGCATCCGTTCTGGGGTAGGTTGTCAGTTTCTTTTCATACAGTTCCTGGGCCGCCTGCAGCGTCTGGTCGGGGCTGATCTTGAAGAACCTTGAGCAGTCGTTCTGAAGCTCCGCCAGGTTGTAGAGGAGCGGCGGATTCTTCTTCTCCTTTTTCCTGCTCAGGGATTTGACCTGGCAGTCTCCGGCCGCGATGGGCTCCTGCAGGTATTCGATCAGCGCCTCCGCGTCTTTTTTCTCCTTAAAGCCGTTCTCTTTGTAAAGAGCGGGCGTGCCAAAATAGCGGCTGCCCTCCACCGCGTGCCACTCCGCGGTGATCTCCTCTTCTTCCGCGGAGGAGGCGGGCTTAAAAGTCCCCAGTACCCGGTAGAAGGGAGTCTTGACGAAATCGCGGATCTCTCTCTCCCGCCTTACGACCATGCCGAGCACGCAGGTCATGACCCGGCCGACGGCGATCACGGAGTACTTGGTTCCGAGGACCCGGCTGATGCCGTCTCCGTACTTGAGCGTCAGGGCCCTGGAGAAGTTGATTCCCATCAGGTAGTCCTCTTTGGCGCGCAGGTAGGCGGCGGAACCCAGATTGTCGTACTCGGAGTCCTCTTTGGCTTCTCTGATTCCCCGCAGGATCTCCTCTTTAGTCTGGGAATCGATCCAGACTCTCAGCTGTCTTTTGCCCCGGACGCCGGCCTCCTGTGCGACCAGGCGGCAAATGTACTCTCCCTCGCGTCCGGAGTCCGTGCAGATATAGATCGTGTCCACATCCTTATCGGTGAGGATCCTCTTTACGATTCCGAACTGCTTCTTTACGCCGTCGATCACCTGGTACTTGTAGGCGTCCGGAATAAAAGGAATCGTCGCCAGCGACCATTTCTTGTATTTGGGGTCATAAGCGTCAGGATAGCACATTGTGACCAGATGCCCTACGCACCAGGTCACAATTGTATCCTCCGCTTCCATATATCCATCTCTCGATGTAAAGCGCAGCCCCAGGGAATTTGCGAATTCCCTGGCGACACTGGGCTTTTCTGCGATAAAGACTCTTTTGCTCATTCACACTCTCTCGGTTGCAGCTGTTTTACTTGCTTGTGATGTATCCCTGAGCCGTGAGAAGTTCCGCGCACTCGACGCCGCCGCCTGCGGCTCCGCGGATCGTGTTGTGGGACAGACCGACGAATTTCCAGTCAAAGAGGGTGTCCTCCCTCAGACGGCCGATGGATACGCCCATACCATTCTCATAATTGACATCCAGGGAAACCTGAGGGCGGTTGTCCTCCTCAAGATACTGAATGAAGTGCGCGGGAGCGCTGGGGAGCTTCTCCTCTTGCGGCACGCCGCTGAAGGCCCTGAGCGCCTCGATGAGCTGCTCCTTGGTGGGATCCTTGCGGAAATTGACAAATACAGTCGCGGTGTGTCCGTAGAGAACAGGGACGCGGATGCACTGGCTTGTGATCGTAATTCCTTCTCCGGGAACGATCACGCCGTTTTCAATGTGGCCGAAAATGCGAAGAGGTTCCTTCTCGCTCTTCTCTTCTTCTCCGCCGATATAGGGGATGATATTGCCGTTCATCTCGGGCCAGTCCTTGAAGGTCTTTCCGGCGCCGGAAATGGCCTGGTAGGTCGATACGACTGCCTGATAGGGCTCAAACTCTTTCCATGCTGCCAGAGCGGGCGTATAGCTCTGGATGGAGCAGTTGGGCTTGACCGCGATAAATCCGCGGGTAGTGCCCAGTCTCTTCTTCTGGTATTCGATGACGGCGGTGTGCTCGGGGTTGATCTCCGGAATGATCATGGGAACATCCGGGGTCCAGCGGTGGGCGCTGTTGTTGGAAACGACAGGTGTCTCTGTTTTGGCATATTCCTCTTCGATGGCACGGATCGCGTCCTTGGACATGTCAACCGCGCTGAAGCAGAAATCCACCTCGGAAGCGACCGCTTCGACATCCTGGACATTCTTTACGACGATCTTCCTGACAGATTCGGGGATGGGCGTGTCCATCTTCCATCTTCCCTCGACGCATTCTTCGTAGGTCTTGCCCGCGCTTCGGGGGCTGGCCGCGATCGTAGTGACCTCAAACCAAGGGTGATTCTCCAGAAGGGAGATGAATCTCTGGCCGACCATTCCGGTTCCGCCAAGGATGCCTGCGCGAAGTTTCCTGTTCATTTCAATTTCCTCCTTAAACAAGTGGTTTTTCACGTTTTTGCCTCAATAATCGATCCGGCTGTGCCATCCGGCGAGCCATTCTTTCTCCTGTTCGATGACCTTTTTCATCATCTCGGAGCCGGGAGCTCCGAGCGTCAGCCGTTTCTCTACACAGGTTCGCAGAGAGACCGCCTCATATATATCTTCCTCAAAGGCGGGGCTGAATTCCTTCAGCTCGGCCACGGACAGATCCTCAATGCTCTTGTTCTCATCGATACAGTGAAGGACGAGCCTTCCGATGATCCCGTGCGCGTCACGGAAAGGTACGCCCTTGGTGACAAGATAGTCCGCCGCGTCGGTGGCGTTTGTAAAGCCTCTGACCGCGCTCAGGCGCATGACTTCCTTGCGGAAGGTGATCGTGGCAAGCATACCGTCAAAGAGCGACAGGCAGGCCAGCGCCGTGTCGATGGCGTCGAAAGCGGGCTCCTTGTCCTCCTGCATATCCTTGTTGTAGGCGAGCGGCAGGCCTTTCATGGTGGTCAGAAGCGACATGAGATCGCCGTATACCCTGCCGGTCTTACCTCTTACCAGCTCGCAGATATCCGGATTCTTCTTCTGCGGCATGATGCTGCTGCCGGTGGAGAAAGCGTCGTCCATCTCCACGAAGCGGTATTCGTTGGAATTCCAGGTGATGAGCTCCTCGCTGAAGCGGCTCAGGTGCATCATGATGAGCGAGAGATCCGACATCAGCTCGATCAGGTAATCCCTGTCGGAGACGGAATCCATGCTGTTGAGCGTGGGGCCCGCAAATCCGAGCTTTTCCGCGGTCATATAGCGGTCCAGGGGATAGGTGGTGCCTGCCAGCGCGCCGCTACCCAGAGGACAGAAGTTCATTCTCTCCAGGCAGTCGTCGAGTCTCCCCGCATCCCTTCTGAACATCTCGAAATAGGCGCCCAGGTGATGGGCCAGCGAGGTGGGCTGCGCCTTCTGCAGGTGGGTGAAGCCGGGCATATAGGTGTCGGTATTCTCTTCCATGAGCCTCAAAACGGTATCCAGAAGAGTGCCGAGCTGTTCCCGGATCTCGCGGGTCTTGCGGCGGGTATAGAGCTTCATGTCCAGGGCCACCTGGTCGTTCCGGCTCCGGCCGGTGTGAAGCTTCTTGCCGGCGTCTCCGATCCGGTCGATCAGATTGGCTTCCACAAAGCTGTGAATGTCCTCGTACTCGCCGGTGATCGGGAGAGCGCCGCTCTCCACATCCGCGAGGATCCTGGCGAGTTCCGCGGTGATCCGGCCGGCTTCTTCCTCCGTGATGATCCCCTGCGCTCCGAGCATCTGTGCGTGCGCAATGCTGCCCTCTATGTCCTCTCTGTAGAGTCTCTTGTCGAAACCGATCGAGTCATTAAATGCTTTTACGGCTTCATCGGTCTGTTTGGTGAAGCGGCCGCCCCAAAGCTGTGCCATAGAATTTCCTCCGTTTTAATCAAAATAAAAAGAAAAGCGGGAAACCGATCAGGTCCCCCGCACTTTCCGACTTAAGCTGGAAAAGGGACTCGAACCCTCGACCTACTGATTACGAATCAGTTGCGCTACCGACTGCGCTATTCCAGCATGTGCCGTCAAACAGACGGCGCTATAAGCGTCTTTAGTATTATATAGACTTTGAAGATTTAATGCAAGAGCTTTTTTCTCCGTTTGATCAGAGTCTGTGAATAAAAAGGCCGCTCAAAAGTTTGGGTTCAAACCATGTGGATTTGGGAGGCATCAGCTCTCCGGCGTCGGCCACGGCAAACAGCTCGTTCATGGAAGTGGGATACATGGAAAAAGCGGCCATGGCTTTCCCGCTGTCCACCCTCTTCTGCAGCTCTTCCAGTCCGCGGATGCCGCCGACAAAGGAGATCCTGGGATCTTCCTTGGGATCCTTGATGCCCAGGACCGGTTCGAGGACCTGATCCTGCAGGAAGGAGACGTCCAGACTCTTTACGGGATTGCTGCCGTCAGGCTGCCCGATCGCCGTGAGCCTGTACCAGTTCCCGTCGCAGAGGTGGAGTCCGAATTCTCCCTTGCGGGCCGGATGGACCGGCTCTTTTCCCTCGCAGCTGATCGCAAAGTCTTTGCCGAGCACTTCCAGGAACTGCGCGGCGCTCAGACCGTTCAGGTCTTTTACCACTCTGTTGTAATCCATGACCATCAGCTGGTCCTGCGGGAACAAAACAGCGAGGAAGTAATTGAACTCTTCGTCTCCCGTGTAGTCCGGGAACTGCTCTCTTCTCTTAAGCCCCACCTTGACCGCCGAGGCGCATCTGTGATGGCCGTCGGCAATATAGATCCGGTCCGTACCCGCAAATGCCTCGCGAATCATCTTCTTGGACTCTTCATCCGAGATGATCCATACGCGGTTACGGATCCCGCCATCCGAGAGAAAATCGCATTCCGCCGGTCTCTGTTTCTGCTGCCTGGTCAGCTTATCGAGTGCTTCTATATTCCTGTAGCACAAGAAGATGGGGCCGGTCTGCGCGTTGCAGGTGTCGACGTGGCGGATCCTGTCGATCTCCTTGTCCACTCTTGTATTCTCGTGCTTTTTGATGACGCCAGAGAGATAGTCGTCGATGGAGGCGCAGGCGACGATTCCCGTCTGCGCGCGTCCGTTCATGGTCTGCTCGTACAGATAGTAGCAGGGCGCGCTGTCCTGCACGAAGCTTCCGTTTTCGATCGCCGTATTCAGCATGTCTCTCGCTTTGTCGTAGACGCAGTCCTCATAGGTACCGACCGAATCGGGAAACTGCGTCTCCGCTCTGTCGATCGCAAGAAAAGAAAGCGGATTGGATTTTACAACCCGCTTTGCTTCTTCTCTGCTGTAAACATCATATGGCAGCGCCGCTATTTTGTCCTCAAGTCCTTTCGCGGGCCGAAGTGCCGCGAATGCCCTGATCTTTGCCATATAGAAACTCCTTATTTGATCACTCTGACTCTGTAAACGTCCTTGACTTCCGCGAGCTTCTTGATGAGCTCCTTGTCTGCGGGGCTGTCAAAATCGATCAGCGTGTAGGCCACTTCCTTCTTGGACTTGTTGGCCATGCCGGCGATATTGACGTCCGAAGCGCCGAGGATCTGTGTGAACTGCGTGATCATACTGGGCTGGTTCTTGTGGAAGATGCAGATACGGCTGCCCGCCGTGCACACGCCCATATCGCAGTTGGGATAGTTCACGCTGTTCCTGATGTTTCCGTTTTCGAGATAGTCTCTGAGCTCGTCCACCGCCATCTTCGCGCAGTTGATCTCGGACTCCTCCGTGGAAGCGCCGAGGTGAGGCGTTGTGATGCAGCCCTTCTTTCCCGCCACAGTGGGGTTCGGAAAATCAGAGACATATCTGCGGACCTTGCCGGCCTCGATCGCCGCGACAACGGCTTCTTCATCCACAAGCAGATCTCTCGCCATGTTGATCAGGATGACGCCCTTTTTCATCTTGGCGACCGCTTCCTTGCTGATCATGTTCTTCGTGGAATCCAGGAGCGGAACATGGATCGTGATGAAGTCGCAGTTCTTATAGATATCGTCCACGTTGAGAACGTGTGTGATCTTGCGGCTCAGGTGCCATGCGGAGTCAACCGATACATAGGGGTCGTAGCCGTAGACATCCATGCCGAGGTTCACAGCGGCGTTCGCGACGATGACGCCGATCGCGCCCAGTCCGATGATACCCAGCTTTTTGCCCTGCAGCTCCGTGCCGGCGAACTTTTTCTTTTCCTTTTCCGCTATTTTGGCAATATCCGCCTTGTCCTTATTTGCGCGTACCCAGTCGACGCCTTCGACGACGTCTCTGGATGCCAGCAGCATTCCCGCGAAGACCAGTTCCTTTACGCCGTTCGCGTTGGCACCGGGCGTATTGAAGACAACAATACCCTTCTCCGCGCATTTCTGCAGAGGGATGTTGTTGACGCCGGCGCCAGCTCTTGCGATCGCGTAGAGGTTCTCCGAAAATTCCATGTCGTGCATAGATGCGCTTCTGACAAGAATACCGTTTGCCTCCTGCAGATCGCTGACCTGCTCATAGCGGTTGGTAAAGTTCTTGAGCCCTATGGGGGAAATGTTGTTAAGGCAAGCAAATTTATAAGTCATGATTATTTCTCCGTGTGTTCCTCTTCAAATTTCTTCATAAATGCCACCAGGGCTTCAACGCCTTCGTAAGGCATTGCGTTGTAGATGCTGGCGCGCATGCCGCCGACAGATCTGTGTCCCTTGAGGCTGGTAAGGCCTGCCGCCTCGGCTTCCTTGACGAACTGCGCCTCGAGCTCCTTGTCGCCGATGACAAAGGGAACGTTCATGATGGAGCGGTCCTTTTTCTCAACGGTTCCCTTGAAGAAGCTGCTGCTGTCAAGATAATCGTAGAGGAGAGCTGCCTTCTTCTCGTTGCGCTCTTTCATGGCCTCGAGGCCGCCCTGGGCCTTGATCCACTTGAACACCTTGCCGCAGATGTAGATGCCGTAGGCCGGAGGCGTATTGTAGAGAGAATCGGCGTCGGCCTGGGTCTTCCATTTGAGCATGGTGGGCGTGCAGGGAAGGACGTCGTCCCTGATCAGGTCTTCGCGGATGATCATGATGACTACGCCTGCAGGACCTACGTTCTTCTGTACGCCGCCGTAGAGAACGCCGTACTTGGTGACGTCAACAGGCTCGGACAAAAAGCAGGAGGAGATATCCGATACAAGATCATGCCCCTTGGTGTTGGGGAGCTCCCAGAATTTGGTGCCGTAGATCGTGTTGTTCTCGCAGATATAGACATAGTCCGCGTCCTCGGGGATATCCAGGTCGGAGCAGTCGGGAATGTAGCTGAATGTCTTGTCGGCAGAAGAAGCCACTGCCACTGCGTCGATGTATCTCGTCGCTTCCTGGTATGCCTTCTTGGCCCACTGTCCCGTGATGATATAAGCGGCCTTGCCGTTCTTATAGAGGTTCATGGGAACCGCTGAGAACTGCTGGTGCGCGCCGCCCTGCAGAAACAGGACTTTGTAATTGTCCGGGATGTTCATGAGCTCGCGAAGATCCTTCTCGGCTTCCTTGATGATGCCATCGAAGACCTTGCCTCTGTGGCTCATTTCCATTACCGACATGCCGCATCCGCGGTAGTCGAGCATCTCTTCCTGCGCTTCCCTGAGAACTTCCTCAGGCAGTACTGCGGGACCTGCTGAAAAGTTATAGACTCTTGCCATACTGTGTATTTCCTCCTTGCAGTGTGATTGTCAGTTGCTGCTCAGTGACTCCAGATCGGAGGCGTCGAACGCCTTCTCGATCGGAGCACCGGGTGAGACCATAGGGAATACCTTGTCATCCTCGTTAATGACGACGTCGATGAGCGTGGGTACTCCCGCCGAGAGTGCCTTCTTGAGAGCGGGCTCCACCTCGGAAGGTTCCGTTACGCGGATCGCCAGGCACCCAAGTCCCTCCGCGACCTTGCAGTAATCGACTTTATCCTCGATCACGGTAGCGCTGTAGCGCTCTCCGTAATACAGAGTCTGCCACTGTCTTACCATTCCGAGCACCCTGTTGTCAATGACAATTTCAATGATCGGGATATTATAGCGGCTCGCGGTGGCCAGTTCGTTCATATTCATGCGGAAACACCCGTCTCCGCCGATGTTGATGACCTGTCGTTTCGGGAAAGCTACTTTCGCGCCGATGGCCGCGCCCAGTCCGTATCCCATTGTCCCCAGTCCGCCGCTGCTCAAGAGTGTGCGGGGCTTGGAGAATGTGTAATACTGGGCCGCCCACATCTGGTGCTGTCCGACATCCGTTGTGATGATCGCGTCGCCCTTTGTGAGCTCATCGAGCTTTTCGATGACCATGGGACAGGTGAGCTTTGTCTTGTCGTAGAACAGGGGATATTTGGCCTTCATCTCCTGAATCTGCTTCATCCACTCCTCATGGCGCATCGGGCTGAGCTTTGCGTTAAGGTCGTGCAGCACATCTTTGAGGTTTCCGATGACGGAAAAATCGACCTTGATGTTCTTGTTGATCTCGGCCGGATCGATATCAATGTGAAGGATCTTCGCGTTGGTGGCAAATTTACTCGGGTTTCCGATCACGCGGTCCGTAAAGCGGGCGCCCATGGCAATCAGAAGGTCGCACTTGCTGACGCCCAGGTTGGAGGTCTTGGTGCCGTGCATTCCGATCATGCCCGTGTAGTGGTCCTCGTGGCCGTCGTAAGCGCCCTTTCCCATCAGGGTGTCGCACACAGGGGCGTCGATCAGCTCGACAAACTTCTTGAGTTCCTCGCTGGCGCCCGAGATCACCGCTCCGCCGCCGACATAGAGGAAGGGACGGTGAGACTGTTTGATCATCTCGATCACATGATCGATGTCGGAATCGCTGTATCTGCGGCCCTCTCCCACAAGTCTTCTGGTGTGGCTCATAGGGACATATTCCGTGACTGCGCCCGTGACGTCCTTGGGAATATCGACCAGGACCGGTCCGGGTCTTCCCGAAGTGGCTATCCGGAAAGCCTTGCGGATGGTATCCGCCAGATTCTTTACATCCTTGACAATATAGCCGTGCTTGGTGATCGGCATGGTGATGCCGGCGATGTCCACCTCCTGGAAAGAGTCCTTGCCCAGAAGCGGCAGCGTCACGTTGCAGGTGATCGCGACCATGGGGACACTGTCCATATAAGCGGTCGCGATACCGGTCACGAGGTTTGTGGCGCCGGGACCGCTGGTCGCAAGACACACGCCGACCTTGCCGGTAGCCCTGGCGTAGCCGTCGGCCATATGAGAAGCGCCCTGCTCGTGGGACGAGAGGATGTGCCGGATCTCATCGGAATGTTTATATAAAGCGTCGTAGACATTGAGGATCGCGCCGCCCGGATAGCCGAATACGGTATCCACTCCCTGCTCGCGCAGGCAGGCGACGACAATCTCAGCACCTGTCATTTTCATTATGGTTCCTCCCTTACTGATCGTATATCATCCCGCCTCCCGAAAGAGACGGGATGATGAAAGTCTCACTGCATATCCGAGGGAAGCTCAAGGATGGCGCCGCGGTTGCCGCTGGTGACAAGGGCTGTATATCTCCTGAGATATCCGTCAGTGACCTTGGGCTGACGGGGCTTCCACTCTGCCTTTCTGCGCGCCAGCTCCTCGTCGGAGACCTTGACGTTGAGTTTGTTGGCGTTGATGTCGATGGAGATGATATCGCCTTCGTGGATCAGGGCGATCGGTCCGCCGACTGCCGCCTCGGGGGACACATGTCCGATGGAAGCGCCGCGGGACGCGCCGGAGAATCTTCCGTCCGTGATCAGGGCGACGGTGGAATCCAGTCCCATGCCTGCAATTGCGGAGGTGGGATTAAGCATCTCTCTCATGCCGGGACCGCCCTTGGGGCCTTCATAGCGGATGACGACGACGTCGCCGGGATTGATCTTTCCGCCGGTGATGGCCGCGATCGCGTCTTCTTCGCAGTCAAATACTCTCGCCGGTCCCTCGTGCTTCATCATCTCGGGGAGAACCGCACTTCTCTTGACGATACCCGTATCAGGGGCGATGTTGCCCTTGAGGACCGCGATGCCGCCGTTGGGCATATAGGGATCCTCGATGGGACGGATCACGGAAGGATCTGTGTTGTAGCATCCCTCGATATTCTCACGCATTGTCTTGCCGGAGACGGTCATAACGTCCAGATTCAGAAGATCTTTCTTGGCAAGTTCATTCATAACAGCGTAGACGCCGCCCGCCTCATTGAGGTCTTCCATATATGTGGGACCTGCAGGTGCCAGGTGGCAGAGATTGGGCGTTCTGTCGGAGACTTTGTTTGCAATCTCCATGTTGAGCTCAACGCCTGCTTCATGCGCGATCGCGGGCAGATGCAGCATGGTATTGGTGGAGCATCCGAGCGCCATATCCATTGTCAGGGCGTTCATGAAAGCTTCCTCGGTCATGATGTCTCTGGGGCGGATGTTCTTTTCGACCAGCTCCATGATCTTCATGCCGGCATGCTTGGCAAGACGGATCCTGGCGCTGTACACAGCGGGGATCGTGCCGTTGCCCTGAAGGCCCATGCCAATGGTCTCTGTCAGGC
>JAZQCI010000038.1:0-6665 GCA_045546175.1 Lachnospiraceae bacterium | reverse complement strand
TACCGGCTGCAACCACCACAGGAAATGCCCATGCAGGGCTGACTGACATCAGAGTATCTCCATATCCGGCAGGCATTTCTTCTACCGCACACTCATAAGTATAGGCACGATTAAACCAGATCTGGCCATAATAGCCGAAGCCGGAAATGCTCATCAACACCGCAGCCACAATATCGCCGGCCCGGCTGTATTTTGCCATTGCCCTGACAATCTCTGCCAAAACCGTAATGACGATCAGCGGAACAACATGCCACATGACTGCATCTCTTATAATAAGCAGCATCCACAAAGCATTATTAACCCTATAAACAAAGAGTTTGCCTCCGTCTCTTTTCGGATCAGTTCTTCCTCAAAATTCTCATATGCAGAGCCTTTTGAACAGCAGATCAGGAGTTTAACACCATCATAATGTTTATAGATGAAATCCACCCAGAGCATTGCCCAGTCGTCATCAAAGGGATTGTATTCCATTTCTGATTCCATCTGATAAGTGCTGCTTGCGGCAACGGAGTGAAATGCATCCAGCGTATTCTTCACCAAACTGAAAAACATGTCTCTTTAAATTATCGAATTCCTGCTTCTTTATTTTGCCGATGCAGTATTCCAATCCATCTCTCCGGTCATGCCGAAGTCGATATAGATCACCTGACCGCTGAGATAGCTGCAGATATCGCTTGCTGTGATGACCAGCGGATATGCCATCTCCTCGGGCTTGCCGGGACGACCGTTCCAACTCTTGAGGAAGAGATTGTACATCTCGTTCTCACCGCTCTCGTTAGTACCGTCTTTACTTACCGCCGCATTAAAATCCTTGATCAGAGGCGTGCTTGTAAAGCTCGGTGCGATTGCGTTGATGCGGATCTTTCTTCCGATATACTCCTGACTTCTGGTCTTGGACTTCACATATGCAGACAGACACTGTTTGGAGAACTGATAGGGATCAGGTCCGCCCTGGGCGAACATATCGACATGATCCTCGATCCACTTCTCGGCATCTTCAAAGGTCTCTGTGGCGAGAACTGCGCCGACATTCTGCATGTTCTGCTCCCATCCGTATCCGCCTGAGGAAGAGATGAAGGTGATCGCGCCGCCGTCGACGATCTTGGGAAGCAGCGCCTCGGCCATGTATCTCTGGCCGACAAAATTTACCATGTTGATGAACTTTTCTCTGCCGGGGCGAAGTCCTACGCCATGGCACATATAGACGATATCAATCTTCTCCGGGAGCTGCGCGACAACTTCATCAATTGCGTTCTTGTCGGCCAGATTTCCTTTGATGGACTTCTCCACGGGAAGATCAACGTCATTCATATCGATCGCATATACCTTTGCGCCAAGTGACAAAAGCAGTTCCGTCGCACAGTGGGCCATACCGGATGCCGCTCCGGTGATCGCTACAGTTTTTCCTTCAAATCCCAATAATTTCTCAATACTCAGTGACATTTTTTACCTCCCTGCAAGTTAAAACTGCTTACCGTTTTCTCTGATCACGTCCTGATACCAGTAGAACGAATCTTTTCTGAGTCTGCTAAGATCGCCTGTGCCGTCATCGTATTTTTTGACATAGACGAATCCGTATCTCTTGGCCATCTCACCGGTCGAAGCGGACACCACGTCGATCCATCCCCAAGGCGTGTAGCCCATAAGGTCTACGCCGTCGCGGACCGCTTCCGCCATCTGCGCGATGTGCTTTTCCAGATAATCGATTCTGTAAGAATCATGTACTTTTCCATCCTCGGTCAGCTCATCTCTTGCGCCTAGTCCGTTCTCGACGACCATGAGCGGCAGCTGATAGCGGTCCCAAATCTCATTGAGCGTATAACGCAGGCCTTCGGGATCGATCTGCCATCCCCAGTCGCCCGCTTTGAGATAGGGATTGGTCACGCCTCCCACGAGGTTGCCGCCGGACTTAGATGTCACTTCCGGATCGGCCGTTTCACATGCGGACATATAGTAGCTGAATGTATAGAAGTCGATGGTTCCCTGCCTGAGGATCTCGTCATCCCCCGGCTCCTTGGCGATCGTGATACCCTTTTCTTCAAAATAGCGCTCCATATAGGTCGGGTAATACCCTCTGGCCTGTACATCCGAGCAGAACCAGTTGACAACGCGCATCTGCTTCTGGCACTCCAGAACATCGGCCGGGTTGCAGGTGTAAGGATATTTCGTCGCAAACAGGTTCATGTTGCCCATCTTGAACTGCGGGTATTTCTCATGCGCAAGTCGGATCGCCTTAGCGCTTGCCAGAAACTGATGATGGAGTCCCTGAAAGCGGATCTGCGGCTCGTCCGGGACCTTGTTGACCGGCCCGTTGAATCCGCGGATGGTTCCGAGGGAAAGCACGGCGCCCATCGGCATTGTGCCGGAGTTGATCTCATTAAAGGTGAGCCAGTATTTAACCTTATTCTGGTATCTGTCAAAGATCACTTCGACATAACGCATGAAGTGATCGATCACTTCTCTCCCGTACCAGCCGTTGTATGCCTCAACCAGTCCATAGGGGAGCTCATAATGGGAAATGGTCACGAGGGGTTCAATGTCATATTTTGCCAGCTCGTCGAATACCTTGTCATAAAAAGCAAGCCCCGCCTCGTTAGGTTCCTCCTCCATTCCGGTGGGGAAGATCCTGGTCCAGTTGATAGACATGCGGAAGACCTTGAATCCCATCTCGGCCGCAAGTGCAATGTCTTCTTTATAGTGATGATAGAAATCGGTCGCTTCCCTGCTGGGGTAAAGGGTGCCCTCTTCAAATTCAGGCGTCACACGCTTGGGACAGGTATGGCTGCCGTTCGTGCAGTGATCCGAGACGGAAGCGCCTTTGCCGTCGGTGTCCCACGCACCTTCATATTGATTGGCGGCTGTGGCGCCGCCCCACAGAAAATCTTCTCTGAAAGTTCTCATTCTCTTTTCCTCCGGGTTGATTTCATCTCCGGAGCAGGACCTCTTTCAAGGCAGCCGCCCCGGAGAGAGATTTCAGGTTTGTTCGGAATTACCCCCAGGTGTCGTCAATCGACCCCAGAGGTCAATTTACCATTTACATAGTCTGGACGAGATCCGCACCGTGCGTAACTTCGCCTTCTGCAAGCTGGATCACATCCGCAAATTCATCCGTATTGGTCACAAGAATCGGTGTGTCCGCGGAAAGTCCTGCCTCCTTGATCACATTAAGATCGAATTCAAGAAGCTTCTCGCCCTTCTTAACGTGGTCGCCGGCCTTCTTGAGGGGCTTAAAGCCTTTGCCGTTCAGAGATACGGTGTCCATACCTACGTGGATGAGGAGTTCTGCGCCCTTGTCCGTCATCATGCCGATCGCGTGGCCGGTAGGGAAGAAAACGGTGATCTCTCCGTCTGCAGGCGCATAAACTGCACCTTCGGAAGGGACGATCGCTGCGCCCTGACCCATTGCTCCGCTGGAAAATGCCTCATCTGCTATCTCAGAGAGCGCAACAGCCTTGCCGGTAATGGGAGCACCCAAAATCTCACCGCCTGCCGCACCTACATCCGCAGAAGCTGCCTGCTTCTTGGCTGCCTTAGGCTCATCATCTTTGTAGAAGATCATCTCAGAGATGAATCCTGCGACTACGCAGATCAGGGAGATCACGATTGCGATGATCATACCTCTGAGGTCATTGTTGACTGTATCGATATAAGCTGTGTATCCGAAGACACCCATGCCTGCCATCTGGTAGGCCTTGACGCCGAATGCGCCGAGGAAAGCACCTGCCACACCTGCGATCGCGCAAGTACGGAAGAACGGGCCCTTCTTGGGAAGTGTCAGACCGTAAATGGCGGGCTCTGTAACGCCTGCGATCGCGGAGATCAGCGCTGCAGGAGCGAGGCTCTTCACTTTCTTGTCTTTACTCTTAACCCACATGCCTGCGACTGCACCGGTCTGCGCGAAGGTTGTACCAAACATAGCAGCAAGAATGATGTCGCCGCCGTTGGACATGTTGATCAGCGCGATAGGGATCAGTGACCAGTGGAGGCCGAACATAACAAGTACCTGCCACAGTGCACCTACGACTGCTCCCATTGCGATGGAGCTGACGCCATACAGCCAGTTGAATACGAAAGAAAGTCCGGTAGAGATCATGCTGGCGATCGGTCCGATTACAAGTACAGTAGCGGAGAATGTAACTACAAGCGTGATCAGCGGAACAGCGAAAAGCTTAATTGTATCAGGGATATACTTCTTATACAATTTCTCGAACCAGGCTGCGAATGCGACAGCACAGATTACAGGGATAACGCTGCTTGTGTAATTGCCGGACGGAGGAAGTACTACCGGGATCCTGAACAGGTTGGAAATATCCATAGCGCTTGCATCAAGCATGTTGGGATATACCATTGCCAGACCGATCAAAAGGCCTTCCATTTCGGGGAGCTTGAAACGCTTGGCTGCCGTATAGCCCAGGATCGGGGGCAGGAAATAGAAGGCGGAATCGCCGATCGAATAGAGAATGTTGTAGGTGCCGCCCGCGCCGTTCATGACACCAATCGTGGACAGAAGAGCCAGAACGCCCTTCAGAATACCGCATGCACAGAACACACCGAGGAAAGGTGTGAACACTCCGGTTACGATACTGATAAATGTATCAAACAGATTCTTCTTCTCAGCAGGTGCGCCCTCTTCACCCTCCGGCTTAGCCGCCAGGTTCTCCAAGTGGCCCACGCTTACTACCGATGCATAGACATCCGGCACGTGGTTTCCGATGACAACCTGATACTGACCGCCGGACTGTAGAACTGTCACGACTCCGTCCGTTTCCTTGAGAATCTCGGTGTTCGCCTTAGACTCGTCCTTGAGTGTAAAGCGAAGTCTCGTAACGCAGTGCGTGATTGCGGAAATGTTATCTTTTCCGCCAACATTCTGAATAATGATTCTTGATAAACCATCATACTTACTTGCCATTTTTCCCTCCCTTTGAATCATTGTATGTTTCGTTACATTTATATTGTAATGTTACATTAATAATATTGAGTCTTTGCACGAATGTCAATCAATTTATTATCAAAATATCATTGTTTGGCATTTTAAACAGTCCTTTTTTACGAAATTTGTGGGTTTTGTCGAATATGTAATGTTTGTGAAATGTTACACAAAGTGATATAATAGCATAATATTACTATACTGCTTTACAAAATAGAGTTTTTAGAAAGGCACTGCTATGAGTCGCAAAAAAGGAGTTTCCCTTCGTTTCATTGCTGAGAAATGCGGAGTCTCTACCGCAACCGTATCCCGTGTCCTCAATAATGACAACCGTGTCACGGAAGAGACCAGGCAAGCTGTTCGCAAAGTGCTGGACGAATACAGCTACAGTGCTCCCCCCGCCAAGGAGCCGATTGTGCGTAAGATTGGCTGCATCATCACAAACTCTTATGCGGAATACTATCAGGCGCTCCTGCGCAATGTAGGCATCTATTTCCGCCGTCAGAATATCGCTACTGTTGCGATCAACACCGAGAGCACAGAGGGGTATCTACAGACAGCTCTTGAGACGCTCTACGATTGTAACGTTTCAGGAATAATACTGATCGGCTGCGATTATATATCGGTCAAGGACTACGTCTCCAAAAGATTTCCCCACGTCTGGATCGACTGCAATGATCCTGTGGAAGAAACACCGGACATCTACACCGTAGAAAGCGACCAGTTCGTAGCAGGCCAGCTTGCCGCACACGAATTTCTAAGCAGCGGCTGCCAAAAGACGATCATCCTGTGCGGAAGCCATCCCTCCCATAGAAATGAGCGGCGCATTGCCGGGTTCTCTTCCGTCTATGAAGAGCATGGGCTCTCGCTCTCTTCTGAGCAGATCATTGGTCTGCCTGAGATGCGCCCCCATGTGGCGGAAGGAAGAGATATCATCCAATATCTTCTCACCAAGGGGCAGGATTTTGACGGTGTTTTCGCCATCTCCGACGGCAGAGCGATCGGAGCTTATCTGGGCCTTCAGAAGATGGGGATAAGGGTTCCTCAAGACGTTAAGGTCATGGCCTTTGACGGCATCGCGGAGGCCAACGTCAGCGTGCTCGCCATCAACAGCGTCAGACAAAACGTAGAGCTTCTTGCAAAAAAAGCCGGCGATACGCTCCTGCAACTGATCCGGAAAGAGCCTGTCCCCGTAAAGCATATGCTTATTCCGGCGGGATTGATGCCGGGACAGACCATGTAAAAGGGATTTAAAAGACCGCTCTCACGGAAAACTCCGTGAGGGCGGTCATATGTATGTTCGCTCTTAAGCCTCTACTACCTGCTCGATCACAGGAGCCTTGTGCCGCTTGCAACCACTTGTTTTCTATATAATACTAAGTAAAATATATGCGAACAATTTCAAAGGCCGGTCTTTATATTGTGAAATCTTGCGAAGTTTCGGTGCGCAGAGACGTATTTTGGCAATTAATAAGAAATATATTGTGAAATCTTGCTATCTGTTTCGTCACGCCCCTTAGCCGTGCACATCCGTCCGGTTCAATTAATTTACAGCATTAAAGGGTGACAAGATCTTCTCCTTGTCACCAATGCCTGCTTCCTGTATTCACTTCAGATCATCATACGTAACCAGTTCAATCGCCTGCTCCTCTATATAGCTCTTCGTCTCGTCACTGCAGAGCATCTCTACTTCCATGGGCCTGGGAACAGTCAGGCTGGATTTTCTGAGAATATA
>JAZQCI010000037.1:0-51511 GCA_045546175.1 Lachnospiraceae bacterium | reverse complement strand
TTCATAGTTTCTTTCACGCAGCCCGTTTCACAGGCCGCCCGCTCAGCGCTCCCTCACAGGAACACTCACAGGAACTCTCACAGGAAAAGATCACTCACGCGATGGAGATGACTTTGTAATCTCTGTCCTCAACCGCTTCCTTGAGCTTCTCGTCCGCCACATCCGCGTTCAGGGTGACGACAGCTCTGCCTTCCTTGTGGCTTACGTCTGCGGAAGCGACGCCATCGATCTTCTCGAGGACCTTCTTCACGGTCGCCTCACAGTGCTCGCACATCATACCTTCGATTTTCATTGTCTTTGTCATGGCTTTTTCCTTTCTGCTGCGCTCCGCAGCTTTCCTCTCCTCGTTGTATTCCGATAAAAGCTTTCCGTCTGCATCCGTCTGCACCGGGTTTTTCAGCTTTTCATCCTTTGCACTGCTGCGCATGTCAAATCCATTGAGGCGCAGCGCGTTTGTGACCACGCAGAAACTGGACAGGCTCATGGCCAGGGCTCCCAGCATGGGGTCCATGGTGATCCCGAGAGGACTCAGAGCGCCCGCCGCGACGGGGATCAGGATCGAATTGTAGATCAGCGCCCAGAAGAGGCCCCACAAAATGGTCTTGTAAGTCTTCCGGCTCAGCCTTACAGCCGCGCTCACGTCTGTCAACCGGCTGTTCACCAGCACCACGTCCGCCGCGTCGATGGCCACGCCCGTTCCGGCGCCGATCGCGATGCCGATATCCGCTCTTGTGAGGGCCGGCGCGTCATTGATGCCGTCTCCCACCATAGCGGTCCTGCCCTTCTCCTGCAGGCGCCTTATGACTTCTTCCTTGCCGTCAGGCAGCACGCCCGCGACCACTTCGCTGACGCCGGCCAGCTTTCCGATGGCCTCCGCGGTCTTCTCGTTGTCTCCGGTGAGCATGACCACGTGGATGCCCATATTCTGCAGTTCCTTCACCGCCTGCGCGCTGTCCTCCTTGATGGGGTCCGCCACGGCGATGATTCCCAGAAGGGACCCTTCCCTGGCAAAATAGAGCGGCGTCTTCCCCTCTTCCGCAAGCCTGTCTGTGACTTCCGCCAGATACTTCAGCCACTTGACTGTGTCTCCCGACTTGCCGCGCTGCGCGCTCAGCTTCGTGAGGATGAACTTCTGGCTGCCGCCCACGATCCACTTTCCGTCGATCACGGCCGAGAGGCCGTTTCCGGGCAGGGCCCTGAAATCCTGAATATCCGCTGACTTCACGCCGCCCGCGAAGCTCCTGATCGCTTCCGCTTTTTCTCCGCTTGTGTAGTCCACGATCGCTTTGGCCAGCGGGTGCTCGCTCTGCGCCTCCAGAGACCCTGCCAGATACAGCAGTTCCTCCTCGAAGACCCCTTCCATGGGGATCACTTCCGTCACCACCGGCTGTCCGCTGGTGATCGTACCGGTCTTGTCCAGCGCCACGATCTGCACATTTCCTGTCTCCTGCAGGGCTTCCGCCGTCTTAAAGAGGATTCCGTGCTTGGCGCCCATGCCGTTTCCGACCATGATGGCCACGGGCGTGGCCAGACCCAGCGCACAGGGGCAGCTCACGACGAGCACGGAAATGCCTCTGGCCAGCGCGGTTCCCACCGGCGCCTTGACGATGAAGAGCCAGATCAGCGTCACGGCGATCGCGATAGCGATGACCGCGGGCACAAAGACACCGGAAATCGTGTCCGCTATTTTGGCGATAGGGGCCTTGGTGGCCGCCGCGTCGCTTACCATCTGAATGACCTGGGACAGGCTCGTGTCCTCCCCGACGCGAGTCGCCCGGCAGCGCAGGAATCCGGACTGGTTGAGCGTCGCGGAGGAGACCTGTGATCCGGGCTCCTTGTCCACCGGGATGGACTCGCCGGTCAGCGCCGCCTCGTTCACCGCGCTCTCGCCTTCCAGGACAATACCGTCTACGGGGATGGTCTCCCCGGGCCTGACCACAAAAATATCGCCCTTCTGCACGAGATCGATATCGATCGTCTCCTCAACGCCGTTCCTCTCTACGTTGGCCGTCTTGGGCGCCAGTTTCATGAGGGATTTGAGGGCGTCCGTCGTCTTTCCCTTGGACCTGGCTTCCAGCATCTTGCCGACCGTGATCAGCGTCAGGATCATGGCAGCGGATTCAAAATAGAATTCCATCATGTATTTCATGACAGCTTCGCTATTGCCGTCCACCTGCGCCCGGGTCATAGCCAGCAGCATAATGGTCGAATAGACAAAGGCCGCTCCCGAGCCCATGGCGATCAGGGTGTCCATGTTGGGCGCGCCGTGAAACAGGCTCTTGAACCCGCTGATAAAGAATTTCTGGTTGATCACCATGACGATGCCCGCCAGCAGCATCTGCACGATCCCCATCGCGACATGATTGCCGTCAAAGAAGGCGGGAAGCGGCCACCCGAACATCATGTGTCCCATTGAGAAATACATGAGCACCAGGAGGAATCCCAGTGACGCGATCAGTCTCTTTTTCAGGACCGGCGTCTCGTGGTCCTTCAGGGCCTCTTCCTCCGCTGCCAGTTTCGCGGTCAGGCTCCCGGCTCTTCTTCCCGTACCGGATCCCTGGCCGGCGTCCTTGGGCGATGCGCCGTAGCCGGCATCTTCCACTGCCTTCATGATCTCGGCCGGCGACGCCGTTCCCTCCACGCCCAGCGTGTTGGTCAGAAGGCTCACGTTGCAGGCCTCCACGCCCGGCACCTTTGATACTGCCTTTTCCACGCGCGCCTGGCAGGCCGCGCAGCTCATTCCCGTTACTGTATATTGATCCATACTCGTTCCTTCCCGAAGCCCATGCCGGAGGCATTGCTTCTGAAGATGGGCGCCCTCTTGTGCGCTCATCTTTTGTTATTTCATCAGCTTCTGCAGCGTCTTCACCAGCTCGTCCACTTTTTCGCTGTTCCCCGCCTGCACATCCTCTGTCACACAGGTGTGGATATGATTGGCAAGCAGTACCTTTGTGAAGCTGTTGAGCGCCGCGTTGGCGGCCGCCACCTGGTTGATGATATCGATGCAGTAGGCGTCCTCCTCCAGCATGCGGCGGATTCCGCGCACCTGCCCCTCAATCCTGCTGAGGCGGTTGATCAGTTCCTTCTGCTCTTTCTCGGAGCGGACCTTGGTGCGGCAGCAGGCAGGTATCTTTGTGGTCTGCGCCTCATCGGCGCCGGATTTACTGCTCTTTATTTCGGGCGCTGTCTGGGCGCCGTACCCTTCCATCTGCATTCTTGTATCTCCTTACATTCTTCTTTAAACATGATCCCGTATTTCTTTTTCGTGCCCATTATATACCCCTATAGGGTATATTGCAATAGGGAGTTAGTCTATCCTTTGAAAAGTGCCGCAATAATCCAACTGCCTCTGTAAGCTTCTCAAAAAATAGAATCACCGAGAATCCTTGCCCAGGCATGCTATACTTTTGCTACAATGTATGTAATTCAAGGCTCGAACAGCAAGCCGGGCAGACATAGATTGAAATGGAGAATTGTATGATAAAAGAATCTTTGAACGGACCTTGGAAACTGTCATGGGAAGGAATGCCCTGTGAGGAGATCCCGGGTGCGATCCCCGGCTCCGTCTACTCTTTTCTGCAGATGCAGGTCTTATGGAAGATCCGTACTACAGAGACAATGAACTTAAGGCACTGCCGCTCATGGAGCGGGACTATGTCTTCACAAAGGCGTTTGACGCGCCGGAGAGCATCATGGAGAGCCGCCGTCAGGTCCTTAGGTTCGACGGGATCGACACCATCGCCGACATCTACCTGAACGACGTGCTGCTGGGGCATGCGGACAATATGCACTGCACCTGGGAGTACGAGGCTGCCCGACCAGGGAATCTGGCGGGATGTGTCGGTCATCGGCTGGAATAATGCTCGGATCTCCGATATAAGGATTCACCAGGAGCTGCGCACAGCTGCAGGCCTTCCGATCAACGAAGCCGATGACGGGTGGAAAGCGGCGCGCTCCGGCGGCGTGGATGTGAAACTCACCGTCTCTGTGAAGTTGGAGGAAGATGCGCATTCGGTCGAATCGAAAAAAAAACATCAATGATCGGGATGGCCGCTTATCGATCCGGCTGAGATCGCCGTCCGGGGAAGAATATCTTCTTGAGAATGGAGTGCCTTTTTCAGTACAGGATCCTCAGCTGTGGTGGCCAAACGGGCTGGGCGAACAGCCGCTGTATCAGGTAGAGGCCATTTTCCGGGATACCGCAGAAATCGATGCGGGCAATGTCGAACCCGTTTCCGACCAGGCGGCAGAAAGAATTGTCAGGATGATTTCTATGATCTTTGTGACGAGAAAGGGCTTGTAGTGTGGCAGGACCTGATGTTTGCCTGCGCCAATTATAAGATCACGCCGGATTATGCAGAGAGCATCACGAAGGAGATTACCCAGAATGTGCGAAGACTCCGGCACCATGCTTCGCTCGGACTCTGGTGCGGCAATAATGAGATGGAGGAATTTGCGCTCGAAGGAGAGTTTGACGGAACCGATGAGACGCGTGCGGACTACCTGATCCAGAATGAATATATCATTCCGGAAATTCTGCGCCGGGAAGACCGGGACCAGGACACTGAAGATCCTGCGCAGAGGCGGTTCTACGGATCGAAGCGACGCGTTTGAAAGGCAGATACGGGTTCGAAGCGTATTTGACATAAAATGAACGCAAGGCATGCATTGCAGGCCTTGCGTTCAGGAAACGGAGCAAAGAATTGCGTTACTATATTGCTGACTGTCATTTCTTCCATGAAAGCCTCAACTACCAGATGGACTGCAGGGGCTTTGCCAATGCCGAAGAAATGAATAATTACATGATCGAGCAGTGGAATAAAAAGGTCCGCTGGAACGACGAAGTGGTCATCCTGGGCGATTTTTCGCTGGGAAGAGCCGAAGAGACCAACCATGTTCTGGAACAGCTCAACGGATTCCTGTATCTCATCGAGGGAAATCACGACCCGTTCGGACGCCGGAAGGGATACAACGCCGCGCGTTTTAAATGGATCCGCCCCTATGCGGAACTCAATGACAATCACCGGAAAGTAGTTCTGTGCCACTACCCGATCCTGTGCTACAACGGCCAGTATCTGCGAGGAAGCAGCGGGGCGCCGAAAACTTATATGCTTTACGGCCATGTCCACAATACTTGGGACGAAGAGCTTATAGATCAGGCCCGCGCTCTCGCCTCCCGGCAGGTGCGGCGCCGAAGAGACGGCGAGGAGTATAACCTTCCCTGCCAGATGATCAACTGCTTCTGCATGTATTCGGACTATACGCCGCTGACACTGGACGAGTGGATCGAAGTTGACAAAAGAAGGCGGGACGGATAGTCAGGTCTCCTTCCGGCCATTGCACGTATTATCTCACCAGTTTATCTCCTCGAAATGTTACGTTATCGATCACCTTAAAGGTGTTTAAATCATAAACGGCAATATTTATTCCGTTTTCTTTTCTGCAATACTGTCCTCCCTCTATTATTATGGAAGCTGTCGAAGACGAAAGCTTTCCGCAACTCACTATAGAATAAACGGAATGCCGGTTCCTGAATGCCCCCGCATATGTCAGTTTTTCCGCTGCAGTCTCTTCTTCCGCGACTTCTCCGCCTATTACGACAGCGGCATATGCATCAGCCGGAGCATCTGTAAATTTACATTCAAGTCCGAGATCACTCAGTCCGTTTTTCACTTCTTCCCGTTTATAAACCGCGGCAGCGTCCCCCTGCGCGGTTATAAACACAGCATAATTGGGATTTTTCAGTGCATTCAGGTATTCTTCCTGGCCGGTGATCCTGACAAGATTTGAACTGCTTAATACTTGCTCGTAGTATTCCCGTGAATCTTCATACTGTTCGTCATATACAGATCCTATGCCGTATTCATCTCTCAGAATCTTACCTATAAATCTGCTTGTCTTAATTGCTCCCCAGATATTACTGTGATCAAATACTTTTTCTTCCGGCAGTTTTGCGCCTATCTGATTGTAATACAGGGTGCTGCACATATTATAATACTCAATACCATTCCTCTCCGCGTAATCGGTATGCGTATTATTTACAGCATCGTTCATATAGTTTCCCGGAATATCGATCAAAATGAGCCGGATATCATTTTCCTTGCAAAGTTCTGTGATCCGGTCCAAATAGTCTTGCATTAACGGAGCGAATTCTGTTTTAACAGACTTGTCCTTCTGCTCAAAAGTTGTATATGAATCCGGTCCTTTAGCTGTCATGGGACCAAATCCCTTAAGGGAATATGATTTAACCATTTCATCATTAAAATCATATTCCTGTATTTCTGACCATCTTGAGTGAAATCTGAGATTTGTAAGATAAAAGCTGAGCTCTGACTGTGACTCATTTAACTGACACAAATTATGCACTGCTTCGAACTTTACCGAAGACCACTTCATAGGGTCCAAACATTTTCTTGCTAAGGGTTCAACTGTGTTTATTACATCATTCGGATGAATATTCCACATATACTTCAAGTCCAGGACCACAGCTTTCGGTTTTTGAAACCGAAGCGCTTCCTTAAGCCAATAATAGCTCAGATAAATACTTTGCTGCTCACTTCCGAGATTATAGCTTCTGATTCCGTATTCATTATAGATTTCCTGAGGTATAAACGCATTGACAACTACACTTGAGCCCAAAAACAGAACGTCAATGCTGTCTTTTTCCATATCATAAAACGTTTTATATGTTGCTGTGGTCGGCCATGAGTTGTTCCTGAGAAAATACTTCGGAACCAGCACCTGATTTATTGCAAGGAGCGAACTGACCAGTATCGAAAGGAAAACAGCACTTCTTATTATGCTCTTTAAATGCTTCATAACGATCAAAATCCTCCATATATGAAATCATTTGCATCGAAGCCAAAGCCATATGATCCAAATATCCATATTGTCCATATCGCAGCTAAATAGATCCCCCAGCGGACGACAGTATTTTGCCCGGCGAACCAATCGCGTATGACTGTTCCACGCTCTTGTACTTTGCTGACACCGAACAGAACAAATATTGAAATCAGCAGTACAACGCATTCCTTCCAGTTCAATCCGAGTCTGAACAGTGAATCGTCAAAAAGGACCCATGGATTAAATGTCGTAAACATGCTCCTGATCATTTTCAGGGAAACCTTTAGTGTATCCGCTCTGAAAATGATCCAGGCCATCATAACGAGGAAAAAAGTTCCAATCTTATGAAGCGCAGCTGAGACCCTGTCATCTTTCAATTCAAAGTACATGAGGTCATACTTTACTGCTATTCCATGCCTGACCTCTCCGATAATCTGGTAAAAAGCATGCAGCAGTCCCCATACCAAAAACTTCCAGCTGCCGCCATGCCATAATCCGCTGACCGAAAATGTTATGATCAGGTTGATCCATTTAAACAGCCTTCCCTTTTTATTGCCGCCGAGCGGAATATACACATAATCTCTGAGCCAGAAGCTCAATGACATATGCCATCTGCGCCAAAACTCTTTGACAGAAGCAGAAAAATAAGGACGGCTGAAATTATTCACAAGATGGATCCCGAACATTTCCGCAACGCCTTGTGACAGGGTCGTGCATGATAAAAAATCCGCGTACAGCTGGATGCTGTAAAGAATTGCCGCGACCCAGACATATACACCTGCATAGGCGTGATGATTATCAAAAACAGAATTGACTATTACAGCTGCTTTGTCCGCGATCATATACTTTAGAAAGAATCCCCATATAACGAGCTGAATTCCTCTCATAATATTATCCGGATCAAAGCTGTTTCCATCAAATAAGCTCTTTTGTAATTGCTTATATCGCGGTATAGGGCCTTGTATGATCTGGGGAAAGAAAGTGACAAAGAGAGCATATTTCATCAGATCGGTCTGCGCATTAATCTTACCTTTGTATATGTCTGCGAGGTACGCAACCAATTGAAGTGTATAAAATGATAAGCCAACAGGAACAATCCAATTCACTTTTGATACATGTAGTATAGAGCCGCAAATAGAATCACCGATCCTTACAAGAATCAACGGAAACGCTGTGAGCGATATCCCAACAAACAGAATCACACGCTTTGTCGTGACGCTCGCAGAGGATCCAATCTTTTGCAGAATTAATCCTGTTATGTAACTCACTATTATTGATAGCAAGAATACCGCCAATTGCTTTTTACTGCTAATAACCTGCGTGTAGAAGTATATACTCCCAAGCAGCAGTACAAACCATCTATGACGCTTGGGTACCACATAATAAACGATCAGCAGTACAATCACCATTGCATAGTAAACCAATGTCGTATAACCCATATTTCCTCCCAGAGTCATTTATCAGAAAGCCTTAGGGCATATTTGTTTATTATAACAGATATTTTATGTAGCGTCCAGATTATCTATCTAACGCCAGACTCAAAGAACAAGACTCAGAATCACTAGTGGAAAGCCCAAGTCTTTTTTAATCCCACATTGAATAGATGGACTCCTTGATTTGATGCCTTCTTTTCGGTAAACTGTACTCGTAGTTTGTAAGTAATAACAAGGAGGATACTTCGAAATGCTTGAATTTAAATATGATACGCAGCTTCTGATCGATGGAGATGACCTGGATGAAGATGAAGTCTATGATTACTTCGTAGAACACTTCAAGGGCGACTGCCTGCTGGCTGTCGGCGGAGACGGGGATCCAATCAAGATTCACTTCCATACCAACGAGCCGTGGCTGGTACTCGAGTACTGTGCATCGATCGGCGAGATCTACGATATTGTCGTGGAAGATATGGACAGACAGAGCAGGGGACTTAAAGGCTGAGATGCAACAAAAAGAGCACCGCATCTTACTGATAATCAGTAAGTGCGGTGCCCTTTTTTGGCTTATCAAAAACCTCTGTTGTCATTCTTCCGCATTCACGCCGGCCTGCGCCTCTGTCGTAAAAGCGGTATCTTCCGTATCGCTCACATAATCCGCTTCTTCGTCCGAAATGGACCCGTTCATGGGAATCTCCCTGGGCATCGGCTTGCGGGTCAGGATCCTCATAAACTCGTCGCCGGTGATCGTCTCGCGGAAGTACAGGTACTCCGCCAGCTCGTCCATCTTGCGCTTGTTCTCCTGCAGGATGCTCAGCGCTTTCTGGTGCTGCGCGCGCACAAGCTCCACGACCTTCTTGTCAATACGCGCCTGCGTCTCGGCCGAGCAGGCCAGAGAGGTATCGCCGCCCAGATACTGATTGGTCACCGTCTCCATGGCCACCATGTCGAACTCATCGCTCATGCCGTAGCGCGTGATCATAGCCCTGGCAAGTCTGGTCGCCTGCTCGATATCGTTGGAAGCGCCCGTCGTGATGCTGCCGAACTCCACTTCCTCCGCCGCGCGGCCGCCGCAGAGCGTGGCGATCTTGTTTTCCATCTCCACCTTGCTCATCAGGTAGTGATTGCCCTCTTCCTCCACCTGCATGGTGTAGCCGAGCGCACCCGATGTGCGGGGAATGATGGTGATCTTCTGGACCGGAGCGCTGTGCGTCTGCATGGCTGCCACCAGCGCATGCCCGATCTCATGGTAGGCGACGATCAGCTTCTCTTTGTCGGTCAAAATAGCGTTCTTCTTTTGGTATCCCGCTATAACAACTTCGATACTCTCCTCGAAGTCGGCCTGCGACGCGAATTTTCTGTTGTCTCGCACCGCGCGAAGAGCGGCCTCATTTACGATGTTGGCCAGCTCGGCGCCGGAAGCGCCCGCTGCCATTCTCGCTATTTTGTCAAAGTCGACGTCCTGGCTGTACTTGATCTTCTTGGCGTGGACTTTCAGGATATCCACCCTGCCCTTGAGGTCGGGGAGTTCAACCGGCACGCGGCGGTCGAAGCGGCCGGGCCTTGTCAGCGCAGGGTCGAGCGCCTCGGGGCGGTTTGTCGCCGCCAGAATGACGACGCCCAGGTTCTCTTCAAAACCGTCCATCTCTGTGAGCAGCTGGTTCAGCGTCTGCTCGCGCTCGTCGTTTCCGCCCAGGGCGGAGCCGTCGCGCTTCTTGCCGATGGCGTCGATCTCATCGATGAAAACGATACAGGGGGCTTTCTCCTTGGCCTGCTTGAAGAGGTCGCGGACCTTGGAAGCGCCCATACCGACGAACATCTCCACAAATTCCGAGCCGGACATGGAGAAGAAAGGGACATTGGACTCGCCGGCGACCGCCTTGGCCAGCATGGTCTTGCCAGTTCCGGGAGGGCCTACGAGCAGGATGCCCTTGGGCATGGTCGCGCCGATCTCCTTATATTTGCCGGGATTGTGGAGATATTCCACGATCTCCTGCAGGTTCTCTTTGGCTTCTTCTTCTCCTGCCACATCGGAGAAATGGATCCCTTCCGTGGACTTGACATAGATCTTGGCGTTGCTCTTTCCCATGCCGAACATCATGGAATTGGCGCCGCCCGCCTGGTTCATCATCTTCTTGCTCAGGAAGGACCACAGGCCCCAGAAAATGAAGATGGGCAGCACCCAGGAGATGAAAAAGGACAGCAGCGGGGACATGGGCTGCACGATGTCGCTGCCGAATTTTACGTTGTGCTCGTGAAGGCGGTTCGCCAGATCCAGATCCGTCACCGGCGCGGTCGCATACACCTTGCCGTCTTTGTCCGTGAACAGGATCTGGGAGGAAGAGATCTCCACCTCCGTGACCTGATCATTCTCCGTCATCGTGATAAAGGTATTGTAGTCCGTCTCCGTGATCTGCGCGCGCTGCAGAGACGGCATCACGATGCTGTTGAGCAGGATCATCACGAAAGCCACAAGCAAGACATAAGTAATCAATTGCTTTTTGGGCTGTTTGATTTCATTCATAATCAGCTTAACTCCTTTCCAGATAGTAACTCCGAATTTAGATATCTTATCACTATATCCGAAAAGATGTGGGAACAAATCCGAAAATCTGTCTTAAAAAAGGATAAACATTCCTAACTTACGGCGTGCTGCTTATCTCTTGTCAAATTCTCTGGCCAAAACCCGGAACAGCTCATCCGTATCGATCGGCTTCTTGAGGTAGCCGTCCATGCCCGCCTCGAAGCATTTCTGCTCCAGGTCGTCGTACGCGTCCGCTGTCAGCGCGATGATCGGAATCTCGCGCGCATCCTCCGTGCTGCTCTCCCTGATGGCTCTGGCCGCCTCCTGGCCGTCCATCTGCGGCATCATCAGATCCATGAGGATGGCCTGATAGTGATAGGCGCCGCCCGAGCGGAACATCTCCACCGCTTCGCGGCCGTCCCTGGCCAGCTCGGAGTGGACGCTGCGCCCTTCGAGGAGCTTCATGATCACTTCCGCGTTGATTTGATTGTCCTCGGCTACCAGAACATTCTTGCCGTACAGGACGCTGTCCTCATAGGTGGCCTTTTTCCTTCTCTGCAGCCGGATCTGCTCCTCCGACGCGAGGTCATATTCCAGTATGACAGTAAAGGAAGTTCCTTTGTCCTTCACGCTCTCGCAGTTGATCGTGCCCTGCATAAGGTCCACCAGGTTTTTGCAGATATACAGGCCGAGTCCCTGCCCGTTTCTGAGGCCGCTCTCGTCGCTGTTCTCCCGCTCGAAGGGAAGGAACATCTTCTTGCTGAACTGCTCGCTGATCCCGATCCCGTTGTCCGTGATGGTATAGACATGGCGGGACTTTCCGTTTTTGTAAGAGACTCTGGTGACAAAATCGACCGTGCCGCCGGGTTTGGAGAACTTGATCGCATTGCTCAGAAGATTGATCAGGATCCTCTCTACATACTCCGTATCCATCATGACATACCGGTCATCACAGTCCTTGATCTTGGCGCGGTAGAGCAGTCCCGCCTCGGAAGCTTTCTGGCTGATGATGGAATTCACTTCCTCGATTACCTGCGTCTCCCGGGCCGCCGCGCTGACTGTCACGGCTTTGCCCGCGTTGATGCGGCTGGTCTCGAGGACTTCGTCGATCAGACTGAGCAGGTATCTTCCCGAGGACTGTATTTTCTCCAGATTTCCCCTGACCTCCGGATCCAGATCGTCTCTCTGCAGCGTGAGCTGCACGAGCCCGGTAATAGCTGTCATAGGCGTGCGCATGTCGTGGCTCATGTGGGACAGGAAGGCCTCCTTCTCCCTCCCGGATTTGACGGCGGCGCGCAGCGCCTTGGCCATCTCCTCGATCTGCTGCTGGTCATTTACCTGCTTGGTGGTATCCACGAAGGTGATAACCACGCCCCGCAGAGGATTCTCCTCTTCCGTCTGGGAGCCGTCCCGGATGAACGCGTCCCCGGCGTAATAATCTCTTTCCTTTTCCCTCTCGATCGCCTTATAAGGGGCGATCCTGACTAGGTAAGTCTTGCCCGTGACCGACGCGCAGTTTTTCTCGATGGGCTTCATGGTGGCGAGCACCTGCCGGCACAGCGACATCAGGTCGATGGTGGCGAAATTAAAAGCGATATAGCGCAGGGACCGGCCCACGTCCTGGTCCGCTACGTGAAATTCCGTAGAGATATATTCGGTGAACTTCCGAATATTCAGGTTGCGGTCCGCCATGATGATGCCCACGAGCGTCGTGGACAGGAAATTGGTCATGTCATCATTGACAGCCGCCAGCTCGTTGACTTTGGCCTGATATTCGGAGTTTACGGTGTAGAGTTCTTCGTTGACGCTCTGCAGCTCTTCATTGGAGCTCTGCAGCTCTTCGTTTGCCGTAAGGAGCTCCTCGTTGGCGGCCTGCAGCTCCGCGTTGACACTCTCGAGTTCCGTCACGGTCTTCTTGAGGCTGTCCTGCGCCATGTGCAGATCTTTCTCCAGGTCCGTGATCCTCTCCGAGGCCGCGATATCCACCTTGTACTGCTCCATCGAGATCGGCGTGGTCTGCTCACTGGCGCGCAGAAAGGACAGGACTGTCATTCCGGTCTCAGAACCGAGGCGGTCGCGGATCGGCTGGGCTACCAGCGAGATCAGTTCGCTCTTTCCCTCGATCTGGACCGGGATCCCAGTATAGGCGGCCCTGTCCTGCTTCTCCCTGGACTCCTTGAGCGCTTTGGACACGGCGATCTTGAGCTCCGGCTTTACAAGGCTGAAAATATCGAGCGTCACGGCGCCCACCGGCAGCATGATAAACTCCTTGCAGTCCGCCGTAGGAGTGGACCAGCTTGTTCTTCTCATCCACCAGGACGCTGGCAGGCATCAGCATCTCCAGGATGCGTGTATCCAGCTCTCCCGAACTGAAGGACAGATCCGGCTCCGGCACGCTGTGGATCATGCCCGTCGATCCCATATTGCTCTCCACGCCCTGCATGGAATAGTTGATATGCTCATGGGACGGCGCCTTTCCGGAGGCGTTGTGCACGAAGATCTTCTCGTTGGCACAGACCACGCGGAAGACATCGTCGTAATCGATCACCGACTCGCTTCTTCCGAGGAAGAGGTATCCTCTGTCATTGAGGGCCACGTGGAAGATTGCGAACAGATTTCTCTGCAGGATATTCTGGAAATAGATCAGAAGATTCCGGCAGCTGATCAGGTCAAGCTTTCCGAAAGGCGGATCCTGGAAAACGTTGTGCTGGGCAAACACGATCATCTTTCGGATATCATGTTCGACTATATAGTGGTTGCCTTTGCGGATGAAATACCGGCTCAGGCGCGCGACGCTCACATCTTCACTGATGTTGTCGCCATAGATCCCTCTCCCGGCCACCGCGATCGACTCCGCGTCCAGGTCTGTGGCAAAGATCTTGATATCTCTGCGCACGTCCAGCTTCTCCATCACTTCCGAGAACAGGATCGCAATGGAGTACGCTTCTTCACCTGTGGAGCAGCCTGCCACCCAGACGCGGATCTGCTCTGCCGGCTTCGCGTTTTTGACCAGGTCGTAGATCACCCGGTCTCTGAGCACGTCAAAATAGTCCGGGTCGCGGAAGAAACTGGTCACGCCGATCAGCACTTCCTTGGCGAGGATCCTCGCCTCGTCCGGATTGTTGGACAGATACTTGACATATTCCTGGAGGTTGCGGTTATGAGTGACTACAATGCGCCTCTCTATGCGGCGCAGGATCGTCGTCTGCTTGTAATAGGTATAATTGACATTTGTGACGTTGCGAAGAATCGAGAAGACCTGCGCCATCAGGTCGCCGTCACTGAGCTGGAGCTTATTGCCGGCGTCCACCATGGATGCGGCGATATGCCGCATTTCCCGCGCTATGCTGTCCGGATTGAGGACCAGGTCCACGAATCCCGTCGCGATCGCGTTCCTGGGCATCCCGTCGAACTTGGCGCTCTCGGGAGACTGCACGATGATGACGCCGTTCTTGTCCTTGATGGAGCGGATGCCGTTAGTTCCGTCCGATCCGGTGCCCGACAGGATCACCGCGACCGCCCGGTTCTCATAGGCCTCCGCCAGAGAACGGAAGAAAATATCAATAGGATGATTGATATTCTTGTGATTATAATTGCGGAGCCTTAAGATGTCGGAGACGATCTCAAGGTTGTATTTGGGAGGAATCATGTAGATGTGATTGCGCTCTACGCGCATTCCGTCCTGCGCCTCCACGACCGGCATGGAAGTTTCCTTTCCCAATATATCTGCCAGAAGGCTCTTGTGATCCGGAGAAAGGTGCTGGATGATAACAAAAGCCATCCCCGTATCTCCGGGGAGAAAGGTCAGGAACTGCTGCAAGGCCTCGAGGCCGCCTGCGGAAGCTCCGATGCCTACGACGCAGTTGGGCTGCGCCTCATGTACAATTCTCCTGTAATCACTGTTTTCACTCATAATTTGCACATCGCTTTCTTCACGCTTTTATAAAGCATTCAACTTCGGTATACAGACAAGTAAAAAGAATAATTATCGTCCTTCTCATTCTATCTCTTTTTTCTCAAAAATGATACTATGGACAAAGGAAAGGAATCAATATCATGCTTCTATCACTTATCGTACCCTGCTATAACGAACAGGAAGCTCTTCCGCTGTTTTACCGTGAAGTCACCGGCGTAGTCGGACAGATGCGCTGTGATTACGAGCTTCTTCTGATCAACGACGGATCCTCCGACAGGACTCTTTCCATCATGAAAGAGCTGGCCGCGTCGGATCCCCATGTGTTTTATTACTCCTTCTCGAGGAATTTCGGCAAGGAATCCGCCATGTACGCCGGCTTCTGTAATGCCCGCGGCGACTACATCGCTGTCATGGACGCCGATCTGCAGGATCCCCCGTCACTTCTCCCCGAAATGGTGAAGATCCTCGAGAGCGGCGAATATGACAGCGTCGCGACAAGGCGCGCGGACAGAGCCGGAGAGCCGCCGGTCCGCAGCTGGTTCGCCCGCGCATTCTACCGCCTGATCAACCGGATCTCCGACGCGGATATAGTAGACGGAGCCAGAGATTTCCGCCTTATGACCAGGGAAATGAAAGACGCCATTCTCTCCATGACCGAATACAACCGCTTTTCCAAAGGTATTTTCGGCTGGGTCGGCTTCAAGACATACTGGCTGCCCTTTGAGAATAAGGAGCGCGTCGCCGGAACGACCAAATGGAGCTTCTGGAAACTCTTCAAATATGCGGTCGACGGCATCATCAACTTTTCCAACGCGCCCTTGGATATCGCGTCCTGGTTCGGGATCCTGATGACCCTTATATCCTTCCTGTTCCTGATCATCATCGTCGTGCGCAGGCTGGTCTGGGGCGACCCCGTCGCCGGATGGGCTTCCACGATCTGCGTGATCATATTCATAGGAGGCCTGCAGCTCTTCTGTCTGGGCATCATCGGACAATATCTGGCCAAGACGTATATGGAGACCAAGGGGCGGCCCCATTACATCATCTCCGACACGAACGCGGATCACGCCAGGAAGATCATGTGACGGCCCGAAAGCCAAGGTCAAAGACTTGAATAATTAAAAAAAGGCTGTGAAGCCGGGAATGATCTCACTCCCCGTCCTTCACAGCCTTTTTATTGACCTTCCGTTATTTAATCTTTTTTATGAATACGCCGTCGGTGCCGAATTTGTATACGTGCCCGTTGATCGTCTTGTTTCCGGTGGCCATCACGCCGTTCGAATCAAAATAATACTGCTTTCCGTTCTGCCTCAGCCAGCCGGTCTTCATGACCGCATTTGCAGTAAAATAATATTTCTTTCCTGAGATCGTTCTCCATTGATTTTTGACGTAGTTTCCGCTGGCGAGTCTGTACTGCCATCCCTTGGCTGTTTTCACCCACTTGGCCTTTTCGTGCATGGTGGCCGCTCTCAAGAGCTGGTGGAAGGCCGCACCGTCTGTCTCTACGCCGGAATTATAGCTGTACGCCCTTCCCTTGGCGTAGTACTTCATAATCTGGTCGAGTGTCGAAAATGTTCCGCACTCGTACTGTACATCGAGGCCGCGCAGTGTCTTCACCTTGTCCGCCGTCAGTCCTGTCTTGTCCCAGCACCACAGGAACACCTCATTTCCCGCTCCCTTCGCTTTTTTGATCTGGCTCACCGCTACATCATTGACCGCAGAGGTGGTAAAGCCGATCCGGAGCGAAGGCGCCGCATTATGCACGCGTTGGGCTCTTGTATCGGAAGCGGAAGATACGCCAAAGACCATCGACGAATTACCCATGACCTTATATTTGTTAAGGATGGCTGCCGTCTTTTTAATCTGCGCAGCGTTCATCGAATTCACTTTTACTTCTATATAGAGCTCCGTGTCCGAATGCTTCGCGATCCACGCCGCCATCTGCTCCAGTGTCAGCACCTTGGTGCCTTTATACTGATTTCCCCATTTGATGCCGTAATCATAATTGTTCAGCTGGCTCAGCGTCGATTTGGATACGCTGGGGCGGCTGCCGGGGATATCTCCGTCCTTATAACGCGCGTAAGCGACCAGATCGTCATGGAGGCAGACAGGGACATTATCCTTCGTGAAGCGAAGATCAACCACCATGATCCTGTTTCCGTTCTTATAGGCAGCGTCATAAGCAGCTATGCTCTGTTCAGGGGCGGAGCCACTCTTGTTGATATAATAGCCGAGACGGTTGGACGTGTTTACGTTCCTGAGGCTGTTGTAGGTGATCCAGTCGCACTTGTGGCCTTTGGCATCTACATAGTACTGTTTCTTATCGACCCATGTGCTCCTTTGCACGACGCCGTTGTCATCAAGCCAGTATGTGCCGCTGGGAACAGTGATCCATCCTTTCCTGCGTGCTCCCAGTCCCGTCTCCGGCGTTCCCTTGTAATCGGCAAAATATTTCTTTCCGCCCACGGTAAAGAAACCGGTCTTGATGTTTCCGCTTCCATCAAAATAATACATCCGATTAAAGAGCGACACCCAGGTATTCTTGAACTCGGGCTTGCCGTTAGACCTCTTAAAATGCCATCCTTTGGCCGTCTTATAGAAGAACTTTGTCACAAAGGTCGATTTATCGACCTTGTTACCGTTCTTGTCCACATAATATTTGTAACCGGCGACCCATTCGTCCCTGGCCATCTCGCCGTTTGACTTCAGGTATTTTTTTCCGATCCAGCGGTCGTGTGCCATGCGGCCGTCCGCATAGAGATAATACTTCTTTCCGCAAAAGGCGAACCATCCGGTCTGCTTTACCCCGGCTTCGTAGAAATACCACTCGCCGCCCTTCTGAAACCAGCCGTTTCTGCTCAGGGCTTCCCGGTAAGTCGTATGCAGATAGCGCATCCCGGGCGCGCTCACGGCAGCGCCGTTTTTAAAGTGTACCGTATCACTGTTAATCGCCTGCACAGAGGCCTTGACGGAATAGGAAGCCCCGGTAAAGGATGCTTTGTTGGCCCGGATGAGTGCCACGATCTTGTCTTCCGCGTCGCAGGAGTTAGCGGAAGTCATAATGACACCGGAACAGGATTTATTTCCCTCACAGACCGAGACTACGACCCTGTACTGTCCGGCATTTTTGACCTTATCCCATGCCAGTACCGTAGTATCCCTCCAGTAAAGGTTTGTCGCCTTTCCAAGCTGTACGGGAACGGGGTTTACCTTGAGCTGCACACTGCGGCTCTCCGCCCCTGCCGCGGCAGTGACGCCGGCTGTACCTTCCGCCACGCCCCTGACTGTCACGGTCTGTGTGACCGAGCCGCTGTAGACGACCGTCTCTTCCGCGGGTGCACCTTCTTCTGCCGCGGTTCCCTCGCCGCTCTCCTGCACTCCTGTCCTGTTTTTGACAGTCTGTACCTCTGAGGTCTGTGCGATCACCGCTGCGCCCGATGCGATCTTCCAGGACAGCGCGCCTGCTGCCGCCTCGGCGGTCCGATCAAAGGACTCCTCCGAAGAAGCCGAAAACGTGATCGTCGCCGTAATCGTCGCCGTCTGTCCCACCTTTATGGCGTTGGAAGACGAACGCAGGTCCATCTTGTAAGGCTGTACGCCTTCTTTCGCGACATTAGTATTCTCTGCGGTGAGCTCACTCGAGTCAGCGGTCAGCGGTTCTTCCTTATCGCTTTTTGCGGTGTCGGTCACGCTTTCCTCCGGGACCGCTGTCTCCGCACCTGAAGCAGGGAGAGTCTCCTCTCCTTCCGTCTCTTTTTTATCAGACCCTTCTTTATCTGAATCTTTATCCGGTTCTTCGCTCGCCTCTGCGGTCTCTGCCTCCTGGCCGATCAGTGCGGGATCCGCCTCTGTCTGAGCGTCCTGCACCTGCACCTGATCCTGTCCCTGTGCCGCGGCGTTCGCTGCGGACTCTGCGGACGGCTCTGAACTCGTTCCTTCCGCGTTTTCTTCTTCCGCGCCCGCGTCCTCTTCTTCGCTCTTTTCTTCTGCACTGCGGTCTTCCGACAACTTCCCGGCAGGCTCTTCCTCTTCCTGCTCCTGCATAGTTGTCTCTGCAGCGTCGCTTGTACCTTCTTCACCGGTCTCCTGCGCGGCATCCGCCGCGGACCGGATCTCTTCCGCCGCCATGGCCGGAAACGCCACGCTGCCCGTCATGACAGAAATCGTCAGAACAGCTCCAAGCAGTCTCGCGATCTGAAATCTCGCCATATAGTTCTCCTGTTACGAAATTGTTACAGCTTCTTTTCTACAATTTATTATATCTGTGCCCACATGTCAACAATAATGGCTCGCATTGCGAGCCATTTTAGTAAATCACCTTTTCAAAATTTCTTTACATATTTCTTATTCAGTATCGCGATATATCCAGCAGCGTAACGCAGCCCAGTACGGGCAGCTCGTTTCTCCTGCAGATCGCGAGCAGATCGAGAAAATCCTTCTTATCCGATCCGCCCAGCACTTCCGCCATCACCACAAGGCCCGATCCCAGCAGTTCCTTGCGGTCTTTTTCACTGTCCCTGGGATCTCCCGCAACGACGGTTATCTTTTCATCCGTGAGAATTTCGGCAAGTGCCGCCACAGATTTCCGCACTTTCTCCTGCGTGCAGTCACATGTCAGATAAACCTGCCTGTTCTCCATTCCGGACATTCTCTTTTCCAGCTCGGCATAGAGAGGTGCGGCTCCGCTCTCCGTGATCTGCGCGGCGCGATCCATTCCCATGCAGGAAAACCCGCATTTTTTGATCACGTCCCACTCAGGAACTTCTCCGATCCTGAACTTTTGCAGAACAGGCAGCGCGTAGTTATTGAATAGCTCCTCTGCTGTCCGGATCCTGCCTGAGAACATAAACAGAAGGCAGGCGCAGAGCACTGCAATCACGAGTCCTGCTGCTCCTCCCGCCGCCGCATACTTCACTGCAGTCCCCGCGACGTTCTTTTTGACGCTGTCCGCTTCCGCCTTTTCGGGATTCTGCGAGATCAGCAGGTTGTAGTACGTTCTCTGAGCCCCCTGCAGAATGTCTGTCGTGTTCTTGGCAAAGAGGCTGTAATTGATCTGAAACAATACCAGTCTGTCCAGCGCACTCTGCTGCCTGTTCAAAAGCCAGCCGCTGTCACCGCGGGCCGTCACTTCGTCCACTTTCCGCATCTGCAGCACCGCGCCGCCCGCCTGCATTTTCCCGCACTTTTCGTCGATCGCTTTCTCAACGACCGCGCCGATAGACTGCGCCTGCTCTTCATCACTCGCGACGATCGAAACCGTCACAATCTTCCTGCCCGGTCCGACCGAAACAGATGTGCCCTCTGTCAGAGCCGTCTCCTCCCCGCTTTCCGATGCGATCCCGGTATCCGCTCCTCCGCCACTGATTACGACGAGTTCTCCCACAGACGCTGCGAGAGGGTCGATTCCCAGGATCTCGCCGATGGCCTGCTGATCGCCCGCGCTCAGCAGTGCCCCGGAAAAGGTCTCGGCCATATCCCCGCTGTCGGAGACCAGCTGGTACTGGATGTCTTTTTTGACATAATTGTTCGGATCTATGCGCAGCAGCGCCGCGTTGTTCAGATAGTCGCCCCAGCGGCGCAGCTCATTGTTGTAGGCCTTGTACTGGGCGCTGAGCTGCTCTGCGTACTGTGCTCCTTCTTCGGAGCAGGCGGCCCTCGCGTTTCGGAGCGAGTCCTCGTAAGAGCCCGTTGTCCGTGCGCCGATCCTGCCGCTAAGAAGAGCACCTATGAGCGCTCCTGCGATCATCGCCGCAACGATGATCTTCCATTTGACTAACAGATAGGCAAGTCCGCTTCGGATATCCACGACTTCATTCAGATCTCCACCCATAAAACTCCCTTCAGACAATGTTCCTTAAATGTTCTGTTCCAGAAACAGTTTTTCATACTCTTCCACGATATGGTCCCAACTGTAATGTTCCCGGACCCTTTTTTTTGCCAGGATCCCGTAATCCCGGATCTCCTCTTTGTCCATACTGTCAACCCTGCCGATCAGGTTCCTGAGGCTTCCCGCCTTCTTGGACCAGTACAGCGCCGCTTCTTCCGCCACTTCTTTGTTAAAGCCGACTTCCAACAGGAGATTGAGGGCCGTTGATCCCAGCGCGTCCAGAAGGCTCGGATTAGTCCCGCCCACTTCGTGGCCGTGGAAATACGCGTACGCATTTTCGCGGGTTTTTTTCAGCAGTTCCTGGTCATAAACAGTACCCACGAACTTGATTCTGTCATCCTCCTCGAACCGCAGCCGCTCCTGCAGCCTGTTGTAGAACTTTCCGTCGGTCGTCGTGATGATCGCGAAATTCCGCTTCGAGTCAGACTTCATGAACTCCCGGATCATGGTCTCGAAATTGTTCTCGGGGACAAATCGTCCCACCACAAGATAGTAGTTTCCGGCGCGCAGCCCGTGCTCCGAAAGCCAATTTGTAAAGCGGGGATCATCATCCGCGAGCGCAGAGGGTTCCACTTCCGAACCATAGGCGATAAATCTGGTCTCCGGTACGTGCTTTCTATAAGCACTGCGGATATACTTCTCGATATTTTTGCTGTCACAGATCAGAATGTCCGCGCTTTTGACCATAAGACCTTCCGACATCTTCCAGTACCTGCGGACCGGAGCGCTCCACTTAGCGCGCTTCCACTCATGTCCGTCCGGATTGACCATAAGCGTCCCGCCCAGTTCATGGATCTCTCTGCGGAATCCCTCAATGAAAGGTCCGATCCTGCAGGCGAGCACATAGAAGACGGGCTTTATGATCTGCGGTCTCTCCTTGCAGTACTCAATGCATCTTCTGAGCGCCAGCAGGTCACAGACAACCGCCCTGGCGGATCCGATATAGGGTACTTTTATGTCAAAACATTCCGCGCCGTTGTACTCGAAGCGCATGTCATCTTCCGCCATTCTCGCGACATGATAGCGGATGCGGTCAGACTTCCTGTACTGCGTCAGCTTTTCGACGAAGGTCTCGAAGCCGCCGTACTGGGCTGGAATGCCCTTGCTTCCTATGATAAAAACATGCTGTTTATCTGCCTCTTCCTTTGTGAAATCCCGGTCGGCATCGCCCAGTAGGCGCACCTTGCGGCCTGCGATCATGGCATATTGTCCGGTCATTTCTTCCTCCATTACTGCAGAATCATTTACTTAACATATAATTATACCAATATTTCGGCTTGCCTTGCAAGGCAAGCCGCGCGCCGCGTGCGGGCCCTGTCATCGCTGCATCTTCTTCAGGATCCCTACGACGACGTCCTCGACGTCTCCCTCTTCCTCGACGACTGTATCCGCATACTTCTCGTAGAGAATGACTCTCTCCTCGTAGAGGTCGCGCAGCGTCTGCCCTTCTCTGAGCGCAACGCCCCGCTGCCTGATATTTCCCAGTCTCTTCCGGATTGTTTCAAAGTCCGTCTTCAGGTACATGACGTGCCCGATCTTTTTGAGGTGCTTCATGGCTTTCTCGCTGTAGATCACACTACCGCCGGTTGCGATCACACAGTGATCCGCTTCGACAGAGGCACAGACGCGCTCTTCCACTTTCAGAAATCCGTCCACGCCCGATTCCCGGATGATCTCCGAAAGACGCTTTTTCTCCGCTCTCTGGATCAGGATATCCGTATCTATAAAATCGTAGCCGATCAATTTGGCCAGTATGACGCCCACCGTGCTCTTTCCTGAGGCCGGCATTCCGACCAGGACCAGATTTGTTCTCTGCATAGTGTTCCCTTTCATTTTAATGAGCGTAACTATTTAGTCAGTATATCATACACCCATGAAAGATGTGCACAAAAAGCAATTCTATTGTAGAATACATAAGAAGACATATCAGAAGCCTGTTTTCAGGCGGCGCAGCGAAATGTACCGCGCCGGAAAGGATCCACGAATATGAAATCATTTATCCGCACCATAACTGCACTTATAGTAGCTGTATGCCTGACCGCGCTGCCGTCGGCGCTCGTTCTGGCCGCAGGTTCCGATGCAGTCTCTTCCTACAGTTCTCAGGAACAGGAGCAGTCGAAAGTGACCCCCGATTCCAGGGAGATCATTTCGATGACGGCAAACACCGGCGAGTGGAAGCAGAAAGCAGATAAGAAATGGTATTATTACGACGATGGCAAGCCCTGCATCGGCTGGCGTACGATTAATGGCCACATGTACTATTTTGAACCTGACAAAAACGGCGCCATGGCCACCGGCTTCCGGCAGATTGCCATTGGCGGCAAAAAGTATACTTTTTACTTTTCCGATGCCAATTACCTCAAATACACTTCCTCCAACGAAGGGCAGATGCTGACCGGCTTTCAGATCGTCAAGCGCGGCAACACCTACTACACACACTATTTTTCCAAGACCGACACTTCGTCCGCGTTTAAAGGACAGATGCTGTCCGGTTTTAAGTCCATCGACGGCGCCCTCTACTATCTTGCGGACAAGCGATTCCCTTCACTGCCGACAGGCGTAATGGCAACCGGCTTTAAGACCATCAACGGAAAGACCTTCTTCTTTGCCGATTCTCGCTACAATAACGGAAAAAATCGCGGTCAGATAATCAAGGGGTTCGTCTTTATCAATAACAAAGCTTACTATTTTGACCCTAAGTCCGGCGCGCTGCAGACCGATTGGGCCTCCAAACATGTCATCGTGATCGATCCCGGTCACTCCGCCGATCCCGCGGACGAAGATGTCCCGATCGGCCCCGGCTCCAAGACACTCAAAGAAGCGGACAACATCGGCGCCGAGAGTCCTTACACGGGCCTCATGGAATATGAGCTGAACCTGCAGATCTCCTTAAAGCTCAGGGATCTGCTCACAAAGCGCGGCTACAAGGTCGTCATGGTCCGCACGAAGAACAGCGGCTCCTACAGCTGCATCGACCGCGCGCAGATCGCCAATAAGAACAACGCGGCGATCTTCCTCCGAGTCCACGCCAACGCGGCTCCCAAGGATCACTCCAAGAACGGCGCCATGACCATTTGCATCACGAAAAACAATCCCTTCACTCCGGGAACATACAAGCAGTCCCGTCAGCTCTCCGACATCATGCTGGCCCAGTATGTGAAGGCGACCGGCTGCTACAACGAAGGAGTCATGGAGACCGACACCATGATGGGCAACAACTGGAGCGAGGTCCCCACAACGCTCATAGAGCTCGGCTACATGACCAACAAGAAAGAGGATGCGCTCATGCAGACCTCCGCTTATCAGGAGAAGATGCTCGCCGGACTGGTAAACGGAATAGACGCTTATTTCAAGGCGACTGTGAAATAAGATCTGCCGGACAGACTGTTTCGAAACAATCTCATGCATAACAAAGGCCCTGCCCACCTGAAAGTGTGGACAGGGCCTTTTTGTTATTCACTGTTTCTTATACGCCTTGTAATAGTGATGCCCCACCCGGTCTTCCTCGGGCGGCAGCTGCATATAATCTCCGTAGGTGTGTCGGAGGATCTTGTCATATGCCGCCGGCACGCGGAACCTGTACTGTTCAAAGGGCATATACGTGTACGCGTCGAACCACTTTCTCAGATACATATCCTTCACGCCCCAGGAGAGCCAGATCACACAGCCCACATACTTGCTCAAATCATAAGGCCTGACGCGGGCCAGCTTCTCCAGAGAGTCCTGAAACCTCTCTTTGCCGAGTCGGCGGCACAAGAGATAGACCGGATACTTGATCATTTTTCTCAGCGGCGAGGTCGTGGTCTCTATGGCAAAATGGTCCCGGCTCGCCTGATAACAGAGCGAGGACAGGCGGTCTCCCTTCATGCCGAACCGGATCGCTTCCCGCTGCTCATTTCCCAGGCCGTCATACGGGTAGATGTCGATAAAGACGCCCATTCCGAAAGGCTTTTCGTTCTCCATACGGATCTCATAGCGGTCATCGCTGATTCGGGTGATCATGTAGGGATAATCCGGGCAGGTCTTCCTGTTGAAGACCTGCAGATGGGGATACTCCCCGATGTGGTCTTCCAGATACTCCAGCAGTTTGTCGTAGTCGGGGCGCGGCATCATGATGTCCACGTCGTCATCCCAGGGGATAAATCCGTGATGTCTGACCGCGCCGATCAGTGTCCCGTAGACCAGATAATAGCGCAGGTTCCGCTCCTCGCAGATCTGTGCCACCGTGTGCAGGATCTCCAGCGCGATCTGCTGCGTATCCCGCATGGAAAGCGGCTCCGAGGAGCCTGCCTTCTTATTTTTCAATTCCGTAAATTCCGTCACCTGAAACCTCCTTTTACTTCCCGCCGCGCTTTTTGACAAAGGGAAGGTTTCTCTTAATAATCGCCAGCATCTCCAATGCAAAGGCATCGCGCAGCAGAAGGACCGTCACCATGTAGATGAGACCGCCTCCGACGACCTGGATCAGTAAGCCCTTCCAGGAAACAGCGATCCACCGTCTGCTCAGTACAATAACGCCGGCCATTGTAAGACCTGCGATCAGATAGCGCGCGGAAGCTCTCAGGATCCAGCCGAGCCGCACATAGTCTCTGGAAAAATAGATAAAGGCCAGAAGGATCGAGGTCTCCGCGGCAACGGATGCAGTCACGGCGCCCATGGCGAAAAAATGCGGGATCATGAGCAGGTTGAGCCCGAAGTTGACAAAGGCCCCCAGGATCACGCTCATGTTGTATTCCTTCTGCCGCCCTACAGGCATCAGGACCTGCTTGCCGACCGCGTTGTTGAGGCCGACGACAATGATCAGCAGGCTGAAGATCTTGAGCAGCGCCGCGCTCCTCTCGAATCCGGGTCCCAGATAGAGCGGCACCAGATAGTCGGACACCGACATAAGCCCCAGGCACATGGGAACGGCCACGAGCAGAATAAAGCGGATCGTCTGCTCCAGCCTGTTTCTGAGGCGGTCAACCTGGTTGAGGTTGAACAGATTCGCCATTCTCGGCATCGTCACGATACTGAGAGATGTGACGACCGTCACCGCCATCTGCTCGATCCTCTGGGCGAACTCATAGTAGCCGTTTTCCACGGAAGTTTCCGTGAACCACTTGATCATCTGCTTGTCCAGCGACAGGTAGAACGTCGTCGCGATGGTGGGAATAAAGTAGATGATGCAGGAGCGAAGGTGTCTCTTCAGGTCCAGCCTGCGAAGCGGAACGCGGTCCACCAGGGACGGCGTAAAGAACCAGATCGACGCATTCCCGAGCAAAGTCGAACCGTTCATAATAAGCGCATAGATGTAGATATCGCTCTGTTTTTTGACAAAAGCGAAGATCAGGACGATGCTCACTATTTTGATAAGGGTATTGCGCAGGACGATCTTGCGGAACTCCTCGAATCCCTGCAGGAGCCAGGCGATATCGATGGCGCTGGCGAAGATCTGCACGATCAGCACCAGGTACAGAGTCTTGTACTCGGGCCGCGCCACAAACCGGATGAACAGCAGGAAGATCGCCGCGGCGCCCGTCATCAGAAGGAACCGCAGGATGGCCAGCTCCCAGAAGATCTGTGAGACCACTTTGCGGTCATTTCTGAAGGCCGCGACCCGGAGCTGCCCGTAGGTGGCGATTCCCAGGTTTCCGACCAGGGCAAAATAGCCCGTAATAGCAGTCGTATAGCTGAATGCGCCCACTTCTCCCGCTCCCAGGACCCTGGCTATGTAGGGCTGGATCATGAGCGGAATGATCACCGCCAGCATCTGATAGGCGAGGTTATATATGTAGTTTTTCTTAACGCTGGGTTTTTGCACTGAATTCCTTAATTTCCATCGCGATCCATGAGGGCCAGAAAGGCTTTCACGGACTGCAGCATACATTTTACGGTAAATATAGATTTCCTGGACTGCTTGTGATACTCGAGATCCGTGGCGACGTCCTCGTGGTGATCCACCCGCAGCCGCGGGTCGTAGATCATCTTCTCGCCGTCTCTTCTGCACTGATAGCACAGGATCTCCGCTTCAAAGTACATAAAGGTCTCCGGATAGAAGCACTCCTGAGGATGCCTTTTCATAAAATCCCGGGAAAAGACATAACAGGAGCCGTGCAGGAGCGGATTCTCCACTGCGTGATCCACATAGTTCTCATCTCTCTTTTCCTGCGCGGGCTTTTTGTGCACAAGGCTTAAGATCGCCCATTTCAGGGAGATCAGCGGCTGCAGCCGGTTCTTGATCTCCAGCTGCCGGCGTGTCCTCTCCAGGTCCTGCCTTGTCGGCATCTTTCTCGTCTGCGGGTTCTGGTGGTACTTTTTCTTCGTGGAATAAATATCCGGTCCCATGACGGCAAAGCCATACTCTTTGTAGCTTTGCTCCATCTGAAGGATGAAATCCTTCTGCCGGATCTCCATATCATTGTTCATGACAACGGTAAAATCCGGATCATATTTGCTTACCGCATAGTTATATCCGAAATTGTTCCCTTTGGCAAATCCGAGATTCCTGTCCGTGCCGATCACGTCCACCTCCGGCACGCTTTTATAGCGCGCCTGCAGATCCGCCAGCGTCCCGTTGGGAGAGCAGTTGTCGACGACAATGACCTTTTTCTCCCCGTCTATGTTATTCCGGCTCGACTCCACGCACTGGATCGTCTCATCCAGCGCCATGTAGTGCAGTATTACAAAACATACCATTACAGGTTCTCCAATAAAGAATAAGTGAGGAATATTAAAAGGCGTCTTTGCCCTTCCCCGCCGCGCCTTCCAGAAGGACTTTGTAGTAGGTCCCCGGAATCTGCGTCTTTTCGGCTTCGAATTTATAAGTGAGCTTATGGAAAGGCGTCATCGCTTTCACCGCCTCCCACACCTCATCGCTGTACGGCTCAAAGAGCCTGAGCAGAAGGATGTGCGGCGCGGCATTGCTGCAAGGGACCACTTTGCTCCACTCCTCCGGATAGGCGTCGATCGCCATCTCAAAGAAATCGTGGAAAATAAAGTAATCCTCTACCTCATTGTTCTTTCTCCAGTACTCGTATAGGAGCGCCCGTGTCAGGCGCAGCATGGGATGGTTCGTGCACGCGCTGATCATCCAGTTGGAGATGCGCTGGCAATGACCGTCCAGGCCCGGTTTGAGATCCTGAAAAAGGAACAGATCGCAGTCGGTCATATAGGAGGGCACATTCGACGATGTGCAAAATACAGTGGAATCCAGCCAGGTCCCGCCGTAGCGGATCAGCAGCTCCAGCCGCAGCAGATCCGACATATGCGTCTTCGAGATCACCCCGCTGTCGATCTTCTCCTGTATGAAGGGAGGAAAAGTCACATACTCTCTGTAGTTATCCTCTGTGAGAATATGGACCTTTTTGTCGGGGAAATGCTCCGTCACGGATCGCACGCACGCCTTGACGATCTCAGGCGCGCTGTCGAGTCCGTCCAGCCACAGGATCCAGATATGATCCGTCCTCACGCGCTCTTTCGGCGCTTTTTGTCCTTCTCTTGTCAGATACTCCCTGATATAGTCGCTGTATTTTTTCCGCAGCTTTCCCAGGACCTTATTGTTAACGCTCAGCCTGACGATCTCAAGAGATTTCTGCGACGTTCCATTAAGCGCCGCCTGGAGCATCGCATATCCGAGCACATGCGCCTTGGCATACTGCTTCAGGATCTGTACGCCCCCGGCCCGTTTGAACTTATCTTTAAGATCTTTCATTTTCAGACCTTTCATCTTGCATCCCTCTCGCCGGCACTCGTCAGGACCTGGCGGATCCTTCCGAAAATACGCGACAGCTTCTTCCTGTTCTCTTCCTCCCTGCGGACCTCCAGAACGCGGAAGTTCTCTTTATAGGCGTTGTTCAGCCTCTCATACTCGCCAAGAAGCGCTGTCAGCTGTTCCCCGCCCAGTTCATCAAATTCGCAGATATGTCTGTCCCTGTCTTTCAGGGAGGCAAGGCAGTCCTGCACGGGGATCTCATTCAGGATCACGATTCTCGCGCTGCGAACGCCCCTTTCCGACGCTGTCACCATCTTGCGAAAGGTCTCGTCCGAGAGACGAAAATCCGCGCAGAACTTTACCAGCGCGTGGACCAGCCCCTCGTCAAAGAGATAGAGCTTATGCGACCGGACCATCCTGTGGTACAGAAAGGAAAAAAGGGCCGCGCTCCGAATCGTATATTCTTCATCCTTATAGATCCCGGTACTGCTTCGAAGCGTCCCTTCCTCTGCCAGGACCTCCCGCAGTCTGCTCCGCAGCCAGCGGGCGTCCGCGCTCAGATAAATGGCCGCGCGCGCTATTTTCCTCATAAGCTTCCAGGAAAACCTGTTCATCAGATTGGCGGAGACATTGACATAATCGACTTCTCTGCGCTCAAGTTCCTTCCCGACCAGTTCCATCAGATATGTCTTTCCGCTTCCCGGAAGTCCGATACATTCAATAACCATTGTGTGCCTCCGTTCCGGCTGCCGCTGCTCTCTCGGGCCCGGCTGCGCTCACCGCAAAGGGCATCAGTGTCACAATGAAAGTCAGCATGCACATCGAATTATTGCCGGGATAATTGGACTGGATCGAAGAGACCAGCACATTGACCGCATAAAACAGCGCCGCCAGACGAATATATAAATTGCCGCTTTCCTTAGCCCTCCGACATATCCTGAGCAGGGTCCCGAAGAGCAGCAGAACATAAGCGATCGCTCCGAACAGCCCCAGCTGGGCCAGGATCATAGGCCAGAACGTATCATTCAGGCATTTGGGATCGCTCGGAGACATCCCTTCCAACTCGTCGAACCCCAAATTGTAGTACAACTGTGAATAATATTTTGCCGCACTGCTCGACCCGAAGGTCCCGAATCCGGTCCCGAAGGGAAAATATTCCTTGAACAGCTGTATTCCGCCTTCAAGAAAGAGGAGCCGGGGCGCATGGCCCGCATTTACTGCGACTCCGTTGACAAAATATTTCTCGAACTGCGGGTATCCGATCACGCCCGCTGCCGCGAGGATCAGCGCGCCCCTGTAGAGCAGGCTGTGCTTCTTCTCTATGATCAGCGAGACATAGAGCGCCGCAAAGACCATGGCCAGAATAAGGGATCTCGATTTGATCACCAGGATCAAGAGCATTTCCGCCATCGCAAGCCAGATCCGGTTGCCTTTCCCCGGCTTAAGGGCGCACTCCATAAGCAGGAGCGAGATAATGAACAGTACCGTGTTGGCGACTATGCCGGGTGTTCCGAAAATAAACGAATAGACCCGAAGGCCATATCTTATCTCTGCGTGCATCCCTATGTCAGCGACCAGATTGAGCACACCGAAACCAAACAGGATCGTCAGGTAGACCTTGGCCAAAAGGACAGGGAGCCTGATGACGCTGTGATAATCCACGCGGTTCACTCTGCAGAACGCGCTGACGCCCAGAAACACAAACACAAACTTAAAATGGCTGACCAGATCGATGATGATCGCCGCCTTTGCTCCCTGAATCCCAAACCGGAAATTGCCGTACAGCCCGGCCGCCGCCACGACCGCTGCATAGCAGCAGAGCAGCAGGTCTTCCATTCTTATTTCCGCGCTCATCAGCAGATCCAGGACAAAATATCCCAGAAACAGCGCCGCGACAGCCTCGTCAATATAAGAAGCTTTATTAAAGTAGTTTTCGAGCAGCGTCTGAAACAGAAACACTGTCGTAATAAGGCAAAGCGCCCCCGAAGCTCCGAGCCCGGCTCCGGCTGCGCTTCGATCTCCCGCTCTCACGCATCTCTCCCGTCACATGAGTACGATGGATCCGATGACATCCCTGCTGAGGAGCGCGCAGGCGTCCAGTACATCTTCAGCACCTCTATAAGTAGACTTCTCTGCCTTCGCCACGATGACTGCCGCGTCACAGTTCACGATCGAGACCACGCCGTCCGGCGTCTGCTCCGTGCAGGGAATGGCGAAATAGGAAGCCCTGCGCCCTGTGGCAGCTCCGGACTTGTTCATTTCCGCGGCAAACTTGTCCAGATACTCCATAGGGAGATCCCCTACCAGCGCGATCTGCGCATCAGGGCGCACCGCCGCCCGGATCGCCGCATCAGCGACCTGCAGGCAGACATTTCTCTGCGGATGATTGTAATAAGCGCTGTCTATAGAAGCCGCCCACTTGTCCGGCCCCTTCAGGATCGTGAACTTCCTTCCGGGAACACACGCGATCTTCTTCATTCCGAAGTGGCGGTTGAACTCTCTGCCTGACAGGACCTTGCCGGAAGCCAGCAGGTGGACCGCGATCAGGATCATTGCCAGGATGATCCCGGTGAGCAGTCCCGCTGCGCCCCACTTGACCGCCGTCATCACGGCATCCCTCTGACTGACCGCTGCCACATGCCCGCTTCCCGAAGAAGAAAGGTTGTTGCCCAGTGTCTTCTGGGAATTGACCAGCGCCATAATCTCGACAGCCCGGTTGTTGGCCCACTTAAAGAGTTCCAGATCCACTACGACTCCGGAAGCCTCATTGGTGATGAGAAGCTCATGCGCGCCGTATTCTCTCTGCGCCTCCCCGCGCGATGCCCTGACCTGGGTCAGAACCGCATCCAGGATCTGCTTTGCCCCCTCCGGTGTCGGATAGATCGCCGCAACGCTGATCTGGGCCGGGTCCTGTGCTGCCGGCGTCGCTGTCACCAGTTCGCGCAGCAGCTCCGGATCTTCGCCGAGCTCTGCCGCCACCTGTGTATAATCGATCCTGTACAGTATGGTAGAGGAATAGAAATTCGCAATATTCTCCGGTTTTACGGCGGTCGTCTGTGCCGCCGTTCCTCCCGCGGCTGCCGCCGTCGCCGTATCTGCCGCAGCGCTCACCAGGATGTCTGCCGTCGCTTTTCCTTCCTTGTGCGGATTGATCCTCCCAAGTATTGAGTTTACATAGTACTCTTCTCTGTCGGTTTCTGCCACGCGCATAACGTTAAGGACCTTATCCTTTTGCGACCCGGTCTCTTCCGTCTCCGTCTCCTGCTGTCCCTGACTGAGCAGGTAGAGCTTGTACTGTGAATAGCCCTTTATACCTGCGAGCGCAGCGCCGACAAGAACGCCGACTAAAAGGAGAAATCTCCATTTCTCCGCAATACATCTGATCAATGCCTTTATATCGATGATTCTCTCTCTGTTCTGCATTTACACACTCCAATTTGTTAAGATCCGCCACGCGAACTGTTGACTGTAAACTGAACCTAATATATCATCGTAATTCTACCGTATGCTCTCGTTTAAAGCAAGAAGGCAAAAACAGCAATGTGGTATTTTGCCGCACGCCGGCATCTGCAAAAACTTGTAGGAAAATCCGTTTTGTAATAGTATAATTACGGTAATGTAGTATGAGTAAGGAGCTGATCCTATGACGAAAATACCTTTTAACATTCCTCCGTTCATCGGAACGGAGCTTAAATATGTACAACAGGCCATCGATGCACACAAGATCTGCGGCGACGGGCAGTTTACCCGGAAGTGCAATACCTGGATCGAAGATCGTTTCGGCGCCCCCGGCGCTCTTCTGACCACAAGCGGCACGACTGCTCTGGAAATGGCTGCGCTTCTGTGCGGACTCGAGAAGGGCGACGAAGTGATCCTTCCCAGTTTCACTTTTTCAAGTACCGCTACTGCCATCGTACTGACCGGAGCAACGCCCGTATTTATTGATATCCGTCCGGATTCTATGAACATAGATGAGAATAAAATCGAAGACGCGATCACAGACAGGACCAAGGCGATCATGGCCGTCCACTACGCAGGCGTTGCCTGTGAGATGGACAGGATCATGGAAATCGCTCGCAGACATGACCTGAAAGTGATTGAAGACGCGGCACAGGGCGTAATGTCAACCTACAAGGGAAAGGCACTGGGAACGATCGGCGATTTCGGCTGTTATTCCTTCCATGAGACCAAGAATTATTCCATGGGCGAGGGCGGCGCGCTGGTCCTCAACCACAAGGAGGATATCGAACCCGCAGAGATCTTAAGAGAGAAAGGAACGAACAGAGCCCGCTTCTTCCGCGGACAGGTGGACAAATACACCTGGGTCGAGTACGGCAGCAGCTATCTTCCCAGCGACATGAACGCCGCTTACCTCTGGGCGCAGCTCCAGGAGGCGGACCGCATTAATGAAAATCGCCTGGCGACCTGGAACGCTTATAATGAAGCCTTCGCGCCTCTTTCGGCACAGGGCCGGCTCGTACTTCCCACTGTCCCCGAAGAGTGCGTGCACAATGCGCATATGTACTATGTAAAACTGCGCGATCTGCATGAGCGCACAGAGTTTATCGATTATCTTCACAGTCACGATGTTGGCTGCGTTTTCCACTACGTTCCCCTGCACTCCTCCCCTGCCGGAAGACGCTTCGGGCGCTTTAACGGAGAAGACGTCTATACCACGGCCGAGAGCGACCGCCTGGCAAGGCTTCCTCTCTATTTCGGCATGACGGAAGAGGACCGCAGCAGGGTGATCGGGACGGTACTCTCATTCTTTTCGGAACACTAAATGATAGGAGTTGTTTGTGAATATTGATGCAATCCATAAGAGCGGAAAGAAGCTGATCAGCTTCGTCATTCCGTGCTACCACAGCGAGGGGTCCGTAGGACTCGTCATAGAGGAAATTCGTCAGGTCGTCTCACAACGGCCTGATTTTACTTATCAAATCATCGCAGTCAACGACTGCTCCCCCGACAATCTTCTGTCCGTGATCCGGAAAGAAGCGGAGAAGGACCCGCAGGTGATCGCCATTGATCTGGCCAAGAACGGCGGGCGCCACAACGCCCTGATCTGCGGCTGTCACTACGCGGACGGCGATTACATCGTCTTTATCGACGACGACCAGCAGTGTCCCACTGACAGGCTCTGGGATCTCATGGACCCGCTCCTTAATTCCGACGCCGACGTCGCCATCGCCAAATACCCGCACAAGACGCAGTCCGCCTTCAAGAATTTCGGCTCCAAAGTCAACGACACCGTTGCCACATGGCTCCTCGGCAAGGACAAAGAATTGAAATTCTCCAATTTCTCTGTCATGAAGCGCTTTGTCAAGGACGAGGTGATCAAGTACAAAAATCCCTATCCCTATCTGTCCGGTCTCATGCTGCGCTCCACCAAGAATGTTGTGAACGTGGAGATGGAAGAAAGGGAGCGCACCATAGGCGTAGGGCATTACAGCTTCCGCAAATCCTTCGCGCTCTGGATGAACAGCTTTACGGCTTTTTCCGTAAAGCCCCTGCGCTTTGCCACCAGCTGCGGCATTATCTGCGCTATTCTGGGTATGATCATGGTCATCTACACAGTTGTCCACAAGCTGGTCAACCCGAACGTCGCCATCGGATACAGCTCTCTCATGTCCATGCTCCTGTTCATCGGAGGCATGATCATGTTCATGCTGGGCCTCATCGGCGAATATATCGGAAGGATCTACATCTCCCTGAACAATTCGCCCCAGTTCGTCATCCGCGAGATCTACGGGCGCACCGGCGAACCTGAGGAAAAACCGCAAGAAGACCATCAATAAAGGACTTACATATGGAAAACATTCTTATCATCGGAGCGGGAGATTTTCAGCTTCCTCTTGTTCAGAGGGCTTCCCGCTCTTACAACGTTCTGCTCGCGGCGCCGGTCATTTCCGACGCCTTTAAGCCTTATATCAAGGACTCCCTGCTCATCGATGTCAGGGACAAGGAAAGCATCCTGGATTTTGCCCGCGCGCACTCCGTCTGCGGCGTGATCACGGACCAGACCGACATCGCGGTTCGCTCCGTCGCCTATGTCGCCGAGAAGATGGGCCTGCCCGGGATCGGATACGAGACCGGCTGTCTTTTTACCGACAAGAGCCTGATGAGAGAGCGCATGGCGCAGCTGGGCATTAAGCTCCTCCCCCATCGCACGGTCTCTTCCCTCGATCAGGCCCTGGCCTACTACGAGGAGATCGGCGGCAGCGTCATCATCAAGCCTCTGGATACCCAGGGGAGCCGCGGCGTACAGGTCTGCCGCAGCGCCGATGACCTTAAGGCAAAATATGCGGAGGCCGCCCGCTGGTCCTCGAACCACCACGTTCTCATTGAGCGCTTCGCCACCGGACGCGAGTTCCTGGTAGAAGGCCTGGCCGTGGACTATGAATTCCGCAATCTCTGCATCGGGGACACGCTCTATTTTGACCTGCCCGACGCCTTCGCCGCCAAGAGCCGCATCTTCCCTACCGTCGTGGATGACCCGCTGCGGCAGCGCGTCCTGGATCTGAACACCAGGATCATCACCGGGTTCGGCCTCAAACAGGGCATCACACACAGCGAGTTCATTATGGACGGCGACGACATCTATCTGATTGAAACGGCGGCCAGAGGAGGCGGCGTCTTCATCTCCTCCGACCTGATCCATCTCTCCTGCGGCCTCGATACCGAAGGCTTCCTTCTCGATATCGCCACCGGTAAGCAGAGAGGTCTTCCGGAGATCCTGCCCCAGCAGTGCGTCTGCGGCTATCTGGCCTTCTATGTGCCCGACGGCAAAGTCCTGCGCGTCAGTGGCGTAAAGGAAGTGCAGGCGCTTCCCTATGTCCACCGCAACCAGCTCGACAAGCTTAAGGCCGGCACGGAGAACAAAGAGGGACACACCGACAAGACATCCCGCATAGCCCTGATCATAAGCGCCCCGGACCGCGTCACTTTCGCGGAGCGGGCTGCCCGGGTTCGCGAAATGCTTCAGGTCGACACCGAGACGCCCGATGGCATTAAACCCCTTATATGGGAATGAGGTTACGCCGTGTTAGATAAATTTCTTGATAAACGAAGCAATATCATACTGCTGGCGATCGTCGCCGTCTTCATGGAGAGCCTGACGTCCCCCTGCCTCAAGCTGGGCGGGCGGTATCCTTTCCTCTCCGCCGGCTACATCGCCTGGTTCTGCCTGGCTGTGCTGATCCTGGGGTTTTACGCCGTCTGCTGGCAGCTGATCCTGGAGAAGCTCCCCCTGACGACCGCGTATCTGCGACGGGGCTTCAGCTATATACTCATTTTCGTCTGGGCACGTCTGATCTTCCATGAGACCATCACCTGGAAACAGATTCTGGGCATTATCGTTATTTCGATCGGAATGGTCGTCAGTATCAGCGATGAAAAAGCCAACTGAACAGGCTTACGGAGGTATTAATGAATTCGGAACTCTTTACACCTGCATTCTGTTACGGAGCTGCCATAATAGCCGCTTTCGTCACAGCCCTCAGCCAGATCATACTCAAAAAGCAGGCCAACATCACAGAGGCCAAAAAGAGCGGGTTCTTCAGTAAATTCCTGAATCCCCGCGTCATCATCTCCTACGGCCTTCTGTTCTCCACTCTGGTCATTAACCAGATTGCCCTGATCCATGTCCCGGTATCGGTCATGCCCTGTATCACCGCGACAAGCTTTGTCTGGGTCTTTATTATGGGCGTCCTGATCCTGAAGGAGAAAGTCTCCCCCCGCAAAGCACTGGGGGTCGGCATCATCATTTTGGGCGTCATAATTTCAAGGCTGTAATTTCGCTCGCTCTGCGGGCCTTGAATAAACAAATCATATAGTAATAGTAAAAGACTCCGCAGGACTGATCGGTCCCTGCGGAGTCTTTTCTGTTATCTGTTATCTGTTCCCGTACATCTTCTCATAATAATTCCGACGTTCTCCTGTATTATTGAAAACGCATGATATCCGGCACAAAATGTGCCGGATATCCGATCTTCACATCTTACTCTGCAAGTGTTCTGTTATCAGTAGACAACAACCTTGGTTCCAAGCGGAACATTGTCCCAGATCCACTCTGCATTCTCAGTCTTGAGTCTGACGCATCCGTGAGAATAATCCTTCTTCAGAGCGGGATCCATGGGTTCTTCGTTATAAGGATTGGTATTGGGATAATACTGTCCGATGTATTTCTCGTACAGGATGGAATGGAAGTAGTTACCCGCTGAAATATGTGTCGCAAATGCAGCACTGGAGTAATCAAATACCGCCCAGCCGTACTTTGCGCTTCTCTTTGTCACATGGTCATCGAGTGTCCATGTGCCGTTAGGAGTATTGCTTCCGCCGTGTGTGCAGTACCATTCCTTGACCTTCGACCAGGCGTTCTTTCTTCCCTTATAAACGCAGACCTTATAATCGTCCTTATTGACAAGAATCAGATAATTCGTACCACTGGAGTATCCCTGTGCCTTTCTGTCCATGGGAGTCATCTGGGATCTGCCCATGCTGTCAAGCTTAACGCCATCAATGGTCGTATTGCGTGCGCACTTACCGTTTGCATATGTATAGTAGGTATAAGCGCCTACAGTCTTCCAGCCCTCTGTGGTCGCTCTGCGTCCTTCGGAATCGAAGAAGAAGAGGTTTCCGGTGGGCATCAGCACAGAACCGGTGGCCATCTTTCCGCCCTGTTCAGGGTTGAGGTAATACAGGGAGTTGCCGATCTTGAGCCAGCCAAGCTTTGCCACACCTGTTTCAAGCGTATAATACCAGGTGCTGCCCTTTGCATGCCAGCCCTTTGAGGCTGCGCCGTTCTTGGTGCTATAGAATGCAACTCTTCCTGCGTAGGTCGTCCAGCCCTTAGTCAGCGCCCCATTGGAGCCAAACAGGAAATATTTATTATTGATCTTTGCAAGTCCTTTTACCACCGTTCCTCTTGCCTGGCTGGGATATCTGGAGTCAGCAAAGAAGAATAGCTTGCCCCTAATGTTCTTCCAGCCGGTAAGCATGGAGCCTTCATGCTGTCCTGTATAATTCGAATCCGCGAAATAATACAGTTTGCCTGAAACCTTCTTCCAGCCCTCAAGCGCTGCGCCTTTGGGCCAGCTTCCGCCGCTCGGTGTGAAGTAATAGGTCTTGTTGTCAATAACCATCCAGCCGGTCATCTGCTTGCCTCGGGGCACATTGTGCGCCCTGGCATAGGCGGCATCCGCCATGTAGAACCAGTAATTGCCGATCTTCTGGAAGCCGGTCACCATTGCTCCTGCCGGGAGAGAAGGCATTCTGCTGTCTGCAAAATAGCAAACTGTTCCTTTGTTGTCGATGGTTACCCAGCCTGTCTTCTTGACGCCGTTCTTGTCAAAGAAGAATGTGCGAGTCTTACCGCCCAAGACAAGATACTGAATGCCGGTGACCTTCTTGCCGTTCCTGTAGTATACGGTATTGTTTTGATACCAGCCATCGGCGACCTTCTCGGTCTTCTCCTCCTTAACGACGGTTTTGGGAGCAACTTTCACCGCCGCCGGTTCGACTACGGGTGCAGCTTCTTTGCTTGTTGTGACCGCTGCCGCAGACTCCTCTGCCGGTGCGGCTGCTGCCGCTTCCGTTGTTTTCCCCGCTTCTTCAGTTTCCGTTTTCTCTGTGGCCTCGTCTTCCACTGCTGCTGTTTCTTCGGATGATGCCGCTTCACCGGAGGCTTCTTCAACAACTGCTGCCTCACTGCTTCCGGCAGTGGCAGCTTCTTCCTTCTCCGTGACCGCGTCGGTCTCTTCCTGTTTGGTCTCTTCCGTCTGCTCTAAAGTCTGCTCAACTGTTGCAGGTGTTTCCGATTCAGTTGCACCGGCTCCGGCGACGGGGAAGGACGCAAAGGTGAGAGACAGAGCTAAAAGAAGAGCTAGTCTACGTTTCATCTTTTCTCCTCCAAGTCTTTCGTAGTATACCTGTTACGAAATCATTACAAATATTACATTATTGCTACTGTAACTAATATACTACACCATGCTGCAAAATAAATCTACTGCTAATTTTATGAAAATTTCAATTTTGCAAAATTTAATTTATGTAAAAACATACTAAAAAGCCAAATTTCACACGTCTGCTGTCAGCTCTTGCTGGCCTGAAGGAGCTTCTGCCTGAGCTGAGCCTCAATCCTGGCAAGATCCTTCTCCGCCGCCGCTCTTTTCTGTTTGCCCTCTGTCTGGATCTGAAGGACCTCGTCCATCGTAGAGATCAGCATCTCATTTGTGTGCTTGAGAGTCTCGATATCCACAATGCCTCTCTCTGCTTCTCTTGCCGTATCGACCGTTGCCTGTTTGAGCTTCTCGGCATTCTTTCTGAGAAGAGCATTTGTCATCTCGTTGACCTCTCTCTCTGCCTTGGCCGCCTGGTTGGCGTGCTCGATACCGATCGCAATGACCATCTGGTTCTTCCAGAGCGGGATCGTGTTGACGATCGTCGACTGGATCTTCTCCGCCATGACCTGATCAGACGCCTGGATCATACGGATCTGAGGTCCTGTCTGCATCGCGACGGCTCTGGTGAGCTGCAGATCATGAAGCTTTTTCTCAAAGCGGTCGCACTGCTCTGCCAGGTCTCTTGCCGCCTGCGCATCCTCCGGAAGTCCCGAGAGCTCTGCCTTTTTCTGCAGTTCCGGGAGCTGGGTCGATCTGACCTCTTTCAGTTTCTTCTTGCCTGCCAGGATATACATGGTGAGCTCTTTGTAGTAATTGAGATTGAGCTCATACATGCGGTCAAGAAGTTCAATATCCTTGAGCAGCGTCACCTGGTGTTTCTCAAGCTCTGTGGCAATAGCCTCCACATTTTTCTCCGCGCTGGCGTACTTGGTGCGCATTTCCTGCACCTGGTTGCCTTTCTTCTTAAAGAAGCCCATGATGCCTTTTTCGTTCTCATCGATATCAAAGCTCCTGAGCTGTGTGACGAGACCGGAGATCATATCTCCCACTTCTCCCATATCCTTAGTCTTGACACTTTCCAGAGTCTTTTCGGAGAAATCCGCCATCTTCTTCTGCGTGCCGGAGCCGTATGTCAGGACAGACTTTGAGTCTGTGACGTCAATCTTCTTAGAAAACTCCTCCACCATGCGCAGTTCTTCAGGCGTAAGGATGCTCTCATCCGGATCCGGCGCCTCTTCCTCCTGAACCTGGGGCTGTGCGGCCTGCACCTGAGGCTCACTGCCGAATGTAAGTGTGGGTGCGCTCGATGCCAGATCCGCAAAAGGATCCGCCTGCGCTGCAGCGCCTGCGGGCTGCGTCGAATCAGTCTGTCCAAAATTCAGATCCATATTATTGTCTGCCATAATCCTGCTTTCTCCTTCTCACTAAGGTTTTGCTAAAATTGTGGTAACTATTCAGCACCCCACGTCCCAAATGCTGCGCATTCGGGACTGTGGGCGTCCAGAGACGCTGCGCGTCTTGTCCGCCCCGGAAAAAAGATCAAAAACGTCCCGGTGAGCAAGCTCCCCGGACCTTATTTTGATCTTTTTTCCGGAGTGCTGAATAATTACTAATTGTGATCGGTTACTTTGAGATTCGCTTCAGGAGCCGCACTGCCGCGTTCAGTCCCCTTCCGGCTTTGTCTGGGCCTGCGCCTGAGCCTGTGCTGCCTGCCCCTGGCTCGCCACCTCTTCGTCTCCCCAGGAAAGGGTCGTTCCGTAAACCTGCTGCTCCATCTCCGGTACGCTCTGGCCGTCCTGTGCCGACATCTTTTCTCCGGTCAGACCGTCCTGCGCGAACATCGTCTGCATGACGGAGATATCCGAAGACACATCCCAGGCCATGCTCTGGAACAAGCTGTCCAGAAGTTTCTCGAACGCCTCGTTGATCGTGTCGAGCGCATCCTCGATCTCTTTTTTGGTCTTGTCTATATTTTCGCCGCCTACCGTCTGCTTGTCCAGCTCCTTATAAGCGCCGAGCAGCTTTACTGTCGTGGGGAGATAGTAGCTCATCAATTTGCGGAGCTCGGAAGCCGATTCCGGGTTCTGCCTCACCTGTTCCACGATCCGGTCCATGGTGCTCTCAAGCCGGTAAAGCTTTTCCGACATCTCCACGCCGGGAATCTCGTCGTTCAGGTCGTGAATCGTCCGGATATACTCCCTGCCTTCTTTGATGATCTCCCTCGCGTTTTCGGGAAGCTCCTGATCCGACGCCTGCTCTGTCTGGGCCTGCCTTCTCAGTTCCTCGCTCTGCCTGCGGATCTCCTCATACTGATCGTAGACCTCCTTTGTGAGCATGAGCGTCGTCTCCTGCTCGTCCAGCCAGGCGTGGGAGAACACATTCTTCTTCATCAGCAGCTTGATATCTGCCAGGACTTCTTCCTTCGTCCTTCCCGTCGCTCTGGCGAGCTTCTCGATATCGATATACTCCGCCGTTCCGATCACCTTTCCGTATTCGTAGTAGCGCGCCGCCAGTTCATTATCTTTTTTCCCCGTGACGAATAAATACGCACAGGCTCCGACAATGATCGCCATGGCAAGTACTCCGAAGACCGTGCCGCCGGTGATCCCGATTGCAATCAGGTCGAACAGGTTGCCGAGCAGCATCGGTACGCTGATAAAGAGTCCGAAAATACTTCCGACAATTTTGCCCAAACCGGGGTTTTTGCTCACCAGTTTCTGGAAGAACGGCGTTTTCTGAGAGGTATATCTTCTCGCCGGCTGTCCCCCCTGACCGCCCATTCTCTGCGCGCCTGCGGACGCCGAAGAATTCTGATATCTCCTGTAAGGATTGTCGCCGTAACGGTGCGGACCACCCTGTCCCGCCGTGCTTCGGTAAGTGCGGCTCCTGACATCTTCCCTTCGGTTCTTCTCATTATACTCTCTGACATCACGCGCAATTGTCTCTGAAACTTCCTTTACGGTCTTACTTATGGCCGAACTGAGCTCCGAATAGTCATTTTTTCTGACGGCGTCATTGACCGCGTCCACTATATCGCTCCCCGCCCCGTAAAAATCATTGAAATTCATAATACTACCGTCCGTGATCCTCTGTTATTGTACCGGCCGCAGGCTTATCTGCGGATTGTCTGCGTCCAATGATTTGCGCCGTACATATCCGTAAATCTGTATGTGACAAGTGCGGTTCCGCCTCCAAGCGCCGTGTCGCTGATCGTAAGATCAGCTGCCGACTCCTTGATCTCCAGCGGGTTGCCCAGATAATAGGTATCCTCATAAGTCCCGTCGTAATTATAGAGATCGCAGAGCGGTTCAATGACGTCGCCGGACACCAGCTCGGTAATTTCCTTGCCGACAACATTGATCTCTTCGTCCTTGCTGTAATCAGAGATCGCGCCCGACACATATCCGTTTTCATGTTCGCTGTCAAATACCAGGATCAGATTGCTTCTCTGACCGTTGAGCATGCAGGGAACTCTTCCCGTGATCGTATAGGTGGTCCCGTCATCGAGCGTGTCCATATGATAATAGGCCACCGGCTGACCGTTGATCGAGATCCAGTACTTACCTTCATCTGCTATGAGATTGCCCTGCCCGTCAAACTCATATACGTTGTCGAGGCCCATATCCGCATAGCCCTTGCCGGTATCATAAAATGTGTTCAGCTCGAGGTCTGTGACCATGCTCCACTGCTTCTCGGAGAGTTTGATCTTCTCCTTGCCGTCCTCTTTCACCCATGCAAGCGCGTTCACATCAAAGTGATTGTCCTGCAGATAGTGCAGCGTATCTTCCTCGGAGAGCGCTCTGTCCGAGAGGAAGGAAGAGCCCGAAGAGGTCATTCCGGATACGGAACCGTAATCTCCGCTCAGGAATCCTGTGAGCAGCGTGTTGATCAGCTCGTTCGTTCCCGTGCTGTCGAGGCCGCTGAATTGTCCGCCGTAATCGCCGAACAGTGTATCGTAGGGGCTTCCGGATCCCCCGCCGGCCGCCTGGCCGCTCACCTGAAGGCTTGCAAATTGTCGGATGCAAGTCGTATAGGCGCTGTCCAGACCGATCTCATTGTATGTCTTGGACATGCTGTCCACGAACTTCGCACTGCTCCTGTAAGGGAAGTAGATGGAGAGTCCGTACGCATTGGACATGTTTACGGAAGTCCTGTTGTACTTGACCGCTTTGCGGACCGCTTTGGCGAGCGCATCACCCTCGCTGAGCCCCGTATTGATCGCCAGGTGGACCAGGTCGACCTGATCGATCCTGGTGCTGGCGGCAAATTCTCTGGACTGATTTCTCGCCTGCGCGATCTGCTGATAATTGTTGTTCGTGATCTGACTGCTGATCGCCTTGGAAAAGCTGTTGAATAGTGTCGGGACCGTATTGGAAAGCTCCGCGAGGTCGACCACGGCGAGCGTTGTCTTCTGTCCCCGGCATTTTCTGTCGCAGGTCTCCACAAAAGAATCTACGATCTTTTTTCCAAGCTCCACGGTTGAAATCGAAGTGTTGCCGCTAAGCGTATTAAGCCAGTCCGTATAATACCAGCCGACGCCGGGCTCCGTCTCTTCCGACGCGACAAGATAATCCGCGTAATTGCCCAGCATCAGCGCGGTCTCCGCCGTTGCCATGAGGCAGGCGTCAAATCCGACAAAATCAAATTTTACTCCGCCTTTATCCAGTGCCTTTCGAATTCCGGAGAGCGTCATGGAGCCGCTGCTCTTGTATTTCTCGTCATATCCGTAACCGCTGACGGATCCGCCGCCGTGATCCCACAGGATCAGTTCGTAGCGGTTGGCAGGATAATTCTTCGCGCACCACTGAATGTAGCTGCCCAGGTTGTCGGGATCTGTCATGGGCGATGAGCCGGCGTCCTTCACAAGGCACTTGACGCCCCCGTTAAGGACCTGGTAGATCTGGTTGACCTTGCTGCTGACGATGTTGTTGCGCCAGCTGCTGCATCCGCCCGTGTAGACCAGAACATTGACATTGCTTCCTATATTGGAAGCCGCCATCTCCTGGAGATCCGAGGTTCCCATGCCGCTTCTGGATTCGAGGTCTGTTCCGCACAGATAGACCATGATCGTCACGACGTCTTCTCCGCCGCCCTTGATCTTTGTGTACTTCTCCCTCGATCCGGAGGCCACTTCACTGTCGAGGCTCGTCTGCGTGGCGTTGTCGCTGACCCATCCCGTGGAGAGCGATCCGTTGCCGCCGTAATTGCTCTGATAGTAATTGAAATTACTGTTTCCGGAACTCGGCGCATAGTCCTCATCAACATTCCAGCTGTTGCCCGTGGAGGAATAACTGCCGCTGCTGCCGCCGCTGCTCCCGCCGCCAAACAGTCCGCCCAGAGAGCCGCCGCCGCCCAGAAGCACTATAATGATCAGTACGATCAGCGGAAAGCCTCCCATACCTCTGCTGCCTCTGCTGCTTCTCTTCTGACCGCCTCCTCCCGAGGGACTTCCCGAACTGCCCCCGCTGGGAGCTTTCCCCGATCCTACCGGACCTGTTCCGAGGCCGTCGCCCCTGACATGTACACCGGTCCCCTGGCCGGTCACATTTCTTTTCCTGCCGCGCGGTCTGTTATCTGCCATGCCTTTTACCCCCGTCTGCTGTGCGTCTGTGCGCTGAAGTAATTACAGTATATCATATATTACTTCGATTATGCTCATTGTAACTGTTCTGTAAAAGCTCTCTCCCGCATTCCCCTTTCAGGACCCGGCCATAAGTTCTTCCGGGCTGATCCCTCTTTTGAGGACATTGAGGTCAATGCACTGCTCTCCGCCCGCATATCCCTCCAGCTGTGCCGTATCGCAATACTGCCAGATCACCCAGTTGCTGCCCGCCTCAAAGGTCACAGGATAATAGATACTCCTGACCCATCTCGGGTAATCTCCGAAATCTTCCGCAATATATTTTTCATAGATCTCTCCGGAACAATAGATCAGCGGTCTTACCCCGTATTCTCTCTCGAGCACCGCGATAAAAGCGCCCAGTTCCCGGACCACGTCTTCCCTGGCTGGGGGATTTTCCTTTTTATCCGCGTAGTACTCCACATCGATCGCCGGGATCATTTTCCCATCAAGGCTCCCGACTGTCGTTATATAATTTTCCGCCTGCTGCTCTCCCGGACTGTCAAAGGAAAAGAAGTGATAGGCCCCTGCGGGTATACCGCTCTCCTGCGCGTTCTTCCAGTTCTGCGCAAACCGCCCGTCCACGTGGCCGCTTCCTTCCGTTGCTTTCATATATATAAATGTGATTCCCTGCTCCCGGAGCGTGTCCATATCGACGTCTGCCTGATATTCGGAAATATCAACGCCCACTTGATCCGTGTCGGAAACGATCCATCTGTTGATCTGAAGCCTCTTCGTCTTCACCGCGAAGAACAGAAGGACCAGAAGACCCGCCGCCGCACCGAAAACGACGGCGGTCTGTATGATTCTTTTACCCATTCCTACCTCATTCGTATATTTCTGACTCCCGCACGGAAAACTCTCTCAGCGCAGTTACTTTTCAGTATACACGAAGTCGGTAAAATATTAAGCGCTATTTTTTCCGCGTCTCATTTCCTTCGGAACCTCTCGCCGTTCTCGAAGCTGTCTCGTTCATAGTCATCATATCCTGCAGATTGATATACTGCTTCATCTCCCGCCTCTTGGGCACGGAATAGTGCTCGAGGATAGGGATCAGGATCAGCGCCGCGAGGCCCGTCGTAAAACCGCCGTTGTAGAGCATCAGCCCGCCGTGAAGCGCCGATGTCGCCGTACAGAGCGACGCGCAGAGCATTCCCGCCGCCAGACCGGCGCGGACTCCGTAACGTCCCACGAGAGGACACAGACCCGTGGCAAAGGCCACGCTGTTCAGATAGGACTGCGAGGAGATGGTCCATGTACTGGTCCCTCCCACCAGCAGATTATATCCGGAGGAAAGGAGCGAGAGCAGCGGAAAGCCCAGGAAGATCGGCCACACATTGGTGACATGCTGTCCCATGGAGGTAAAAGTCAGCGCCGCGAATATGACCCCGAAGGTCGGTCCGGTGAACCCCGCGCCGTCTGTAAAGAGCATGGCCGCGTTGACATAGATCAGAAACAGGATCCCGTACAGTCCCGTATTCACCAGACAGATCTGCATTCCGTATTTTGATGCGAAATTACTCTGATACCCGGTATCACGGAAGAGTACGCCCAGTCCCCTGAAGCTCTTTCCGTTGAGAATCCACCCTGCGAGGATGCATGCCGCAAACAACATGACAAAAAAGAGATTGCCGAACAGTCTGAAGGACCTGCCGAAGCGGTCGTAGACTGCATTGGCGACGATCAGCTTCTGCGGCGCCTGCATGCCCATTGTCTTGTACATGAAGTTGTAGAGCAGAAAGCCCAGAATTCCGTACGCCAGGCCGCCGTTGTAGAGATTGTATCCCTTGTGCCAGGCTTTGGCGCCCGGCAGGATCGCAGGCGCGACAAAAGCGATGATCAGCAAAAAGATCAGGGTCAGAAATACGCCTTTCACAGTGAGCGAGGCCTTCCCGGCGATAAAATCGTGCCCCTGCGTATAGCGAAAGAGCATCTCACTGACAAAGGGACTGAAGCACGTGGCAAACATACAGACGTGCAGGTTTTCGTTGAGATCGAGCTTTCTCAGCCTCAGGTACATAAACGGGGCAAAAAAGCAAGGCAGCATATTTAAGAGATTGAGCCCGTAGAATCCATGCGCAATGACGAGAAAAAAGCCCGCCAGCGTGTTGACATGGGAATGACCTTTCAGAAAGTGCATGAACAACGCCATCGTGAGCCCGCACAGGCCGGCGTTCAGAAACGCGGCAGGCATGCTTCCGATCATAAAGTAGTCCGTGATCAGCGGACCCGGCGATGTCAGGATGCGGAAAAAGTCCCCCGGCAGGGATCGGAATGTATGCGTATAAGCGGCTCCCGCTATGCAGGCCATAAGGAGCGCGGCAGAAAAGCCGAACGCCATCCCGTCGATGATCCTGCTGTTTCGTTCCTCTGAGATCTGCATAACTTCCTCCGTTTTGTCAGGCCTCGTTGACCAGTTTCCCCGTCATATGTTCCGGGACCAATGCGAACATCAAGGTTCTGGGGCCGGAATGTCTGATCTCGCGCTCGATGTATTCCTCGTCATCCGTAAACTTGTAGCTGAGCCTGCGGGCGATGTCATATATCTTTTCCCTGTCCTCGATGATCTCGATTCGCCCGAAGATGATCACGCTGCGAATATTCAGGGCCCATTCTCCCTCTCTGCGGTAACCGCCGTCATAGACGCAGTAAGAGGCTTTGTCGCATCTTTCGATCGCGTCTACCTTGTGCCCCTTCATTCCGCTGTGAAAATAGAGCCTGCCGTCCTCTTCGTTGTAAAAGTGATTGATGGGCATCCCGTAAGGATAGCCGTCGTCCCCGAGTACGGACAGGACCCCGCGCGGCTCCTCTTTCAGGATCCTTATGCATTCTTCCTCTGTGATCTGCTGCTTTTTGCGAAGCATTTCCCGAAACATGATTTCGTCTCCCTTATGATTTATGATTCTCAGTACAGCTGCGCGATGATCTCCGCGCACTTTTCGATCCCCAGCTCGCCGCTGTCCAGGCAGACATGGTAATTCCTCGCCTCGCCCCACTTCATATCCGTATAGAATTGATAGTAGGCGGCTCTGCGCTTGTCCTTATCTTTCACCCGCTTCTGCACGTTTTCTTCGCTCTCTCCGTACTCCTTGACAGCGCGGGCGGCGCGCTTCTCCGGGTCGGCGTGGATAAAGACGGTGAGACAGTCCGCCCTGGCCCGCAGAATGTAGTCCGCGCAGCGGCCGACGATCACGCAGGCTTCCTTGTCCGCCAGTTCCGCTATGACCTGGCTCTGATATTCCCAGAGCTTATCCTGCTCCGTTTTCCCGATCGTTCGGTCGGCAAGAAAAGTGGAAAACCATCCGCCGACCGTATCTTCTCCGCCTTCCTTGACATAATCGGCTTTTAATCCGCTCTTTTCAACGATCCTCTGGATCAGGTCCGAATCGTAGCACTCTATACCGAGCTTCTCCGCCACCATTCTTCCTATCTCCCGTCCGCCGCTGCCGAATTCCCGACTGATCGTGATGATTCTGTTCTCCATAATTCCCTCCTTTTTTGCTGCGCCGCTCCGTTCCTCATATTCTTCAACCGTCATTCCGATTCTGCCCTTGCCTGCGCTATTTTGTGTCAAACAGGATTCCCCGCATACAGATCCTCTGTTCATCGCGGTCATAATCCCAGCTGTGGAAAGCGCCCCCCGCGCAGTACTCCCGCGCCGTGCAGCTTCCGCAGGTCTCGCTCCGCCCGGAGAGAGGTCTGCGATACAGGTCAAACCCGTTCTCCCAAATATCGATAAAATCATCTGTCGCTATATTGCCCTGGATCGTCTCCGGCCTCCGCTCAATGTCCAGGCAGGCGCTGATATCCCCGTTACTCAGGATTCCGGCCACATAGACGCCGGCGTTGCACAGAAAGTACCAGTCGCGTACCTCCCGCTCCCATTCAAGCCCCAGATAGTGGGAACATCCATAAGTCACCGGGAAATCGGCGATCCGTTTCTCCCTGATAAAACCGAAGAGCCGCCGCTGGTCCTCGGGCGTCAGCAGAAGATCGGGATGCTCCAGCGCGCGGCCGATGGGTTCGAGTCCGATCACGCGCCAGGAGTCGATATCTACGTCGGCAAAATAGTCAAAGAGCGCGTCCAGCTCCTCAATATTTTGGTGATTGATGACCGTCGTGACCTGTATGGCGTGGAAGCCGCCCTCGTCAATGAGGTTCTGTATTCCTTCCATCGTCCTCTCAAATCCCCCGGGCATCCCGCGGAGACGGTCATGTGTGTCCGGCAGGCCGTCCACGCTGATCGAGATCGTGCCCATTCCGGTCTCGCGGAGCCTGCGCGCCGTTTCCCGGCTGATCAGCGTTCCGTTGGACGTCATCCCCCACCGGAATCCCCTGTCGGTAATCGCCTGCGCCAGGTCAAAAAAGTCCTTGTAGAGCAAGGGCTCCCCGCCCGTCAGGCAGATCTGCGTCATCCGGTTTCCGTACCGCTCTTTAACCTGATCCAGAACTCTCACGTAATCCTGAACCGGCAGGCCATCCGGCGACTGCGGCGTACAGCGGCTTCCGCAGTGGAAGCAGGCCGCGTTGCAGCGCAGTGTCAGTTCAAAAAAGAGCTGCCGCAGCTGCGGCTCCTTATACAGGCGGCTCCGATAATCTCTCAGCATATCCAGCTGCTTTTTCTTGATTGAAAGAATTTCTTCCCGGTTCACTGTCTGCTCCCTCTTTTTTGTCACAGCTGTGTGACAGACACGTCGACATCGGGCGCGATCGAGATCTTGTAATCGGGATAAGCCTTCTGCATCTCTTCATACAGGATGGCAAGCGCCTCTTTGGGCTGCATATCAAAGCTCAATACGACGTCGAAGGTCATCTCCTTCGCTTCGACATCCACATAAAAGCCGTGTACCTGAACGGCCCAGTCGTGCGCCATCACTCTCTCATAGACGTCTTTCTGAATCCTTCCGGCTTCATTATCCTCGGTATTGTAAGAGTACACGCCGACTGCGACCAGAACGATCCCGGTCTCCCTGTACACTTTCCTCTCCAACTTTCTGGTCAGGCGGTCGACCTCTCTGACAGACATCGTGTCGGGCAGTTCGAGATGTACAGAGGCAAGATTCTTGTCCGGTCCGTAATTGAACATGATCAGGTCATACGCGCCCCTCACTTCTTCTTCCTCGATCAGGAGCCGCTTGATATGATCCGTGGTCTCTTTGTCCGCCCTCTCTCCGAGAATCTCATTCAGCGTCTCGATCATCATTTCCACACCGGATTTGATGATGATGACAGAGATGGCGACTCCGACAAACGCTTCCAGAGAGATGCCGGTCACCTTAAAGATGATCGCGCAGGCCAGCACCGACGCAGAGAGGATCGCGTCGAACATTGCGTCCGATCCGGACGCAATAAGAGAACCTGAATTGACCTCTTCTCCCTTGGCCTTGACGTATCGCCCCAGCACGATCTTGACGGCGACCGCAACAGCTATGATCACCAGGGAGACAACACTGTAGTCCGGTTTCTCCGGATGAATGATCTTCTTAACCGATTCGACGGCGGACGTGATACCGGCATAGAGAACGATACCGGATACGATCATGGCGCTGAGATACTCGATCCGTCCATACCCGAGAGGGTGCTTCTTGTCGGGAAGTTTTCCCGCCAGCTTTGTTCCGATGATCGTGATGATCGAAGAAAGCGCGTCAGACAGGTTATTGACCGCGTCCAGGACCACCGCGATCGAATTGGACGCAATGCCGACGGCTGCTTTAAAGGCGGCCAGCAGAACATTGGCCAGTATGCCTATGATGCTGGTCCTGATGATGACTGTATCCCTGCTCAGTTCGGGCGTCTGCGCCCCTGACTGCTTATTGCTCATATTCTATTCTCCTTGCTCTATAAAATGTCTCTACTAATTGTAAATCCACAGGCGGCTCCTGTCGAATTCTAAATGCCTGTAACTGCTAAATTTCTTAAAAAGGATCCCCGGCCCGGACAGCGCCTCTCATTTACCTATTGACATACTAGGTAATTAAAACGTAAAATGGTTGCAATCATTCAAAGCGCGCAGCGCGGGCCGCTGCGCAGCGAAGTAATCGGGAGACATACTGACAATGTGTGAACTGTTTGGCCTGACCGGTCCTGATGAAATTGCCGTAAATGAATATCTGAAGTCTTTTGCCGGCCACAGCACCGCTCATCCGAACGGATGGGGCATCGCTGTTTTCGACCAAAACGGGGTCAACATCGAAAAAGAGCCGGAGGCTGCCTACCGCAGCCGCTATCTCAAAGCGCGCCTCAGGTCGCCGGTCCGAGCCCGAAACATGATGGCACATATAAGATTTGCGACCCGCGGCCAGATCGAATATGAGAACTGTCATCCCTTTCTCCGGCGCGATCAAAGCGGAAGGTCCTGGACTTTCATGCATAACGGCACGATCTTTGACTGCCCGCTGCTCGACAAATATATCCATACCCAGCGCGGACAGACAGACAGTGAGCGGATTCTTCTGTATTTGATCGATCAGATCAATGCGGAGACGGCAAAAAAGCGGCGCGCCTTAACAGACTGCGAGCGCTTTACCATCATCGACCGCGCTGTGCAGGATATCACCGCGCACAACAAAGTCAACTTCCTGCTTTATGACGGCAGTCTGTTTTACGTCCATGAAAATCTGAAAGACAGCCTGTTCAAAAGACGTCTCGGGCGGTCGCTGCTGTTTACGACAGCGCCGCTCGACTGCAAAAAATGGGAGGCTGTCGAGCCCTGCCGGCTCCGTGCTTACAGAGACGGCACCTGCGTACTGACGGGAACTCCTCATCACAATGAATACATCAATAATCCGGAAGATATGAGACTGCTCTTCCTGGATTATGCACTGCTTTGATCATTCAGGGAAAAAGAAGTATGAAATCTCCTCTTCGATACCAGGCAACGGAATATGACTGCGGACCGACTTCCATGACAAACGCGATCATCTATATGTTTGAACGGGAAGAGATTCCCCCCGATCTCATCCGTCATATCGGTCAGGGTACTCTCGACAGCTTTGATGAAAACGGACATGCCGGCCGCTACGGAACCAGCGGTGCCGCGATCCGCTATTTCGGTTCCTGGCTGAACGAACTCAGATATGCAGGCCTTCTCCCTATTGAGAGCCGGTATGAGGAAAAAGAAGATGTGTTTTTCGGAAACGGGAGCAGACTCACGAAGGCGCTCGACAACAATTCAGCAATTGTCCTCCATGTCTTCTTAAACGGCTATGGCCACTATATTCTGATAACAGGAAAAGAGGGGGACAGTTATAAAGTTTTTGATCCTTACTACACCCTTCCGAAGCCTGTCGGCAATGGGATCATCAGCGTTGCGTCCCGGCCATTTTCCCATAACCTTATGGTCCCGGAAGTAATTCTGAACAGTGTGACGACGAATGACTACTCCATGGGCGCCGTCTCCACCCGGGAGGCTTTGATCATCTCAAGATACCATATGAACGACCTCTATATAATCTGACCAAAAAAAGTCTGTTGAGCATACGCTTCAACAGACTTTACTTGTTTCGAATATAAGATCAAAGGTCAATACCTTCAAAACTGAACACCGAAGAGTTTTTTTACTCTTTCCAAGAACTTAAGGATAAGCTTCCGACCTATTAGTACGTGTCAGCTGAATGCGTTGCCGCACTTACACCTCACGCCTATCTACCTTGTACTCTTCAAGGGGTCTTGTGATGTCTCATCTTGAGGGGGG
>JAZQCI010000036.1:0-33564 GCA_045546175.1 Lachnospiraceae bacterium | reverse complement strand
TATGCGGCCTGAAAGCTGTCCCTGATTCTGCCGCTCCGTTGGTACAATTGGAAAGAATCACATTTTGAGCAGGTCTTGTTCATTGAAGACCTGCTTTTAATGGTGCTCAAAATCTGATACTTTCCTAATGAATTATACCATAAATAATTAATGGATAAATATATGCTATTTTCAGAACCTATCGAAATCAGCCTGGTCAGCTAAACTGGTCTTTTTCTGGTTACATATATCCCCCCGGGAAATAGGCAAGTGCACTGCACGAGCAAGCCGCACGTGCAGTATAGAAGCCAGAACCGAGTCAACTGCACTGTCGGCAGAACCCGAAAAGACAATGTATTATCATACTCCATCTTCCGCCCCTCGTAAAACATAAACTTCTGCCGTCATCTCCACATTACCGCCCTGTCAAAGCACAGAAAAGGGGATGTGAAGAACGGAACTCAAATTCCATTCTTCACATCCCCTTAAAGTTTCACACTATTTTAGCCCAATCCGATCAGGCCTCACGTATTACATCATGCCTCTCGCTGTATAGGTCGTATGCAGCAGGCTGTGAGCCTTGGCCTTGCCGGGCTTCTCGAGGAACTCATCGTAGAGCATCTGTACGACAGGGCTCTCATGTGAGCATCTGAGATCGTTGTCCTTGTCCGAATTGTAGAGGACTGCGGATCTGAGAGACTTGAGGTCCACATAGTTGGGGACCCTGTCGCTCGGCACAGGCTGGCCGCCGCCGTTGATGCATCCGCCGGGACATGCCATGATCTCGATGAAGAGGTAATTCTTCTCTCCGCTCTTGACCATTTCCACAACCTTTCTGGCGTTTGCCAGGCCGCTCGCTACACAGACGTCTACTTCCTGGCCGGCGATGCGGTAGGTCGCTTCCTTGATGCCGGGAACACCGCGGACATCCATGAAGTCAACCTTCTCGTTGGTGCCGTCGAGGATGTTGGCAGCGGTACGAAGAGCCGCTTCCATAACGCCGCCGGTCGCGCCGAAGATCTTGCCTGCGCCGGATGCGATCGCGAAAGGATTGTCAAACTCTTCGCCCTTAAGATCCTTGAAGGAAATGCCGGCGCCCTTGATCATTCTGGACAGCTCTCTTGTGGTGATCGCCACATCGACGTCCGGAATGCCGCGGTTTCCGAGCTCAGGTCTGGAGACCTCGAACTTCTTGGCCGTGCAAGGGATTACGGAGACGACATACAGATCCTTGGGATCGATATGATTCTTCTGGCAGTAGTAGCTCTTGAGGAGCGCGCCGAACATTCCCTGCGGAGATTTGCAGGTGGAAAGATTCGGGATCATCTCCGGATAGTAGTGCTCTACGAACTTGATCCAGCCGGGGCAGCAGGATGTAAACATGGGCAGCGGCGGCTTGTCGACCTTGTTGGAAGTGATACGGCTGATCAGCTCGTTTGCTTCCTCCATGATCGTAAGGTCTGCCGTGACGTTCATGTTGAACACCTTTACGTCGCCCAGCATTCTGATGGCCTGAACCATCTTGTCTTCCACGTGAGTTCCCGGAGGCATGTCAAAACATTCACCGAGCGTAGCTGCGATGGAAGGCGCCGTGAAGAACACGACATGCTTCTTGGGATCGGCAATGGCATCCCATACTTCGTCGATATTGCTCTTCTCATACAGAGCGCCGACAGGACAGGAAACGATACACTGGCCGCAGCCGACACAGGTTGTGGTATCCAGACCCTGGTCGAAAGGAGATCCGACACGAACGTCGAAGCCTCTTCGGATCTGGCCGATCGCGCCGATTCCCTGCACGTTGTTGCAGGTGGAGACGCAGCGCAGGCACTGGATGCACTTGTTGTTGTCGCGAACGACATAAGGCGTGGAGTCGTCGATCTCGTACTGAGGCTCTTCATCCTTGAAGTGATCTTCATCGATGCCGTAGTCGTAAGCCAGCTTCTGCAGTTCGCAGTGGTTACCTCTCACGCAGGAAAGACATTTCTTGTGGTGCGTGGAGAGGATCAGCTCGATCGTGGTCTTTCTGGACGCGCGGACCGTCGCTGTGTTGGTGAGAACTTCCAGGCCCTCTTCTACAGGATAGGTGCAGGCCGCGGTGAGGCCGCGTCTTCCCTTGATCTCAACTACGCATACGCGGCAGGCGCCGATGCAGTTGATGTCCTTCAGATAACAGAGAGAAGGGATCTCGATGTTGACCGCTTTAGCTGCCTGAAGGACTGTGGTGCCCTCCGGGACAGTGACCGGAATATTATTAATCTTTAAATTGATCATTTTTTTCATGTTCAGATCCCTCCTTAGTCCATGTAGACTGCGCCGAACTTGCAGTTCTGCTTACAGAGTCCGCACTTGATGCAAACGTTCTTGTCAATATGGTGCGTCTCTTTCACCTTACCGCTGATGGCGCCGACAGGGCAGTTCCTTGAACAGAGCGTGCAGCCCTTGCACTTCTCGGGATCGATCACATAGTGCAGAAGGTCTTTACACTTCTTGGCCGCGCATCTCTTATCCTGAATGTGCTCGACATACTCCTCGCGGAAATATCTGAGTGTAGAGACGACAGGGTTGGAAGCGGTCTGTCCCAGTGCGCAGAGGCAGGAGACCTTCATGTGTGCCGCCAATTCCTCGATCTTGTCCAGCTCTTCCATCGTGGCGTTGCCCTTGGTGATGTCGTCGAGCATGTGCAGAAGACGCTTTGTGCCGATTCTGCAAGGAGAACATTTACCGCAGGATTCCTCGCAGGTGAACTCCAGATAGAACTTGGCGATATCGACCATGCAGGTGTCTTCGTCCATGATGATCAGTCCGCCGGAACCCATCATGGAGCCGATCTTTGCAAGGCTCTCATAGTCAATGGGCGTATCAATGTGTACGGAAGGAATACATCCGCCGGAAGGGCCGCCGGTCTGGGCCGCCTTGAACTTCTTGCCGTTCGGGATTCCGCCGCCGATTTCCTCGATGATCTCGCGCAGTGTCGTTCCCATGGGAACTTCCACGAGACCTACGTTTGTGATCTTGCCGCCGAGTGCGAAAACCTTGGTTCCCTTGGAAGTCTCGGTTCCGATGGAGGAATACCACTCCGCACCCTTGCGGATGATCTGGGCCACGTTTGCGTAAGTCTCAACGTTGTTGAGAACGGTAGGCTTCTTGAAGAGTCCTTCCACGGCAGGGAACGGAGGTCTGGGACGAGGCTCGCCGCGCTTGCCTTCGATGGAGGTCATCAGCGCTGTCTCCTCACCGCAGACGAAAGCGCCCGCGCCCAGGCGAATCTCTACGTCGAAATTGAAGCCTGTTCCGAAGATATCCTTGCCGAGAAGTCCGTACTCTCTCGCCTGCTTGATTGCGATCTCAAGACGCTGTACGGCGATGGGATACTCGGCACGGACATAGACGTAACCCTGGCTGGCGCCGATCGTATAACCTGCGATCGCCATTGCCTCCAGGACTGCGTGCGGGTCGCCTTCCAAAATAGAGCGGTCCATGAACGCGCCCGGGTCGCCTTCGTCGGCGTTGCAGCAGACATACTTGATGTCCGACTTGGTCGCTTTACAGAAAGCCCATTTTCTGCCTGTGGGGAAGCCCGCGCCGCCGCGGCCGCGAAGGCCGGAAGCCAGCATCACATCGATGACCTGGTCTTGGGTCATGGATGTGAGCACTTTGTGAAGTGCCGCATAGCCGTCCAGTGCGATGTACTCCTCGATATTCTCGGGATCGATCACGCCGCAGTTGCGCAGCGCGATTCTCATCTGCTTGGCATAGAACTTTGTCTGGCTCAGAGGAAGGATCTCTCCGTCTTCATGAACTGTCTCGGGATACAGAAGATCTTTGCAGATCGATCCGTTGATAATGTGCTCGTCGATGATCCTCTTCGCTCCTTCGGGAGTCGTCTGGGAATAGAAAGCGCCTTCCGGATATACGATTACGACCGGGCCCAGTGCACAGAGGCCAAAACATCCCGTCTTGACGATCAGTACATCCTTCAGTCCCTTCGCTTTTACCTCGTTCTCCAGCGCCTCTACGACCTTATGGCTGCCGGAAGAAGTACATCCTGTACCGCCGCAGACAAGGATCTGCTTGCGGTATGCGGTATGTGCCGCCATCTCCTCTGCCTTGGAAGCGACTAAGCGTCGAACCATGACCAGCTCTCTGTTCTTTTCCTTGATCTGCATGAGCTTTTCATATGTCATTGTCATGGCTTACACCTCCTCGTAGTAGGAATCAATAATCTTAACTGCGGATTCCGGTGTGCATTTGCCGTAAACTTCTCCGTCTACCGTCATAACGGGAGCCAGTCCGCAGGCGCCAAGACAGCGGCAGCTGTCAATGGAGAAGAAGCCGTCGGGCGTACACTCACCGGCCTTAATGCCGAGGCGTTCTTCGATCGCAGACAGGATTTTGTCAGCTCCCTTTACATAACAAGCGGTTCCGAGACATACGCTCACCGTATGCTCTCCTTTAGGTGTCAGTGTAAACTGTGAATAGAATGTCGCCACGCCAAAAACCTGCGAGAGCGGAACATTCATCTCCTCAGCGATGATCTCCTGCACTTCTCTGGGCAGGTAGCCGTAAATCCCCTGCGCCTCCTGAAGTACCGGCATCATTGCGCCGGGCTGGTCCTTGTGCTTCCTGATAAACTTACGAAGCTCGCGTTCCTGTTTGGGTGTCCCCCGAAAAGCCATATTAGCCATCGATCCCCATCTCCTTTCAGTTGCATTTTGAAGGGCATTCCAGGACTGTAAAGAGGGCCTGCAATGCCAATGTAATCTCCTTTTTATTCTACAATAATAGACTGTCAATTGTCATAATTTTGACAAATATTTGTTACAACTAACCGTTATTTCGCCGATTTGCACAAAAAAAAACAGAGCACCTTCCGATGCTCTGTTTGCAAATTTAGCTATATTTTATAATTTTCTGTTATTTATTCGTCTTTGGCGACATAGGCATCAAGTTTTCCGTCTTTGACGCCGATCGTGATCGTGTCGCCTTCGTCCACCTGGTCCCTGAGAATGAGTCTTGCCGCCAGCGTCTCGACGTGCTTCTGGATATACCTCTTGAGCGGTCTTGCGCCGTAAGAGGGATCATAAGCGGCGTCGGCCACGAACTGCTTGGCCTCATCCGTGAGGCTGATGGTGATCTGCCTGTCCTCCAGTCTCTTGTTGAGATCCGCGATGATCAGATCGATGATATTCGCGATATTGTCCTTCGTCAGAGGTGTGAAGAGGATGATCTCATCCAGTCTGTTGAGGAATTCCGGACGGAAGTGCGCATGAAGAAGGTTCATGACGCTCTCCTGCGCCTCTTCACTGATCCTGTCCTCTCCGGGGTGAGTCTCCAGGTCTGCCAGGATCTGCTGCGCGCCGATGTTGGAAGTCATGATCAGGATCGTGTTCTTAAAGTCTACGGTCCTGCCCTGAGAGTCCGTAATCCGGCCGTCGTCGAGAACCTGCAGCAGAACGTTGAACACGTCCGGATGCGCCTTCTCGATCTCGTCGAAGAGCACGACACTGTAAGGTTTGCGGCGGACTGCCTCTGTCAGCTGGCCGCCCTCCTCATATCCGACATATCCGGGCGGCGCTCCGATCAGTCTGGATACGGAGAATTTCTCCATATACTCACTCATGTCGATACGGACTATATTTTTCTCATCGTCGAAGAGCGACTGGGCCAAAGCCTTGGCCAGCTCTGTCTTACCTACGCCGGTGGGACCGAGGAACATGAAGGAGCCGATGGGCTTCGTGGGATCCTTGATGCCGGCCTTGCTCCTGAGGATCGCCTCGGAGACCTTGGTGACGGCTTCGTCCTGCCCGATGACTCTCTTGTGCAGCTCTTCGTCCAGATGCAGGGTCTTGGAGCGCTCGCTCTCTGTCAGCTTGCTGATCGGGATGCCGGTCCAGCGGGAAACGATCCTGCCGATCTCATTCTCGGTCACGCGGTCATGTACGAGAGAGACGTCCTCGTCCTTCATCTTGCCTTCTTCTTCGGCGAGCTGTTTCCGGAGTGCCGGCAGTGTGCCGTACTGCAGCTCCGCCGCCTTATTCAGGTCGCCCTGCTGCTGCGCCTTCTGGATCTCGCCGTTTACCTGGTCGATCTGCTCGCGGATCTTGGAGAGCTGGTCCACGCGGGCCTTCTCATTCTCCCACTGCGCTTTCTGAGAGGCGAACTGATCCTTGAGTTCTGCCAGCTCCTTCTGCAGGTCAGAAAGGCGCTCCATGCTGAGCTTATCGTCCTCTTTCTTAAGAGCGGTCTCCTCGATCTCCATCTGAAGGATCTTTCTCTGCATCTCATCCAGCTCTGTCGGAAGCGAATTCATCTCCGTCTTGATCAGCGCGCAGGCCTCATCCACGAGGTCAATGGCCTTGTCAGGAAGGAAACGGTCCGAGATATAGCGGTTTGAGAGCACGGCCGCGCTCACCAGCGCGTTGTCCATGATCTTGACGCCGTGGTAGACCTCATAGCGCTCCTTAAGACCTCTCAAAATAGAGATCGTATCTTCGACAGTCGGCTCATCGACCATGACGGGCTGGAATCTTCTTTCCAGAGCCGCATCCTTCTCGATGTACTGCCTGTATTCCTTAAGTGTTGTCGCGCCGATGCAGTGCAGTTCGCCCCTGGCAAGCATGGGCTTGAGCATATTGCCGGCGTCCATGGCGCCTTCCGACTTGCCTGCACCAACGATCGTGTGCAGTTCGTCGATGAAAAGAATGATCTCTCCGTCGCTCTGACGCACATCCTCAAGTACAGCCTTGAGACGTTCCTCGAACTCTCCTCTGTATTTTGCCCCCGCCACAAGGGATCCCATGTTGAGGGAAAAGATCTTCTTGTCCTTAAGTCCCTCCGGGACGTCTCCCTTGGCGATTCGCTGTGCCAGTCCTTCCACGACAGCGGTCTTGCCGACGCCGGGCTCACCGATCAGGACAGGGTTGTTCTTGGTCTTTCTGGAGAGAATGCGGACCACATTGCGGATCTCCGCGTCTCTGCCGATGACCGGATCCAGCTTCTGGTCCCTGGCTTTTCCGACCAGCTCCTCGCCGTATTTGGCAAGTGTATCGTAAGTAGCTTCCGGATTGTCCGTCGTAACTCTCTGATTTCCTCTCACGGTAGAGAGCGCCTTCAGGAAAGTATCTCTCGTGATGCTGTACTCCTTGAAGAGCTGGGAGATCACGCGGTCCGCGTTTCTGATCAGGGACAGGAACAGGTGCTCCACGCTCACATACTCGTCGCCGAGCTGCTTCGCCTCATTCTCCGCGCCGATCAGGACCTTGTTGAGGTCGCCGCTCACATAGACTCTGGATTCGGATCCTCTCACCTTGTTGACGCCGGCCAGGGCACGCTCCGCTCTCTGCTTGAACTCTTCCGGGTCGATCCCCATCTTCTGGACCAGCTTCAGGATAAGGCTGTCCTCTATCGTTAAAAGACTGTAAAGCAGATGTTCCTGCTCGATCTGTTGATTTCCGTACTCATATGCAAGCTTTTCGCACTGATTCACGGCTTCAATAGATTTTTGTGTGAATTTCTGTATATTCATAGCACTCCTTTCTCGCAGTGTTGTGATTTATGTTCTACAACTACTATAACACGTAGTTTTTGCTTGTCAAGCAATATTTAAAAATTTAGCTTAGTTGTTTAAGACATATGCAGAAAGCAGGCAAAACAGAGAAAAGAAAGGAGCCTTTGGCCGAACATCCAATGTATTTCGGCCAAAGGCTCCTTTATAACTGTAATGCTTTCCTTAAGCTTCTTTATTGCCCGGATCTATTGAATTTCTACTTCCGGGGTCATCATTCTGAGCCGGGTTTTGGCTCGCATAAAGCTGAAAATCTGTTTCCTGCTCGACCTGTCTCATATACTCAGGAGTATCATCTGTGGCATTAATCTCAGGTTGTCCCACAGCAGATAGGTTACTGTCAGGTGCATGATTTTCATTGCTTCCCGGCACCTCAGGTTTGTCAGGTTCTGCAGATTTCTGTATGTCACTGACTTCCTGCGTTCCGCCACCGGCCTCCGCCGGGCTGTTGTCCGCCGGAGCAGCACCAGCTCCATTTGTCTCAGGCTTCACCTCCACCGCAGAACCTTCCACCGTGGAAGCCTTATCCTTGGAGGATTTGTAGACTCTTGAAGTGACCCAGAGGTGCGAGGCACCGTCAAAGATCAGAACGCCGCCGGCAATCCTTGTGATCAGGGAAGCGAGTCCGAGAGCTCTGTTGATAACGAAAATTCCGCACGCAATCGTGATGACGGCAATGATGAGAGAAATCCACCATTTCTTATACTTACTGCGAGACAAAATAAAAGTCTCACCGAGGTTGATCAGGCCGCTTACAACGATCATCATGCCAAAAATCGTAGGAATCAGCTTTATGAGTTCTTCTGGATGCAGGAAGATCACGGCGCCGCATATGAGCATCACAAGCGCAAGGACCAGCAGAATCGATTTCATTGCCGAATCGTGGTCCTGAAAGTACATAACTCCGGCGGCAAAGCCTCCGACCGCGAGGAACACGCCGATGAACTTGGCAAGGAAATAAAGACTGCCCGTCGGCCAGATGAGCAGAATAATGCCGAGGAACAGCGCACCTGCAGAAAAAATCACTCGATTCAACGTGAAGCTCTTCATAATAACACCCCCTGATGAGTTAATTATAGCACACCTTCCTCACTCGTAAGAAAGCTATCCAGCAAATCATACAGATCTTCTCTTCCCGCTTTGCTCGTGCCCGAGAAAGGAATCACTTCGAAACTCACATCGTGACTCACGGTGCTCTTTTCTTTGATCGTTTTGCGGATCATGGCCGTCTGTTTGGCAATCTGACTTCTCTTGATCTTGTCGGATTTGGTCGCAATGATGTACGGAGTGAACCCTGCCGCGAGAACCCAGTCGAACATCATCACATCGTTGTTCGACGGCTCATGACGGATATCGACAAGAAGGAAAACCGCCTGGAGCATCTTGCTGGTATGGAGGTAGTTCTCGATCATTTTCCCCCACTTCTGCTTTACTTTGACGCCGGCTGTCGCATAGCCGTAACCGGGCAGATCTACAAGGTAGAACTCGTCATTGATATTATAATAATTGATCGTCTGCGTTTTGCCGGGGGTGGCGCTGGTCCTCGCATAGGCTTTGCGGTTCATGAGCGCGTTGATCAGGGTCGATTTTCCCACATTGCTCTTTCCCGCAAATGCGAATTCAGGCTTTGTGTTTTCCGGGAGCTTGCTCGTGATCCCGCACACTGTCTCCAGATTTACTGTCTTTATGACCATACATATCCCTTTCCGTGACTGTACAAATTCATTCCTGTAACTATACAATAATCGCTTCTGCAAATATTGCAGAAGCGATATTGATGACCTGACTTATGTCAAAATATTGCAGAAGCGCTGTTCACGATCTGACCTGTGTCAAAATATTGTAGAAGCGCTATCCATGATCTGACCTGCGTCAAAATATGTCACTCGCTTCACTTAGCCTCCAGCAGTTCAATAGTCTTGATCTCCGGGGCCTCTCTGATCACCTTGGGTGCTTCGCCGCTGACAACCGACTCCCTGGTGATGATGCACTCCTTAATGGTCTTGTCGGAAGGAATGGTGAACATGACGTCCATCATGACCTTCTCCATAATCGAGCGGAGTCCTCTGGCACCGGTCCCGCGCTCCACCGCCAGGTCCGCGATGGCCTCAAGGGCGCCGTCCTCGAAGGAGAGCTTGACGTCGTCATAAGCGAACAGCTTTTTGTACTGTTTGCTCAGGGCGTTCTTGGGCTCCTTGAGAATGCGGATCAGCGCGTCGCGATCCAGTTCGTTGAGCGTAGTGACGACCGGAACACGTCCGATAAACTCGGGGATCAGGCCGAATTTTACGAGATCCTGCGGGAGCACCTGCGCCAGCGTCTCATCCAGCTTCTTGGATTCGCTGCCTTCCACATTCGCGTGGAAGCCGATGGCTCTCTTGCCGGTTCTGGCGTTGATGATCCTGTCGAGGCCGTCAAATGCGCCGCCCACGATAAACAGGATATTCGTCGTGTTGATCTGAATGAGTTCCTGCTGCGGGTGCTTGCGGCCGCCCTGAGGCGGAACAGATGCATTGGTTCCCTCGATGATCTTGAGCAGAGCCTGCTGCACGCCTTCGCCCGAGACGTCTCTTGTTATGGAGACGTTCTCGCCCTTTTTCGATATTTTGTCAATTTCGTCGATGTAAATGATACCGATCTGAGCTCTCTCGATGTTGTAATCCGCAGCCTGGATCAGCTTCAGAAGAATGTTCTCCACGTCTTCACCGACATAACCGGCCTCTGTGAGCGTCGTCGCGTCCGCGATCGCGAAGGGAACGTTGATGATCTTGGCCAGCGTCTGCGCGAGATAGGTCTTACCGGATCCGGTTGGTCCCAACATCAGAATATTGCTCTTCTGGAGCTCAACGCCGTCGTCTTCTGTCTTGCCGGGTTTTGCCTTAATGCGCTTATAGTGGTTGTAAACGGCAACAGAGAGTGTCTTCTTGGCTTCATCCTGCCCGATCACATACTCGTCGAGAAATTTCTTGATCTCCGCCGGTTTGAGAAGATTGATGCCGTCCTCGGCAGCTTCTTCCTCTGCATAGTCGTCCTCCTGGAGCGACTCGTCAATGATATCGGCGCAAATCGCAACGCATTCATCACAGATGTAAACTCCTTCGGGTCCCGCGATCAGTTTGGATACCTGATTCTCGGTCCTGTTGCAGAAGGAGCATCTGCGCGGCTGCATTTTCGTCTTATCTGCCATCAGTAATCTCCTTGCGGGTTGTATAGATCCTGTCGATCAGGCCGTATTCAAGGGCCTGCTCAGGCGTCATCCAATTATCCCTGTCAGTGTCCATGACAACCTTCTCATAAGGCTGTCCCGTATTCTGAGCGAGGATCCTGTTCATTCTTTCCTTAATAGCTGCCATGTGCGCCGCCTGGATCGCGATATCAGAGGCCTGTCCCTGCGTTCCGCCAAGAGGCTGGTGGATCAGGATCTCCGAGTGCGGAAGGGAATATCTCTTTCCCTTTGTACCGCCCGCCAGAAGGAATGCTCCCATGCTGGCAGCCATACCCACGCAGATGGTCGAGACGTCACACTTTACGAACTGCATTGTGTCGTAGATTGCCATACCTGCGGAGATGGAACCGCCGGGACTGTTGATGTAAAACTGAATATCCTTATCCGGGTCTTCTCCCTCGAGGAAAAGCATCTGCGCGACGATGAGCTGTGCCGATGTATCGTTCACTTCATCACCGAGGAAGATGATCCTCTCCTTGAGAAGTCTGGAGAAAATATCGTAAGACCGCTCTCCGGTGCCCGTCTGCTCAATTACATAAGGAACTAAATTTGCCATAATAACCTCCACGAAGTAAAAGTGTAAGTGGCGGAGCGCAGGTCATTTCCGCGCTCCGCCAGCCGATCACTTCTCTACAGCATTATCAGCGACAAAGGATAAAGCCTTCTGTACGGCGATGTCCTCCATCATTCTGTCTTTCTCTCTTCCCTCAAAGATTTTCTTCACGGTCTCAAGGTCTGCACCATAAGCCTCTGCGAGCTTTGTGAGCTCTGTCTCGAAGTCCTCTTCGGTGGCGACGATATTCTCAACCTTTACGATCTCTTCAAGCACAAGGCGAGTGCGGATGCGCTTCTCAGCCTGCTCCTTGGAGTCCTCGACCATCTTCTCTCTGGTCATTCCCATGTAAGCGAAGTACTGATCAATGCTAAGGCCCTGAGACTGGAGTCTCTGTGCGAACTCGTCGACGATCTGCTCCTGCTGTGCTTTGAGCATGGGCTCGGGAATTTCGATCTCGGAATCAGCGATGATGGCGTCGATGACCTTGTTCTCTTTCTCGGTTCTTGCTCTCTCTTCTTTTCTGGTCTCCAAATTCTTGCGGATGTCAGCCTTGAACTCCTCAAGTGTGTCGAACTCGGAAACATCGTCCGCGAACTCATCATTGAGCTCGGGAAGGATCTTCTCGGTAATCTTGAGAACAGTGCACTTGAACACTGCAGCCTTGCCTGCCAGATCCTCAGCCTGATAGTTCTCGGGGAATGTGACGTTTACTTCGATCTCTTTGCCGATCTCCGCGCCGATGAGCTGCTCTTCAAATCCGGGAATGAAAGATCCGGAACCGATGGTCAGAGGATAATCCTCGCCCTTGCCGCCTTCGAATGCAACGCCGTCAACAAATCCCTCGAAGTTGAGGTTGATCTGGTCGCCGTCCTTGACTGCTCTGTCGGTCACTTCCTTCATGGAAGCGTTCTTTTCCTGCTCTCTCTTAAGCTCTTCCTCGACTTCCTCATCCGTGACAGCCGTGTCGATCTTCTCGATCTCTACGCCCTTGTACTTGCCGAGTCCTACCGGAGGCTTCACTGCAACAGTTGCTGTATAGATCAAAGGGATACCTGCCTGAGCCTGCTCGAGGCCGATCTCAGGGTTGGAAGAGATCTCGGAGCTGATCTCGCAGTTCTGTGCAGCTTCGGGATAGGTGCTGTTGATCGTATCGTTGATGGCTTCTTCAAGGAAAATGCCTTCGCCGTACATCTTCTCGATCAGCTTCCTGGGAGCCTTTCCTCTGCGGAATCCGGGAATGCTCATTCTCTTTCTCTCTTTGAGATATACCTTATCGATTGCTTTATCAAAATCTTCGGCACTCACCTCAATTGTGAGTTTTGCCATACTCTTTTCCAGTTTTTCAACCGTAACCTTCATTGACTACTATCCTCCTGTCTGGTTTGCACAATTACAGTGCATTATAACACAACAGTTTCCAAAATTCCAACATGAAAACTGTTTATTTGCGGATTCTCCCGTAAATGGACGCGAATTCTCTCATCTTGTCCGCAAGTTCCTGTGTGAGTTCTCCGGGGACAAGCCTCCAGCACCAGTTTCCGCCCAGTGTAGACGGGGTATTGATCCTGGCCGCAGAGCCGTAATCGAGATAATCCTGGATCGGAATGATCGCCGTATCCGCGACGCTCTGCATCGCCAGGCGGATCAGTTCCCACGTTGCTTCCTGGCTGCAGCTTATTCCCGCGTATTTATTGATGCGCTCGAGTTGCTCCGAATCTGAGGACATATACCATCCTCTCGTCGTATCGTTGTCGTGGGTCCCCGTATAGACCACGGCGTTATTGCTGTAATTGTGAGGCAGATAAGCGTTTTCAATATTTCCATCAAAAGCGAACTGCAGGACCTTCATACCGGGATAGCCCGTGCGCTTCACCAGTTTTAGGACGGAGCTTGTGAGATACCCCAGATCCTCCGCAATGATCTCCTTGTCTCCGAGCCTTTCCTTCATCGCTTTAAAGAGCGCGTATCCGGGGCCTTTGCACCACTTGCCTCCCATCGCGTCCTTATGGCCGTAAGGGACGGCCCAGTACTCGTCAAATCCCCTGAAATGATCGATCCTGACCACATCATAGAGTCGGAACATCTGCTCCAGTCTCTGCATCCACCAGTCAAATCCCGTCGCTTTGTGGAACTTCCAGCGGTAGATGGGGTTGCCCCAGAGCTGTCCTGTTTCAGAGAAGGCATCCGGCGGTACACCGGCGACCACTGTCGGGAATCCCTTCTCATCCAGCTCGAAGAGTTCCGGATGGCTCCAGGTGTCCGCGCTGTCGAACGCAACGTAGATCGGAATATCTCCGATGATCTTTATGCCTTTATCATTGGCGTAGGACTTGAGCTTCTTCCACTGCTTCGCGAATAAGAACTGCAAAAACTCGTAGAATCGGATCTCCTCGTCCAGTTTGATCCTGTAGCTGTCCATGGCTGCCGTATTTCTCAGGCGGATCTCTTCGGGCCACTTTGTGAACATGTCCCCGTCAAAATATTCCTTCACAGCACTGAAGAGCGCGTAATCGGGAAGCCATTCCAGGTTGTCCCCTATGAAGTGGTTCAGCTGCATCCTGTCGTCGTCATAAGCGTCATCCGCCCATTTTTCCGAAGGGTTAATGCAGAAAGGGCTGTTCGCGTAGGCTTTGCGCAGCAGTGTATATCGGTTTCTGTAGATCATCTCGTAGTCAACGGTGCGCGGCTCTCTGCCGAAATCAAACTGACCCGCCGCCTCCGCGCTGATGTAACCGGCATCGATCAGCTCCTGCGGATCGATGAAATACGGATTTCCCGCAAACGTCGAAAAAGACTGATAGGGAGAGTCCCCGTAGCCGGTCTGTCCCAGCGGCAGGATCTGCCAGTATGTCTGCCCTGCCTCAGCCAGAAAATCGACAAATTCAAAGGCTTCTTTTGAAAAGCACCCGATCCCGTACCGGGATGGAAGACTTGTAATCGGAAGAAGTATTCCACATTTTCTGTCCATTGTTAATATCCTCATAGTTGAAAATCAGTAATTTGTGATTATTTGTGATTAAGTACAGAATATCCCGCGGGGATCTGCGCGATCAGTAAAACCACTTCTGTTTTTTGACAATGCTCACAAATTCGCCGTTATTGCGCGTCTTGGAGAAGAGATCCAGTACCTGGTTGACAGCCTCCTCCGATTTGACGCCGTTGAAAGCGCGCCGGATCATGTTGATGGCGTCAAGCTCATCGGGCGTCAGCAGCAGATCGTCTCTTCTTGTGCTGGACCTTTGCATATCGATCGCGGGGAAGATCCTGCGCTCAGAGAGCTTTCTGTCAAGGACCATTTCCATGTTGCCGGTTCCCTTGAATTCCTCGTAGACGACCTCGTCCATCTTGCTTCCGGTCTCTATAAGGGCCGTGGCAAGGATCGTGAGGCTTCCGCCCTCTCTCATGTTGCGGGCCGCGCCGAAAAATCTCTTGGGCATATGGAGCGCCGCCGGATCGAGACCGCCGGACAGCGTTCTGCCGCTGGAAGGCTCTGTCAGGTTGTAGGCGCGGGTCAGCCTTGTAATGCTGTCAAGAAGGATCATGACGTCTTTCTTGTGCTCCACCAGCCTCTTTGCTCTCTCAATGACCATCTCCGACACCCTCTTGTGGTGCTCGGGAAGCTCGTCGAAAGTCGAGTAGATTACTTCCACGTTGGGGCCTTCGATGGCTTCCTTGATGTCGGTCACTTCCTCCGGCCGCTCATCAATGAGCAGGATGATCAGATGGATCTCCGGATTGTTGGCCTTTACGGATTTGGCGACCTCCTTCATGAGGGTCGTCTTTCCTGCCTTTGGCGGAGATACGATCATTCCTCTCTGCCCTTTGCCGACTGGACTCAGAAGGTCCATAACTCTCATGGATATGCTTGCCCCGGGCTTCTCCAGGCGGATCCTGTCGTCAGGGAAGATCGGCGTCATATCCTCGAAATTATAGCGCTTAGTGGCCTCCTCGGGCATCATGTTATTGACGGACTTTACGAAAAGGAGCGCTCCGAATTTCTCTCCCTGCGTCCTGACCCTGATATTTCCTTTGACGATATCTCCCGTCTTGAGGTTAAATCTTCGGATCTGGCTGGGAGCAACATATATATCGTTGTCACCCGGAAGATAATTGGCGCACCTGATAAATCCGTATCCGTCAGGCATTACTTCCAGTATGCCGTTCGCGATCTGGCCGCTGTCGAGTTCGCTCGCAAATTCATTCTTGTGGACGATCGGCGTGTCGGGCTTCTTCTGGTCGGCCTTGGGCATACGGCCGCCGTTCTGGGCGGCGAGCTGAGCCGCGTCTTCCTCATCTTTTTTCAGAAGCGCTTCGATCAGTTCTGCCTTCTTGAGAGTGGAGATTCTCTTCATTCCTCTCTTTTTTGCTATTTCTCTGAGGTTTTGCAGCGCCAGAGATTCATATCTTTCTTTTGTCATGATCCTCCTTTGGGTATTTCGGGATTCGCGCACATGACGCCGCGTGCGAGCCGCATCTTGACAAGACAATATTTGCCTGCAGGCACATGTGTGCTTTGCTTAACGAAGTTGAGATTTAAATCGTAATGGGGTAATATTGCAGACTATCGCACGAAACAGACAGGCTAATGATGCCTGTAAGAATTATCGTTATTCATTGTAAGCCCATCAAAATAAATTTTCAATCAAAGAGTTATAAATCTGCTCATTTTTCTCGTGCCATTTGCGGCAGATCTCCTCCGCCAGCGCTTTGTCCGGGACCTGCAGCCTTATTTCCATCACGGAAGTGTCTCCTTCTGTCACGCGCAGGATCACATTATACATGCCGCCCTCCGCGGGCACACAGTCCGCCCTCACTGCCTGTTCGTTGCGAAGGGAAGCCCCTTCACTGACAAGAAAATCGTCTGCCTGTCTGCGGATCTCCCTGCTGAGCTGTCCGCCCAGCAGCCGCAGCGTCTGCCTGCCCTCCGCCGTGATGGCGTAAAAGCACCGATCGCCGGAAACTCTCGAGCGGACAAGGCCGCTCTCCTCAATCTGCGCATAGGTCTCCATGAGAGAGACAAAATTGACATATCCCTTCTCAAGCAGAAATGAAGAGATCCTGTCCATGGCGATCTCTGTGCCTGTCTTGTCCAGAAGATACAATATGATCAGTTTATAAACCGCAAGAGGTGATGACATACTTATTCCTCGTGATCCGAATTCGGACGGGGCAGAAGGCGCTCCGGGTCCGTATATCTGGTGTCTTTGGTCAGTGAAGCCATGTGTTCTCTGATCTTTTTCTCATAGCCGTTGTCCGAGGGGACATAGAATTTCTCTCCGCGCAGCCTCTCCGGGAGCATGGGCTGTCCGGCGTAGTGGCTTTCGTAATCGTGTGCATACTGATAGCCGATCCCTCTTCCGAGTCCCTGCGCACCCTTATAGTGGGCGTCCTGCAGATAACCGGGGATCGGCAGGCTTCCCGTCTCCCGCACGGCTCTTCTCGCCGCCATGACAGACTCTACGGCTGTGTTGCTCTTGGGCGCCGTGGCGACATATTCGGCGGCCTGGGACAGAATGATCTGCGATTCGGGCATTCCAATCCGCTCACAGGCCATCGAGCAGTTCACGGCGACGACGATGGCGTTGGGATCCGCGTTTCCCACATCCTCGGAGGCGCAGATCATGATCCTCCTCGCGATAAAGACAGGGTCCTCCCCCGCTTCAAGCATGCGCGCCAGGTAATAAACGGCCGCGTCGGGATCGCTCCCGCGCATACTCTTTATGAACGCGGAGATCGTGTCGTAATGATTGTCTCCGTTTTTGTCATAGCGGGCCGTTCTCTTCTGGATGCATTCCCTCACAACATCCATGGTGAGATGAATGCGGCCATCCGCGCTGCGCTCTGTCGTCATGATGCCGAGTTCCACCGCGTTGAGCGCTCTTCTGGCGTCTCCGCCGGACATCTCGGCGAGAAAACGCGCCGCGTCTTCCCCGATCTGCGCGTCATAAGCCCCCATTCCACGCTCCGTATCCTCCACGGCGCGTCGGATCAGTTCCATGATATCCTCTGTCTCAAGCGGGTGAAGCTCGAAGATCATCGAACGGGACAGGAGCGCCCCGTTCACTTCAAAATAGGGATTTTCGGTAGTTGCTCCGATCAGCGTCAGCGTGCCGTCTTCCACGAAAGGGAGCAGATAATCCTGCTGGGATTTATTAAAGCGGTGGATCTCGTCGATAAACAGGATGGTCTTCTGCCCGAACATCCCGCGCCCGTCCTGCGCCTCCTTGACGACCTGCTCCATGTCCTTCTTTCCGGCGGTCGTGGCGTTGATCTGGCGGAACCGGGATTTTGTCGCGTTTGCGATCACCTTGGCAAGTGTTGTCTTGCCGGTGCCGGGCGGTCCGTAGAAGATCAGGCTGCTGATCTTGTCCGCCTTGATCGCCCTGTACAGGAGCTTGTCCTTTCCGATGATGTGCTGCTGCCCTACCACTTCTTCCAGCGTGGTCGGGCGCAGGCGCGCGGCCAGAGGAGACTCCGTCTCCTGTTCGCTTTCTCTCATATAGTCAAAAAGATCCATAAATCCTCTTTACTTTCCTTCCTCGGAATATGTCTTGAATGATTTGAGTTTCCATATATCTTTGTTGTATTCGGAGATCGTCCGGTCCGAAGAGAAGAATCCGGCGGCCGCTATATTCAGCAGGACCTTTCTGTTCCATGCTTCGCGGTCCTCGTAATCGCGCAGCATTCTGTCCTTTGTCCGCGCATAGTCCTCAAAATCGAGCAGGGTCATATACCTGTCCGTGTACCGCAGTTCATCGTACAGCCGCTGCAGGATCTCTCTGTGACCTGTTTCCGTCATCTGCGGTCCGACAATAAAATCAAGCGCCTCTCTGACCCTCTCGTCACTGTTATAGACGGCCGAAGGATCATAGTCTCCCCTCTCAATATGGCTGATAGCTTCTTCTGCCTTGATGCCGAACAGGTAGATGTCCTCTCTTCCGACCAGTTCACTGATCTCTACATTGGCTCCGTCCTCCGTGCCCAGCGTCAAAGCGCCGTTAAGCATCAGCTTCATATTGCCGGTGCCCGATGCCTCTCTGGAAGCCAGGGAGATCTGTTCAGAGATGTCGGCCGCGGGAATCAGTTTCTCCGCATAGGTCACATTGTAGTTGGTCACCATCACCATCCGAAGATAGGGATTTACATCGGGATCGCCGTTCACGACATCCTGCAGCACAAGGAGCAGATGGATGATGTCCTGCGCAAGGACATAGGCCGAAGCCGCTTTTCCGCCGAAAATGAAGTTGATGGGCCTCTCGGGCAGGATTCCCCTTTTGATCTCCAGGTACTTGCGGATCACATAAAGCGCCGCCAGCTGCTGGCGCTTGTACTCATGGATCCTCTTGACCAGCATGTCATAGATTCCTTCCGGAAGGAGCTGCACGCCTTCGCGCTCCTTTATAAAGGACGCAAGTCTTTGCTTTGCGCCGGACTTGATCCTTCCCAGCTCCTCCAGGGCTGTTTTATCGTCCGCCAGATCCCTCAGCTGTTCCAGGAGAGATTGGTCAAACTTATAATCATTTCCTATTTTGTCCGTGATCCAGTCGGAGAGCTCCGAATTGCAGCCGAACAGCCAGCGGCGGAAAGAGATCCCGTTGGTCTTATTGCTGAACTTCTCCGGATAGATCTCATAGAAGCCCCGAAGCTGTGACTCCTTGAGGATCTGCGTGTGGATCGAGGCGACTCCGTTGATTGAAAAGCTGAAATGGGAGCACAGATTGGCCATGCGCACCATACGGTCCATGCCGATGATCCAGACGGAAGGGTCCATATACCGGCTCTTGATGATCAAATCCAGCCTGTGGATGATCGGGACCAGTTGGGGCACTACCTCCGTGAGTTCATCGATCGACCACATCTCCAGGGCCTCCGCCAGGATCGTGTGGTTCGTATAGGCGCAGGTCTGCGTCACCACCTTGACCGCCTCCATAAAGGACAGCGCTTTGTCGTCCGCAAGGATCCGGATCAGCTCGGGGATGATCAGTGAGGAGTGCGTGTCGTTGATCTGGATCACGGCATAGTCGTACATCCTGCGCAGGTCACATTTGCGCGCCTTCATCTCCCGCAGGATCAGCTGCGCGGCGTTGCTGGCGAGGAAATACTGCTGGTAGAGCCGCAGGATCCTGCCCGCCTCGTCGGAGTCGTCGGGATAGACGAACAGCGTCAGGTTCCTGCGGATGTCCGTCTTGTCGAAGGTGATTCCGTGATGCACAATGGAGCCGTCCACACTCTCGAGGTCGAAGAGCCGAAGTTTGTTGATCCCGCTCTTGTAGCCGGCAATACTGATCTCATACAGGCGGGACCTCACCTTGCACTTGCCAAAATATACATCAAAGGAGATCTCCAGCAGATCTTCCCAGGAGTCCCACTGCATCCACTTGTCCGGATACATCTCCTGCAGATGATCGGAAAAGGACTGCCGGAACAGGCCGTAATGATAGTTGAGGCCGATTCCCTCCGCGGGATATCCGAGCGTCGCGATCGAGTCCATAAAGCACGCGGAGAGGCGCCCCAGTCCGCCGCTTCCCAGAGAAGGTTCGGGCTCGCACTCGATCACGTTTTCCAGCTTCTTGCCGTAGTGGGCCAAAAGCTTTTCGGTCTTTCTGTAGATCCCCAGATTGATCAGCGTGTTTAAAAGGAATCTCCCCGTCAGGAACTCCGCCGACACATAATAGACCTTCTTCTCCCCGCTGTTCATCTCGCTGATCGCCAGGATCCTCTTGACCAGGAGCATAAGGATCTGGTAGGTCTCTTCGTCGCCGCACTTCTCCAGCGGCTTTCCGAAGCGCTCATGTGCCAGCTCTGTCAGCTGCTGCTCCATATTCATCACCATAACGTCGAAGATCATGTTCCTGTAACCCATTGTAAGTTCCTCCCGGTACCGATTTACAAGATGGCTATCTTAACATAACTTAGAATATAATAATACACCCGGTCCGGAAAGACCGGGCAAAAAAAGTTTAATAGGGTCTTCTGATTCCCTTCGGGTAATGGTTCTTGATCTGTCCGCCCGTGAGTTTCCCCCAGCCGCAGCTGTAGCCGCAGTTCGTCACAAGGCACCACCCTTTGTTTCCGGTCACCCGCGCGCAGTCCTGCGCCCACAGGCTCTCTCCCCGCAGGTAGGCGGACGCCGCTCTCCCGTCTCCTCTGACCTCTTCTTCCGGGTCCGAGATCTCTGCCGTACAGCGCACCAGGTCCGGGGTGAGCGCAAGAGCCAGGGAATGGGAGGGCTCAAAGCGGTTCTTCCTGACCGTCCCCAGATGCAGCCCGGGTCTCAGGATCTTGAGGCCGTCCAGGCGCGCCGCTTCCGGAATCCGATACAGTTCACTGCCGAACAGGATCAGCCCGGCTTCTCCCGCGTCCGTCTCAATCGCGGCGGCTCCCGCCTCCGTCAGAGTCTCTTTGCGAAACTGCGCCCACAGTCGAAGCGCCTCTTTGTCTCCGAGCGGTTTCAGAGCGCTGTTTTTCCGCCTCACCCCTGTGCCGCTCTTTCGGAAGACGGCCAGAAAATGCCCCTCTCCTTCCAGTCTGTGCGGCCACAGGCGGATGCACCCTTTCAGCTTCTGCCGGATCTCATCCGGGATTTCGGCTCCCGCCGCGAAATCGGGGGATCCCGCAGAAAGCCCCGTCTTGTCCATAAAGTCTGTCCCGAGCTGCCCGGGCAGGTCCACGATCTCAAAGTCCGGGTGCCGCATCAGAAACAGCCCCGCGTTCTGCTCATTTTCCTGCGGCGCGAAGGTACAGGTCGAATAGACCAGAGCACCGCCTGCCGCCGTCATCTCTGCGGCGCAGTCCAGGATCCCGCTCTGCCTCTGCGCGCACATTCGCACATTGTCCGGGCTCCAGTTGGGGATGGCCTCTTCCTCCTTGCGGAACATTCCTTCCCCGGAGCAGGGGGCGTCAACTACAACGGCGTCAAAATAGAGAGGAAATCTCGACGCCAGCCGGCCCGGTTCCTCATTCATGACGATGGCGTTCGCGATCCCCATTCTCTCTATATTCTGCGACAGGATCCTGGCCCTCGCCGGATGGATCTCATTGGAGTACAGAACTCCTTCTCCCTGCAGCATGGAGGCGATCTGCGTGCTCTTTCCTCCCGGCGCGGCGCACAGGTCCAATACCCGCATGCCCGGCTTTATGCCGGACAGGGCCGCCACCGCCATGGCGCTGGGCTCCTGCATGTAGTAGACGCCCGCCTCGTGAAAGGGATGCTTTCCAGGTCTTGTCTTCGGCTCGCAGTAATACCCGTTCGGAGCCCACGGGACCGGATCCGTCCCGAACAGAGCGGCCGGCAGGACCGCTTCCGCACTGTCCTTGCGGGCGTCGTCTTCCGGCCTTTTTTTCAGCATATTGACGCGGAGCCCCGCTCTCGTAGGCCTGTCATAAGACGCAAGAAATGCCAGGTACTGATCCCCCAGCATCTGCTGCATGCGTTCCAGAAACTCTTTCGGAAGATTATTCAAGTCTCTCCTCCCTTGTACCCTAAAAGGTGACACTTCCCGTCCGGGTCGTGTCACCTTCTGATCTGTCCTGTTTCAGATAAATAGCAAATATAATTCTAAGATAAAACTCTGAGATTAAAATCCGAGACCAAAATCCAAGACCGGATCTCAGATTGAATTCTCATACTTGTCCGCCTCAGTCCGAAGCATCTTCTTCCCGTTGAGTACGATATAGCCTTCCGTGGGCTCCTCATGGATATAATAGCGGGAATCCGGTTCTTCGGAGCGGGGATGGTTGTGGCCGAACTGGCGGCACGTGATATCCTGGTCCGCACCCAGCCGGTGTCCGTCCGAAGCGCGCGTCGGACGCCTGAAAAAACGGGCTCCCGGGGCGCTCTCTGTATACCATTTCCGGGATCCGGAGCTGTTCCTTTGCGCAGCACTGCTTCCTTTTTTCCCCTTGCTCCCCTTGGATGCCTGCTTCAGAAGAACGATCACCGTGACCCACACTACGATCATTACAGATAAAACAGTTGATCCCATACTTAGTTCCTTTCTCTTTCTGCGGAGTTGTCAGGCTCACCCGTTATGCCGCGCCGCTCTCCTCACGGAAGGACTGCTTCGATCGCGGACTGTCTCCCTGTGACGGAGCCCTGGATCATCTCGGGCTTTCCGCCCCCCTTGGCCCCGAGTTTATCTCTGAGTATCTTCTGTACTTCTCTTGCGTCTCTCGTTCTGCTTGCTATGATATAGCGGTATTTTCCTTCCTCATCGCTCCCGGTGAACGCGCCGCAGATCCCGCTGTGCTCCTCGCACATCCTGTTGACAAGGTTTCTCTGCACGATGGGATCCATATTGCCGACAAAGAGGAATACGTTTTCCTGTTCCCGCGGCACTGTCTCCAGCCGCAGGAAAGCGGCTTTGTACTCGAGATCCCTGTTCTTCTGCTTCAGGTCCCCAATCTCCGCGAGCAGGTGCCTTACGCCGTCGCCGATCTCGTCCTGGCTCCGGTTTGTGAGGTGAGAGACCTCTTCGATCCGCTGCTGCCTCTTCTGCATGAGCGCCAGGGCCCTTCTGCCGCACGCGATGAACAGGCGCATTCCGCCGTTGTATCGAAGGACCTTCACTATTTTGATCAGGCCGATCTCGCCGGTCCTTCTCACATGGGGCGCGCAGCAGGCGCAGATGTCAACATCCGGGATCGTGACGAGGCGGGTCTGCCCTTCGATCTCGATCTTGCTTCGGTAGTTTATCTTCTCCAGTTCTTCATCGGTCGGATAAGACACTTCGACGGCAAGATCACTGTATATGACCTCATTGGCTTCCCACTCAAGGAGCATGATATCTTCCTCGTCCAGCTGTCCGTTGACATCGAGCGTCACGGAGTTGTCGCTGAGATGAAAGCCGATGTTGTCAAATCCGTGCCTTCTGTGCATCAGCCCGGACAGGATGTGCTCGCCCGTATGGTTCTGCATGAAGCCGAATCTTCTCTCCCAGTTGATCTGAAGGCTCACCGGTTCGTTGATCCGGAAAGGCAGCGCCGCGTCCGCGCTGCAGCTCACAATATGACAGATTTCGCCGTCCCTGATCTGCGCGTCGGTCACCGCCAGCATCTCTTTCCTCATGTTATGGCGGTCCAGGGAACAGATCCAGCCGATGTCCGAGGACTGTCCGCCCGCTTCCGGGAAAAATACTGTCCGGTCCGTGACTACTTCATACAATACGGGAGACGTTTTCCTTCCTCCCCGCTCGTCGAAGGCTTCAATCCGCCGTATGCTCACGACTGCAGCGGTACATGATGTCAAATATGCATTTCTGTCGTAGAGTCTGTCCGTTTGTATCACCTCAGTTATCCCGTTCAACTGTCAGATCTTTCTGCTTTGCCCGCTTCCATCTTCAGATAGGCGTTGATAAAGCGGTCGATATCGCCGTCCAGAACTGCAGAAGTATTGCTGGTCTCCTCGCCGGTCCTGGTGTCCTTCACCATCGTATAAGGCTGCAGCACATAGGAACGGATCTGGCTTCCCCAGGCGATGTCCTTGACTTCGCCGCGGATTCCGGCCAGCTTGGCCTGCTCCTCTTCCATCCTCTTCATGTAGAGCTTGGCTTTGAGCATCTGCATGGCCTTGTCCTTGTTCTGGAACTGGGAGCGCTCATTCTGGCAGGTCACGACAATTCCCGAAGGGAAGTGAGTGATACGGATCGCCGAAGAGGTCTTGTTGATGTGCTGTCCGCCCGCGCCGCTGCTTCGATAAGTATCGATGCGGATATCGTCGGGATTAATGACGATATCGATGTCTTTCTCGATATCGGGCATAACGTCACAGGAGACAAAAGAAGTCTGTCTTTTGCCCTGCGCGTTGAAGGGTGAGATGCGGACAAGTCTGTGCACGCCTCTCTCGGACTTGAGGTAGCCATAGGCGTTGGTTCCGTTGATCTGGAAATCCACGGACTTGATACCAGCCTCGTCGCCATCGACAAAGTTCATGACGTCGATGCTGAAGCCCTTGCGGTCCGCCCAGCGCGTGTACATCCTGTAGAGCATGGAGCACCAGTCGCAGCTCTCCGTGCCGCCGGCGCCCGCATTCAGGCTCACGATGGCGTTGGAGTCGTCGTATTCGCCCGTGAGCAGTGTCGAGAGCCTCATGTCTTCCAGTTTTTCCTTAAAGACGTCCAGATCCTCCCGGATCGTCTCGATCACGGAGCGGTCTTCCTCCTCATTGCCCATCTCGATGAGCATCATCATTTCCTCATAGGACGTGCTGAGCTTGTCTGCTTCTTCCACCAGAGTCTGCAGGTCCTTGAGCTGTTTCATTTTCTTGTTGGCAGTATCTGCGTCGCTCCAGAAATCCGGGGCTTCCGACTCCCTCGAAAGCTCCTCGATCCTCTGTTTCTTATAATCCAGGTCCAGTGAATCCCTGACTTCCTCGAGCGGTTTCTCATACTGCTGCAGTTCGAGTTTCATCTGGTCTAATTCGATCATTCGCTGTCTCTCTCCTTAAAATCTATGGTAACTGTTCAACGGACTGCGGTTTTTTTCAAGGCTCGCAGAGCGAGCCGCTGCGCCGCGTGCGGGCTGCCCTTTGGACAGTTCCTTCCTTTCCGCACGCGTGTGCATCGAATAACTCAGTGGGGGACATCCCCCCCTGTGTTATCAAATACCGCGTCCGTGGCAGTTCTTGTACTTCTTGCCGCTTCCGCAAGGGCAGGGATCGTTGGGGTAGATCTTCTTCTCTACCCTTCTCTTGGGATCCTTCGCCGTCGTCTCGTCCTTGTTGGTACCGGTCACCTTGGCGACTTCCTCTCTCTCCACCTTCTGCTCGACCTTGATATGGAACAGAACGCGGACCGTCTCCTCCATGATGTTGCGGTTCATCTCATTGAACATGTCGTAGCCGGCGATCTTGTATTCCACAAGAGGATCGTGCTGGCCCAGGGCCTGCAGGCCAATGCTCTGGCGGAGCTGGTCCATGTCGTCGATGTGGTCCATCCACTTTCTGTCCACGACCTTTAAGAGGACGACGCGCTCGATCTCACGGACTGCTTCCTCATCCGGGAACTCCGATTCTTTGCTCTCGTATGCCTCGAGGGCTTCTTCCTTGAGCTGCTGTTTGAGCCCGTTCTTGGTGCGCTCCTTGATCCTTCCTCTGGTGATGACCTTCAGCGGAATGGTAGGCAGGAGCAGCTCGTTGAGCTCGGCCAGGTTCCAGTCGTCGCTGTCCTGGTCCTCGGAGATACTGGTATCCACAGCTCTCTCTACGATCTCGGAGATCATATTGAGGATGGAATCTCTCATGCTCTCCCCGTCAAGCACCTGGCGGCGCTGTTTGTACATGATCTCTCTCTGCTCGTTCATGACCTGGTCATAATCGAGGAGGTTTTTACGGATTCCGAAGTTGTTGGCCTCGATCTTCTTCTGGGCGCCTTCCACTGCCTTGGTGAGCGACTTGTGGGAGATCTCCTCGCCTTCGGGGATCTTGAGCGCATTGAACATGGCGATCATTCTATCAGAACCGAACAGGCGCATGAGGTCGTCTTCAAGGGAGATGTAGAAGCGGGACTCACCGGGGTCTCCCTGACGTCCGCTTCGGCCTCGCAGCTGATTGTCAATACGTCTGGACTCATGTCTCTCCGTTCCGATGATCCTGAGTCCGCCGGCCGCTTTGGCCTCTTCGTCCAGCTTGATATCGGTACCGCGGCCTGCCATGTTGGTCGCGATCGTGACAGCGCCGTGCTGGCCGGCCTGCGCTACGATCTCCGCTTCCATCTCGTGGAACTTTGCATTCAGTACGTTGTGCGGGATGCCCTCTCTCTTGAGCATCTTGGAGACATCCTCGGAGACCTGGATCGTGATGGTGCCCACAAGGACCGGCTGTCCTTTGGCGTGCGCTTCCTTGACGGATTCAATGACCGCTCTGTATTTCTCTTTTTTGGTCTTGTAGACCGCGTCCTGATGGTCTTTTCTGATGACCGGTCTGTTGGTGGGAATCTCAATGACGTCCATACCGTAGATCTCACGGAATTCGCGCTCTTCGGTCAGGGCTGTACCGGTCATGCCGCACTTCTTGTCGAACTTATTGAAGAAGTTCTGGAAAGTGATCGTGGCGAGCGTCTTACTCTCTTTTTTGACCTTGACGTTTTCCTTGGCCTCGATCGCCTGGTGCAGGCCGTCGCTGTAGCGCCTTCCAGGCATGACGCGGCCCGTGAACTCGTCGACGATCAGAACCTGGTCGTCCTTGACAATATAATCGTGATCTCTGTGCATCAGGTTGTTGGCTCTCAGCGCCAGGATGATGCAGTGCTGGATCTCCAGGTTCTCGGGATCCGCCAGGTTGGGGATATGGAAGAATTTCTCCACCTTGGAGACGCCTTCCGCCGTGAGGTTGACCACCTTGTCTTTCTCGTTGACGATGAAATCTCCGGTCTCCTCTCTCTCCACGCCCATGATCGCGTCAATCTTGGACAGGTCCTCCATATCTTCGCCGCGCTTCATCTGCTTGGCCAGAATATCGCAGGCCTCATAGATCTTGGTGGACTTGCCGCTCTGGCCAGAAATGATCAGGGGCGTTCTCGCCTCGTCGATCAGCACAGAGTCGACCTCGTCGATGATGGCGTAGTGGAGCTCGCGAAGGACCAGATTCTTCTTGTAGATGGCCATGTTGTCGCGCAGGTAGTCAAATCCCAGCTCATTGTTCGTCACATAGGTGATGTCGCAGTTATAAGCCTGCTGCCTCTCCTCACTGGTCATGCTGTTGAGTACGACGCCGACCGTAAGTCCCATGAACTGATAGACCTGTCCCATCCACTCCGCGTCACGCTTGGCCAGATAGTCGTTGACCGTGACCACGTGTACGCCTCTTCCCTCGAGGGCGTTGAGGTAGGCGGGCATTGTCGCCACCAGCGTCTTACCTTCACCGGTTCTCATCTCCGCGATGCGGCCCTGGTGAAGGATGATGCCGCCGATCAGCTGCACGTGGAAGGGTTCCATTCCAAGTGCCCTTCTGGCGCCTTCTCTGACGGCCGCGTATGCCTCGGGCAGGATGTCATCAAGTGTCTCCCCGTCCGAGAGTCTTTTCTTAAATTCTTCTGTCTTGCCCCTGAGTTCGTCGTCACTCAGTTCGACCATCTGAGGGCGCAGATCTTCGATCTTCTTCACGAGAGGCTCAATTCTCCTGAGTTCCCTCTGACTGTGTGTACCGAAAATCATATCTGTAAATTTAGACATATTCTTTACTCCTGATCTCATTGCCCGCGATGCGGGCTTTATGCGCATATTATCTGAAATAATACCATAAAACGCCGCGATCCGCTATGACCGCCGCTCAATTCACAAAGATTCCCTGCCTGAAACGGCGGACGGAGACTTCTGCTCCTGTGCCCCCAGGATCTTATAGAGGAGCCTGTAGAGCTCTGCGGCCTCCTGCGGTTCGAGATTGACGCAGCTGGACATGGACTGCGGGATGCTCAGCGCTTCTTCTCTGAGTTTCCATCCCTTTTCCGTCACACTGACGATCAGATTGCGCTCATCTTCCTTGGAGCGCTTTCTCTCGAGATACCCCTTGTTCTCAAGCTTCTTGAGCACCGGCGTCAGCGTTCCCGAGTCGAGAAAGAGCGCAAGGCCCAGTTCCCTCACATTCATGCTCTCGTTTTCCCACAGCGCCATCATGGTTATGTACTGGGTATAGGTCAGGTCGACCTCGTCGAGAAAAGGCTTGTAACGTCTAATAATCTCCTTGGAGCATGCATAAAGCGGAAAGCACAGCTGGCTTTTCAGCTTCAGGCAGTCGTATCTGTCGCTCATGGATCTTATTCCTCCGCAATAAATTGAAATTATCGAAAGGGCGGTATCTTCCGTTATGCCTGCCCGGCACAAACGACCGCACCATGCAATCGAATTTACCACAATTTAATAGTGATTGCAATCCGATCCTTGCATAAAGGTGTAACTATTCAGCACTTCGGGGGTGCTGAATAAATACAACAAGAGAGGCAGCCTGATTGAGGATCAGATCCTCATCAGCCGCCTCCTCTTTCTTAATTACTTTTCGTCAATCAGGGCTCAGTCCTGCAGTGCGCCCCAGCTGTCAAAATAATAGGTCCTGCCGTTAATAACCCTTCTTCCGGTGGCCATTACGCCGTTGCTTCCCAGATAATAGGTATTTCCGTCCGCGTCGTGGTGCCAACCGGTCTTCATGTCTCCGCTCTTATTGAAAAAGAAATACTTACCGTTGATTTTGACCCAGCCGGTCCTCATCTTTCCGTTGGAACCCAGATAGTATAACTGTCCGTCGTGCCTGAGCCAACCGGTCTTCATTGCTCCGTTCGATGTTTGGAAATAATACCAGTTTCCGCCCATCTTCTTCCAGCCGGTAAAGCGTGATCCGTCACTGTTGAAGTAGTAATAGCGGTTATTCTTCCTGAGCCATCCTGTTTTCATGACGCCATCGGCATTGAAGTAATACAGCTTACCGTTGATCCTCTTCCAATTAGTCTGTCTGGCGCCGGTGGGGTCCAGATAATAATACTTTCCGTCCAGCTGCAGCCAGCCCTTCTTCAGCTTACCTTTTACGTAGTAATAATAGTTGCCGCCTGACTGAACCCAGCCATTTGTGCCGGAAGATACGGCGGGAGCCTTCTCCGAGCCGTATTTGGTCGTGTTCTTCTTTGTGTCTACCACCGTCGCCGCTGACGTCGCCGATGATTTTCCTTTGTAAACGCCATTGGTATTGAACTCATGGATCACATTGTCGATCTGGACGATTCCCGTCACCATGGCTCCGTTTGTGTCAAAATAGTATTCTTTGCCGCCGACTGTCTGCCAGCCGAACTGCACGACGCCATACTTGTCGAGATAGTATTTCTTACCGCTTACCGTGATCCAGCCGAACTGCTCCACGCCATTGCTGTTAAAGTAATGGAGCTTGGTCTTGACCTTATAGAATCCCTTGGCCATCACACAGGTCGTGGGATTGAAGTAGTAATAATTTCCCCCGATCTCCTCCCACTCGGTATAAGCTGCTCCGTCAGAGCCGAAATAGTACTTGTTTCCGTTGTAAGTCACCCATCCGGTCGTCATCACGCAGGTCGATGAGTTGAAGAAATAGTACTTGCCGCCGATCTTCTGAAGGCCCTTTACCGCATAGCCTCTGTCGTTGAAATAATATCTCTTGCCGTCGATCGTCTTGAAGCAGCTCTTGAGATAAGTGCCGTCCGCGTATTCGTACCACTTGCCGGTGGAATTGCTCTTCCACTTTCCGCTCACCGTAGTGGAGGAAGAAGAACTCGAGCCGCGCAGCTGGATCGTGGCGGCTTTCTTGAAGCTCCAGTTGTCCCAGGTCGCGTGATACAGATCCTTGGTATGAGAGTCCAGGATCGGCTTTCCGCTGTTGTTGCGGCCCACGCAGATCGTCGCGTGGTCATAAGTGCTGTCGCCGTTCCAGTCGAAGTAGATCGGATTTCCCTTGAGGATGGTTCCGTCACTGGCATTCATGAAAGTCCCGTACTGCTTGAAGTGCGCGATCTGCTTCATTACGTTGATCCACGCGACGCTGTGCTTGTACCACACGGAGTCCTGCTTGAAACCGCCGTTATAGAGACACTGGGAGACAAAGTTCGCGCAGTCCCCGCCTTTTCCCTTGTAGCTGTTGTAGGAAGAATTGTAATTGATGCAGTATTTATCAGCGTAAGCGATCGCCTTGGATACGTTGTAGGTATAGGACGTTGCGGCGACCGCTGCCATCATCTCCTGCTCGCCGTCTTCCGAGAAGACTCTGAGCGGATCGGTGTCCTCGCTCTCTGCCTGCAGAGAGTAAGCAATTTCTTCCTCCATCCAATCAAAGTTGCTGTCCGTATCTTCTACGGACGCGATCTTCCACTTGCCCTTTCTGTCGCAGTCGAGTTTAAGGGAGAAAGTATAGCCGTAAGCAGCCGCATTGACGGCAGAGACCTCATCGGCTGCGTATCCGACCGTCATCCACTCGTAAATGTCGAGCACGGTAGTCTTTCCCTCTACGGAGCAGCTGTTGACTTTGATCCTCGGAACCAGCGTGCGGACCTTGTCATCGGCGGAAACGACATAAGAAGTATATTCTCCCTGTCTGTCCCACTCCGAGACCACACTGCCGGAAAACTCCTTCCCGCTGTCCCCGGAGCCGACCATATAACTGCTCTTGGAGGCCTCGTAATATTTGAGATAATCGATGAGAGCCTTGGCTTTGTCACCCAGTTCGGATTCTACCGCTGTAAAATCGGAAGGCATCATTTGCGCGGATGCGAGAACTTCCTCGTCCGTCGCGGACATGGAATTGTCGTAAAGGCTTCTGAGCGCTTCATCGAAGCTCCCCGCTCCTTCCGCCGCGCTTTCCGTTCTGCCCTCGGAAGATCCCAGATTGCTGAAAGCCGCCTCCGTGTTAGCCCGGATTTCCGTCATCAGTCCGCTTCCGGCGGGCGACGCGAGACCGGCGATCATGCAGGATGTGAGTAAAACAGCCAATAATCTTTTCATGATAAACTCTCCCTTATCAAACGTAACATTATTGTAATATATTAATCACATAAATGCAACATTTTAGGGAGAGTTTTTAAATAAATTCTTAATATTTAATTATTTGCTTAATATTTAGAGATCGCCTCTTTCATTTTTTTGACGTAATCATAGATACAGGGGCCGGCCTGACTCCCGTACTGGGCGATTATTTTGACGATCGCGCTTCCCACGATCACACCGTCAGCGATCTCGGCGACCTTCGCGGCCTGCTCAGGAGTGTTGATTCCGAATCCCACCGCGGCGGGAATGTCCGATGCCTCCCGCACCGCAGCGAGAATGGAGGAAAGGTCTGTTTTGATCTCGGACCGGATCCCCGTAACGCCCATCGAGGAGACTACATACAAAAATCCTTTGGCCTCCGAAGCGATCGCCCGGATCCTGGCCGCAGAAGTAGGCGCGATCATGGAGATCACATCCACGCCGTACTTCGCCGCGATCTCCTCGCACTCCCCTTTCTCCTCATAGGGCAGGTCGGGAATAATGATGCCGCTGATACCGCACTCTTTGCACCTTGCGAAAAAACGCTCATATCCATAGTGGAATACCGGATTGAGATAGCCCATGAAGACCAGCGGCATGTCGGTCTCTCGGCGGAGCTTCTCCACCATATCGAATATGCCGTCCGTAGTCGTGCCCGACTGCAGGGCCCGCAGGTCCGCCTCCTGGATCACAACTCCTTCCGCGATGGGATCCGAGAAAGGAATTCCGATCTCGATGAGATCCGCGCCCGCGCGCTCCATCTCGAGAATGTATTCCGCCGTCTTATCCAGGTTCGGATCGCCCGCCGTGATAAACGCGACAAAAGCCTTTCCGTTCTTAAAAGCATCCTTGATTGTTCGTGCCATAGCTATTCCCCTTTCCGGCTCAGTCTTCGATCTTTATGCCTCTGTAACGCGCGATGGCGGCCACGTCCTTGTCTCCCCGGCCGGACAGACAGATGATCAGGCTCTGCTCTTTTCCCATTGTGGGAGCGATCTTCCTCGCCTGCGCCACCGCGTGCGCGCTCTCGATCGCGCAGATGATGCCCTCTGTCCTCGCCAGATACTCAAAGGCCTCCACGGCTTCATCGTCCGTGACAGGGACATATTCCGCCCTTCCTATATCGTGGAGATAGGCGTGCTCCGGTCCGATTCCGGGATAGTCAAGGCCGGCCGAGATCGAATAGACCTCCTTGATCTGCCCGTATTCATTCTGGCAAAAGAGTGACTTCATCCCGTGGAAGACGCCAAGGCTTCCGTCCGTGATGGTCGCCGCGTGCTCTCCTGTCTCCACGCCGCGGCCCGCCGCTTCGCAGCCGATCAGCCGCACTCCTTCATCCCCGATAAAATGATAGAACATGCCGATCGCGTTGCTGCCGCCGCCCACGCAGGCGATCACGGCGTCCGGGAGCTTTCCCTGCGCCTCGAGGATCTGCGCGCGCGCCTCCTTCGAGATGACCGCCTGGAAATCCCTCACCATGGTCGGGAAGGGATGCGGGCCCATGACCGATCCGAGCACGTAGTGGGTGTCATCCACTCTGCCCGCCCACTCGCGCATGGTCTCATTGACCGCGTCCTTGAGCACCTTGGTCCCGCTCTCCACCGGATGCACCTTGGCGCCCAGAAGCTCCATCCTGTATACGTTGAGCTTCTGCCTCTCACAGTCGAGACGGCCCATGAATACCTCGCACTCCAGTCCCAGAAGCGCCGCGGCCGTTGCCGTCGCCACGCCGTGCTGGCCGGCCCCCGTCTCCGCGATCACGCGGGTCTTTCCCATTTTTTTGGCCAGCAGCACCTGTCCCAGACAGTTGTTGATCTTGTGGGCCCCCGTGTGGTTGAGATCCTCTCTCTTGAGATAGATCCGGGCTCCTCCCAGGTCCTCGGTCATTTTGCCCGCGTAGTACAGGCGGGAGGGCCTTCCCGCGTAGCTGTTCAGAAGTTCTGTCAGCTCGGCGCAGAAGGCCGGGTCATTTTTATAATAGTTGTACTGCTCCTCCAAACGGATCAGTTCATTCATCAGTGTTTCCGGCACGTACTGGCCGCCGAATTTACCAAATCTGCCTCTGGACATCTGTGTCACCTCTTTCTGATTCAAGGCTCGCAGAGCGAGCCGCTGCGCCGCGTGCGGGCTGCCCTTTGGCAGCATCTTCCTCTCCGCACGCGTGTGCATCGAATAACTCAGTGGGGGATTGTCACCCGCCACTGAGAAAGTTTGTTGCTTCCCACCGCCTGTAGAGGCGGGGGACATCCCCCCTGTGTTATTTCTCACTGCCTCCACACAGGCTCTCATTTTCGTCGGATCTTTCCATCCGTCTGTCTCCGCCCCGCTGCTCAGGTCCACCGCATAGGGACGGAACCTTGCGGCCGCCTCCGCGACATTGTCCGGGCCCAGGCCTCCGGCCAGGATCCACGGCCGTTCCGACTGCCCGATCAGGCTCCAGTCAAAAGATCGCCCGCTCCCCGTCCCGCTGTCCAGCAGAATCAGGTCCGCGGTGCTCTGCAGAGCCCTCTCAAAGTCCCGCGCCTCTGAGATCCGAGACGCCTGGATCAGGGGTTTGTCTGTCACTTCCCTGAGCCGCTTCAGATAGCCGTTATCTTCTCTGCCGTGGAGCTGGATCAGATCCAGGAAGTCGCAGCATGCGGCGATCTTTTCGACCGGTTCATTTACGAACACGCCGACGACCTTGATCCCTGGATCGAGAAGCTCTGCCAGCGCTCTTGCCTCCTCCGTCCTTACCGTTCTTCGGAATCCCTCCGACAGGATAAAGCC
>JAZQCI010000035.1:0-6487 GCA_045546175.1 Lachnospiraceae bacterium | reverse complement strand
TTCCTGGGAACCTCGGCGAAGATGATCTTGCGGGGCCTCTTGTAGCGGGGAAGCTTCTTGCAGTAGTCGTTGACGTCCTGCTCGGTGCATGTGAAACCTTCCTTGAGCTGGATAATGGCTGTAGCGATCTCGCCCAGACGCTTGTCGGGAAGTCCGATGACAGCGACGTCGTTGATGGGCTCGAAGGTGTGAAGGAAGTCTTCGATCTGTACAGGATAGAGGTTCTCGCCGCCGGAGATGATGACGTCTTTCTTGCGGTCTACAAGGAAGATAAAGCCGTCTTCGTCCTGAATTGCCATATCACCGGTGTAGAGCCATCTGTCGTCGTCCAGGACCTCTTTGGTGGCTTCAGGGTTGTTGTAATAGCATACCATGACGCCGGGACCCTTGACAGCGAGTTCTCCGACATCGCCGGGAGCCACGTCCTTCCTGTTTTCGTCGACGATCCTGCATTCCCACATGTATCCGGGCTTACCGATGGCGCCGACCTTGTGGATGTTCTCAACACCCAGGTGGACACAGCCGGGTCCGAGGGATTCGGACAGACCGTAGTTGGTGTCATACTGGTGATTGGGGAAGTAATCCATCCAGTGCTTGATCATTGACGGAGGAACGGGCTGCGCTCCGATGTGCATCAGGCGCCACTGATCCAGGCAGTAATCCTCTTTTTTGACGCTGCCGTTGTCGAGGGAATCCAGAATATCCTGAGCCCACGGAACGAGAAGCCATACAACTGTGCACTTCTCGTCAGAGACAGCCTTGAGGATCGTCTCGGGAGTGGTTCCCCTCAGGAGAACAGCCTTGCCGCCGGAGACGAGGCTTCCGAACCAGTGCATCTTGGCACCTGTGTGATACAGGGGCGGGATGCAGAGGAAGCAGTCGTCTTTCTGCTGTCCGTGGTGTTTCTGCTCCATGATCGCCGCGTGCATGATTCCCGCATGTGTGTGAAGGATCGCCTTGGGGAATCCTGTTGTGCCGGAGGAGAAGTAGATTGCGCCGTAATCCTCGTCAGTAACTTCTACGTCAGGAGCAATACTGGAATAGTTTGCTGTCTGGGAGATGAAATCCTCTGCAAAGGAGGGGCATCCGGGTCCGTCGTACAGAAGAAGTCTTCTGCGGGAGATACTGTCCGCGATCTCCTCGACACGGCCGATGAACTCAGGTCCGAAGATCAGGACGTCTGCTTCCGCGAGCTTTACGCAGTACTCGATCTCGTCCGCGCTGTAGCGGAAGTTGAGCGGAACCGCGATCGCGCCTGTCTTTAGGATGCCAAAATAGATCGGCAGCCAGTCCAGACAGTTCATGAGGAGGATCGCGACCTTATCGCCCTTGACGATGCCGCGGGCGATCAGCATGTTGGCCACGCGGTTTGCCTTCTCGTTGAAGACCGCCCAGGTGATCTCCTGGCGGCTGGCAACTTCGTGAAGGGGCTGGATCAGTTCATATTCTTTCCAGGTTGTGAGTCTCGGAACCTTGATATCCGGGTTAAGTTCTACGAGGGCCACATCATTGGGCCACATCTGAGCATTACGTTCCAAAAATTGTGTAATAGGCATGGGTAAGTCCTCCTTGTGCTTTGGCAAGTTAAAGTGTAACGCTTTTATGTACGAAAGTCAACACGAATGATATAACTCAGAGGGGATGTTCCCCGCTGAGTTATATGATGCACACGCGTGCGGAAAGGAAGATGCTGCCAAATGGCAGCCCGCACGCGGCGCAGCGGCTCGCTCTGCGAGCCTTGAATCAGTAGTTTCTCAGAGAGGCAGACTGCGCCTCCTCGGAATCCTCGATCTTGCGGATCACGGCCTGGTAGGAGTAATCGGCGCTCACACGAACTGTGATCGTATCCCCGACTTTGTGGTGCAGCAGAGCTTTTCCGAGGGGAGATTCCACACTGATCAGTCCCTTGAGAGTGTCCTGTCTCATGGTGCTGACAATGATATACACCTCTTCTTCGTCATCTTCCGGGATGTAGAGGGTGATCTTCTTGTTGATGCCCGCCTCGTTATCGGCCGTATTGTCATCGATGACCTGCGCGGTCTTGATCATTCTCTCCAGAAATCGAATGCGGCTCTCATTCTGATTTTTGGCCCTCTTGGCCACGTGATATTCGAAATTCTCGCTCAGGTCGCCCTGCGCCCTGGTCTCCTTGACCTCTTCGAGCAGCTTGGGGCGCTCGACCAGCTTGCGGTGATCGATCTCCGCCTGCATTTCCTCGATATCCTTGCGTGTCAGTTTGTTGTTCATTGTGATTGCTTACCTCCCTATCCGGCAAAATACTGAAGATCATGCCGCATACAAGCAATCATACTACAGTCCGCCGCAATCTTGCAAAGAAATTTAATACGCTTTATAATTTACATCAATGACCTGCGCCCGGGCGCGAAGCATTTGGGGGGCAGGTGCTGAGCTGCACGCAACCCATTTTGGAGGTCTTAACAGAGAATGAATTTCAGAAGTACTAAGGCTAAGAGGATCGCGGCATGCATTATTGCGGGCGTCCTGGTCCTGGCCATGATCGCGCCGCTGCTTGCAGCGATGTCCTGACGGAAAAGTGAGGGTATTTTACCCTTTCCGGAGGGACGGTAAATAAGTATAAGAAGACAATCGACAGCGAATGAAATTGCGATACGGAAAGGCCGGAGAAAATACCATCGACCGGTCCATTACAAAGAGAATATCCGGTGCGGGGATAAAGAGCGGCGAGGTCACGATGAGTGCGGACCCTGTGACGCTGAAGGTCTCCGGGATCGGAGAACTGGCCGTCTACGCGGCAGTTAACGCGCTGAGCGCCGAGAAGATCCTGCCGGAGAGCTTTCGGCCGGTGATCCTGCTGCCGGAGGGCACGCAGGAGGAGCGGCTCCGCGAGATCATGGACGGAATCTGCAGGGTCTGCAAGACAGAAAACCTGGTGATCGAGGGCGGCCACACGGAAGTGACGTCGGCAGTAACAAGGCCCGTGGTGATCGGTACCTGTACCGGAACGGCCATGGAGAGCGGCAAGGGAAAAATCATTTCCCCGGGCGCCGGGATCGTCATGACAAAGTGGGCCGGGATGGAAGCCGGCAGTATTTTGGCGTGTGAGAAAGAGGAACTCAGGGATGTGTATCCCGAGACGATCCTGATGCGTCTGAGAAAGCTGGGAGAGTACCTCAGCGTGCGGCCGGAAGCGCAGATCTGCGCGCGAGAAGGCGCGGACTGCCTGGTCGACCTGTCAGAGGGCGGCATTTACGCGGCGCTCTGGAGGCTGTCGGTGAAGACCCGCCGCGGGCTGCGCGTCGACATGGCGTCCATTCCCCTGTTGCAGGAGACCATAGAACTCGCCAATTATTATGACATTGATCCTTATAAGATGAGGTCCGCGGGGAGCCTTCTGGCCGTGACGGCGGATGCGGACGCGCTCGTGGAGGCGCTCGAGGGCAGCGGGATCCCGGCTGTCAAAATAGGAGAACTCACGGAGGATCACGACAAAACACTGATCAATGACGACGAAGTCCGCTACCTGGATCTTCCGCAGACGGATGAGCTGCACAGGATCCTCGACAAATAAGCGGGATCGGAAATTAAAATTCGGAGGAAAAATCCATGAACATGCTGGAAGAAAAAGTATTGGGAATCATAGAGAAGAACAGCCGCGTCTCCACCAGGGAGATGGCGGTAGTCCTGGGAACCCAGGAAATTGAGATCGTAAACGCGCTTCAGGGCCTTGAAGACGCCGGGATCATCTGCGGTTATCACACAATGATCGACTGGGACAAGACGGACATCGACAAAGTCACGGCGCTGATCGAAGTGCGCGTCACTCCTCAGAGAGGAAAAGGATTTGATGAGATCGCAGAGAGGATCTACAAATATCCCGAAGTCAATTCCGTTTATCTCATTTCGGGAGGCTATGACCTTTTAGTCACTCTGGAAGGAAAAACCCTGCGGGACGTCTCCGGATTTGTTTCGAGTAAGCTCTCCACGCTGGATACCGTGATCAGCACGGCGACCCACTTCATTTTAAAGAAGTACAAGGATCACGGAACGATCATGACCAGAAAATATGAGGACCAGAGAGAGATCATTACTCCGTAATTGCCGGAAGAAAGAGGAAACAGATGAAAAAACAGGAAAAACTCCTGGCGGATAAGACAGTAGGTCTTAAGCCGTCCGGGATTCGTCGATTTTTTGACCTGGTCAGTGAGATGAAAGATGCGATCTCACTGGGCGTGGGCGAGCCGGATTTCGACACGCCCTGGCACATCCGGGATGAAGGCATCTATTCACTGGAAAAAGGGCGCACCTTCTACACATCCAATTCGGGTCTGAAGGAACTGCGCGAAGAGATTGCCGCTTATTTGAAGAGAACCCAGGGAATCACTTATGATCCCATGGGCGAGATACTGATCACCGTCGGCGGCTCGGAAGCCATCGATCTGATGTTCCGCGCGATGATCAACGAGGGCGACGAAGTGCTGATCCCGCAGCCGTCCTACGTCTCTTATGAGCCCTGCACGATCCTGGCGGACGGCGTGCCGGTCGTTATTCCGCTCAAGAATGAGAATGAATTCCGTCTCAAACCCGAAGAGCTCAAGGCTGCGATCACGCCAAAGTCCAAGATTCTGGTGCTCCCTTATCCCAACAATCCCACGGGAGCCGTCATGGATAAGGAAGACCTGGAGGCGATCGCGGACGTTATCATTGAAAACGACCTGTATGTGCTCTCCGATGAGATTTACGGCGAGCTGACCTACAGCGGCAAGCATGTCTCCATAGCTTCCCTTCCGGGAATGAAGGAGAGAACGGTTCTTGTGAACGGTTTCTCCAAGGCCTATGCGATGACCGGTTGGAGAATGGGCTACGCCTGCGGACCGAAGGAGATCATGGCGCAGATGACCAAGATCCACCAGTACGCGATCATGTGCGCGCCGACCACCAGCCAGTACGCCGCCATCGAAGCCCTTCGCAACGGCGACAGCGATGTAGCGCAGATGAGAGAGTCCTACAACCAGAGACGCCGCTTTGTCATGCACAAGCTCGAGGGTATGGGCCTTCCGTGCTTTGAGCCCATGGGTGCCTTCTACGTCTTCCCCTGTATCAAGGAGTTCGGAATGAGCAGTGAGGAGTTTGCGGAAGAGCTTCTGAAGGAAGAGAAAGTGGCGATCGTGCCCGGCACGGCCTTCGGCGACAGCGGCGAGGGATATCTGAGAATATCCTACGCCTATTCGATCGAGAACCTCAGAGAGGCGCTGGGGAGGCTGTCCAGGTTTGTAAATAAGCTCAGATCACAGAAAGAAGACAGTTGATGCATATCGTACTTCATGAGCCGGAAATACCCGGCAATACCGGAAATATCGGGCGTTCCTGTGTGGTCACGGGAACGTCTCTTCATCTGATCGAGCCTTTGGGCTTCGAGATCACAGAGAAACAGATCCGCCGCTCGGGGCTGGATTACTGGAAGGACCTGGACGTCCACACCTATTCGGACTACGAAGACTTTCTGAAGAGGAACCCGGGTGCCAAAATATGGTACGCCACCACAAAGGCGCACAAGACTTATACAGAGGTCTCCTTCGCACCGGATGACTATATCATGTTCGGAAAAGAGAGCGCGGGCATTCCGGAGGAAATTCTCGTAGAAAATGAAGAAACCTGTATCCGCATTCCGATGCTGGAGGGATACAGGAGTCTTAATCTGTCCAATTCTGTCGCGATCGTGCTCTATGAAGCACTGCGGCAGAACGACTTTATGTCTCTTGAGAGGAACGGGGAGCTGCACAGGCTCCATTGGAAACAGTGATCACAGATCATCGTCATCGAGCTCGTCGTTGAGTTCCGACCTCTTGAGTGTAAAGGTAAACTTGCTTCCGACGCCCTGCGTGCTGACGAGGCTGATATTTTCGCCGTGGGCACGGATGATCTCACGGACTATGGACAGGCCCAGGCCTGTCCCTTTTTTGTCCTTGCCGCGGGAGAGGTCGGTCTTGTAGAAGCGGTCCCAGATCAGCTTCTGGTCGTCCCTGGGGATGCCGATCCCGCTGTCGCGGACGGAGACGAAGACGGTGTCGCCCTTTTCGGTGGTCTCGATCGAGATCTCCGAGTCATTGCTGCTGAATTTGAGGGCGTTGTCGACCAGGTTGTAGAGGACCTGCTGGATCTTTTCCAGGTCCGCGTTGACGTAGAGGATCTTTCCGGTCAGGACCAGGTTGATCCGGATGTTCCTGGTCCGGCAGGTCTGCTCAAAGGAGGCCGCGACGGACCGGATCACCGCGTTGATGTCAAAGTCCGTGCGCTGCAGGAGCATGCCGCCGGTATTGAGATTGTTGAGGGTCAGAAGGCCGTTGGTCAGCTTGGTCAGGCGGTCGGTCTCCTTGAGGACGACCCCGATGTAGTGCTCGTGCATCTCGGGCGGGATCGTGCCGTCCAGCATGGCCTCGAGAAAGCCCCGGATCGAGGTCAGGGGGGACCGGAAGTCGTGGGAGACATTGGCGATGAATTTTTTCTG
>JAZQCI010000034.1:0-30215 GCA_045546175.1 Lachnospiraceae bacterium | reverse complement strand
ATTTCGTATGGATATCATAAAAATTTTGAGGACATAGATGATACTGCTTGACAAAATAGATTGTGCAAAATATAATTTAATAAAACTGAACAAGAAAAATGATTAACTTATATAATTAAAAAGGAGGCCGAACATGGGTGTTTATGATTATGTGATCAAGAATGGAAAAGGCGAAGATGTAGAAATGAGCGATTACAAGGGCAAGGTCCTTCTGATCGTCAACACTGCGACCGGCTGCGGTTTTACTCCTCAGTACGAAGCACTTGAGAAAATGTATGAGAAGTATCATGACAGAGGATTCGAGATCATCGACATTCCTTGCAATCAGTTCGCCGGACAGACGCCCGGAACCGATGAGGAGATCCATCAGTTCTGCACGCTCAAGTATAATACGCAGTTCCCGCAGATGAAGAAGTCGGATGTCAACGGTGAGAATGAGCTTCCCCTGTATACTTATCTGAAGGGGCAGCAGGGCTTCAAGGGATTTGGCTTCGGCCCCAAGGCACTTGCCATGAGTGCAATGCTGAAGACCATCGACAAGGACTACAAGAATAACCCTAACATCAAGTGGAATTTCACCAAGTTTGCTGTTGACCGCGAAGGAAATGTCGTGGCAAGATTTGAGCCCACGGAAGATATGAAGAAAGTAGAGGAATTTGTTGCCGGACTTCTTTGATCCGCATAAAAAGATTTGAAAAAAGTGCTTGCATGACCAACGAACTTATGCTAAAGTAATTTATGCGTTAAGCAAATGGCTCGTTGGTCAAGGGGTCAAGACGCCGCCCTCTCACGGCGGAATCATGGGTTCGATTCCCGTACGAGCTACTAAGCTGTCAGTTCCGACTGACAGCTTTTTTACTGCGTGTCCACGGAGCCCGAATCAGTTATCACGCCACTGTCTGTGCAGCGAGCCTGAATCGGTTATCACGCTGCAGCTTATGCAAGGAGTCCGCTTTGATGGTATTGTCCATACCCGCGGTTGGGGATTTTTTGTTAAATCGCAGGAATTTTCCGAAAAAACTTGCATTTTGAGTTTATTTGTGGTAACTTGCTAATGTTGAATATGGTAAGGTTAAGAAGTGGGCTTGCAAGTCCACTTTTTTGATGTCCTGAAACGGGCTTGCCCGGACAGGAAGATCGCACGCGAGGGAATACGCCGAGAGGGCGCAGCGACCCGCGAGGCGGCTCGCAATGCGAGCCCTGCATGACCGGATACCGGTCGAGGAGGAATATGGCCAACAAGATTTCAGCCAGAACCAGGATCGAGACGGAGGCGGAGAAGCTGACGGAACCGATCGCCGAAAAGCACGGTGTATACATTTATGATGTTGAGTACATCAAGGAAGGCTCCGAGTACTACCTCAACATCTATATCGACAAGGACGAAGGCGTAGGGATACTGGACTGCGAAGCGGTGAGCCGGGAGCTGTCCGACAGGCTCGATGAGGCAGATCTGATCAGTGATCCTTATACACTGGTCGTCTCAAGCCCCGGACTTGGAAGAACACTGACAAAGGACAGACATCTGCAGAACAGTATCGGCGAGAAGGTGGAAGGCAAATTGTTTAAGCCGTCTGCTGAGATCGGAGGGAAGGAGTTCGAAGGATTCCTGACTGCCTGGGACGCAGAAACGGTAACGATCGAGATCGAGCCCTTGCCGGTCTCGAAAGGGAAAAAGAAAAAAGGAAAGACAGAGCAGGAGGGTACTGACAACGGCCCCCGCACTGTAGTTATTCCCAGAAAAGATATAGCTGTACTCAGGCTGTATCTGGACATCTGAAGTAAAAGTATTTACGACTGGTTCCGGAAAAGGAGACGAGATGAACACAGAACTTAAAGATGCAATTGAAGCGCTTGAAAAAGAAAAAAATATTATGCGCGAGACTTTGTTCGAAGCGATAGAAAATGCGCTTTTAACTGCCTGCAAGAATAATTTCGGCAAGGTAGACAATATCAAGGTGTGGGTTGACCGTGACACCTTCGAGTATTTCTGCGTCGCGGAAAAAGAGGTCGTGGAGACGAAAGACGATGTCGAGGATGATCTCTTGCAGATCCCGCTTGAGGAAGCCGTCAAGATCAAGCCGGCTATTCAGGTCGGTGATAAGATCGATGTAAAGATCAACAGTCAGTCTTTTGGCAGAATCGCGACACAGATCGCCAAGAACGTGATCCTTCAGAGAATCCGCGAAGAAGAGCGCAGCGCTATTTACGATTATTATTTCAGCAAACAGAAGAGTATTGTGACCGGTATCGTGCAGAGGATCAACGGCGGCAGCATCAGCGTGAACCTGGGCAGAGCGGAAGGACTTCTCAATGAGAAGGAAACAGTTCCCGGCGAGAACCTCAAGCCTCAGGACAGGATCAAGGTGTATGTCATCGATGTGCGCAAGACCCAGCGCGGTCCCCGCATCCTCGTGAGCCGCACGCATCCCGAGCTTGTCAAAAAACTGTTTGAGCAGGAAGTGACGGAGATTCAGGAAGGCGTTGTTGAGATCAAGAGCATCGCGCGTGAGCCCGGCAGCCGCACGAAGATCGCTGTATATTCCAACGATCCCAGAGTGGACGCTGTAGGCGCATGCGTCGGCGTCAACGGAATCCGTGTCAACAATATCGTCGAGGAGCTCCGCGGCGAAAAGATCGATATCATCAACTGGGACGAGAACCCCGGCAACCTCATTCAGAATGCCCTTTCTCCCGCCAAGATCGTCGCGGTTTTCGCGGATCCGGAGGAGAAGACAGCCAAGGTTGTCGTTCCGGATTATCAGCTCTCCCTCGCAATCGGCAGAGAGGGCCAGAACGCGCGCCTTGCCGCCAAGCTGACCAGCTACAAGATCGATATCAAGAGCGAGACGCAGGCCAAGGACGCGCCCGGCTTCCGCTACGAAGACTACGAAGACGACGAGTACTACGAGGAAGATTACGACGAAGAAGAGTATGCGGATAACGCGGAGTACGCGGAGGAATCCGAGTACGAGGGCGAATCTGAGGAAACCGAAGAATAATACAGTGTTCAGTTAGGAGGCAGGATGCCAAAGAAGATTCCGATGCGCAGATGTACGGGATGCGGCGAGATGAAGGAGAAGAAAAGTCTGATCCGGATCGTGCGCACGCCCGAGGGGGAGATCAAACTGGACAGGACGGGCAAGACAAACGGCAGAGGCGCTTATCTCTGCGACGATCCGACCTGTCTGCGCGCGGCACAGAAGAAGCGTTCTCTGCAGAGATCACTTGACACAGCCATACCGGATGAGATCTTTGACGAACTTGCACGGAGATGGGAGGTGTCTTCAGATGGATAAACTCTTATCTCTGCTGGGGATCGCACAGAAAGCCGGCAAAGTAGTGAGCGGCGGATTCCTGTGTGAAAAAGCGATCAAGAGCAGAGAAGCGAAGCTGGTGATCATAGCTGAAGACGCACAGAAGAATACCGTGAGTACGATCAGCAATAAATGTACTTTTTATCATATACCGTTCAGTTTCTACGGTGTAAAAGAGACACTGGGCCACGCCATCGGCAAGCAGGACAGGTCCTGCGTCGCCGTTACGGACCAGGGACTTGCGGATAGTATACTTAAGCTGCTAGGCAGCGGGAAGAAAGAGGAGTAAATGGCAACAGAGAATACAGGTGCAAATGAGAACAAAAAAGCAGGAGAAGCAGCAAAGAAGCCCAGACCGGCGGCAGACGGCAAGGCTCCTGTAAAGAAGAAAAAAATCATTATCGTGACGGGCAACAGCAGTAAGAGCCGTCAGAGTTCCGGACAGCGGGGCGCCTATTCGAGCGGATCTTACTCCAGCACAGGAACAGGATCGTTTTCTGCCGGAAGCGGAAGAAAACAAAGGCCCGCAGGACAGAGCGGAACGCGCAGAGAACAGCCTGCAGGCCGTCAGAAGACGGAGGCCAAGCCTGTTCCGCACAAGATCATCCGTCCTACGGTAAAGCCCACACAGATGGAGGTCGATTTCCATAAGCCCGAGCCGGTCGCTAGACAGCCAAGGAGACAGGAGGAGACTGCTCCCGTCGCAGAGGAGATCAAGGTTCAGACTCCCACAGCAGCTGAAACAGCCGCAGAGCCTGTAAAGGCGGTCGAGACGCCTGCAGCCGCGGAGAAGCCTGTCGCTGAGGCGGCATCCGCCGTCAGCGCCGCAGAGGAAAAGCCTGTGCAGAAGGCTGTAGAAACAGCTGCTCCGAAAGCAGAGGAGAAGTCTGCTCCCAAGGCGGAAGCTGTCGAGACAGAGCCTGCGGCAGAAGCAGCAGAGCCCGCAGTGAAAGCAGCCGCGCAGACGGCTGAGCCGACAGCACAGAGCAAAGGCGCGGAAATCGCAGAAGATAAGACGCAGAGCACGCAGTACAGCCGTGACGGCCGCTCCGGATCCCAGAGAGACAGAAATGCCCAGGGACAGGGCGGCAGAAGAGACGGTGCACAGTCCGGAAGCCGCAGAGAAGGCGGCCGCGCAGGTGACCAGGGCGGATCCCGCAGAGAAGGCGGACGCGGCGGTGACCAGGGCGGATCCCGCAGAGAAGGCGGACGCGGCGGTGACCAGGGCGGATTCCGCAGAGAAGGCGGACGCAGTGGTGACCAGGGCGGGTTCCGCAGAGAAGGCGGCCGCGCAGGCAATCAGAGCGGTAATCGCACCGGCGGGCGCAGCGGCGACCAGGGCGGATTCCGCAGAGAAGGCGGACGCGCAGGTGATCAGGGCGGATTTGCAGGACGCAGCGCTAAGCCCGGACAGGGCATGCGCGGCGCAGGCGCTCCGGCATCCGGACGCCAGGGCACAAGACCCGGCGCAGCAGAAGGCGGACGCCGCAGAACGACCGGAAGACCCGGCGAGGGCGAAGGCTTTGCCGATAAGCACAGAGACGACAATAAGAGAAAGAAGGATCAGGAGCGCGATAAGCGTTCCAAGAAGGACTTCATGTACGGCGAGGACGAGAATAACAGAAGAAGCGGCAACAAAGCCGGCAGATTCATTCGTCCCGAGAAGAAGGCCGAGGCACCTGTCGAAGAGCAGATCAAGACGATCGTCATTCCCGAGAAGCTCACGATCAGAGAACTGGCCGAAGCTATGCATATGAATCCTTCCGAGATCATCAAAAAGCTCTTCCTGGCGGGTCAGATCATGACTCCCAACAGTGAAGTTGAATATGAAGAGGCAGAGAAGATCGCCCTTGATTACGATATTCTCTGCGAGAAAGAACAGAAGGTCGACGTGATCGAAGAGCTGCTCCGCGAGGAAGAGGACAGCGAAGAAGACATGGAGACCAGACCTCCGGTAATCTGCGTCATGGGCCATGTAGACCACGGCAAGACTTCCCTGCTCGACGCGATCAGGAAGACCAACGTGACCAGAGGCGAGGCAGGCGGAATCACACAGGCGATCGGCGCTTATACGATCAGCCTCGACGGCAGGAGCATCACATTCCTGGATACGCCCGGACACGAGGCGTTCACGGCTATGCGCATGCGCGGCGCCAATTCCACCGATATTGCTGTCCTTGTAGTGGCAGCGGATGACGGCGTCATGCCGCAGACCGTAGAGGCCATCAACCACGCCAAGGCGGCCGGCGTCGAGATCATCGTCGCTGTCAACAAGATCGATAAGCCCGGCGCAAACGTTGAGAAGGTCAAACAGGAGATGACGGAGTATGAGCTCGTTCCCACAGACTGGGGCGGATCTACGGAGTATGTCCCTGTCAGCGCCAAGACCGGCGAAGGCATTGAGGACCTCCTGGAGACTATCCTCCTCACAGCGGATATCCTTGAGCTCAAGGCCAATCCCAACAGAAAGGCAAGAGGACTTGTCCTTGAGGCCAAGCTGGATAAGGGCAGAGGCCCCGTTGCCAACGTCCTCGTCCAGAAGGGAACTCTGCACATCGGCGATTTCATTTCCGCGGGCGCAAGCTCCGGTAAGGTCCGCGCGATGATCGACGACAAGGGCAGAAGGATCAAAGAAGCGAAGCCCTCACAGCCTGTCGAGATCCTGGGTCTCTCCGATGTACCCAGCGCAGGCGAGGTCATTATCGCCCACGAGTCCAACGACCAGGCCAAGGCTTATGCGGAAACCTACAAGAACCAGCACAAGGAAGAGCTGATCGAAGATACCAAGATGCGCATGAACCTGGACGATCTGTTCAACCAGATGAAGGAAGGAAACCTCAAGGAATTCAACCTGATCATCAAGGCAGACGTACAGGGCTCGGTGGAAGCACTCAAGCAGAGCCTGCTCAAGCTCTCCAACGAGGAAGTTGTCGTCAAGGTCATACACGGCGGCGTAGGCGCGATCACGGAGTCCGATGTAACACTGGCTTCCGCGTCCAACGCGGTCATCATCGGCTTCAATGTCCGTCCTGACGCGACAGCCAAGGCTATGGCGGAGCACGAAGGCGTGGATATAAGGCTCTACAAGGTCATCTACCAGGCGATCGACGCAGTTGAGGCAGCTCTCAAGGGCATGCTGGCACCTGTTTACGAGGAGCGCGTCATCGGCCATGTAGAGGTGAGAATGCTGTTCAAGGCTTCTTCCGTCGGCAATATCGCGGGTTCCTATGTGCTCGACGGCGTGATCCGCAGAGGCTGCAAGTGCAGAATCACCAGAGCCGGAGAACAGATCTTTGAGGGCGATCTTGCTTCCCTCAAGAGATTTAAGGACGATGTCAAAGAAGTGAAGGCCGGATTTGAGTGCGGACTTGTATTCGACGGTTTCGACAAGATGCAGGTCGGCGATATCGTAGAGGCCTATGATTTGGTAGAGGTACCCAGAACATGAGAAAAAACAGCGTAAAGAACCGCAGGATCAATGACGAAGTGCAGAGAGCGCTGGCCGGCATCGTCCGGGAAGTCAAAGATCCGCGGATCAGCCCGCTGACCAGCGTGACAGGTACGGAGGTCGCTCCGGACCTCAAGACATGCAAAGTCTATATCAGTGTATACGGAGACAGTGAGGCCGGCGCAAAGACCATGGAAGGTCTTCGCAGCGCCGCGGGCTTTATCCGCGGCGAACTGGCCAGAAAAGTCAATCTCCGCAATACTCCGCAGCTCACATTCATCCTGGATGATTCCATCGCGTACGGTGTCGCCATGTCCCACCGCATCGACGAGGTGACGGCAGCGGACCGCGAGGCGGAGCTGGCCAGAGGCGAAGAGACGGAAGACGGGTCTGAAGAACAATAAAGAGTGATTATGAGAATTCTGGAACTGGTAAAAAACTGCACAAGGATCGGCATCAGCGGCCATGAAAACCCGGACGGAGACTGCGCGGGATCCTGCTGCGGACTGGCTCTGTACCTGAGAAAGGTCATGCCGCAGGCGGCCGTCGATATCTATCTGGAGTCCATGCCGGACGCTCTTGTCCGCAATATACCCGGAGCGGATACGATCATCTATGATGTGACGGGAAGCGAAGAAGATTATGATGCTTTTATAATCCTTGACAGCGAGCCCTCCAGGACCGGAAAGGCAGAGCAGCTCTACGACAGGGCGGCTTTGAAGATCAACATCGATCATCACAGGACAAATGCCGGTTCCGCTAAAGCACAGTGCTATATAGACGGAAGCGCTTCCAGCGCCTGTGAGCTCGTCTATGAAGTGATCGACAAAGAGCAGCTGGACGCGCAGATCGCAAAGGCGCTCTATGTCGGAATCGTCACGGACACGGGCGTATTTCAGTATTCGAACACATCCGAGTCCACCATGAAGGCAGCCGGTCATCTGCTCAGTTTTGGCTTTGACCACTCGGCGGTGATCAGGGAGGTCTTCTTCGAGAGGACTTTCGTGCAGGCGAGAGCGCTGGGAAAAGCGCTGACAAGTGCGCAGCGGCTTTTGGACGGAAAGCTCATCCTTTGCTCTTTTGACAGAGCGACAATGGAAGAACTTGGCGCCGACCGAAAGGATCTGGACGGGATCAGCGCGCAGCTCCTTCTGACACAAGGGGCGGACGCGTCTGTCTTCCTGCACGAGACCGAGCCCGGAGTGTGGCGCGCCAGCATGAGATCCGTGAACGTGACGGATGTATCGAAGACCGCATCCATGTTTGCGGGAGGCGGACACATTCGCGCGGCGGGCTGCACGATCAGGACAGACATAAAAACTGCGATCAGAGATATAAAGGACGACATCGCGCGGCAGCTTGCGGATGCGCGTGTGATCGGAACATAATGGGAGGAAAAAACTCCCCGAAAGGAAATGCCATCCATGTTTCATGGGATGATGACAATTTATAAAGAGGCGGGATACACTTCGAGCGACGTAGTGGCGCGGCTTCGGGGAATCCTGCATATGAAAAAGATAGGACATACAGGAACACTCGATCCCGATGCGGAGGGAGTGCTTCCTGTATGTTTGGGTAATGGGACCAAACTCTGCGAGCTGATCGCTGACAGGGACAAAGAGTATGTCGCTGTCATGCGTCTCGGAGTCACGACGGACACGCAGGATATGAGCGGAGAAGTACTCACACAGGTTTCCGAGGAGGAGGTCAGGCAGAGAGTTACGCCTTCGCTTGTGGAGGAGAAGGCCTCGGAGTTTGTCGGTGAGATCAGCCAGGTCCCGCCCATGTATTCCGCTGTCAAGGTGAACGGAAAGAGGCTGTACGAATACGCCAGACAGGGCAGGACTGTGGAGAGAAAAGCCAGGACGATCACGATCTATGAACTGGAAATCACAAAGATCGACCTGCCTCTCGTGACTATGAGGGTGCGCTGCTCCAAGGGCACCTATATCCGGACGCTCTGCCACGATCTGGGGCAAGAACTGGAAACGGGCGCTGCCATGGAGCACCTGCTCAGGACCAGGGTCGGACAGTTCAGGCTGGAAAACGCGATCCGGCTCGACGACGCGGAGAGCATCATGAAGTCCGATGATCCGGCGCGGATTGAGGGCTATATTCTTCCCGTGGACAGCTTCTTCGAGGAGGCACCGAAAGCCCGCGTGCGCGCAGAAGGGATCAAATATCTGCGAAACGGCAACGCCTTAAAGAGAAGCTATACGGATCTTGCGAGAGAAACGAAAGCGGGAGACGTCAGAATGTACGATGAGGACGGAAAGTTTTACGCGCTCTACCGGTATGATCCGGCCCGCGATGAGTTGAAAAACGTCAGAATGTTTTTGACGTAAGGATCAGGTCATCGTCATTTAAGAAAGGACCTCAAGATGAGGATTATCAGTGAGACAACAGACTTTATGATCGAGGAGGGGACGGCCGTTGCCATAGGCAAATTCGACGGCCTCCATCTCGGCCACAGAAAGCTCCTGAGGGAGATCCTCAGACAGAAAGAGGACGGGATGAAAGCGACGGTGTTTACTTTCGACCCGTCTCCGGAGGTGTTTTTCGGAATGAATCCCTCCAGAGAGCTGTCCACTAAAGAGGAGAAGAGGGAACTGTTCAGGGAGATCGGAATCGATATTCTCGTGGAGTTTCCGTTTAATAAAGAGACTGCGGCGATTTCGCCGGAAGATTTCATTGTTGATATCCTTTGCCGGAGAATGAACGCGAAGTTTGTGGCAGCCGGCACGGATCTGTCTTTTGGCGCAATGGGAAAGGGAAACTTTTCCCTGCTGTCCTCGCTGGGACGGCACATGGGCTTTGACACCTGCAAGATCGACAAAATAGAGAGAAACGGCAAGGTCATCAGCTCCACCCTGATCAGAGGTCTGGTTGAGGAGGGCAATATGGAGGAGGCCGCGGCCTGCCTGGGCGCTCCTTACAAGATCACGGGCAAAATAGTGCACGGCAGGGCCCTCGGCAGAAGGATCGGCATTCCCACGCTGAACCAGACGCCGCCGAGCGACAAGCTCCTTCCGCCTTTCGGAGTCTACTATTCGGAGGTGAAGACGGAGGGCAAGGTCTTCAAGGGGATCACTAATATCGGGATCAAGCCCACCGTGACTAATGACAATCAGGTCACCGTAGAGACCTCTCTCTACAACTTCTCGGGAGACCTGTACGGGGAGACGGCAGAGGTCAGCCTTCTGACATTCCGCAGGCCGGAGATGCGCTTTTCGGGCGTCGCGGAGCTCAAGAAGACGATGGAGAAGGATATACGTGCCGGTGAGATCTATCACGGGCTGAGCGAGATCCATTGAGTGGTGGAAATATTAAGCAGTTTTATGTTTACATACAGCGGATAATGTGGTAAAATGCCATTTGTTTACGACTACCGACACTTAGGCCGAGGCTTCTCCGGCGCGGTCCCGGTGTACGGCGGATCACACAAGAAAAGGAGAAAAACTATGATTACTAAAGAGAAAAAGACAGCTATCATTCAGGAGTTTGCAAGATTTGAGGGTGACACAGGTTCACCGGAAGTTCAGATCGCTATCCTTACCGCAAGGATCAAGGAGCTCACTGAGCACATGAAGGCTAACAAGAAGGATCACCACAGCGCAAGAGGACTTCAGAAGATGGTCGGTAAGCGCAGAGCTCTTCTTGACTACCTCAAGAGAACAGATCTGGAAGGCTACCGTGCTCTGATCAAGAAGCTCGGCATCAGAAAGTAATCTATAGGGATTGGAGAGACGGCTCAGACCGAGGAACGGCTGCTGCCGTCTCTTTCTCGTCATGGAATCGATGATATCGTTTGACGATCTCTTTCGTCAGACGATATTTTGTCGATGAAATGAGCATGGCGGGAGAAGAAGAGAAGAAAGAGACGTAAAGAAGAAAGAAGGAGAGAGTATGTACAAAACTTATTCCATGGACCTTGCCGGAAGAACACTGAGCGTTGATATCGGCAGAGTCGGCAAGCAGGCAGGCGGATGCGCTTTTATTCACTACGGCGATACTACGCTTTTATGCACGGCGACTGCATCTGCAGCTCCCAGAGACGGAATTGATTTCTTCCCGCTCAGCGTAGAGTACTCCGAGAAGTATTATGCAGTCGGCAAGATGCCCGGCGGCTTCAACAAGAGAGAGGGCAAGCCCAGTGAGAATGCGATCCTCACAAGCCGTGTCATCGACAGACCTATGCGCCCTCTGTTCCCCAAGGACATGAGAAATGACGTCACCCTCGAGTGCATGGTCATGAGCGTAGACCCCCAGTGCAGACCTGAGATGGTCGCTATGATCGGCGCTTCTCTGGCAACAACCATTTCCGACATCCCCTTCGACGGCCCTTGCGCAGCTACGCAGATCGGCCTTGTGGACGGCGAAGTGATCATCAACCCCAGCCAGGAGCAGTGGGACTTCGGCGATCTTCGCCTGACAGTCGCTTCCACGGCAGAGAAGGTCATCATGATCGAGGCCGGCGCCAACGAGATCCCCGAAGAGGATATGATCAAGTATATCTACATCGCGGATGAGCAGAACAAGAAGATCATCGAGTGGATAGGCCAGATCGCTGCAGAGTGCGGCAAGACCAAGAGAGAGTACGTCAGCTGCGCGATTCCGGAAGAGATGTTCGCGGCTATGCGCGAGATCGTAACACCCGAAGAGATGGAAGTCGCTGTCTTCACAGATGACAAGCAGACCCGTGAAGACAACGTCGCGGCAGTCACCGAGAAGCTCAAGGAAGCTTTTGCCGACAACGAAGAGTGGCTGGCGATCCTGGGTGAAGCAGTTTACCAGTATGAGAAGAAGACCGTCCGCAAGATGATCCTCAAGGACCACAAGCGTCCCGACGGCCGTGACATCACTCAGATCCGTCCTCTGTCCGCAGAGGTCGACCTGATCCCCAGAGTACACGGTTCCGCCATGTTCACACGCGGACAGACTCAGATCTGCAATGTTGTCACTCTGGCACCTCTTTCCGAGGCACAGAGAGTGGAGGGCCTTGACCCCAACATCACAGAGAAGAGATATGTGCACCAGTACAACTTCCCGGCATATTCCGTCGGTGAGACAAGAGTTTCCAGAGGGCCGGGCCGCAGAGAGATCGGCCACGGCGCACTTGCTGAGAGAGCTCTGCTCCCTGTACTGCCCAGCATCGATCAGTTCCCTTACTCCATCCGTTCCGTATCCGAGACATTCGAGTCCAACGGATCCACCTCCATGGCTTCCACATGCGCTTCCTGCATGGCCCTTATGGCAGCCGGTGTTCCGCTTAAGTCTCAGGTGGCAGGTATCAGCTGCGGTCTGGTTACAGGCGAGAAGGATGAGGACTTCGTACTTCTGACAGATATCCAGGGTCTTGAGGACTTCTTCGGAGATATGGACTTCAAGGTGACCGGTACTCACAAGGGTATCACCGCGATCCAGATGGATATCAAGATCCACGGTCTGACAAGAGCCATAGTTGAGGGCGCCATCGCAAGATGCAAGGAAGCCCGCGAGTTCATCATGAACGGCGTTATGTCTGAAGCGATCGCAGAGCCTCGTCCCACTGTTAACGAGTATGCTCCCAAGATCGACTACATGCAGATCGATCCCGAGAAGATCGGCGAAGTTGTCGGTCAGCGCGGCAAGACCATCAACGAGATCATCAAGCGCACAGGCGTACAGATCGATATCGAGGATGACGGCAGCGTATCCATCTGCGGCAATGACGCCAAGGGTATGGAACTGGCTAAGAAGTATATCACCACGATCGTCACTGAGTTCGAAGAGGGACAGGTGCTCGACGGAACTGTTGTAAGCATCAAGGAATTCGGCGCGTTTGTCGAGTTCGCTCCCGGCAAGGAAGGCATGGTCCACATCTCCAAGATCGCGAACCGCCGCATCGAGCATGTGGAAGACGTACTGACACTCGGCGACAAGGTCACCGTCGTCTGCCTCGGAAAGGACAGAATGGGAAGACTGAGCTTCTCCATGAAGGACGTAAACAAGCAGAAAAAGAACAATAAGTAAAGAGACTTAGTTAAACCCGGCGGGCCAGGGCATTGTTGAGAATGCGCTGGCTTTGCCGGGTTCATTGCGCGGCCGCGGCCGCTGAACAGTTACCAATTTTTTGGAGCAGGAGAAAGAACATGTCAACAACAGCGCAGGAAATCGCACGCAGGCGCACATTTGCGATCATTTCCCACCCCGATGCAGGTAAGACGACACTGACAGAGAAATTCCTTCTGTACGGAGGAGCCATCAACCTCGCGGGAAGCGTAAAGGGAAAAGCGACCGCCAGGCATGCGGTCTCAGACTGGATGGAAATTGAGAAACAGAGAGGTATTTCGGTCACGAGCTCGGTTCTGCAGTTCGAATACGACGGATGCTGCATCAATATCCTCGATACGCCCGGACACCAGGACTTCTCGGAGGACACCTACCGCACGCTCATGGCGGCGGACTCCGCAGTCATGGTCATCGACGGCGCCAAGGGCGTTGAGCCCCAGACCAAGAAGCTCTTCAAAGTCTGTACCATGCGGCACATCCCGATTTTTACATTTATTAATAAGATGGACAGAGACGCTCTCGATACTTTCGACCTTCTCGACGATATAGAGAAGAACCTGGGGATCGACACCTGTCCCATGAACTGGCCCATCGGTTCCGGTAAGGCTTTCAAGGGCGTTTTTGACAGAGAGAACAACGAAGTCATCACTTACGCGGACACCCAGAAGGGCACAAAAGAAGGCACGCAGACAAGGATCCCGATCGATGACGAGGACAGGATCCTGGCGGAACTGGGCGAAGACGCGGCGGAGCAGCTGCGCGAAGAAGTGGAACTGCTGGACGGAGCCAGTGCGGACTTCAACATCGAGACGGTCAGGGCAGGAATGCTGACGCCGGTATTTTTTGGCTCCGCGCTCAACAACTTCGGTGTCGAGATTTTTCTGCAGCACTTCCTGGAGATGGCGCCCGCGCCTTCGGCCCGCATGACGGACCAGGGCCCGGTGGACCCCGTGGAAGACGCTTTCTCGGCCTTCGTCTTCAAGATTCAGGCCAATATGAACAAGGCCCACAGAGACAGGATCGCCTTTATCCGCATCTGCTCGGGCAAATACGATATCGGCATGGACGTCAAGCACGTCCAGAGCGGAAGGATCCAGAGACTGTCCCAGCCTCAGCAGCTGATGGCCAGCGACAGAAAGATCCTGAGCGAGGCCTACGCGGGAGACATTATCGGCGTCTTCGACCCGGGCCTGTATTCCATCGGAGACACATTCTGCACGCCCAAGGCCGGATTTAAGTACGAGGGTATTCCCACATTCGCGCCGGAGCATTTCGCGCGCGTGCGCCAGGTGGACACCATGAAGAGAGATCAGTTCGTCAAGGGCATCACCCAGATCGCCCAGGAAGGCGCGATCCAGATCTTCCGTGAGCTTCACACCGGTATGGAAGAGATCATCTGCGGCGTCGTAGGTATGCTGCAGTTCGACGTTCTGCAGTTCCGCTTAAAGAGTGAGTACAACGTTGATATCATCCTAGAACAGCTTCCCTATGAGCATATCCGCTGGATCACCAAGTGGGATGCGGACATCATGCGGATCACGGGAACCACGGATATGAAGAGGATCGAGGACCTCAAGGGCAATCCGCTGCTTCTCTTTATCAATCCCTGGTCGGTACAGATGGTATTGGATCGAAACGAGGGACTGGAGCTGTCGGAATTTTCCCGAGGCTGAGTATAGGCAAAGAATACAGAATTTGATAAAATAACTCAGGGGGAACGTCCCCCCATTGAGTTATTAAATGCACACGCGTGCGGAAAGGAAGACGCTGCCAGGGCAGCCCGCACGCGGCGCGGCGGCTCGCGCTGCGAGCCTTGGATTCAGGCGGGATCGGCTCCCGCTCTGAAGTTATGATCAGAAATATTTAGGAGGCTGTTATGGCACAGGAAAAGAATACAGCGGAGAAATACAGTGACGCAAACATCGGCACAGTACAGATCGCCGATGATGTAGTAGCGCTCATAGCTGCTTATGCGGCTATGGAAGTGGAAGGTGTCTCCGGCATGGCCGGCGGCGTCGATATGGAAACAGTGAGCAAGGGCGGCATGAAGAAGCTTGGCAAGACTGTCAAGGTGGAAGTCAGCGAAGCCGGTGTTAAGGCGGATCTGAGCATCGATCTTGGCTATGGATACAACATTCCCGAGACCTGCAGCAAGGTGCAGAGCAGGGTCAAGACGGCCATTGAGAACATGACCGGACTTGAAGTCCAGGACGTCAATATTCGTGTTGCCGGAATCAAGTGATCGATTGAGGGCAGAAAGACTAAATCTATGAACAGAAAGAGCTTGAGAGAGCAGATCTTTAAGCTGCTCTTCAGAACCGAATTTAATGATCCGGATGAGATGGAGGAGCAGGCGCAGTTCTTCTTTGACAGCGGAGATATGACTGTCACGGACAAGGACAAAGAGTACATCATCGGCAAGTGCAGGAAGATCCTTGATAAGACGGAGGAGATCGACCGCCTTCTGGACGAGAAGCTGGATGGGTGGAAGGTTGAGCGTCTTCCCAAGGTCGAACTGGCAATCCTGCGGCTGGGTACTTATGAGATCCTCTACGATGATACCGTTCCGACAGGCGTCGCGATCAACGAAGCCGTGGAACTGGGCAAAAAATTCGGAGAGGACGGATCCGGCGCCTTTATCAACGGCGTGCTGGCCGGAATCACCGGAAAAGAGAGAGTTTCCAAGTCCGGCAGCGGTGAGGGATCACCCCGCGGGAAGAGTACGTCCGGCGGCAGTATTTCGGAGCGCAAGGGCGACACATACATTACAAGGAAAATATGAGAAACGTATACTCGGTATCACAGATTAACCGATATATAAAAAACATGTTTGCGGATGACTACATTCTCCATTCCGTTTTGGTGCGGGGAGAAGTGAGCAACTGCAAATATCATTCTTCCGGTCATATATACTTTACTTTGAAAGATGCCTCGGGTACGCTTTCCTGCGTCATGTTCGCGGGACGCAGACGAGGCCTTTCTTTTCGTATGCAGGAGGGAGACCAGGTGATCGTGGCCGGCACGGTGGACGTGTATGAGCGCGACGGCCGCTATCAGCTCTACGCCGACAAGATCATTCTCGACGGCGCAGGCCAGCTCAACGCGCGCTTCGAGCAGCTTAAGCGCAGGCTCGAGGAGTCGGGGATGTTCGATGAGATGTACAAAAAGCCCATTCCGCGCTATATCCGCAGGCTGGGCGTGGTGACCGCTCCGACGGGCGCGGCCGTACAGGATATCATCAACATATCTCTGCGCAGGGATCCCTATCTGCAGATCATTCTCTTTCCCGCCATCGTGCAGGGAAGTGAGGCGGCCGGCAGTATCTGTCAGGGCATCAGGACGCTCGATGAATACGGCGTGGATGTGATCATTATCGGAAGAGGCGGCGGATCCCTCGAAGATCTGTGGGCCTTTAACGAGGAGATCGTGGCGGAAGCCGTCTTTAACTGCAATACACCGATCATCTCCGCTGTGGGACATGAGACTGACACGGTCATCACCGACTACGTGGCGGACCTCAGAGCGCCGACGCCGTCGGCAGCGGCGGAACTGGCAGTGTTTTCTTACGAGCAGTTTCAGAGGGACCTGCAGATGTACGCGGGAAGGATGGCCGGGTCCATGGACAAGCGCATTTACGCCCTCCGCAGACATGCGGAGAGCCTTCGCAGGGAACTGGTCCACCTATCGCCGTCGTCAAGGATCCGGGACCGAAGAATGTACACGGCGCAGTGCGAGGAAAAACTTGCCCTGGCTATGGAGAGAAAGATTCAGGAGTGCAGGCGCAGGGCGGACGTGGGAGAGAGGCTGCAGGTCCGAATGGACAGAAAGCTTTCGGAGGCGGCCGGCAGCATGAGACTCTATGCGGCGCAGCTGGAGCAACGATCCCCTATTGCCAAACTTTCCGGCGGCTACGGCTATATCAGCGACGAAAAGGGCGCAGCAGTGCTGTCGGTGGACAAAACAGAGCCGGGCGATCTTTTGACCATTCAGCTCAGGGACGGCAGGATCGATGCGACAGTGGAGCGCGTGCATCGCGCAGATCAGTGAACGGGGAGATAATATCTATGGGTGACAATACCGTTACAAATACATCCGAAAATGCTTCCGTGCCGGAAGTGAAGGGAATCGAAGAGGCTTTTGCCATGCTGGATCAGATCCTGGCGAAAATGGACGAAGAGGGCGTGACCCTGGAGGAGTCCTTTCGCTGCTACGAGCATGGCATGAAGCTGATCAAATACTGCAATGAGACGATCGATGCGGTAGAGAAAAAAGTACAGGTGCTTAGCGCAGAGGGGGAGACCGATGAGTTTTGAACAGAATCTTGCCGAGAAGGCCGCGCACTGCGAGAAGGTCCTCAGGGATATGCTTCCTTTCGTGGAGGGACTTCAGGGGACGGACCGCTACGCTGCGGTCGTAGTGGACGCCATGCAGTACAGCGTTATGGCCGGCGGAAAGAGACTCCGCCCGCTGTTTATCTATGAGACATGCCGCATGTACGGAGGCAGAGAAGAGCTGGCGGCGCCCTTTATGGCGGCGCTGGAGATGATCCACAACTACTCGCTCGTGCATGACGATATGCCTGCCATGGACAACGATGAATACAGGCGCGGCAGGAAGACGACCTGGGTCGTGTACGGCGAGGGCATGGCTATACTGGCCGGCGACGCGCTGCTCAACTACGCCTACGAGACGGCTCTGAAAGCCTTTGCTCTGTGCCGCGACCCGAAGGAGACCGCTGCCGTCGTCAGCGCGATGGAGCTCCTCGCGCGCAACGCGGGCATCTACGGAATGGTGGGCGGACAGTGCGCGGACCTGGAGGCGGAGAAGAAGCCCGAGGAGACCGGTGAGGAAGGCCTGACCTACATCCACAAGCACAAGACGGCCTGCATGATCGAGAGCGGATTCCAGATTGGCGCGATCCTGGCGGGCGCCCCGAAAGAGGACGTGGAGAAGCTGGGAAAGATCGCCGAGAATATCGGCATCGCCTTCCAAATCCAGGACGACATTCTGGACGTTATAGGAGACAGTGAAGAGCTCGGGAAGATGACCGGGAGCGATGAGAAGGACGGGAAAGTCACCTATGTGACCCTGCACGGCCTTGAAAAGGCCGCCCAGGACGTCCGCAGAATTTCGGAGGAGGCGATCGAACTGTTCGATTCCCTTTCCGCATCCAATGATTTCTTACGCGAACTGATCACGAACCTGATCACGAGAACAAAATGACGCGGTTCTCCCGACACTGACAACAGATATGAAAAAAGAAAAAAAGAGACTGGATGTCCTTATGGTGGAAAGAGGACTTGCCTCCTCGAGGGAGAAGGCCAAGGCCCTCATCATGGCGGGCATCGTGTATGTAAATCAGAATAAAGAAGATAAAGCGGGCGCCTCTTTTGACCCGGAGGAAACGGAAATTGAGGTCCGCGGCGCGACGCTCCGCTACGTGAGCCGGGGCGGTCTCAAACTGGAAAAGGCCCTGAAGGTCTTCCCGATCGACCTGACCGGGCGCGTCTGCATGGACATCGGCGCTTCCACCGGCGGCTTTACGGACTGCATGCTGCAAAACGGCGCCGCCAAAGTCTACTCCATCGACGTGGGATACGGCCAGCTGGACTGGAAACTCAGAAATGACCCCCGCGTCGTCTGCATGGAAAAGACAAATTTCCGATATGTGAAGCCTGAGGACCTGGGAGAGGGACCGGCGCCGTCTTTCGCCTCCGTGGACGTGTCTTTCATCGGACTGGACAAAATATTGCCGGCGGCCATGGCCATCCTGGCAGAGGGCGGAGAGATGGTCTGCCTGATCAAGCCCCAGTTTGAGGCCGGCAGGGACAAGGTCGGCAAGAAGGGCGTCGTCAGAGACAAAAAGGTCCACATGGAAGTGGTCAGCGATGTGACCGCCATGGCGGCGGGACTGGGATTTGAGATCCTCGGACTGGACTATTCACCGATCAGGGGGCCGGAAGGGAATATCGAATACCTGATGTATATCAGAAAGCCTTCGTCGGCTGATACGGCTTCTGTTAATCCCGTCAGCGAGGAAGCGATCAAGGCACTCGTAGAAGCTTCCCACGGGGAGCTGGACAAAAGCTGAAGGAAACAAAATACGCTCTGACGTGGAGGTAAGAATGAACCGTTTCTTTATCATAACGAATATGAAAAAGGATCCTGACCGCAGGTTCACAAACATGCTCAAAGGCTTTTTGGAGCTCAACGGAAGAAAATGTATCGAGATCCTCCCCGAGGAGTACAAGGGCAAAAAGCGTCTCTCCATAGATATGAATCCGAAGAACGACTGCCTGCTGGTGATCGGAGGCGACGGATCGGTTCTGCGCGCCGCCCATCTGGTTCTGGGGACCGGCGTTCCGATCCTGGGAATCAATCTCGGCACACTGGGATATCTGGCGGAAGTCGAGAAGAACAACTGGCAGGAGATGATCGGGCTTCTTCTGAGGGGAAATTACGAGATAGAGTCCAGGATGATGCTGGAAGGCCGCATGGTGGAGAGAAACGGCGTCACGGTAAACGAAGACAGGATCCTGCACGGACTCAATGAGGCGGTTGTAAGAAGCAGCGCCCTTCGCGTGCTGAATTTCAACGTCTACGTTGACGGACATCTTCTCAACAACCTGGACGCGGACGGAATCATCATATCCACTGCGACAGGTTCCACCGCCTACAATATGTCGGCCGGCGGACCGCTGGTGGAGCCCAAGGCGCAGCTCCTTCTTCTTACGCCCATCTGTGCCCACACGCTCAACACAAGAAGCGTAGTCCTCTCGGCAGAGGACTCGATCGTGATCGAGATGGTCAAGAATACCAGGAACGAAAAAATCCTTGCGGAGGCCGCATTTGACGGCGGAAGCAGCTTCAGCCTCGGATACGGGGACCGCATCGAGATCAAACGGTCCGATGAAGTAACAAATCTTGTCAAGCTCAGCACCAGGAGCTTTCTCAGTACGCTGCACAAAAAGATGTCTTCTTAATTGAGTCTTAATAAAAATGAGTCTTAATAAAAATATGGCTATGGACAAAGGGAAAACGAAGCGCCTGGACAAGATCAGGGCGCTCATTGAAGAATATGAGATCGAGACACAGGGAGAGCTCGCACAGATGCTGCGCGAGAGCGGCTTCAAAGTGACACAGGGAACCGTCTCCCGCGACGTCAGGGAGCTTGGACTCACCAAGATCGCCGCGGCATCGGGAAAGCAGAAATATGTCGTCCCGGAGCCTCCGAACGAAGAGCAGAGCCGGTTTATCCGTGTGCTGGGCGACAGCATGGTGAGCATCGACCAGGCACAGAACCTGATCGTGATCAAGACCGGTTCCGGTATGGCCATGGCGGTGGCAGCGGCTCTGGACAAAATGAACTTTCCGGAAGTTGTCGGCAGTATTGCCGGGGACGACACGATCATGGCAGCGGTCAGGACTTCGCAGGACGCTGCTCTTTTGATAGAAAAGATACGCCATATGCTCGGAGCCTGATGCAGCTGCGCGCGTGAAGGACGGGAATGCCTTAGAGGCATGCTGCACACGTGGCGGCGGCACGCTCCGCGAGCCTTAGCGAACGCCTGGGAGGAGGACGGCGAATGCTGCTTAGTTTACATGTTAAGAACCTGGCTCTGATCGAGGAGGAAGAGGTCACCTTTACGAACGGCCTCAATATTTTGACCGGAGAGACAGGCGCCGGAAAATCGATCATCATCGGTTCCATCAATCTTGCCCTTGGCGGCAAAGCGGACAAGGCCATCATCAGGACCGGAGCCGAGTATGCGCTGATCGAGCTGGTCTTTACGGCCGACAACGAAAAACAGCTCAAGAAACTCGAGGAACTGGATCTTCCAGCACCCGAGGACGGCACGATCCTTGTCAAGCGCAAAATATTGCCGGGCAGGAGCGTATGCAGCGTCTGCGGGGAGTCGGTGACGCTCCGCCAGCTCAGGGAGATCGCCGAGCTGATGATCGACGTGTACGGTCAGAGGGAGAACCAGAAATTACTTCGTCGGGAAGCCCAGCTTCAGACCGTGGACGACTACGCCGGCGAAGAGGCTTCAGCGCTTAAAGAAAAAGTGGCCGAGAGCTACAAAAAGTGGAGAGCTCTCAAAGAGGAGTGGGACAAGGACGACCTCGACGAGACCGCGAGAAAGAGAGAGGCGGATCTTCTGGCCTATGAGTGCAAGGAGATCGAGGAGGCGGGTCTTCGCGAAGGCGAGGACGAAGAACTGGAAGGGCGCTATCGCCTGATGGAGAACTTCCGCAAGATCAGCGAGGCGGCCGGACAGGCCGGCATGTGGACCAGCGGTTCGGAGCAGAGCGCGGAGGAAGCGGTCGACCGGGCTTCCCGGGAGTTGTCCGCAGTGAGCGGGATCGATCCGGAACTGGATAAGCTGGCGGATGAGCTGGCGGAAGTGGAGAGCCTGCTGGCGGACTTTAACCGGTCTATGAGTGATTATCTTAGAAATCTGACTTTCGACCCCTCCGAGTTCCAGGAGATCCAGGAGAGGCTGAACCTGATCAATCATCTCAAGGACAAGTACGGCAGGAGTATCGCACAGATCGAGAAGGCACTCGAGGAGCGCGCGCAGAGGCTGGAATTCCTTGAGGACTATGAGAACAGCCGAAAGAGTCTCGAGAGAGAGATCGGCGAGGAATACGGAAGACTCCTGAAACTGTGCGGCGAGCTCAGCGCGGTCCGCCGGGCAGCGGCCGACAGGTTTGGCGCAAAGCTCAAGGAAGCACTTATGGACCTCAATTTCCCGCAGGTGGAATTCGAGAGCCGCATGAGCTCGGGAGAGGAAAACCTCTCTTCCGGCGGCTATGACAAGCTGGTCTTCTACATCTCCATGAATCCCGGCGAGAGCCTGCGCCCTCTGGACCAGATCGCCAGCGGCGGCGAGCTCTCCAGAATTATGCTTGGCCTCAAGACGGTGTTCGCGGGGAAGGATGAGATCTACGCGTTTGTCTTCGACGAGATCGACACCGGTATCAGCGGCAAGACCGCCTGGAAAGTGGCGGAGAAAATGGGGAAACTTGCCGCGGACCATCAGATCCTGTGCATCACGCATCTGCCCCAGATCGCGTCCATGCAGGACAGCCACTATTGCATCGTCAAAGAGAGCGCAGACGGCCGCACCATGACCCATATCACAAGGCTCACAGAGGAAGAGAGCGACCGGGAAGTCGCAAGGCTTCTGGGCGCGGACCGAATCACGGAAGCGGCACTGGAAAACGCCAGAGAAATGAAGAAAATGGCGCACAGCGGGAAGGATAAGAAATAATGAGCACCCGTAAAGACGTAGAGTTAATCGTGAACAAGATCCTGGGAGGCTTCCGCGTGACCTATCCGGAAGAGATCCCGAAGATTGATCTGTATATGGACCAGGTGCTCACGTTTATGACAGAGCGCCTGAAAAGGACGGCGAGAAAGTCGGACAAGGACAAGCTCCTGACCAAGACCATGATCAATAACTATGTCAAGAACAAGGTGATGATCCCCCCTGTCAAGAAGAAGTACGGAAGGGACCACATCCTTCTTTTGATGGTCATTTACTACATGAAGAGTTTTCTCTCCATTGACGACATCCGCAAGATCGTGGGCCCCGTATCGGATAAGTACGCCCAGCCGACGACCAAGTCCGTGGAAGAACTGGTGGGAAGAAGACACAGATATTCCATGACGGACGTATACACGGAGCTCTTCAAGTACGTGGCGGAAGATGTGGAGCGCTTCCCCGCCGAAGTGGGCAGGATCCTGGACGAGACGGAAAACGCCTTTATCGAGGCACCCGAGGAGGACAGAGAGATGCTGCGCAGGTTCAATGTGATCTGCCAGCTCAGCGCGGATATCTATCTGAGAAAGCTCCTGATCGAAAAGCTTCTTGACGAGACTCTGGGCACGCCCGAGTCCTCCAGAAATACCAGGGCAAAAAATTGAAATACTTCGCAGCAAGACTTAAGCAATGTAAAAGGAGTTATTGTCTTTTATGTCAATTTACGACAGTTTAAATAAAGAGCAGGCCGAGGCCGTTAAAAGGACCGAGGGCCCTGTTCTGATCCTGGCCGGTGCCGGGAGCGGCAAGACCAGAGTGATCACGCACAGGATCGCCTATCTTTTGGACGAGTGCGGGGTCAATCCCTGGAATATTCTTGCCATCACTTTCACCAACAAAGCGGCGGGAGAGATGAGAGAGCGCGTCGACAAGCTGATCGGCTTTGGCGCGGAGAGCGTCTGGATCTCCACTTTCCACTCCATGTGTGTGAGGATCCTGCGCCGCCATATCGAAAATCTGGGCTACGAGTCCTCCTTCACCATCTACGATACGGACGACCAGAAATCCCTGATGAAAGAGGTGTGCAAATACCTCAAGATCGACACCAAGGACCTGCGGGAGCGCGAGATTCTCGGCGAGATTTCCTCCGCCAAGAACGAGCTGACGACCCCTCTGCAGTACAGGGAGGAAAATGAAGACCTGGGCTTCCGCTATGTGCGCATCGCGGACGCCTACGAGGAATACCAGAAGAGGCTGAAAAAGAACAATGCGCTGGATTTCGACGATCTTCTGATGAAGACCGTGGAATTGTTCCACTCCCACGATGAGATCCTGGCTTCTTACCAGAACCGGTTCCGCTATATCATGGTGGACGAGTACCAGGATACCAACAACGCGCAGTTCGAACTGGTCCGCCTGCTGGCCGGCAAATACAGAAACCTGTGCGTCGTCGGCGATGACGACCAGTCCATCTACGCTTTCCGCGGCGCAAATATCCGCAATATTCTGGATTTTGAAAAAGTTTATCCGGACGCCTTTGTGGTCAAACTGGAGCAGAATTACAGGTCCACCCAGAACGTGCTGGACGCGGCCAACGCCGTGATCCGCAACAACACGGGGCGGAAAGCCAAATCCCTGTGGACAGACAGAGGAGAAGGCACGAAGATCCATCTGCGGGAGTTTACCACGGCCAGGGACGAAGCGGCCTTTGTGGCGGACGACATCGCAGAAAAATGCAGAAGCGACAGGCACCTCAGCTACGGGGATTTCGCCGTGCTCTACAGGACTAACGCGCAGGCCAGAGCGCTGGAAGAGCACTTTGTTCTCACGGGCATTCCCTACAACGTGGTGGGCGGCACCAATTTCTATGACCGCAGAGAGATCCGCGACATGATCGCTTATCTCAAGACCGTGGAGAACGGACAGGATGAGATCGCCGTACGGCGTGTCCTGAATGTGCCCAAGCGCGGAATCGGCCTGACCACCATCGGCAGACTCGCCGATTACGCTGTGGCCCGCGACATCACTTTCTTCGAGGCCATGGAGCGGTGCAGGAACATCACATCGCTGGGCCGAGCCACTGCCAAAATAGAGTCCTTCGTCAGCCTGATCCTGCAGCTGCGGGAGTTTAAGGAGAGCCATGGTCTCGCCGACCTTCTGCGTGAGATCATCGATAAGACAGATTATAATAACTACCTTCTCAGTTCCGACGACGAGGACGGAGAGGACCGGATCTCCAATATCGACGAACTGATCAGTAAGATCGCCGACTATGAGGAGACGGCCGAGGAGCCCACGCTTTCCGGCTTCCTGGAGGAGGTCGCGCTGGTCTCTGACCTGGACAACGCGGAGGACGGAAGTGAAAAAGTCCTTCTGATGACGCTGCACAGCGCCAAGGGACTGGAATTCCCACACGTCTATCTGACAGGTCTGGAAGACGGGATCTTCCCCAGCTATATGGCCATTAACAGCGGCGATGAAGAAGCCGAGGAGGAAGAGCGGCGGCTCGCCTATGTGGGCATCACAAGGGCCAAAGATGACCTGACGCTGACTTACTCCAGATCCCGGCTTCTGCGGGGCGAAGTCCAGTACAACCCGCCCAGCAGATTTTTGGAAGAGATCCCTGAGGAACTGCTCGACAGCGGGGAAGACGCGACGTCGCATACCGGCAGCAGAAAGACGCAGTTTAGCCGGATCGGCGATTATGATGACGGAGATTTTACGCCGATCGGATCGTATTCTGCGGGGACAGGGTTCCAATCGCAGAGCGGACGTACCGCGCGCCCCAGACTTAAGGCCGTTTACAAAAAGCCTTCCACGGATGAATCCAAGAAGCCATATATCGCCAGAGCGGCGGGTTCGGGGAAGTCCCTTGCATCGCTCAGTAAGGGCATGCCGGCGCCTTCGGAGCCGGACTATACCGTGGGAGACAGGGTCAGACATATCAAATACGGCGAAGGAACGGTCAAAGCCATGGAACTTACGCCCAAGGACTACAAGGTCACGGTCCTCTTCGACGAGGCAGGCCAGAAGATCATGTTTGCGGCTTTCGCAAGGCTTGTGAAATGCTGACAGACAGTTTTCGGAAATTGTAGAAATTACGCTGTATTAGTGATATATTAATGATAGCAGCTAAATTTATAACTATAAGTATTTATAAAGCGTTGGGAGGAAACGAACAAATGGGTATTGATAATATCTTAGATCTGGTCGAAACTTTAACTGCTGTAGTAAAGGCAAGAAATGAGAGAAAGTATTTCTGGCTGAGAGTTCTGGGCATCATTTGTGGAATCGCAGCTGTAGCGGCGATCGCTTATGGTATCTATCGTTTTCTCACTCCGGACTATTTTGACGACTACGATGACGACGATGATTTCGACGATGATGACTTTGACGACAGCTTCGACGATGATTTCGAGGACGAAGAAGTGGCAGGTGCTGAGGCATAAGCCTGCGATTAGATTTGAGTGATCATTGATTATTGGGAGGGCAGTCCGGCCAGATGCCGGACTGCTTTCTTTGTGCGTAGCAATGAGCCATGCGTTCGGCGGACTGGACACATACGGCGAATGCCGCGACAGTTACGAGCCATGAAGCGAGAGAGGAGTTCTGTTTGAAAAAGGGTGACTTGATAGAAGGCGTTGTTCGTGAAGTGAAATTCCCCAATAAGGGAATCGTCGAGACGGAAGAAGGCGTCTGCATCGTCAAAAACGCGATTACCGGGCAGAAAGTGCAGGCCCGCGTAAATAAAAAGAGGAAGGGAAAAGCAGAGGCTGCGCTGGTCGCAGTTCTGGAAAATTCTCCCTTGGAGCGAACTGTGCCCTGTCCGGCTTTTGGCACCTGCGGCGGATGCACATACCTGTGCCTCCCCTATGAAGAGCAGTGCGCGATCAAGGAGAAGCAGGTCAGAGAACTCCTCACGGAAGCGATGCCGGAAGGGGACTCCATGGACTGGTTTGAGGGAATACTTCCCAGCCCCGTGATTTACGGTTATCGCAACAAGATGGAGTTTTCTTTCGGGGACGAGTACAAAGACGGCCCGCTGGCACTGGGAATGCACAGACGGGGAAGCTTCTACGACATTGTTAATGCGGATCAGTGCGTAATTGTCGACGAAGATTACCGCAAAATAGTGAAGGCCGTGCGCGACTACTGGGAGCAGAAGGGAGCTACTTTCTTCCACAGGCTGCGTCACACAGGGTATCTGCGCCATCTTCTGGTGCGCAAGGCAGCGGGCACAGGGGAAATCCTGATCGACCTTGTGACGACTTCGCAGGAGCAGTACGACCTGAAGGAATTTGCCGATATGCTGACGGCACTTGGTCTGGATGGTACGATCGCCGGCATTCTCCACACAACAAACGACTCCGTCGCGGATGTCATCAAAGACGATGGCACGGAGATCCTGTTCGGAAGGGGATATTTTACGGAGTCTCTTCTGGGCCTGCAGTTTAAGGTGACGCCCTTCTCCTTCTTCCAGACCAACAGTAAGGGCGCTGAGCTCCTCTATGAGACAGCGAGAACTTTCCTCACCGAGGCGGGCATGAAAAAGGGCATTGTTTACGACCTCTATTGCGGCACAGGTACTATTTCCCAGCTCATGGCACCGGTTTCCGAGAAAGTTATCGGCGTTGAAATCGTGGAGGAAGCTGTTGAAGCGGCCAGGGAGAACGCGAGGCGCAATGAGATCGACAACTGCGAGTTCATTGCGGGCGATGTTCTCAAGGTGCTGGATGAGATCGAAGAAAAACCGGACCTGATCATTCTGGATCCGCCCAGGGACGGCGTGCATCCTAAGGCGCTGCCCAAGATTCTGGCCTATGGGGTGGAGAATATCCTTTACATCTCCTGTAAGCCCACTAGTCTTGCCAGGGACCTGCCGGCGTTTCTTGCGGCGGGGTATCGGCCGGTGAGAGGGGTGAGTGTAGAGCAGTTTCCTTGGACGACGGGGATAGAGACGGTAGTATTAATGTCGCGCAGTGCCGGATTAGCGGGACGACTTAACGAATGATGCGTTTTTCGCTTTAGGAACGCTCTGGAAAATGATATATCGTATGTTCTGTAGTTTCTCATATGTCTCTTTGAAAACCCTTCTTTCAAATTTTAAGACTATGGAGGTGAAAAGATACGATATATCGTTCAGAATGCATAATTTAAAACGATTAAGACAACGTTAATTCAAGGCTCGCAGAGCGAGCCGCTGCGCCGCGTGCGGACTGCCCTTTGGCAGCATCTTCCTTTCCGCACGCGTGTGCATCATATAACTCAGTTGGGGATTGTCACCCGCCACTGAGAAAAATTTTCAGGGGGCATACATTCATCTGGTGCGCAGTGAAGAGCATTCGCCAGGCGGCATACTGTGTCATAAGAGGCCTTGCGGATGTCTTTTTGCTGCTGTTCGTACTGCTGAATAGTTCTTACCGGAACGCCTGAAATCTCAGCCAGATCACTCTGGCTTAACCCAGCTTGTTCCCGCTTACTTTTGAGGCCGATCCTGCTTCTGTAAGCAGAGAGCCTGCGAAGCCTTCTGATCTCGTCGGCGGAATGCATAAGATCCATTTCGTGATATTTAGGATACATTCCGGCAATGGAAGAGCAGGGAACTTCAGCAAACAGTTCCCGGAAGGAACAGTTTTCGTACCATTGATACCAGGCGAGCGTAAAGCCGGTCCAATAAGCCTCTGTTCGATCATAGTATGGCACGGGTTCTATGGCGCAGCCGTGTCCTGTGACGCGCCTTATGACTTCCTCAGCCAGTTCCGTTCCCGACATTCCCGCAACATAGCGGGGATTACCCCTTTCGAACTGTGCGGCCACGCCGGACTGAACAAATAATCGGAAGAAGGGATCGTATTCCATCTTAAGATCATGAATGACGTAATGCGTCATCTGCGCGAAGACTCTCTGCGCGTTCTCAATATATAATTCGCTGAATGCGTGTGTCATTCGGTCCGATCTCCTCATCTAAAATCTTCGGCATATATAGTTCTCCCCGCTGCCATCCATCTCGATCCTGGTCAAAATATCGTTGTCTTGCGCGTTGATCACGCTCTTTCCTGCGGGGATACCATACAGCTGCATCAACCGGTTCATATTTAAGGAAACTTATATGCCGGTAGCTTTCTTCGCTTTTAAGTACGACCTGCTCTCCAAGTTTCCCAAGATACATGGCTTCTTCGAGCTGTCTCAAAGAAATAGTGCCATTCAGAAAATCGTTGGCGAAAGCAAAATAGCTGTCATCTGCACGATAACCGATCAGTATGTCTGAATCCTTGTACGGAACAGAGAAATGCTTCAGAAGATATCTCCTGGCTTCTCTGGCCAGTTTGGACGTAATCTGGAATTTGCGATTCTCTAAAAGAATAGCAAGCCAATGCAGAATACTGTATCCTTCGCAAAGCCGGAGCACGCGGAGATTGTATAAATCCAACTCATAGCAGTTTAAGAAACCGTCTCTGTTCTCATCGACGCTCCACTCCCTCGCAAGGTCAGGACTTTCCGAACAGTAGAAACCGTTCCCGTAATCATTATTGTCCCTGCTTCCACCGTAGTACGGCCGTTCTATGATTTTATCTGATCCGTGAAATAGAGTAAGCATGTAAATATCTCCCGACTATACTCCTAAAGGAGTATAAAAAGAATAACAGGAATTCAAAGTACTGTCAAGCGAGCTGATCGCAGGACGGCTTCTGAAACCATTAGGTTATAAATAGTGACAATTTATGCAGTAGTTGACCAACGTCAGGATTATATGAGTATAATTCGCGGACTTTGATGCAATAGAAAGGATTCCTGCTGCTCGGGCAAAATAGTGCTTCGGGCAGCGGGAATCCTTTTTACGTCAGATGTAGAGGTGAGCAGGCGTGAGCAGGCTTGATTTTCCGCTTCTATTCTTTTCTGTGTATTGAAAAATGACCAAATATGATATATGATTTAGCCACAAGGAGGTGCTATCATGAAGATCGTCCCGATGAGAGATTTGAAAAATACAGTGGAAATCGAGCGGAAGTGCGCAGAAGAGAACGGCCCTGTCTTTGTGACAAAGAACGGATACGGCCGCCTTGTTGTGATGGATATTGAATATTACGAGAGAACCATGCAGTCCATGGAGGAAGCCAGAATGGTCAACCGTGGAATTGATGATTATGAAAAGGGAAATGTCACAGACGGAAAGTCTTCACTGAAAAAGCTGAGGGAGAAACATGGCATCTGATCGATACAATTACGTTCTGACGGAGAGCGCGGAAGCAGATATCGATGAGGCTTTTGACTATATCGCCAATGACCTGGTAAATCCCGACGCCGCTTCTGCCTTTGCGGATGAACTGGAAGAGAAACTGGAAGAAATCTGTAAGACACCAAAAGCGGGCCGGCCGGTCCATAACCCATATCTGAAAAGGGATGACGTGCGGCGCGTACTGGTGAAGAATTATATTGCCTATTACCTGATCGATGAGGAGGAAGCGAATATCGTTGTCCTTCGCGTTGTCTATAGCCGCCGCGATCAGGATAAGATCCTGAAGACCATCTAAGAAAAGAAAAGCCGGGAAAGAAGACGTGACATCACCGCCTTCCATTCTTTCTCGCTGCGCCATGCGACAAAATATACCGATACCCCAGAGATCGGTTTCGAAACGAAACCACCCGATCACGCTTCGAAACGAAACCGCCTGCTTACGCTTCGCAACCGGACGCCTTGCTTTCCTCTTTTTGTGCTGATAGGATAATCGTACAGAGTCGACGCTGTGCAGCAACAAGCAACAAAAAAGCAGAAGAGATCGTTCACAAGATACAACTAAGGAGGCGCCAATAGAAAATGGATAAGATCGATCGTACGATACTGGAACTTATCAAGGACAACGGGCGCATGAGTTATTCCGAGATTGGGAAAGCCGCGGGACTCTCCCGCGTGGCGGTAAAGAAGCGCATGGATGCGATGGAAAAGGCCGGCGTGATCCGGGGCTATCGGGCAGTGATCGATGAGGAGAAGGTCCGGGAAGGGATCCGCTACACGATCGACATTGAAGCGATCCCCGAGGAGTACGCGGAAGTGGTCAGGGTTCTGCGCGCGGACCGCAAGCTGGAGGCAATCTACAGCACGACCGGCGAGTGCAGGATCCACTGCCTCGGCCG
>JAZQCI010000033.1:0-26459 GCA_045546175.1 Lachnospiraceae bacterium | reverse complement strand
TCTCCCCGATCCTCCTTCATATTCTCCAGATGCGTGCGGATCGATCTCACGCTTTTAAGCGTCATGGGTTTGAGATCCGCATACCTTAAAGCCGTTTCCAGAATCGGCATCCCGATCCGACTGCTCAGGTCACAGACCAGTGCAGCCGTCTCCTTGTTCAGATACAGCCCCAGCTTGTAATAGACCGCCATGAAAGCATCTGTATCGTGCGGAGTTTTATCATACTCCATTTTCCGCCCCTCGTAAAAGCAAATTTGTCACAATGCCGAACAAAAACAAATACCGCCGGAGATCCCTCCGGCGGCACTCGCCCTGTAAAGCCGGACGGTACAGTTCCAACACTCCCGCACCTCACTCCAGCTCCAAAAACTTGTCATTGAAGAGAGCCTTAATCCTCTCATACTGCTCCTGCGTAGGTTCCGGAGCCTTCTCTCCGGCATTCAGAAGGATATGTCTGGCAATGCTGTCACAGCGGTCGATGATCCGCTCATATCCGGTACAGATTTCCGAGAAGGCCCTGCTGCCGTCCGGGCTGCACTCGCCGTTGTGAAGTCTTCTTACATTTCTTCTGTTGATCCGGCCCAGAAGGTCCGTGATGATCTCCCTGTAACCCTGAACGGTACCGGCAAGCCTTGTATTCTGCGTCGCGTAGTCGTGCACGGTTGCTTCCAGAATTTCCTGGACAGCGCTTCCGAATGTGCTCAGGTCCTTCCTCGCTTCCTCGGAGAAGCTGTCACCCTTCTTCTTGAGCCCCGTAAAGGACTCCTCCATAAACCCGATCTTATCCGCCATTTCCGCGCAGTTGTTCACAACGCTGCTCAAAAAGGCGAGATTTCTGGCGTCCGCGTCATGCATCCTGTGCTCGGAGAGGCGTATGCAGTATTTCCTGATCTGGCTCACATAATGATCCGCCTTGGTATCCAGATGCTTCATTTCCTCGGACTTCTCATCCAGGTCCTTGTCGATCATATCCAGATAAGCGTCATAGTATTCCTGTACCACATCTGCCAGCATGAAAGAGGCGGTCCTGACCTGATCGATCGCGAATGCGGGGTTCTGCAGAAACAGAGGGTTGAGGATGGAAAGTGTGTCTGCTTCTTCCTCTTTCTCCGCCGCATTGAAGGGAAGGATAACGTGCACCAGCTTGACAAGAGGTCTTGTCAGAGGCAGGAATACCGCGCTCCCCACCAGGTTGATCAGCGTGTGGAAAGCAGCGATTCCGACCGCTCCGCTCTTCTCACTGAGAAAAGCAAAGTTAAACATGCCGGACAGAATGCTGAAAGCTATCAGGAATATCGTATTTCGAATCAGGTTGTAGCTGAGGTGGAACAGCGCTGCTCTTTTGCCCTTGTTGCCGCCGCTGAGCGACGCAAGGATCGCTGTGAGGCAGGTCCCCAGCTGTGCGCCGCAGACGATCGGAATCGCCATCCCGTAGGTAACTCCTACGGACATTGCGAGCGCCTGCAGAATACCGATGGCGGCCGCCGAACTCTGGATCATAAGCGTACACACGATTCCCACAAGCACGCCGATCAAAGGGTTCGTAGCGCGCAGCATCATCTGGTTGAAAGCCGGGACATTCTGCAGCGGCGCCACAGAATCGCTCATCATATCCATACCGATCATCATGACGGAAAATCCCACGACGATCGTGCCGATCGACCTCTGTTTGTCGCCCTTGGCAAACATCAGGAACACGACGCCTCCGATGGCCAGGAAGGGCGTAAAGGAAGACGGCTTGAGAAGCTGCAGCCAGAAGGAGCCGCCCAGCGAGTTCAAGCTAAGGAGCCAGGCCGTTGCCGTTGTCCCGAGGTTTGCTCCGATCGTAACGCCCGCGGACTGCGCCACCGTCATAATGCCCGAGTTGACAAGTCCGACGACCATTACCGTCGTAACCGATGACTGCACAAATACCGCCAGGATCGTGCCGAATGCCCAGCCGGCAAAGCGGTTTGCGGTGATCTTATCGATGAGGCCGCTGAGTTTTCCGCCTGCAAGCTGCGTCAGCGTGTCGCTCATCACGTTCATGCCGAACATGAACAGCGCAAGCCCGCCCAGCATTCCTGTGATCAATCCAAAAATTTCTGTTCCACTCATATCTTTAGTTCCCTTATGTTCTGATTGTCCAAAAATCTCACAGCTTTTTGCGGAATTTCCACACCTGAACCTCATAAGGCTTCAGCGCGCAGGGCTGCGCCGTCTCTCCGGCCCGCATCTCTTCTTCGGAGATATAATTGTCCAGGATCAGTCTTCCCTTCTTGTAATTATACCCTCTCGGCATGCGGTAGGAACGGTCATGCGCGTCGAAGGAGCAGACCACAAGGATCCTCTCCTCCAGCCCGTTTGCTTTATCCGTATACTTTCTCTCGTACATGAATATTTTGCTGCTCTGAGGGAAGTATTCCCGATAGGTTCCAAAGAGCAGCGTCCGGCTGTGCTTTCTGAGCGCAAGGCATCGCCTGTAAAAATTCAGGATGCTGTGCGGATCTTTGTCCTCCGCCTCGGCGTTGATGAACGAGTAGTTGGGGTTGACATAAAACCACGGTTTCCCGGTCGTGAATCCCGCGTTTTTGCCGTCCGTCCACTGCACCGGCGTCCTGGCCGAGTCGCGGGTCGACACATGAATGCGCTCGAGCCTGCGCTCCACCGAATCCTTCAAGAAGAAGGTATTATACGCATTTTTCGCGGCCACATCGATGTACTTGTCGATGGAATTGAGCGCGATATTGGTCATGCCCAGTTCCTGCCCCTGGTACAGGAAGGGCGTCCCCCTCTGCAAAATATAGCAGGCCGCGAGCATCGATCCCGACTCTTTCCACCAGCGCAGATTTCCGTATCTGCTCACGACGCGCGGGTGGTCGTGGTTCTCCAGGTACAGCGCAAACCAGGCCTTTCCCTGCAGGCCGTACTGCCAGCGCCGGAAAGCGCTCTTGAGCTTGCGCAGCCGGAAGCCGTGATAGATGTACTCGGTCATGAAGCAGTCCGCGAACATGGTGTCAAACTGGATCAGCATGTCCAGGACCCTCTTGCGGCCGCCGATATAGGTGAGAGCCGTCTTCACTGAGGTAAAGGGCGCCTCTCCGATCTGCACGGCGCCGTACTCGCGCGCCACCTGCCGGAACTCCTCCAGATACTTGTGCAGGTTGGGGCCGTCCTTGTAAAAGGGCAGTCCGTTGATCGCGGGCACAAAGGACCAGCCGTCCGGCATATCCGGGTTCTTGGAGATAAAGTTGATGACGTCCTCCCTGAATCCGTCCACGCCCATATCCAGCCAGAAGCGCATGATGCTCTTGACCTCTTCGCGGACTTTTGGGTTGTCCATGTTCAGGTCCGGCTGTTTTTTGGCAAAAACGTGAAGATAGTACTGTTCTCTCTGCTCGTTGTACTCCCAGGCGATCCCCTCAAACTGGCTGTACCAGTTGTTGGGCGGAAGCTTCTCCTCGCCTTTAAAGCGGGGCTCTCGCCAGATGTAATAATCGCTGTAGGGGTTGTCCTTGCCTCCCTTGCAGCTCTCTATAAACCAGGGATGCTCGTCCGAGGTGTGATTGATTACCAGATCCAGCAGCACTTTGAGCCCCAGCTCATGTGCGCGGTCCAGCACTTTTTTAAACTGCTCCAGTGTCCCGTATTCGGGATGTATGTTCTTGTAATCGGAGATGTCATAGCCGTAATCCGCGTTGGGCGAAGGGTAGATCGGGCTGAACCAGATGCCGTCCACGCCAAGTTTTTTGATATATTCCAGTTTGTCGTAGACGCCGTAAAGGTCGCCGATCCCGTCGCCGTTTCCGTCGCAAAAGCTCCGGATCCAGATCTGATAGAACGACATTTTCCGAAAATCATATTGCTTTTTCACTTCCTGAAAAGCTCCTCCGCTTCTGTCCACAAGTCTTCCACAACGTCATTCCAGCGAAGCTTCTGGCTGTCCAGAGAGCGCATCTCCGCCTGGGTATACTCCACCATATCCAGCGCTTTGGCGCGCATATCGCCCACTGCTTCCTTAACATTCATACGCGCCTTGTGCGTCTCTTCCATTGCCTTTGCGACCATACTGACCATATTGTCGGTGAACTGTTTCTTGCGGGAGGGCATCGCGCCGATCTTCTTTTTGGCGAGGATATACTGGTAGCGCTCATAGGCCTTCGCCACGCATTCCTGCCAGGAGAGATAGATCTCGTCCATCGCGTGCTGACCCACGTCGTGCACGTGGTCGAGGTCTTTGCAGACTCTCATCAGGAGCTGTGCCATCGCCTCCGCGGACTCCTCGATAATAAAGCCGTTGCGGTCATCGGTGATGCCTTCCGCCGCGCAGGAGTCCTTAATCAGTACGCTGGCCAGCCCGCAGGCCGCCGCCTCACGCACGACCAGCCCGTTGGTATCGAAGGTGGACGGGAACAGGAAGAGATCGCCTCTCGTGTTCCACGCGCGCAACACGTCGCGGTCGTAGATCGGGCCGGTGAAGAAGACCTTGGGGTTCTCCCCGCCCATCAGTCCCAGTTCCTCGGCTTTCTGCTCGAGCACCTCTTTGTCCGGGCCTTTTCCGATAAAGACCATGCGGAAATCCTGTCCGCTGTCCGCCAGAATTTTCAGAGCGTCCAGGATCAGCGGCAGATTCTTGTAGTTGATGAGCCTGCCGACATACAAAAACATGGGGACGTCTTTCGGCAGATCATAGCCGGCCGTCGCCTTGTCGACGGCTTCCTTGTCCACTCTGCCCTTGGCAAAATCGACACCGTTGTTCATGACACGGTAGTCGCCCTGAAAACCGAGCGCCTTCAGTGATTTTCCGGCTCCGTCGCTGACGACCCAGATGTCGTCGCAGGCCTCGATATTGCCGACCATGGCCTTAATCGTCTCGTCGGCGATCAGGTCTATTTTAGCGGCTCTTCGGATATCGATGTCATATTTCGTGTGGTAGGTAAAGATGATCGGCGCTCCCGTCATCTCGCGCACAAGGCGCGCCACGACCGTCGCCGACGCGGGACCGTGGGTGTGAATGATATCAGGGCCGAAATCTGCCAGCTCCGAGACCGCCTCTCCGACCAGAGGGTTCCCGGTGCGGTATCCGTTGGTCTGCGCGGACGTGTCGAAACTGGGATAAGCAACCACCTTGTAAGGATATTCGTCATATTTGCCATCCGGATATCTGGGCGTTCCGACCTCGATCTGGGCGCCGAAATCGCTCATCATATAATTGGCGTAATTCATGAGTACGTTGACTACTCCGTCAATCACAGGCGGAAAGGACTCGTTTAAAAGACAGACTTTCATGTTAACCTCCTGCTGCGAATCTGAAAGGCATACTACAGTAAATTATATCAAAAAAGACAGGCGCCCGCGCCTGTCTTTTTTCATCATGTTCACTTTTGTCATTGGAATCTCTCGTCGATGACCCTCTTGGACTTCTTCTCGCTTCGGGGCAGGAAACCGAGCTCCACCACATAGACGATGGGCGTGAAGCCGATCTTGCTCTTGACCGCTGCCGCGATCTTCTGCTGCAGGGCCTTGAAGTCGTTGCTGCCGCTGGTCTCGACATAGATACGCATACTGTCCTTGCCGTCGAGGTGGGAGATGCGGATCTGGTACTCGCTGGACAGCTCGGGGAAGGTTCCCAGGATCTCCTCGATCTGCTTGGGGAACACGTTGACGCCCTTGATCTTCATCATGTCGTCGCTTCGGCCGGTGATCACGTCGATGCGGGGGAACTTGCTGCCGCAAGGGCACTCGCCCGGAATGATCCTGGAGAGGTCGTGCGTGCGGAAACGAATGAGCGGCGCGCCCTCCTTGACGAGCGTCGTGATGACGATCTCGCCCCACTCGCCGTCGGGAATGTTCTTGCCGGTCTGCGGATCGATGATCTCCAGATACAGATAGTCGTCCCAGTAGTGCATGCCGGTGTCATATTTGCAGTTGATGCCGATGCCGGGGCCGTAGATCTCCGTCAGGCCGTAAATATCGTAAAGCTCTATGCCGAGCTCCTTGGAGATGCGCTTGCGCATCTTCTCGCCCCAGCGCTCCGAGCCGATGACGCCCTTCTTGAGGTGGATCTTGTCGGCGATGCCCCTCTTCTCGATCTCCTCGGCCAGAAGCAGCGCGTAAGAGGATGTCGCGCACAGGACTGTCGATTTCAGGTCCATCATCATCTGCAGCTGCTTTTCGGTGTTGCCGGGTCCCATGGGGATGGCCATGGCGCCGAGCTTCTCGCAGCCGTTCTGGAAACCGATTCCCGCTGTCCACAGGCCGTAACCGGGCGTGATATGGATGCGGTCCTCTTTCGTGATGCCCGCGAACTCATAGCAGCGCTTGAACATCTCGCCCCAGTCGTCCACGTCTTTGGCGGTATAGGGAATGATGACAGGCATTCCCGTCGTGCCCGAAGAAGAGTGGATCCTGACCACTTCGTCTTCCTTGCAGGTCATAAGTCCCAGCGGATACGCCTCGCGCAGGTCCTGTTTCTCGGAAAAAGGAAGATTTAAGAAATCCTCCACACTCTCGACATGGTCGATGCCCGCCTCTTTGAGGCGCTTTCCGTAGAAATTGTCTGCGGCGATCAGACGCTTAATCTGATTGTTTACCTGTGCCAGCTGCTTCTCATTGATTTGCATTTTTTACCTCCATGCTCACTTGCTCCAGGACAGTGCTTTTTTATTTAATTCGAGGAATTTCTCCGGCACTTTCTCGCGCACCGCGTTCTCCAGATCTTCCTCGCTGAGCCCCAGCTCACCGCTCTTGAGGGCGGCTCCCAGAAGTACGACGTTCAATACTTTGGCGCTGCCCAGCTCCCCCGCGGCCTTGTCCGCGTCCACGATCGTCAGGCACTCCACGTGCGCTTTCAGGTACTCGATCATGGCGTCTGCGTCGTAATTTGACTGGCCGATCATGGCGCTCACCGGCATCACCGGCCTGCTGCTGACGACCACTGCGCCGCCTTTCTTCAGGAAAGGAAGCTGCCGGACCGTTTCTCCCGGCTCAAAGCCGATGATCAGGTCCACTTCGCCCTTGCCGATCAGCGGGGAATTTGTCCCTTCGCCCAGCCGCAGGTGGCTGAAAACACTGCCGCCGCGCTGCGCCATTCCGATGGTCTCCGCAGTCTTGATGGGAATATTTCTGTCCATGGCCGCCGTCGCGATCAGTCTCGACGCCAAAATAGTGCCCTGCCCGCCGACGCCGCACAAAATGATGTTCTTACTCATGACGGCCTCCTTTCTGCAGGTCTTCGCCGGGAATCGCCGTGTCGTTTTTATAGCCGCCCGAGATCGCCTTCACCGGGCAGAGCTGCTCGCAGAGCGTGCAGCCGGTGCACATGGAAGTGTCGATCTTCGCTTTTTTGCCGTCCTCACCCAGAATGAGCGCCGGGCATCCCAGTTCCCGGATGCATTTGCCGCAGGCGATGCACTTGTCGGGATCCACGTGGGAGTGTCCCTTGGGCTTAGAGATCGCAATACAGGGCGACCGGAAGATGATGGCCTTGACGCCGGGCTCGTCCGCGACGCGCTTTACCGTCTCCACGGAGAGCGCGTAATCCAGCGGATCCACTGTCTCCACCACTTTGAGGCCGATCGCTCTGAGGACCTTCTCGATGCTGACCTTCTCCACGATCTGGCCCATCACCGTGCGTCCGGTGCCCGGATGCGGCTGGTGGCCGGTCATGGCCGTCGTCGAATTGTCCAGAACGACCAGAGTCATATCCGCCTGATTGTAAAAGGCGTTGATCGTCTCCGTGATCCCCGATGCAAAGAAAGTGGAGTCTCCCACAAATGCAAAGCACTTTGTATCCGGTTCAATATGTCCCACGCCCTGCGCAATGCCGATGCCTGCGCCCATGCAGAGGCAGGTGTCGCACATATCCAGAGGCGCGGCATTTCCCAGCGTATAGCAGCCGATATCGCCGCAGTAAATGGTCTTCTTCCCGCGCATGGCGACCTTGACCGCATAGAAAGAAGCCCTGTGGGGACATCCCGCGCACAGCACCGGAGGCCTGACGGGCAGGGCCGGCGGCTGGGGCAAAACATTGCCGCTTTCGGACTGCGCACCGTTCCCGGCCGTCTCTCCAAGGAACTGCGTCAGCGCATTCCCGACGATCTCCATGGAGTTCTCCCCTGAAGGCGGGATATCGCCGGTGAGCTTGCCGCGAATCTTTACCTTGAGGCCGTACTTGCCGCAGATAAAGGTGAGCGCGCGCTCGATCACGGGATCCAGCTCCTCTACGCACAGCACTTCGTCGAGTCCTTCAAGGAAGTCCAGCGCCAACTTTTCCGGGAAGGGGAAGGGCGTCGCCACTCTCATGACGCGGGCGTCTCTCCCGTGCAGGGAGTCCAGCGTATACATGAAGTTGACGCCGTGGGTCGCGATTCCCTTGCGACATCCGGCAGGTTCGGCTTCCTTCAGGATCTGATTCCGGGGATAGTCCGAGAGCACATCCTTCAGCCGTGCGTTTCTCTTCTCGATCAGCGCGTGGTTCTTTACAGACAGCCTGGGGAAGATGACCCATCTGGAGGGGTCCTTCACAAACCCTTCCGGCTTATTGACATAATACTCTGCGGGATCCTTGACCTCGACCGCCTCATAACCGTGATCCACTCTCGTGGTCGCGCGGAAGAATACGGGCGTTCCGTACTTTTCCGAGAAGTCAAAAGCTTCCTGGATCATCTCATAGGCTTCCGCCACAGACGCCGGATCAAACACCGGCACCTTGGAGAACATGCCGAAAGTCCGCGTGTCCTGCTCTGTCTGGGAGGAGATCGGACCCGGGTCGTCCGCCACAAGCACTACCATGCCGCCCTTGACGCCGATGTACTCAAGGCTCATCAGCGGATCGGACGCCACATTCAGGCCGACCTGCTTCATGGTCACCAGCGCGCGGGCTCCCGTGTAGGCCGCGCCGGCAGCCACTTCCATGCCTGCCTTTTCATTGATCGACCACTCCACATACACATTTCCCGGATTTCTCTTCGCAATCGTCTCGAGCACTTCCGTCGACGGGGTGCCCGGATAGCCGGAGACCAGGTTCACGCCCGCGGCGAGCGCTCCCAGCGCGATCGCCTCGTTGCCCATTAGAAATTCTTTGTGCATAACAGTACCTCATTTATGATGTCTTTTGAGTAAAATATTCAAATGCATAGACAGATACACTTTACCACATTGACGTGACGAATACAAATCTTCTTTCCGTATGCGCAGAAAAAGAGGCGCTCCCACGCCGCACCGCAGTGCGAAATGAAAACGCCCCCTTTTCCGCTATCAAGGAGTCACATATTATGTATAGGCCCACCTTGCAGAGAATCCCCCTCTCTGTGGTGTTCCACATAACCGTAATCTTGTCTGCTCCCGCGAAGGGAACAGCGATAGTGCGCGACTGCTGTCGCTTCTATCATTATACACCATCCGGCGGAATTTCATCAAATGAATCTGAAATCCCCCAAATGTTCGCCGCGCAAACAGATTATCTCTTAACTCTTGCGCCTGCGCCGCCCATGATGCCTTCGACTTCGTCAACGGTAGCCATGGAGGTGTCGCCGGGAGTTGTCATAGCCAGTGCGCCGTGAACTGCACCGTAGTTGACAGCCTTCTCGGTACCGCCGGTTGACATCAGACCGTAAACAAGGCCGGATGCGAAGGAGTCGCCGCCGCCTACGCGGTCCATGATCTCAAGCCCGTTGTATTCCTTGGACATGTAGATCTCGCCGCCTGCCCAGCAAAGAGCCTTCCAGTCATTAACTGTAGCGGTCTTAACGGTACGAAGAGTGGTAGCAACAGCCTTGAAGTTAGGATAGGTCTTGGCTGCTTCGCCGATCATCTTCTTGTAGCCGTCGATGTTGAGTTCCTTGAGGTTCTCGTCGTTGCCTTCGATTGCAAAGCCGAGGCATGCCGTGAAGTCTTCCTCGTTGCCGATCATGACGTCGACATACTTGGCAACTTCCTTGTTGACTTCCTGAGCCTTTGCAAGGCCGCCGATCGCACTCCACATGGAAGGACGATAGTTGAGGTCATAGGATACGAATGTGCCGTACTTCTTAGCGGTCTTGCAAGCCGCGATAACGGTCTCGCATGCCTGCTCGGAAAGAGCTGCATAGATACCGCCGGTGTGCAGCCAGCGAACGCCGAGTGTGCCGAAGATGTACTCGAAATCGAAATCTTCGGGAGTAGCCTGAGAGATTGCAGTGTTTGCTCTGTCGGAGCAGCCCATGGCGCCGCGGATGCCGAAGCCTCTCTCTGTGAAGTTCAGGCCGTTTCTGCAGATTCTGCCGATACCGTCAGTCTTCTTCCAGTAGATCAGGTCTGTGCCTACGCCGCCCTGCTCGATGAAATCCTTCATCAGCTTACCGACTTCGTTGTCTGCAAAAGCAGTGATAACAGCAGTGTTCATGCCGAAGCACTTGTGCAGGCCGCGGATAACGTTGTACTCGCCGCCGCCTTCCCATGCGCGAAAAGAACGAGCTGTGCGGATACGGCCTTCGCCGGGATCAAGACGAAGCATTACTTCTCCGAGGCTGACTGCGTCATACTTATAAGTTCCCTCAGGTTTAAGATCAAATTTCATAATTTATTCCCTCCTAAATGTCATGTTGACGGCAAATGATCAGCCGCGGACTTCCTTAACGATTGCTGCTGCCTCTGCTACCAGAGCCTTGATCTCGTCGAACTTGCCCTCGTTGACAAGCTTCTTCGGAACCATCCAGCTACCGCCGCAAGCTACGATTCTGTCATAAGCAAGATAATCTCTTACATTGTTGGCGTTGATGCCGCCGGTGGGCATGAAGCTCAGGTTTACATAAGGAGCTGCAACAGCCTTGATCATCTTGAGGCCGCCTGCGGGCTCAGCGGGGAAGAACTTGACAAAGTCAAGACCGAGAGCAAGAGCCTGCTCCATCTCGCTGGGAGTCTGTGTGCCGGGAGTTACCGGGATGCCCTTGTCCAGGCAATATTTTACGACTTCGGGATTGAGGCCGGGGCTTACGATGAACTTCGCGCCGCAAGCGATCGCGCGGTCAACCTGCTCTGTTGTCAGGACTGTGCCTGCGCCAACCAGCATGTCGGGATATTCTTCTGTCATGATCTTGATCACATCTGCCGCCGCTGCGGTACGGAATGTAACCTCTGCGCAGGGAAGACCGCCCTCTGTGAGTGCCTTTGCAAGAGGCGCTGCATCCTTCGCATCATCCAATACCACTACGGGAACAATACCAATTTTTCTGAATTCCGCCTTAAAATCTTTCATTTTGCTATACATCTCCTTTTTATTTGCAGCTGATGTGCCTAAAACTACTACTATTTTATCCTTTACCGGCCTCATTGTACATAGACAAGTTCGACCATAAAATGGACAACTTGGTAAAGACTCCGGAATCTCCCTGTATTTTCCGTGCCTTCATTTCGCTTCCTTCTTCCGCATTGCCAACAGGATTCCCTCCGCTTTCAATATTTTGCCAGAATCGTCTGCAGATACTCTCTGTAGCCGTCGCGCACGTGAGCGGGAGAAACGATCTCGATCCCCGCGCCGATGCCCGTCACCCAGCCGTAGAACTGCGGGCTCACCGCAATCGTGACGCGCACATGAAAGTACCCTCCGTCCTCCGGCACGATGGCGGTCTCCCTGCCGAACCGATCGATGATCACGCCGACAAGGCTCTCCTCGCACCGCAGTACAACTTCCGCGTCCGGCCCGCCGAACATGCCGAACGTCTTCTTGGAGAATGCAGCCAGGTCAAAATCCTGAAAGGCCTCCTGACCGACCCTCTCCCGGTCGGTCAGCCCGATATCGAGCATCTTGTCCACCCGGTAGTGCTTGATGATGCCCGCTTCCTCGTCGAAAGCGATCAGATAATAGTTCTCGTCGTCCCAGGTGAGGGCCCATGGGCTGACAAAATATTCCCTGCCGCCCTTTTTCATGACAAGCTGCTTCCCGGTGCTCCACTCGCCGTATCGGAACCTGATCTGGCGGTTCCGGTTCATAGCCTCGTGCAGCGCGTCCACGTTGTAATAGACCTTTTCGTTGCCCGTCTTCATGCGGTTCCGGATAAAGACCGAGCGGTTGAGCTGCTTCGCCTTCTGCTCACCCGCCAGCTGCATGAGCTTTCCGATCAGCTCCCGCGATTTCTTCTCCGTGATGAATTTGGAGGACTGCACGGCGTCCACCAGGAGCTTGAGTTCCGGCAGCTCGAAATCTCTCGAGCCGATGTAGTATCCCTGGCCGTTCTCTTTTTTGATCACATCCAGGCCGAACTCCTGCAGGATCTCCACGTTGCTGTAGATCGTCCTTCGGTCCGCCTCGCAGTTATAGCCCTCCAGCGCCTTGATCAGTTCCGTCGCGTTGAGAACGTGCTCCTCATCTGTCTTTTGCAGCAGTTCCCGCATCATATACAGGAGCGCCAGCTTGTGATTATTGATCTTCGCCATCTTCTGTAGCCTCCGTGGTCACACACAGGTCTGCCGGGAAGTCCTCTTTATTCACCGGACACGGCTGTTTTGTCCCGTCCGATATACGCCCTCAGTTCCTGATAGATCTTCTCTTCGTCCGGCGGACATCCCATGATGCACACGTCAAAGTCCTTCGTGCACTTGCCCACGCCCAGCTTTCCGGTCTTTCCCTGCATGCCCTGGCCTATGCCGATCGGCGTATCAAGCATCTCGAGAAGGCCCTCCTCCTTGAGTCTCCAGAGGGCGCCGACAAGGCTCGCGTAGCAGGCGCTGCAGGAGTCCACTTCGTCAACGGCGTATGAAACTTCCAGAAGCTTGTGCTTTCTCGGATAATCTTCCTGCATCTCTTTTCCGGCGTATCCGTTAAAGCCCCCCAGATCAATGATCTGCGCGGAGTCGAGGTCGGCGGTTCCGATCCCGAGCTTCTCCGCCATGCGCACGTAGGGGACCTCATCCGGCATATACTGCAGCAGGCTGCAGGCATAACTGTCCACAAGGACCGGATCCAGTGCCGCCATCACGCAGTTGCGCACGACGGGATTTCCGCCCTCTTCAAAGTCGTAGTCGCCGCAGATGTGGTCGATCACGATAAAGTCCTGATGAATGCCGGCCTGCAGATGCGCGATCGGCTTGTGCAGCCCCATGCGGTGGAAGCGGGATTTCTCCGTGTTGGGGAGAAGTCCCTTGAGATTCTTGAGCGCACAGGTCATTTTGGTCTGGCAGTGGCCCTTGATCACCGGCACGTTGATCAGGAAGTCGATCTTGTCCACGTAGTCGATGACGTTCAGCTTCATGCCGGCGCAGTTCACTTCGTGCCACCTCTGCTTCTGTCCGTCCACGAAGGGCACATCATACTTCTCACACAGTTCCTTGTAGCCGCAATATTTATAGGCGTCCGATGTCCGGTCACCCACCCAGGAGCCCTCAACGATCGTTATGCTCTCAAAATGATTCTCCTGCAGATATTCGACAATGCCCGCCACCACCTCGGGGTGCGTCGTGCCGCCGAACTCGGCCGGAGAGGCGACTACCAGGTTCGGCTTGATCGCGACCCTGGCCTTTCTGTCCCCGATGAGGTCCGCCAGTTCCGTCTTGGCGAGCAGTTCCTTGGTCATATCCTTAAACGCCGTTCCGTAAATTTTCCAGATTTGATTTTTGCTGATCATCTGATTTTCTTCCTGATTCCTGATCTTTCTTTTTCCTGATCTTTCTACTGCCCGGTCAGTCGACCCTTCTGATCCACAGATTTATATCCATCTCTCCCTTGATCCCGGGGACGTAACCCGTCTCCGTATACTGCCACCACGTAAAGGTGTAGTTCGTCTGCGGGACCGGCTCATAATCCGCGTACCAGATCTCAAACTGGTCCAGTGTCTCAACGTCAAAATAGGTGTTCTCCCAGAAGAGATTGGTGTACAGGGCGACCTTGCAGTGAAGTTCTTCTTCCGCCGCTCTTTTGAAAGCGAGTGCATTGCTGCACACCTGCTCGCGGGAGAGATTGTTGGCGCGCCCCGCGCTGCCGCCCGCAAGTTCGGGGTCATAGGCCAGCGGCAATGTCATCTTAACTCCCGACCGCTTTATGATATCCGCCGCAAAGCGCGCTTCCTCTGCCGCCTCTTCTTCGTTGATCGCCTGCGAGAAAAAGTAGGCGCCGACTTCGAGGCCCGCTTTCTCTGCGTCCCTCATATACTCGATCGCCATGGTGTCCTCGTTGAGGGTGCCCTCATCGCCATAGCCGCGAAAACCCGCGCGCACGAAGACGAACTCATAGCCCGCGTCCGCGACTGTTTTCCAGTCGATCTCGCCCTGATGGTCCGAGACGTCAATTCCCTGCAGAGACTCATAGTTCTCGTCCTGATAGGTTATATTGTCCGAAGTCTCATCTACATAGGAAAATTTAGTGGGGTCATAGGGATTTTTGCGTTCTCCCTCGCTCCTCACAGGGATCTGCGGCACACTTTCCGACTTCGCCGTCTGCCCTGCGGATCCGGCAGCCTGCGCTTGTTGCCCCGCCGTCTCCCCGGCTTCCTCCTGCTGCCCGGCTGCATTCTGCGGCGTCTCACCCGCCTCTTTCGTCCCGTACTGCTGCTCTGTGACAGTCTCCGAGACCGTCTGCTGCTTCGACTGCGTGATCTCCGCGCTCCTCGCTCCGCATCCTCTCATGAGCGAAGCGATGCACAGCAAAGGCAATACGATAAAATATATACTTTCTGCCAGTTCTCCCGGCCCCTGCCTGTCATCTTTACCTTTTTTCAAAACGTTAATGTCTCCCTCGATCAGATTCTCCCATATTGAATCATACCATCTGATGTCTGAGCATCACAGTATTTTCTCGGTTTTCACGGCGCCGTCTTCTTACAGCAGAGACTTCACACAGGCCTCAACTTCCGCCATATCCGCTTCTCAGACAAATCCGAGATCTTTGGCGCTAGACAGTCCGTAAGCACTATCGGCGGAAGTGACGGCGCGGACGATCGCTTCGCTCAGGACCTGCGCGCCGAGCGCTCCCACCAGATCCTGATCTGCCGCCACTTCTCCCACAGACACGGCATAAATGCTGTCTCCGTCCGCGGAAGTGTGCACCGGATTAATGGACCTGGCGTATCCGTCATGTCCCATTCCGGCGATCTTGCACAGCTGCGCCTTCTCGAAGTGCGCGTTTGTAATGATCACCGCGATCGTCGTATTGCCCGTGAACTTGTTGTCGATCACCTCAATGGAGCGGCACATAGTCTGCATCGTACTCGCGAGCTCACTCTTATCCTCGCTGAGAAGTCCCGCGATCTGCCTGCCGTTCTTCCAGTCATAAATATCTCCCAGAGCATTGAGCACTACGATCGCGCCGAGTTTCAGGTCTCCGATCTGCACGGCATAGCTTCCGACGCCGGTTTTCATTGCCGTCTCCATACCGCCGGCTTTGCCGACCGATGCGCCGCAGCCCGCGCCGTAATTGCCGTCCCTGTAATTCGGGGATTCGAAAGCCGCCTTGGCTGCTGCGTATCCCATTTCGGCGTCCGGGCGGACGTTCGCCTGTCCAACAGAGAGATCGAAGATATCCGACTGTACCACGAGCGGGACCTTGGCCACGCCAGTGTCAAATCCTATATCCTTTTCTTCAAGGAATTTCATAACTCCGTTGGCCGCGCCCAGTCCGAACGCACTGCCGCCCGAAAGGACGACCGAGTGGATCTGCTGGGCGGCCATGAGCGGATTAAGAATCTGGCTGTCTCTGGAAGCCGGGCCTCCACCTCTGACATCCAGTCCGGCCCGCATGCCTTCCTCCAAGATCAATACCGTCATTCCCGTTGCCGCTTCCCGGTTTTCCACCTGGCCGATCCGCAGCGGTCCTATGTCCAGAACGCTGATCTCTTTAAGATCCGTAAAAGCCTTTGCATTCCCAAACAGTTCCTTGTTCTCTGTCTGCTTCATTTGCCTCTCCTTTCTTTTCTCCGTCAGTATACTAACTGTTTAATATCGATCCACGTTCAGCAGTGCGATCCAGGACAGCACGCCGTTCAGCACCACAAATCCAAGAAGGACCAGCCATATTTTGGCCACGTTTTCCGGCGTCGACTCCCACTCCTTGACATACGAAAAGAAGGTCAGATCGTTGTAGCCGGCTATGGCGCAGAGGCTGTTCATTCCCCATCGGCTGATCGTAAAGTGAGAGATCTTCTCCGTGATCCCTTCCAGCTCGAAAACAACCCCGGCGAAGATCATCTGGACGATCAGCGCAAAGGGCATGACCGTCATGGCCGTGTTCTCATTTGTCACAACAGAAGAGATCATCATCGCGAAAATATCCGACGCGAAAATGATCAGGAAAAAGGAGATCCACAGCTCCAGGCCCGAAGGTAAGATTACGCCGTTCTTAATAAAGTGACTGCTGTTGACCAGCCATATTATAATTGCTGCCACAAATGCCTCGACCATCGACAGCATTCCTTCGTGGATCACATGCGCGACTACATAGGAGGACATGCGCAGGCCTGTTCGATGCTCTCTCTTGATAATGTCCCGCTCTTTGCAGACCGACCGGATCGAATTGAAGATACCTGTCCAGATGCAGGCGCAGATCAGGGCAAAACAGCCGTTGCGCGTCGCCTTGTCCGTCACAAAGAGATCCTCTCCCGTTACGGTGGAGATCAGCAGCATGATGAGGCCCACCGAGACGATGAGCTTCCAGCCGTTCTCATTGATGAACGCTCTCCTGCACCGGCTCAGGCACACGCCGACCTGCCTTGCAAATGACGATTCCTTAGCTTCCTTATTGTCTGCCGCCATGCTCCGCCTCCCACTGCGCGTACTGTGAATAATAGTGATCGGCCAGGCCTTCGCCGCCTTCCGCGATGCTGTTGATCCGACGGACGATCATCTCCAATCTGTCCGTCCCGAAGAAGGAGAGCGCCTGAGACGGCGTGCCAAAAAAGAGCAGATGCCCCACCTGGTCCTCCGTCTTCCCCAGAACGATCACCTTTGTAAAGAGGTGAAACGCCCTGTCGGGCGAGTGCGTGATCACCATTACAATCTTTCCCAGATCTGCGATCGTCCGCAGCTGCTCCATAAGTCCGCTCGCCGTGGGGCCGTCCAGCCCCGAGTCCGGCTCATCGAGGAAGAACAGCGCCGGATCCGCCGCCAGCTCGATCCCGATGCTGACCCGCTTCTTCTGCCCGCCGCTGATCGAGCCGATCAGATTGTCTTTCTCCGCCGTAAGGCCGAGGACCTCCATCAGCCAGTCCACCCGCGCCGACTGCTCCTGCAAAGTGGAGTCCCCGGGCATGCGGATGCGCGCCGCCGCCATGAGCGTATCTCTCACATTGTCACTGGGACGCACGAGATCCTGCTGCGGGACATAGCCGATCTCATGCTTCATGTCCTCGTAGTCTTTATAGACGTCCATATCGCCGTACCGAATGGTGCCTTCGGCCTTATCGTAGCCCATGACGGACTTTATGAACGTCGACTTGCCGGCGCCCGATCCGCCCAGGATCAGGACCATGTCGCCCGGCTCCACCGTCAGGTGGATATCGCTGAGCAGAACGCGCTTTCTGAAGTTTTTCCAGACGCTCCGCTCGTCTATGTCGATCACAAGCCTGCTGCCGTCGAAGTTTTTCGCGGGGCGGGCCGCCGGAGCCGGTCCGGATGCGGAAACCGCTCCTTCGGGAACTGACGCGCGCTCTTTTTTGACATTGGTCGCAGCCTCCCGGATCTCTCCCGACCACAGGACATCTTCCGTGAAAACCCATAATGAGCGGCCCAGCCGGACGACATCCAGCGGCTTCAGCTGTCTTGCGTCGCACCTCTCTCCGTTCACGACCACGCCGTTAAGGCTCCCTTCATCCAGAACGCTCAGGCCGTCGCTTCCGTACCTGAAAAGGGCGTGACTCGCGGAGAGCGTGGGATCCTCCGGGGACAGCCCGCTCTCCTGCCGCCCTATGCGGATCGGCGGCATCCCCGGCGCAAGCCGGATCTTTCTCCAGATCAGTTCCTCCCCGTCCCGGAGCCTGACAAAGATGCCCGCAAACGCCGGCTCCTGCTGCTCGTCATCCCTGGGAACGACTGTCAAAATATCGCCGTCCCGCATCTCGTGGACCGACGTGAGCGCTTTGTCGTTGATCCTCGATCCGTTGCTGCTGCCCAGATCTCTGTAAAACCAGTGTCCCTGGGCGGATCCGAACTCCCCGTGAAGACCGGAGACGCTGGGAACAGGCACCTCGATCTGCGCCTGCCCGCGGCCGCCCGTCCGGCCAAACCGCATCCGGCCGGCAAGTTCAAAATCGGCTATATGGCCGTAGGAGTGAAACGCCGCCAGGTACGGTCTGCCTGTATGATTCGCTTTAAAACTTTCCGTCTTATCCATTCTGATCCTGCCTGCCTCCGGCCCGGATTTTCCTCTTTTGTCTCCGGTCTTGTCTCTGCTTTTATCTCTGACGAGAGTCGCTTACTCGGATGTCTCCTCTTCCTCCGCCGAGTCTCCCAAAACGGCTTTTCGAATCTCCTTCCGAGACTCCGCCATCTCCCGGTCTGCCTCTTCTGTCGTCATAAAGGTCGGCTCCGTAAAGCCGCTTCCCTCCGTGAAGTCCTTGAGCACAGCGGCTTTTTTGTCGGTCGGAACATCTACCAGATTCGCGCTGTACCGGAAGGCACTCTCTCCGAGAACCGCGTAGTCCGAATCCGCCTGATAGCTCAGGTACAGCTCGGTCGCGCTGTTTACATTCGTCATGGCCGTCACAAAGGAGATGTCCTTGATCGGATTCCCGTAAAAGGCCATCTTCCTGTAAGACAGCAGACTCGGCAGCGGACTCAGATCGGAGATCTTGTTTTTCTCCATGAGCAGCCAGACATTCTTGACCGACAGACCTTTCAGAACGGAGAGATCGGACACCTGATTACTGCCAAAATCCAGATAGGAGAGCTTATTAAGCGACCCGCTGAGAGGACTGAGATCCGATACGTTGTTGCCGGAGATGAGGACCGCCATCAGTTCCGGTTTCTCCTCCAGCCCTCTTAAAGAGGTGATATTGTTATCAGCTGCCGCAAATGCTACAAGCTTTGCGCAGGAAGACAGCACACTGATATCTGATACATTGTTGTTCGTGATATCGAGAAGCGTGAGCTCTTCAAAATCATTGCCGAGCGCGGAGAGATCCGAGATCTCATTGTTCGAGAGCTGAAGTTCTGCCAGAAGGGCACAATTTCGGATCGCGCCGATATCGCTGATCCGGTTGTCTGCCGCGCTCAGGGCGGTCAGTTTGATCATCTCCTCGCATCCTTCCAGACTGCTGAGCGCATTGCCGCTCACGTTGAGCTTCAGCATTTTGGTGCAGCTTGCGAGCGGCTTAAGGGTCGTGATCTCGTTATGCGCGGCAGATAACGTCTCGAGTCCCGTCTCGGAAAGCGGACTCAGGTCCGACACATGACAGTAACTGACATTCAGCGATCCGAGCCTCTCATGGCCGGCGAGCGGCGCGAGACTCTCCACCTCGGAGTGATCGATCGTAAGACTGTATAGCTGCATGCAGTCTGCCAGGGGTGAGAGATCGCTGACCGGCGCGCCGGACAGATCTACGATCGCCAGCTTCTCATGGCCCGCCAGCGGACTGAGGTCTGTGACATTGCTGCCTTCCGCGTCGATCTTATAGAGGTCCGCGCACTCTTTGGCCCATTCCAATGTGGCAAGCGGAGCTTCTTCAAAGGTCGCGCTCTGCAGCTTCGGATGCCCGTATAAGTGGCTGCAGGCCTCCTCATTCATGGTCTGATGGACGATGTACAGATACTCCAGCTCGGGCAGCGCTTCAAGGAAAGACATGTCTTTTCCATCGCTGTCAACGCTGAATGTCAGACTGGTGAGTCCGGGAAAACGCCGGAGAAAATCCGTTGATCCCGTGATCTCACCGCAGGTGAGGTTAAATCCGGTCAGCTTCTGCGGGAAATCTGCCGTAAACAGCTCATCTCCCGAAAACGTCCCGTCCCGATTCACATACACGGAAATAGTGTCCAGCGCAGGCATCTCCGCCAAAGGATTCAGAGAAGTAAATCCCCCGCAATTGCTGAAGCTCACGCTCTCAATCTTCGACAGTTCCGGCATTTTGCCCACGATCTCATCGGATAACTGACACCTGTAGAAGCTGACGGTATCAATGACCTCCTGGCTCTTAATAAAAGCCAGGTCCTGGTCGGTGATCTCCGTATCCTGAAAAGAGATGTAACTGTTCCCGCTCTGATAATCGGCATTATCCGGCACTCCCGTGACAACAGTCGGCAGATCCGGCAATACCCCGCCTCCTTCTCCTTCGTCGGTACTGCCTCGCAGAAGAAAGAGCGCCATTCCGACGATCAGCGCCAGCCCCAAAACAATGGGAATCAGCACCTTTCCCGATTTTTTCTTTTTATCTGCCGCGGCGGCGTTTTTACGCGCTGCGGGCCCTGCACCGGAAACTGAACTGCCGGAGGGCCCTGCAGCTGCCGTACCCGCTGCGACTTCTGTGTACTTCTTTTCTGCAGCCACCTCGGGCTTTGCTGTGTCGGCAGGTGCCGGCGCCGGATTGACCTCATCGGAGAAGGCCATCGCGGCCAGTTCCTCTAACTTCCGGTTTTCTTCTGCCGCGGCGGCGGTATTTTCCGCACCCGCCATCGCCTCTCTGAACGCGTCGACCGAGGCGTAGCGCTCCGCGGGCTGGACGCTGAATCCTTTCATAAGGACTGCTTCTTCCGCAGGACTGATGGCAGCCCCCAGCGCCGAAGGGAGCTCCACATCGTCATGGAAGGATCTGACCAGAGAATCTGCCGGCTTTCTCCCTGTAATACACTTATAGATCGTCGCGCACAGGGAATAAACATCTGTCCAGGGACCCTGCTGCACCGCGCCCGAATACTGCTCGATCGGCGCGTAACCGGGCTTGACCGTGATCGTCCGGGTCAGGTTCTCGCTGGTCATATTGGAGGCCGAACCGAAGTCGAGCAATTTGACATCTCCGTCGCCGGTCAGCCTTATATTGTCAGGGCTGACGTCCCGATGCAGCATATTGGCCGCATGCAGCTTTGCCAGCACATCCATGACCGGAGTCAGCAGCCGCATGGTCTCCTCAAAGCTCAGCCGGCCTTTCTTATCGACATATGTACTGAGGTCTTCCCCGTCAAGGTATTCCATTACCATGTACACCTTGTCCTGTGTCTGAAGGAAATCCCTGACATTGACAATGCCGCGTAATCCGGAGAACTGGGCCAATGTCCTCGCTTCTCTCAGGAATTTGCCGCGGTGTTCCGGGTCCGGATCCGAGAACTCTTTGATCGCAACAGGCATGTCCAGGCTTTTGTCCCATCCATACCAGGTGACGCCGAATCCGCCCCGGCGGATCTCGCTTCTCAGTTCATATCTGTCACCAATGATCTCCATCGCATGTTCCTTTCTGACAGTGTTTATCTGAAGGGGAAGATCTCCGCTTCTTAAATGACTTTACACACCTTCCGGTCGTAAGTCAGAAGCCCGTTTGTCTCCTCTTCGACATCGGACACCTGTGTGTACACGGCTCCGCAGAGTCCCTCCTTTTCGAGTGCCCGGATCTCCGCCATCTTATCGGCAAACTGCTGCGGGAAATCTGAGACCCCGGCAGTATGGTAGCCGTACACTTCTTCATTCATGGTGTGCCCCTCGATCTGGCAGTTGATCCCGCCGTATTCGGAGATCACAAACGCTCGGCTCTCTTTTTGGACCGTGAGCGGCCGGAAGTAATTGTGGACGCTGCGCACGTCGCCGCCTCCTTGGTCGAACCAGCCGCTGGCGTGGTCGACGGGCCTTGTGGGATCCTCTTTTTTGATCCTGTCTGTGATCCGAAGCGCGTCAAACTGTCCCCATCCCTCATTGAAGGGGACCCACTGCCCGATGCAGGGATGGTTTCCGAGCTGCCGGATCATGCGCAGAAGGTCTCTCTCAAAGCGCTTTCGCGCCTTCTCATCTTCCCTCGCCAGGAGCCCATAGTGGTCATCCCGCAGATGATTCCCGATGACCGGGAAGATCGTGGGCAGGTAAGTCTCCAGGAGCGTCTGCACCGGACCTCCGCCGTTGATCATATCCTGCCAGACCACCATTCCGATCCGGTCGCAGTGATAGTACCATCTCGCGCACTCTATTTTGACATGCTTACGCAGCATATTAAAGCCCAGCGCCTTCATCTGCTCGATATCATAGACGAGCGCTTCGTCTGCGGGCGGCGTCATCAGGCTCTCCGGCCAGTAGCCCTGGTCCAGAACGCCGTTAAAGAAATACGGCTCTCCGTTGAGCAGAAGACTCGTTGTCCCTTCCGCGTCTTTTCCGACGCCAAAAGAGCGCATGGCAAAATAGCTCTCGACCCGATCTTCTCCCGCCTCGATCCGCAGTGAATAGAGCTGCGGGTCTTCGGGACTCCACAGGCGGGGCTGCGGGACAGGAATGCGGGCGGTGACTTCGTTCCTGAGAGGGAACGCGACCCCTTCTTTGCTCTCATCGACACAGATCCGCACCTGAGCACCGTCCTGCGGCTCCCCGCAGAAAGCCATCTTCAGCTCCACCGCCTCCTCTTCCGGATACGGCGTGATCTTCAGCTCTCTGAGATAGATTTCCGGGACCGTCTCCAGCCACACCGTCTGCCAGATGCCGCTCTGCGCGTGATAGAACATGCCGCCCGGCTCCAGGGTCTGCTTGCCGCGGCACTCTTTTCCCTCATCCGTGTCGTCCCGGACAAAAACCTTCAGTTCATTGGCGCCGGGCTGCACAAACTGCGTGACGTCAAACGAAAACGAGAGATAACCGTTTCTGTGGCTCCCGACTTTATGGCCGTTCCAGTACACCGCGCAGCGCTCATCCACCGCGCCGAAGTGAAGCAGGAACCGTCTGCCCTCCGGAAGATGCAGATCTTCAAACTTTTTCCTGTACCAGAGCGTCTCTCCCGGCAGGAGCGTCCTGCCCACGCCGGACCGCTTTGTCTCCGGAGAAAACGGGACCAGTATTGTGCCGTCGGCTTCTCCCCGCGACGCCTTTCCCTCGTCTGCGCTCCGGCAGATCCCGTACTCCCACCAGCCGTTGAGACAGGTCCAATCCTCCCGTTTCAGCTGCGGCCTGGGGTATTCAGGCAGCGGAACCGCATGCAGGCCGTCATCGGCCTGCTCACTCCAGATGGTGCTGAGTTCGCGCACCGTCACCTGCTTTTTCTTTCCGAGCTGCATGGCTGAGATCGCGTCTTTTATTCTCATAATACCCCCCTTTTAATATTTCAAGGCTCGCAGAGCGAGCCGGTGTTGCCACCTGTGCTATCTATTATTATACACGCAATAATCGGCGATTATCTACACAGACCTTCTCTTGCTGCGCGGCCTCCCTCTTTCGAAAGCACATTATCATTAAGCAGACAATTGTCTGTATTAGTCTGTGTTTTCTGATAATTCTATTTTTATATTGACTATTATCTGAACTTTAGTATAATAGACTTATCAAAAGAAAAGAAAACGGTTGATCAGCCTATACTATTTACAGAACTGAAGTCAACTGAATCTTAAAAAAAGGAGGTCACGTAAATGAAATTGCAAACTTTTTCCGAATAGAGGTATCCGATGACGAGAAAGTCGGATACCTCTTTTTTTGTGCTTTTTTGCCTCCGAAGACCTTAACAGCGGAAACTAAAAAATACTGCCACCGGGGATAACTCCGATGGCAGCGTGCAATGTGAATACTGTTATTCAATTATAGGTCTGTTGTTTTTCAGATTTGTTTTTTGCGAAAGAAGAGCAGGCCCAGGATCCCGCCGGCTGCGAGAGCGCTCACCGCGATCCAGACGATCGCGTCGCTTGTGTCGCCTGTCTTGGGGCTCTTTTTGTCGTTTGTCTTTGCCTTTTCGGTCTTCTTGCTTTCCGTCTTTTTGTTTTTGGCGTCCTTAACCGCAGTCTTTTTCTCGTCCTGCTTCTCTTTCTTTACTTCAGACTCTTTCTTTGTTTCAGACTCTGTTTTTGTCTCTTTTTTGACCTCCTGCTTCTCTGCAGCGGTCTTGGTCGCGTCCTTCGCGGCAGGTGTCACTGTCTCTTCGTTCTTGTTTTTGGTTTCTTCGGGAGTGACGTCTGTTTTTGTCTTGTCGGCGTCGTCGTTTGTCTCCGTCTTTGCCTTGTCGGCGTCACCGTTTGTATCTGTCTTCGCGGCGGGGTCTTCCTCCGTTTTCGCGCCCTCATTGTTTTCCGCGCTCTTCGCGACGAACTCCACTACGTAATAAGAAAATCCTTCTGTCTGTGCCTCTGCCGCTTTGGCCGTCCTGTTCATTGTGGTGACAAGCTTCTTTGCCGTGATCGTGTTGTTGGCACTGAGGATGTGATAGACAACGGCGCTGAGGCCTGCGTCAGCAGCTTCTTCTGTTTCGAAAGACACCTTGACCTTCTTTCCGTCTACCGGCTTGAGGACCTTTCCGTCCTGCCCCACGATCTTGATATCAAAGGCGTACGCCGATTTGACGAGCTCGTCCTTTGCGCGGGCGTCGCATACTGCGTTTTCCACCTGCTTGAGCTGTGTGGAAGGAACTCTGACAACAGTTAACTTCGCTCCTTCTTCAAAGGCGCCTTCTTCGGCGGTCACTTTAATCTTGACACGATCAACGGTCACCGTCTGCTCAAAGGCTTTCCCCTGCTCGGGTTTTTCGGACTTCTCTTCCTCAGGCTCCTCCGCGACAGGCTCTTCCTCTTCTTCTGCCTGCTGCTCTTCTGCCGGTGCAACTTTTTCTTCTGCCGGCTCGGCCTCTTCGTCAACGGCTTCCTTCGTCTCCTCGACGACCTTCTCTTCAGCCTTTTCTTCCTTCACTTCGGCTGCGGCGGGCTCCTCCGTTTTCTCCGCGGATTCTTCAAGCATTTCCGCGATCTCTTCGACCATCTCTGTCTGCTCCTGTGCGGTCTCGGCCTGCTCGGTCTCGCAAGCCATTGCACACATGGGCATTGCAGTTACTGATATCTGAATCGCGACCAGCGCGGCCGCGAGTAATTTGTAATTCATTTTTCTCATTTCTAAACTCCTTCACTGTAGTTTGCTTATTTCTTTTTCTTCGTTTTTGTTTGTACATAAGCTTTTTACGGAGTGAAAAGGGTTCTTCCACGGAATTTTGAGAAAAATTTTAAACGTTTAAGTTTGTTGGTGTGTCACCTGATACGTTCCCCTGACACACCTGACATGCCCTGACTCACCTTTCAGTCCAGAAAGATCTTCTGCAGGAAATTGTAGTGGCCCAGCGACCAGAAGTCGCCGTCGTGACCGTATCCTTCCACGAGATCGTTCTGGTTGGGAATCCCCTTTTTGTTCATCTCTTCGCCGTAATAAGCGGTCACTTCAATGTTCCAGGGATCCTCCGTGCCCACGGTCAGATAGATATAGCGGGGCATGGTCTCGGGCGACTCGATGAAAAACTCGTCAAAGATCGGCCAGTTCCAGTAGGTTCCCTCATAATAAGGGGAGGGAATGACGCCCGGGTCCGGAGCGAGGCTTGCGATATACGCTATTTTGGACTGCCACTTGAAACCGGTGGCAAGAGAGGTTGTCGCGCCCTGTGACACACCGGTGACCGCAGTGTTCAGACGGCCCGTCTTCACGGAATATCTGTCCTCAATGAAAGGCATGAGGTCCAGGCCGATGTCGTCCACCGTCTTGTCGTAAGAGAGACGCATCTCCTCCTCGGACTTGGCTTCCTTATCCTTAAGAGGATCCGTGTACATGTCAACGCCGACAATGATCATAGGCACGGTCAGCCCCTCGCTGAGCATGTTGCCGTAGAGAATCTGCAGGCTGGAGCCTTCGTAGACGTGTGTGTCGTACGTACCGCCCCATCCGTGGATCATGTAGAGAACAGGGTATTCCTGAGACTCATCGTATCCGGCCGGCAGAAGCACGTTGCAATATTTGTTGTCACCCGCCGTCTCGGAATAGTATTCCACATCCTTATCGATCGTGCCGTAGTCCACGCCGTCGCGCTGTTCCAGCAGTTCTTCGGGGACCTTGTCGTAAGTCTCCATGGCGTAGAGATCGCGCAGACCTTCCTCGGCTGCGGCGGAAGTGGTGGATGCATTCGACGCCGCGTCTTCCTGCTTAGGCGCCTCGGCTGTATCCTGCTCTGCATTTTCCTGCGCGGGCGGCTCGGCCGCGTCCTGCTCTGCGTTTTCCTGCGCAGTAACCTCGACTGCGTCCTGTGTCTTATTTTCCTGTGCCGATGCCGCGGTGGTCGCGGAACCGCAGGAAGAGAGGAGCACAGCCCCCAGTAAAAGGGCGCTTATTGTTCTCTTCTCCGCTAAGTATTTTCTCTTCATTTATTGTCCTCCAAGATGACAGTGATCCGTTAAGGCTCGCAGAGCGAGCCGCTGCGCCGCGTGCGGACTGCATGAAGCGGCAACCTCTTTCTTTGTTTGAGATTGTACCAAGTCGCTAGCGCGACGGCTAGCCGTACTCATCGTCTTCTCCGCTACTGCATAGAAAAAGTAGCGGTTTTTGTTTTTATGTCTTATTGTTTAAGTACCCCTACTCACACAATAAACAAAACAAAAATCACTAC
>JAZQCI010000032.1:0-10820 GCA_045546175.1 Lachnospiraceae bacterium | reverse complement strand
ACAGTTCGGTATCTTTTCCGCTTACTTCGGCGCGATCGCGCTGGGATTCAACGGAAAAGCGGCTGCAGCTATTTCCATCATCGGAGGCGCGGACGGCCCGACATCCATCTTCCTTTGCTCCAAGCTGGGACAGACAGAACTGCTGGGTCCGATCGCAGTCGCGGCGTATTCCTATATGTCGCTGGTTCCGATCATCCAGCCCCCGATCATGAAGCTCTTTACTTCTGAGAAGGATAAAAAGATCAGGATGAGCCAGCTTCGTCCGGTCTCCAAACTTGAGAAGATCCTGTTCCCGATCGTCGTAACGATCGTCGTCTGCATGATCCTTCCCACTACAGCGCCTCTGGTAGGTATGCTGATGCTGGGCAACCTCTTCCGCGAGTGCGGCGTTGTCAGACAGCTGACGGAGACGGCCAGCAACGCGATGATGTACATCGTTGTCATTCTTCTGGGTACTTCTGTCGGCGCGACTACCAGCGCAGAAGCTTTCCTGAATGTCACCACCCTCAAGATCGTGGCACTGGGCCTGATCGCGTTCTCGTTCGGAACATTTGCGGGCGTCATGTTCGGCCAGCTGATGAAGATCGCTACCGGCGGCAAGGTTAATCCGCTGATCGGCTCTGCCGGCGTCTCGGCTGTTCCTATGGCAGCGCGTGTATCCCAGAAAGTCGGATCGGAGTATGATCCTTCCAACTTCCTTCTGATGCATGCTATGGGACCTAATGTCGCGGGCGTCATCGGTACTGCAGTCGTTGCAGGTGTATTCATGGCCGTATTCGGAATTGTCTAATGGAGGTAAATATGTCAGAACAGGTTAAAAAACCGGTAAGAATTACGGAGACCGTCCTTCGTGTCGCGCATCAGTCCCTGATCGCGACCAGAATGCCCACCGAAGTGATGCTCCCCATCGCAGATAAAATGGACCAGGTAGGCTACGAAGCCGTTGAGATGTGGGGCGGAGCTACATTTGACTCCTGCCTGCGCTTCCTCAAGGAAGATCCCTGGGAGAGACTCAGAAAGCTCAAAGAGAAATTCAAGAAGACCCCGATGCAGATGCTTCTTCGCGGACAGAACCTTCTCGGCTACAGCCACTACAGTGACGACGTAGTTGAATATTTTGTCCAGAAGTCCATCGCGAACGGAATCGACAGAATCCGTATCTTCGACTGCCTTAACGACCTCAGAAACCTTGAGACATCCGTCAAGGCGACCAAGAAAGAGGGCGGCCACGCACAGATCGCGCTGTCCTATACACTCGGTGATGCCTATACAGAAGATTACTGGATGAACATCGCCCGCGAGATCGAGGAGATGGGCGCGGATTCCCTCTGCATCAAGGATATGGCGGGACTGCTCCTTCCTTACGACGCCGAGAAGCTTGTCAAGGCTCTTAAGAAAGGCACGGATATCCCGATCGAACTGCACACACACTATACTTCCGGATGCGGCAGCATGACCTACCTCAAGGCCATCGAAGCAGGCGTCGATATCATCGACTGCGCGATCAGCCCTCTGGCACTGGGAACTTCCCAGCCCGCGACCGAAGTTATGGTCGGCGTTCTCAAGGGCACCGAGAGAGACACAGGTCTCGATCAGGCTCTTCTTAAGGAGATCGCGGACTACTTCACACCTTATCGCGAGGAGTGCCTCGAGAGCGGCCTTATGAGCACCAAGGTCCTCGGCGTAAATATCAGAACTCTGATTTATCAGGTTCCCGGCGGCATGCTTTCCAACATGGTGAGCCAGCTGGCAGAGCAGGGCGCTTCCGACAAGCTCACCGCAGTTCTGGAAGAAGTTCCGAGAGTCCGCAAGGACCTGGGCGAGCCCCCGCTGGTTACTCCTTCTTCCCAGATCGTCGGCACACAGGCTGTCATGAACGTACTTATGGGCGAGCGCTACAAGATGGCTACCGAGCAGACCAAGGACCTGATCCGCGGCAAGTACGGCCAGACCATCAAGCCCATGAACGAGGAAGTTGTCAAGAAGGTCATCGGCGACGAAGAGAGAATCACCTGCAGACCTGCAGACCTGATTCCTCCGCAGCTGCCTCAGTTCGAGAAAGAATGCGCACAGTGGAAGCAGCAGGATGAGGACGTTCTGTCCTATGCTCTGTTCCCTCAGGTCGCGGTAGATTTCTTCAAATACCGCCTCGCGCAGCAGGAGAAAGTGGATCTGACCAAGGCCGACACGGCTAACGGCGCGTATCCCGCATAAGTGTTCAGATCACACTGAAATAGTGGGAACTATTCAGCACCCGGGAGATTTTTTTCGCTCTTCCGGGTGTTTTTAATTAATTCTGATCATTTAAGACACTCACTCGTGTCTTTCCATTCGGGCTTTAATCTGTTAAAATAACAATTTAGAGTATACAAGTTTGAAGTGAGGCAGCTGTAATCAATCATGAGGCGTTTCGATGTAGTCCGGCGGCTTTTGGAAGGATCGTCCGGAAGAATAACCGAGAAAAACAGCATAACGGTCAAAGCCCATATGTCCGTCAGGGATCAGAAGAGAGAGAAACTGGATGAGATATCCGGTTTCTATGTCAGACCGGGAAATTACCGGTTAAACGGCGCCAGGGCGATGCGCGGAGGCGTAAATTTTACGATCGCATCCGTGGGAGCCACTTCCTGTGACCTGCTTCTGTTCAGGAGGAAACAGTCTACTCCTTACGCGATCATCCGGATTCCGGAATCCTACAGAGTGGGCAGCGTCTATTCTATTTTTGTCTCAGGGCTTGATGTCGAGGACTTTGAGTACGCCTATAAGCTGGACGGGCCCTATGATCCCCAGAGGGGACTCTATTTTGACCGAAACAAACTCATCCTGGACCCTTACTCAAGGGCCGTCACCGGACAGAGAGCTTGGGGCGTGGCCAAGGCACAGACGGATTACCACTCCAGGGTCGTAAAAGAGAATTTCCGCTGGACCAAAAACGACTTCCCCTACACGCCGATGGAAGACACGATCATCTATGAGATGCATGTCCGCGGATTTACCAGGCACAAGACATCGGACGTGCAGTATCCGGGCACTTTCGCGGGAATCATCGAGAAGATTCCTTATCTCAAGGAGTTGGGCGTCACGGCAGTGGAACTGATGCCCATCTTCGAATTTGATGAGACGATCAACTCCAGGAGCTACAACGGCAAGACGCTGCTGGAATACTGGGGGTACAATACGGTCGCTTTCTTCGCGCCCAATACGGCTTATACAGCCTCGATCGAGTACAACGAAGAGGGCACCGAGCTCAAACAGATGATCAGGCTTCTCAAGAAAGCGGGGATCGAGGTCATTCTGGACGTGGTGTTCAATCACACCGCGGAAGGAAACAGAAACGGCCCTTACTTCTCTTTCAAAGGGGTCGACAACGATATTTTCTATACAAAGACGCCCGGCGGCGACTATTACAATTTCAGCGGATGCGGCAATACCTTAAACTGCAATCATCCGCAGGTGAGCCGCTTTATCGTGGACTGTCTGCGCTACTGGGTGACGGAGTTTCATGTGGACGGCTTCCGTTTTGACCTGGCTTCGATCCTCACGAGGGACCTGGACGGCGCTCCCATGAGCGACCCGCCGCTTCTGAAAATGATAAGCACGGACCCGGTCCTTATGAAGACGAAGATGATCGCGGAGCCGTGGGACGCGGGCGGACTGTACCAGGTCGGCAGTTTTCCGGCCTACAACAGATGGTCGGAGTGGAACGGGAGATACAGAGACTCGATCCGCGACTTCCTCAAGGGAAGTTACTGGCACGCCCCCGAGACGGCTGCCAGGATCACAGGGTCCATGGATATGTACGGGAAAGCCCCTTATATGGGGTACAATTCCTCGGTGAATTTTGTCACCTGTCATGACGGATTTACCATGCACGACCTGTTTTCCTACGACCACAAGCATAACGAGGCCAACGGCTGGAACAACACGGACGGCGCCGACGACAACCGCAGCTGGAACTGCGGCGCGGAAGGCCACACGGACGACCCGGTCATCAAATCCCTGCGGCAGAAGATGATGCGCAACGCCATGACGGTGCTGATGTGCAGCAGAGGAACGCCCATGATCCTGTCCGGCGATGAATTCGGCAATACGCAGTACGGCAACAACAACGGTTATTGTCAGGACAGCGAGATCTCCTGGCTCAACTGGGATTACCTGAGAGTTAACAGAGACTACTTTAACTTTGTCAAAAATGTGATCGCTTTCAGAAAGAAGCATCCGGTCATCTCCCGAACACTGGGACCCGCAAAGTGCGGACTCCCTCCCATCACCTGCTGCGGAGCGGATCCGGACAACCACTTGATCGGAATGGGAAACAAGGTGCTGGGCGTTCTGTACGCGGGCAGGCTTCCCGACGACTCGGAAGACGATGTCGTCTACATGGCGATCAATGCATATTGGGAAAAACAGCAGATCCGGCTTCCGGCACTCTCCGGAGGTCTGGCCTGGGGCGTCAATATCTATACAGATGCGGATGACGATCAGTATTTTCATGAGGAGAGCCGCTTCGTGCACAGCCCGATCTTCACCTTGAATGAGAGAAGTGTCGCGGTGTTTACGCTCTATCATCCCGCATGAGGATAAGCCGCTCCGGTCTCATATTAAGATGCAACACCCCGCAGATGGCCGGTCCGTTTTGCGGGGTTTTTACTGTTTCTGAGGAAAGAAGGAAAGGATTTAACAAATGGCAGCACAGAAGATTCTTGTGGTTGACGATGAGTCGAGAATGCGCAAACTGGTCGGGGACTTCCTGGTCAGAGAGGGCTACGAAGTCCTTGAGGCACAGGACGGCGAGAAAGCCATGGACCTGTTTTACGAGAGCAAAGACATCGCCCTCATAATCCTTGACGTCATGATGCCCGGGATGGACGGCTGGCAGGTCCTGCGCGAGGTGCGCGAATCCTCTCAGGTTCCCGTGATCATGCTGACGGCCCGCTCCGACGAAAAGGACGAACTGCGCGGCTTTGACCTGGGCGTCGACGAATATGTGACCAAACCTTTCAGCCCGCGCACGCTTGTGGCAAGAGTGGGCGCCATTCTTCGGAGAACCGCCGGCAAGGAGGAAAATGACAGGATCGAGCTGAGCGGCATTGTCCTGGATAAATCGGCACACCAGGTGACGATCGACGGACAGCCGATCGAACTGAGTTTCAAGGAATTCGAACTGCTCGAGTATTTCATGGAAAACAACGGGATCGCCCTCTCCAGGGAAAAGATCCTCAATCATGTGTGGAATTACGACTACTACGGCGACGCAAGGACTATTGACACCCATGTCAAGAAACTCAGGAGCAAACTGGGCCCGAAAGGAGAGCTGATCAAGACGATCTGGGGCATGGGGTATAAACTGGAGGCGTAAATGGCGGAACAGACGCGGTGCAGCTCCACAGGTCAGAGATATTCCATCAGGATTCAGTTTACGCTCATTTTCTTTTTCCTCATGCTGGGAGCGATCGGAGCCTGCTGGATCATCAACAACACTTTTCTGGAGCGCTATTATATCAGGGAGAAGAGGATCGCCCTGACACAGATCTACTACGCTGTGAATGAGGCGGTCAATAATAATTCCATCGACTCGGACGAGTTCGATGAAGAGGTGATGAAGATCGCGGGAAAAGAGAACGTGAATCTCATAGTCATGGACGAGGGAAGCACGACCATCAAGCTCCACACCTCCGACAGCTCGGCCATGGTCCGGAGAATGTGGGACAACATGTTCGGGCAGACGCCGTCCATGGAAGAGAAGGACAGCGTAAAGAACCGCTATTACGAGGATCGCGTCCTTGAAGAGAAGGCCGATTACCGGGTTTCCATAATCTATGACACGCGCATGGGGCAGCAGATCATGGAACTCTACGGCGTTCTGGACGACGGGAGTTTCTGCCTCCTGAGCACCTTCCTCGAGAGTATCCACAACAGCTCCAGGATCGCCAACAGGTTCATGGGGTACATCGGCATCGCAATCTCTCTGGTCGGAGCGCTCTTCGCACTCTTTCTGGCCGGAAAACTCACACAGCCGATCCGGGAACTGACGGAGATTTCCGAGAGGATGAAAAAGCTGGACTTCAGCGCTAAATATAAGGGGAACAGCCGGACGGAGATCGCGCAGCTGGGCCAAAATATCAACGAGCTGTCGGAGATCCTGGAGAGAACGATCTCCGAACTCAAGACGGCCAACAATGAACTTCGGGAAGACATCGAGAGGAAAGAAAAGGCCGAGGAGATGCGGCAGGAATTCCTTTCGGGCGTCACCCATGAGCTCAAGACGCCGCTTGCCCTGATCAAGGGATATGCGGAGGGGCTGTCGGAAGGGATCGCGGACGACCCCGAGAGCATGAAGTTCTATACAGAAGTGATCTCCGATGAAGCGGATAAGATGAACAGACTCGTCGCCAGGCTCCTCTCCCTCAATCAGCTCGAATTCGGCGACGCGCAGTTCACAATGGTCCGCTTTGATATCGTGGGCTTTGTGAGGGGATGCCTGCATAACGCGGAAATGCTTGCCCGGCAGAAGAAAATCCGGGTAAATTTCGAAAACCGCCCGCCTCTCTACGTCTGGGCCGATGAATTCTGGACGGAAGAGGTGTTCATCAATTACTTTTCCAACGCAGTGAACCACTGCGAAGGAGAAAAAGTGATTGACATTCATTTTGAAGAGAATCAGAATTGTGTTCGAGTCGTTGTCTTCAATACCGGAAAACCGATCCCCGAGGATGCGGTGCCCCATATCTGGGAGAAATTCTATAAGGTCGACAAGGCAAGGACAAGAGAATACGGCGGATCGGGCGTGGGCCTTTCCGTCGTCAAGGCGATCATGGAGCAGATGCACCAGAAATACGGCATGATCAACTATGACAACGGCGTATCCTTCTGGTTTGAGCTGGAGGCCGACGGCGCTCAGAGGAGCGTCCCGGCAGAGAGGAATAAGGAATAATGGTAGCGATCATCGATTATGGCGCCGGCAACATAAAGAGCGTTGAAAACGCAGTCCGTTACCTGGGACATGAGGCTCTGCTGACCAGAGATCGTGAGCAGATCCTGTCCGCCGACCATGTGATTCTGCCGGGAGTGGGAGCTTTCGGAGACGCCATGGGACGGCTTAAGAAATACGGGCTGGACGAGACGCTCCAAGAGGTTGTGGAGAGACAGATCCCGCTGCTCGGTATCTGCCTGGGACTGCAGCTTCTGTTTGAGAGCAGCGAGGAGAGCCCCGGGGTGGAAGGACTCGGTATCCTTGACGGACATATTCTGAGAATCCCGGACGGAGAGGGAAGGAAAGTGCCGCAGATCGGCTGGAATGACCTGCGATTTCCCAACCCGGGGAGGCTGTTCGAGGGGATCCCCGAAGGGGCGTTTGTATATTTTGTCCACTCCTACTACCTGCGGGCACAGGATCCTTCGATCGTGACGGGAACTGCGCAGTACGGCGTAAAGATCGACGCGTCGGTGGAGAGCGGCAATGTTTTCGCCTGTCAGTTTCACCCGGAGAAGAGTGAATCTGTCGGCATGAAGATCCTGGGGAACTTCCTTGCGATCTGAAGGTGCAGGAGAGGCGCGCAAGCGCCTGACAGAAAGGAGTGTAAATGCTCACTAAGAGAATCATTCCCTGCCTGGACGTCAAAGACGGGCGCGTTGTAAAGGGAATCAATTTCGTGCAGCTGCGGGACGCGGGGGATCCCGTGGAGACCGGAGAAGCTTACTCCAAACTGGGGGCCGATGAGCTGGTATTCCTGGATATCACGGCGACCAGTGACGCCAGAAAGACGGTCGCCGACATGGTGCGCCGCGTGGCGGAGCGGGTATTCATTCCCTTTACGGTCGGCGGCGGGATCCGGACAGTCGATGACATGAAGGCAATCCTGAGAGAGGGGGCCGACAAGGTCTCGATCAACTCGGCGGCTCTTCTCCGACCCGAACTGATCTCGGAGGGGGCGGAGCGCTTCGGCAGCCAGTGCGTGGTCGTCGCCATAGACGCCAGAAGAAGGAAAGAGGGCACTGGCTGGACTGTTTACAGGAGCGGCGGCCGGATCGACACGGGAATCGACGCCGTGGAGTGGGCCGTGAAGGCCCAGGAGCTGGGCGCAGGAGAAATCCTTCTGACCAGCATGGACTGCGACGGCACAAAAGCCGGTTATGATCTGGAACTGACCAGGGCGATTTCACAGCGCCTGTCGATTCCTGTGATCGCTTCCGGCGGAGCGGGGAAACTGGAGCATTTTTACGATGCTTTGACAGAGGGCGGCGCAGAGGCGGCTCTCGCGGCTTCCCTTTTCCACTACAAGGAACTGGAGATCCGGGAAGTTAAGGAATATCTTGCAGGCAGAGGAATACCCGTAAGAAATTAACTCAGGTGGGATACAATCCCACACTGAGTTAAATTGATGCACACGCGTGCGAAGAGGAAGATGTTGCCTTACCGGCAACTCGCACGCGGCGCAGCGGCTCGCTCTGCGAGCCTTGAATGAGTGGTAGCAGGAGGATAACAATGGGGTTATACCGAAACAAAAACAAAAAGAACACGGGAAAAACGATCAGAAAAGGGCGCCGCGGCGCGCGAAAGCAGGGAACTGTGAACAGGGAAGCCGCAGCCGCGCAGGCGGCAGCTGAACCGCAGGAGACCGTGCCTGCAGAAGATATGGTAAAAGCGGATCCTTCCCGCGTATTTCACTATTTCAGACAGATTTCAGCAATACCGCACGGTTCTCATCACACTAAGGCGATCAGCGACTATCTGGCAGCTTTCGCGCAGGAGAGAGGGCTCTCATACGTGCAGGACGAGGCCAACAATGTGATCATCGCCAAGGAGGCTTCGGAAGGCTGCGAGAGCGTGCAGCCGATCGCGCTGCAGGGACATATTGACATGGTACTGGCCAGTGAGCCGGACAAGGAGATCGACCTCTTGCAGGAGCCGATCACCATCGTCGAAGACGGAGACTGGCTGCGCGCCGACGGCACCACGCTGGGCGCGGACAACGGGATCGCCGTGGCGATCATGCTGGCAATTCTCGAAGACGAAACGGCGGCGCACCCTTACCTGGAATGCATCTTTACTTCCGACGAGGAAGTCGGCCTGATCGGCGCGTCTGCGATCGATCTGTCCGGCCTTAAGAGCCGCAGACTCCTCAACCTTGACTCCGAGGACGAAGGGGTCTTCTGTGCCGGCTGCGCCGGAGGGGCGGAAGTTGTATGCAGGATGCCCCTGAGGTGGAAGACCAGAAGAGGAAAGGTTCTTCACGTAAAGGTATCCGGCCTTCGCGGCGGCCATTCCGGTACTGAGATCCACATCGGAAGCGCCAACGCGAACGTTCTGCTTGCGAGAATGCTTTACGGACTCTTTGAAGAATATCCGATGCGGCTGATCCGGATCGGCGGCGGAGACGCGGACAACGCGATCCCCACTAATGCGGCGGCGTCGGTCCTTTTTCCTCATGCGGCGGACGCGGAGAAAGTGGAAGCGCTCTTCCGAGGCCTGGCGGAGGAAATGGAGCAGGAGTACAAGGTCACAGACCCCGGAATGACCTGGAAGGCCGAGTGGGAAGAAGCTGACGGCGTGAAGGCGGCGTCGAAGAAAAATACAGGAAATCTCCTGGGGTATCTTATGTCCGTTCCAAACGGCGTGACCCATATGAGCCCTGTGATCCGTCAGATGCCGCAGACTTCCCTGAATCTGGGAATCCTGCGCACGGACAAGGAAGGGGTAAAGCTGGAGTTCATGGTGAGAAGCGGCGTCAATTCCCAGGCGTCCTGTCTATGCGACCGCCTGCTGTGCCTGACAAAGGGATTCGGAGGAGAAGCCGCGGTGCGCAGCTCCTATCCGGCCTGGGAATACAGGCAGGACTCTCCCTTCCGGGACCTGTGTGTCAGCACCTATAAGGAGCTCACAGGAAAAGACCCTGGCGTGGAGATCATTCACGCGGGTCTCGAATGCGGGATCCTGGCCGGAAAACTGGAGGGGCTCGACTGCATCTCCGCCGGTCCCGACCTGGAGAACGTTCACACCGTGAAGGAGAGGATGAAGATCTCCTCTGTAGAAAAAGTATGGACTTTTGTGCGCAGACTTCTTGAGGCGGCTTCAGCAGGTGAGAAGCCGGAGGAAACGGTTCCCGCCGAAGATCTTGACTGAGAGGATACAGGAAAATGGCGCAGATCTCAGGAGACTGGCTTCCTGCCGTGAAGGCGGAATTCGCCAAACCCTATTACAGGGATTTATATCAATTCGTACAGAAAGAATATCGAAGCGGAACGGTCTTTCCTCCCGCGGACCAGATCTTTAACGCACTGCACCTGACGCCGCTGAAAAAGGTCAAAGTAGTGATCCTGGGGCAGGATCCCTATCATAATTATCACCAAGCCCACGGGCTGTGCTTTTCAGTGCCGGAGGACCAGAAGGAGATCCCGCCGTCCCTGATCAATATTTTCAGGGAACTTCATGACGACGTGGGATGCAGGATGCCGCAGACCGGGTGCCTGACAAAATGGGCGGAGCAGGGCGTACTGCTCCTCAACACCGTGCTGACGGTGCGCGCCCACCAGGCAAATTCCCACAAGGGACACGGCTGGGAGCAGTTCACGGACGCGATCATCCGGGCGGTGGAAGAGCAGGACAGGCCCATTGTCTATATGCTGTGGGGGACGCCGGCTCAGAGCAAAGCCATTATGGTGACTAATCCGGCCCACCTGGTGCTGAAGGCACCGCACCCAAGTCCGCTGTCGGCTTACCGGGGATTTTTCGGCTGCAGGCACTTCAGCGAGTGCAATGAGTTTTTAACTGCGCACGGAGAGACGCCCATCGACTGGCAGCTCTGACTAAAAGGCAATCA
>JAZQCI010000031.1:0-4280 GCA_045546175.1 Lachnospiraceae bacterium | reverse complement strand
CCTCAAGGGCTGATTATAGCCAAAGCAAGCCGAAAGGAGAATTGGTATGCCTACAGATGTAAAAGAGACAAAGGCTGAGCCGAAAAAGCTTAAGATCACTCTGATCAAGTCTACCATCGGTGCAGTTCCGAAGAATAGAAAGATCGTAGAATCCATGGGCTTTAAGAAACTTAACAGCTATGTGATTCTGCCCGACAACGCCGCAACCAGAGGCCAGATCCGCCAGATCCGCCACATGGTCAAGGTTGAAGAACTGGACTAAGGGAGGTACAAAATGGAATTATCAAATTTAAGACCTGCTGACGGTTCCAAGCACAGCAAATACAGAAAAGGCCGCGGCCACGCTTCCGGAAACGGAAAGACCGCAGGTTATGGACACAAGGGACAGAAGGCCCGTTCCGGCGCTCCCAGACCGGGATTTGAAGGCGGCCAGATGCCTCTGTACAGAAGACTCCCCAAGAGAGGCTTCACATGCTACAACAGCAAGGACATTGTTGCGATTGACATCACAAGACTTGAGAAGTTCGAAGACGGCGCAACAGTTGATGTTCAGGCACTCAAGGACTGCGGTATCATCAAAGAGTCCAGGGATGGCGTCAAGATCATCGGATGCGGCGACCTTTCCAAGAAACTCAATGTTAAGGTGAACGCTTACAGTGCTGCCGCAAAGGCTAAGATCGAGGCAGTAGGCGGTACAGCCGAAGTCGCAGAATAACTCAGGGAGAAAAATCTCCACTGAGTTATTGGATGCACACGCGTGCGGAAACGTAGAAGTTGCCTTGCGGCAACCCGCACGCGGCGCAGCGGCTCGTAAAGCGAGCCTAAATTTCGGGAATCAGGCCGCTTTTTCCTCAGGTTCATAAAAAGAGGGGAAAGCGGCATACCCGTAAACCTATGAGGTCTGTGTTATGTTAGAGTCTGTAAAAAATGCTTTTAAATTAAAAGAGATCCGCCAGAAGCTGCTGTATACGCTTGTCATGATGGTTGTGATCCGTATCGGTTCACAGCTGCCGGCTCCCGGTATTGACAGGACATATTTCAGCAACTGGTTTGCTGCGCAGACAGGTGATGCATTCAGTTTTGTCGATGCATTTACCGGCGGTTCTTTTTTGAACATGTCCATTCTGGCACTGAACATTACACCCTATATCACATCATCGATCATCATCCAGCTGCTCACGATTGCAATCCCCAAACTTGAGGAGATGCAGAAAGAAGGAGAAGAGGGAAGAAAACTCCTGGTCTCCATTACCCGCTATGTCACAGTAGCGCTCGCGCTTATGGAAGCGGCGGCAATGGCGATCGGCTTCGGAAGGCAGGGCCTTCTTGAAGAGTACAATGCCATCAACATCATCATGGTCATTTGTACGCTGACGGCAGGCAGTGCGTTCCTTATGTGGATCGGTGAGCAGATCACCGAGAAGGGTGTCGGAAATGGTATCTCGATCGTACTCGCGATCAACATCATCTCCAGAATGCCTCAGGACATCGCAAGTCTTTTCTCTCAGTTCGTGATCGGTAAGACGATCGCCATCGGTGCGGTGGCAGCGCTGATCATCATCGCGATCATCGTGCTCATGGTAGTCATGGTCATCTTCCTCAACGATGCAGAGAGAAGGATCCCGGTGCAGTACGCACAGAAGATCCAGGGCAGAAGACTTGTCGGCGGCGCCAACTCCGTTATTCCTCTCAAGGTGAATACGGCAGGCGTTATGCCCATCATCTTCGCCTCCTCCATTATGGAGTTTCCTGTGATCATCTCCACACTGGCCGGCTATAAGGGAACGGGAATCTGGTCGGAAGTTCTCCGCTATCTTTCCTCTTCCTACTGGTGCAACCCCAGCCAGATCAAGTATTCACTCGGTCTTGTCGTATATGTAGCACTGCTGATTTTCTTCGCGTACTTCTATACGTCGATCACTTTCAATCCGCTGGAGATTGCAGACAATTTGAAAAAGCGCGGAGGTTTCATCCCGGGTATCCGTCCCGGCAAACCTACAAGTGAGTATCTTAACAGAATCCTGAATTATATCATCTTTATCGGCGCGGTCGGTCTTACGATCGTCGGTATCCTCCCCTTCTTCTTCAGAGGCGTGTTCGGCGCTTCCGTATCCTTTGGAGGAACCAGCCTGATCATCGTGGTCAGCGTTGTACTTGAGACGATCAAGCAGATCGAGTCCATGATGATGGTAAGGAATTATAAGGGATTCCTTAACGATTGATCTTTGGCGTATGGTCCGGAGACGGTGAAACTGATGTTTTGCCGGCTCCGGTTTGATGCGCATCGAAAAAGCTAAAGGTTAACAGTATTAAGCTTCAGAGCGGAGAGCTCAGAATGGAGGTTGCAATGAAGATCGTTATGTTGGGAGCACCCGGAGCAGGTAAGGGAACACAAGCTGAGATGATCGCCGACAAGTATGGAATCCCGCACATCTCCACCGGTGACATTTTCCGTGCCAATATCAAGAACGGCACAGAACTTGGCAAAAAAGCAAAATCATACATGGATGCCGGAAATCTTGTACCGGATGAGCTGACCGTTGATCTCGTAATCGACAGAGTCGCGCAGCCCGATTGCGAAAAGGGATATATCCTTGACGGTTTTCCGAGAACGATTCCTCAGGCGGAAGTTTTCACAGAGCAGCTTGAGAAGAACGGTGACAAGATTGATTTCGCGATCGATGTTGAAGTACCGGACGAAAATATTGTAAACCGCATGGGCGGCAGAAGATCATGCCCGAGCTGCGGCGCAACCTATCACATTCAGTATATCCCGCCCAAGAAAGAGGGCATCTGCGATGTATGCGGCACAGAACTTGTTCTCAGAAATGATGACAAGCCCGAGACCGTCAAGAAAAGACTGAATGTTTATCATGAAGCTACACAGCCGCTGATCGACTTCTACAAGGCGCAGGGAGTTCTCAAAGGAGTCGACGGAACAAAGGACATGAAAGATGTCTTCGCGGATATTGTTAAGATTTTGGAGGATTAAAAGTGTCAAAAGCAGATGTGATCGAACTCGAAGGTGTTGTAATTGAAAAGCTCCCCAATACACTGTTTCGTGTCAAATTGGAGAACGGAGCCGTTATTCTCGCTCATATCAGCGGTAAGCTGAGACAGAATTTCATCAGAATTCTGCCTGGAGATAAAGTTACTCTTGAAATGTCCACCTATGACCTGACAAAGGGAAGAATTATCTGGAGAGACAAATAAAAAACATCCGGAGAGATCTAAGAAAACATTTGCTATCGGCATAGTCGTGTGATATAATTCAAAGGCTGTTAAGAATTCGTAATACGAATTCTTATTTTGCGCGTTAACAATAAGTCATGCTTTACGGCATGGTCGGATTGTTTAAAGTGCTGGCGTGCTTGAAGACCCGCTCGTGCGCCAGGGAAATTGCAGAGAATGATGAAAGGAGTAGACTATGAAAGTAAGAGCTTCTGTAAAGCCCATTTGCGATAAGTGCAAAGTCATTAAGCGCAAGGGTATTATCAGGATCATCTGCGAGAATCCGAAGCACAAACAGAGACAGGGTTGAGAAAGAGCCATTTGACGGCCTTCGCGGTCGCGAATTACTCTTTGATACCCTGCTGAATCTGGAAACCGCATGACAGTGACACGTGTGCGGGCTGTGACGGAATCGCAGCGGAAAGACCGGATTCGTCCGGTTGGGCTAATAAGGCCCCAGTCAATCAGTAACGAATTAAGTAACTATTTAATGGAGGAAAACAAAAATGGCTCGTATCGCAGGTGTAGATTTACCTAGAGATAAGCGCGTCGAGATCGGCCTGACAAGCATTTATGGAATCGGCCGTACAAGTGCAACCAAGATCGTCGAGAAGGCAGGCGTCAATCCTGACACCCGCTGCAGAGATCTTACAGACGAAGAAGTTAAGAAACTCAGCGAAGTTATCGCTGAGGAGTACATGGTAGAAGGTGACCTTCGCCGTGAAGTCGCTATGAACATCAAGCGTCTCACCGAGATCGGCTGCTACAGAGGCATCCGTCACAGAAGAGGCCTTCCGGTTCGCGGTCAGCACACCAAGAACAACGCAAGAACCAGAAAAGGTCCCAAGAAGACCATCGCAAACAAGAAGAAATAATATTCACTAATATAGGGAAAGAAAGTAGGTTAGTTTTATGGCAAAGCAGAATGCTGCAGCTAGAAGAAAAGCTGCAAGACGTGTCAAGAAAAACGTTGAACGCGGACAGGCGCACATCCAGTCTTCTTTTAACAACACAATCGTTACTCTGACAGACGCTCAGGGCAACGCACT
>JAZQCI010000030.1:0-90977 GCA_045546175.1 Lachnospiraceae bacterium | reverse complement strand
GTTTTTGTGCGAGGGGGCTGTCCCCGCTCACACTTTTTGAAAAATGTGCAACCGGATACGTCCCCGTGACACAAACCTATGACTCATCCAATATCTTCTCCAGCGTGTGCCACGCCAGCACGGCACACTTGACCCTCGCAGGCATGTGGGAGATGTCCTGCAGGCTCCCTGCTTCCTCCAGTTCTTCCAGCTCGTCTTCCGTCACAGTTCCCTTGATCATCCGCAGGAACAGATCCGTGAGATGGCGCGCCTCTTCCGGCGTCCGGCCTATGATCAGGTCCAGCATCATATCGGCGCTGGCCTGTGAAATGGCGCAGCCGTTTCCGCTGAAGGCGCCTTCCGAGATCACGCCGTCCTGTATGGTCAGCTGCAGGGTTATGTCATCGCCGCAGCTGGGATTGACACCGCGGTGGGACAGGCCCGCGCGGGGCAGGATGTGCTTGTGGAGCGGCCGCAGGTTGTGCTCGTTTATGATCTCCCGATAAAAACTATTCGACATAGCCCATCCTCCTTCTCACAGTCTTAAGGCTCTGTGCCAGGCGCTCGATGTCCTCCTCGCGGTTATAGAAGGCAAGGCTGGCGCGCACCGTGGACGGGGTCTTCATGTGCTGCATCAGGACCTGGGCGCAGTGGTGGCCCGCCCGGATGCAGACGCCGTCCGCATTTAAGATCTCCGCTATGTCGTGGGGATGGACGCCGTCCAAGGTGAAAGAGAAGATGCCGTTGTGCTCTTTTGCCTGATTACTTCCCATGATATGCAGATGCGGGATCGATGAGAGGGCGTCAAAAGCAAGTTCGCCCAGAGTTTTCTCCCGCTTGACAATGGCGTCGAAGCCTGTTCTGTTATAGTACTCGATGGCCGCCCTCAGGCCGACGGCTCCCGCCGCGTTGACGGTCCCCGCCTCAAATTTGTGGGGAAGTTCTGCCCAGGTCGCGTCCTCCCGGGTCACATATTCGATCATCTCGCCGCCGGTCAGGAAGGGAGGCATCTTTTCGAGCAGCGCTTTTTTGCCATAGAGGACGCCGATTCCCATGGGCGCCAGCATCTTGTGACCGGAAAAGGCCAGGAAATCGACGTCCAGGTCCCGGACATTCACCGGGATATGGGGGACGCTCTGGGCTCCGTCGCAGACAAAGACGGCGCCGGCCTCATGAGCAAGGCGGGCAAAGGTCTTTATATCACCCCTGACGCCCAGAACGTTGGAGATCTGGGTCATGGATACGATCCTGGTCTTTGGCGTGAGAGCCGCGCGAAAAGCCTCTTCGGTGATCCTTCCTTCCGCGTCACATTCGAGAAATTTCAGAAAGGCGCCGCTTCTTTCGGCCAGCTGCTGCCAGGGAATGAGGTTACTGTGATGCTCCATAACGCTGATCAGGATCTCGTCGCCTTCCTTCAGGAAGGTCCCGTAGCTGTAGGCCACCAGGTTCAGGCTCTCCGAGGCATTTCGAGTGAAGATGATCTCTTCGGGACTTGCCGCGCCGATAAAGCCGGCGACAGCCTCCCGCGACTCCTCATAGGCGGCCGTCGCACGCTGGGCCAGGTCATAGAGCCCGCGAAGCGGGTTGGCGTTCTCGGTCTCATAAAAGCGGCGGACCGCTTCGATCACGCAGGAAGGTTTCTGGGTCGTTGCGGCGTTGTCCAGGTAGACCAGAGAGGGATGATCTCTGAAAATAGGGAAATCATTTCGGATATTCATTATTTCCGTATTTATTCTTTCCATCGTCATTCTCCTTCCGGTGCGGCCTGAAAGGCTATATCCCGGTCATGTTCGGGGGCCTTCTCCCGGATGTTTTCCCGGACGTTTTCCCGGATCAGGGGATCCGGGATCCTGCCGATCACAGAATCCAATTTGGACTGCGCCAGCATCTCGCAGGCGGTCTCCTCGTCGATGCCGCGCGTCTCCATGTAGAAGAGGAGTCCTTCATCGGGCCTTCCGATGGAGGCGCCGTGGTTGCCGACGACGTCTTCCTCCGAGCACAGGATCACCGGAACGCTCTGATTCCGCACTTCCTCGCTCAGAAGCAGTACATCTTCGGACTCATTTCCGACAGAGCCCGAGCAGCCCGTCCGAAAATCAATGGTCCCGCGCAGGAGCTTGGAGGCCTTGTCGGAGAGGACGCCGGAAGCGGAGATCGCGCTCTGCGTGCGCTTTCCCTCGTGGATCGCCTCACAGTTGAGATCGTATTTTTCGCTGCCGCCCAGGCGGTAGCAGACATTGGCCTCAAAGGTGCTCTCCCCGCCTTCGAGCGTCACGGAGCAGTTGTCATAGGTTTCGGAACCTCCCGTCACGATCCGGTACCAGCCAAAACAGGCCCTGTCCGCGCATGTTACCCGGACATTATTATAGGACAGGCTTTTCCCGGAGGAGTCCCGAAGCTGGACCAGATTCAGTCGGGCACCTTCCCCGAGGGTGATCTCAAATTCTGACGCGCCCTGATCTTCCAGTAAGAGAGTGCGGGTCTCTCCGGGATCGAGGCTGTAGCTCTGTCTGTGTATTTCTTCCTGCAGATCGATGCGCTTTTCGCCGACCTGCAGCCAGCCGAAGGTCCCGGCCAGCGGTTTATTTACTGTCAATTCCATCAGCCGATCGCTCCCTTCATTTCAATGCGGATCAAGTTGTTCATCTCTACGGCGTATTCCAGAGGCAGCTCCTTGGAGACATTCTCCGCAAAACCGCTTACGATCAGCGCCTTGGCCTCCTCCTCGGAGAGGCCTCTGCTCATCAGGTAGAAGACGGCTTCGTCCGAGATGCGCCCGATCTTGGCCTCGTGGCCCACATCCGCCTTGTTTGTGCGTATATCCATGGCCGGGATCGTGTCGGAGCGGGACTCGGAGTCAAGCATCAGGGACTCGCAGGATACGGAGGACTTGCTGCCGTGGGCTTTGCTGCCCACGACGACGGCGCTTCGGAAAGTGCTGATCCCTCCGCTCTTTGAGATGGAGCGGGTGTTCACGTAGCTGCTTGTATCCGGCGCGTTGTGGACGACCTTGCAGCCGGTATCGAGATTTTGCCCCGCCCCTGCAAAAGTCACGCCCGTGAATTCGCAGCGGGCTCCCTTTCCGGCCAGGATGCTCATGGGATAGAGATAGGAGACGTGGGAGCCAAAAGATCCCGATACCCACTCGATCTTGCCGCCTTTCTCTACTTTGGCGCGCTTGGTGTTGAGGTTGTACATGTTCTTAGACCAGTTCTCGATGGTGGAGTAGCGGAGGGTCGCATTTTCCCCCACGAACAGTTCCACGCAGCCCGCGTGGAGGTTGGCCACGTTGTATTTGGGGGCCGAGCAGCCCTCGATGAAGTGGAGCCGGGCGCCCTTGTCGACAATGATCAGGGTGTGCTCGAACTGGCCCGCGCCGGGCGCATTGAGGCGGAAATAGGACTGCAGCGGGATCTCGACGTCCGCCCCCGGAGGGACGTAGACAAAGGACCCGCCGGACCAGACCGCGCCGTGCAGCGCCGCGAACTTGTGGTCCTCGGGCGGCACGAGCTTCATGAAGTGGGAGCGGATCATGTCCGCGTACTCCCCGCGAAGCGCGCTCTCGATGTCCGTGTAGATGACGCCCTGCTCGGCCACTTCCTTGCGGACATTGTGATAGACCAGCTCGGAGTCGTACTGGGCGCCGACGCCGGCCAGGGACTCCCGCTCGGACTGGGGGATCCCCAGGCGCTCGAAAGTGTTCTTGATATCTTCCGGCACGTCGTTCCAGTCGGTGTGCATGCGCTCGGTATTGGGGCGCACATAAGTGACTATGTTGTCCATGTTGAGTCCCTCTATGGAGGGGCCCCAGTCCGGCATCGCTATTTTGGTAAAAATATCGAGCGACCGGAGGCGGAACTCCAGCATCCAGTCCGGGTCCTTCTTCTCGCGGGAGATCTGCCGGATGATGTCCGGTGTCAGGCCGCTGGCCACTTTGTAGCTGTCTTTATCGTCATACCGAAAGTCGTAAAAGGAGCGGTCGTCCTCTTCGACGTAAGTCTTGTTCTCTTTCATTGTGCGTCCTCTTCATAAGCGGCAAAGCCTTCCTTCGTGATCTTTTCGATCAGCTCGGGGCCGCCTTCCGCCACGATCTTTCCGCCCGCCAGGATGTGGACGGCGTCCACTTTGAGGGCGGAGAGGATCGCAGCGTTGTGGGTTATGATCAGGAGAGAGGCGGATTTGTCCGCCTGGAATGCTTCAATTCCTTTAGAAACCGTGCGTACCGCGTCTACATCGAGGCCGGAGTCGGTCTCGTCGAGAATGGCGAGGGAGGGCTTCAGCAGCAGAAGCTGCAGGATCTCGGCCTTTTTCTTCTCGCCTCCGGAAAAGCCGACATTGAGGTCGCGCTCCGCGTAGGACTCGTCCATGTCCAGCGTTTCGAGAGCAGCCTTGACTTCCTTTCGGAAGCTCCAGATGCGGACGGGTTTTCCTGTCTTCTGGGAGAGGGCGCTTCGCACGAAGTTCTCCAGCGAGATGCCGGGGACCTCGACGGGATTCTGGAAGGAGAGAAAAAGGCCTTTCTTCGCCCGCTCGGACGGGGACATCGCCAGGAGGTCTTCGCCCTCCCAGAGGGCGCTTCCGCCGGTCACTGTGTAAGCCGGGTTGCCCATCAGTACTCCGGCGAGTGTCGACTTTCCTGCGCCGTTGGGGCCCATGATCACGTGGGTCTCGCCGCGCCCTATACGGAGACTTACGTCCCTGAGTATTTCGGCGTCCTCCGCGGAGGCCGCCAGGTGTTCTGCTATTAATAAATCCTGTGCCATGAGTGCTCCTTATATGTATGTTTGATTTGTTGTTCAGTGAGTAAGTGGATTATAAGCCTATTTACCCATCGTGTCAATAGGCGAATAGGCGTGACAGGGGGACGTATCTACTGACACAAAAGACCCCGTGACACAAACCTTGTGATATACAAATACCACTTGCCATTTGCCAACATATCTGTTATAGTCAAAATAGAACAAACGATACAATGCTGAGGAGAGTGCGGCCGCAGGCGCCGCATTCCCGGTAAGTTTACATACAGACAGGAGGAAATGGTTATGAACAAAGATTTATATGCAATACTCGGCGTCGACCGCAGTGCAGACGATAAGAAGCTCAAATCCGCATACAGAAAACTGGCCAAAAAGTATCACCCAGACGCCAACCCCGGAGACAAGGACGCGGAACAGAAATTCAAGGATGTGGGAGAAGCCTACGCGATCCTGAGTGACCCCGAGAAGAGAAAGCTCTACGACACGTACGGATACGCCGCGTTCGATGGAACCGGCGGACCGGCCGGCGGCGCCGGAGCCGGAGGCAGCGGAGGCTACCACTATTACGGCGGCGACGGAAACGGCTATCAGTCCTTCCATTTCAGCGGCCAGGACGCGGAAGACCTGTTCCGGAGCATGTTCGGAGACATGTTCGGCGGGAGCTCTCGCAGGTATTCGGGCGGCTCGGGATTCGGCGGCTACGGTTTCGGCGGATTTGACGACGATGTATTCGGCGGCAGGCAGGCCTCCAGGCAGCAGTCGCTGGATATGACCAGCTCATTGACGGTGAGCTTCAGGGACGCGGCGCTGGGCGCCACAAAGAGGATCCAGCTGCAGGATCCTTCCGCGTCCGGAAGTAAGGCAAATCTGACGACCCTGGAGGTCAAGATCCCCGCCGGTATTGAGGAAGGAAAGAAGATCCGCCTCCGCGGACGCGGAATGGCGGGCGCAGGCGGGAAGAAGGGCGATCTTCTGATCGAGATCCATATCGATCCGGACAGCGAGTATACGAGGGACGGACTGGACCTGTACACATACGCGCAGATTCCCTACGCGACCGCAGTTCTGGGCGGAGAAGCCATGCTCCCCACCCTGTACGGAAGCGTCAAATGCAAGATCCCTGCCGGCATCCAGCCCGGAAATAAGATCCGCCTGAGGGAGAAAGGCATCCACACAACGGGCAGAACGCCCAAGAAGGGCGACGAGTACGTGGAGATCCGCATAGCGGTTCCCAGAAATATCAGTCCGGAGGCCAGAAAGAAACTTGAGGAGTACTCGGCGCTTGTTGACTGATCTTTACTGATAACCATATCGATTGCAGAGCGTGGGAGACGCTCAAAAAGGCTCGCTCGGCGAGCCTTTTTGTTGTCTGTTATTGACAATGGAAGGTCTGTTTTGGGTGAATTACTTGCCGAACTTTCACAAAGGAGAGAAAAATCTGCGGCGGCAAATGACAGAGCGGGCTTAAAAAGCTATAATACAGAGGAGATGTCCCCCGCCTCTAAAGGCGGCGGAAAGCAACATACTTTCTCAGTGGCGGTGGACAATCCTCCACTGTATTATTCGATGCACACGCGTGCGGAAATGCTGATGTTGCCTTTCAGGCAACCCGCACGCGGCGCAGCGGCTCGCTTCGCGAGCCTTGAATTGCGGCAGGGAAACACATATTAACACCAAGGAATGGAGCACAGATGAACGTACAGGAACTGAAAAAAACAGCCAATCAGGTGAGGAAAAATATCGTTACTGCGGTTTATTACGCCAAGGCAGGGCATCCGGGCGGATCTCTGTCGGCGGCGGAGATCTTTACCTACCTCTATATGGAAGAGATGAACATAGATCCCGCAAAGCCGAACGATCCCGACAGGGACAGATTTGTTTTATCCAAAGGCCACACCTGCCCCGGCCTTTACGGAGTGATGGCGGAGAGGGGATTTTTTGACAGGGAAGAGTGCAAGACCTTCCGCCACCTCGGCTCACGCCTTCAGGGACATCCGTCCATGAATCTTCTGCCCGGCATCGACATGAGCACGGGCTCCCTGGGACAGGGAATCTCCTGCGCGGTCGGCATGGCGCTGGCAGCCAAGGTGCAGAAGAAAGACTACCGCGTCTACACGCTGTTGGGCGACGGCGAGATCGAGGAGGGACAGGTCTGGGAGGCAGCCATGTTCGCGGGGGCCAAAAAGCTCGACAATCTCTGTGTGATCGTCGACAACAATGGCCTTCAGATTGACGGCAAGATCGAAGAAGTCAACAATCCTTATCCGATCGACAAGAAGTTTGAAGCCTTCAATTTCCACGTGATCAACGTGGAGGACGGGCATGACTTTGAGCAGCTGGCAGCGGCTTTTGCGGAGGCGAGATCGGTCAAAGAAGCGCCCACCGCGATCATCTGCAAGACGCTCAAGGGCAAGGACGTCTCCTTCATGGAAGGCGTCGCCGACTGGCATGGCAAGGCACCGAACGCGCAGCAGTACGAGATCGCCATGGCGGATCTGGAAAGGATTGGTGAGGCATTATGAGCGAAGTAAAAAAGATCGCGACACGCGAGTCATACGGAAAAACTCTTTTGGAACTGGGCGCGGAGATGCCCAATCTTGTGGTACTGGACGCAGACCTGGCAGGTTCGACCAAGACGGGCGTTTTTGCGAAGGCATATCCCGACAGACACTTTGACTGCGGAATCGCGGAAGGCAATATGATGAGCATCGCGGCAGGCCTCGCGGCGGCCGGTATGGTGCCTTTTGCAAGCTCCTTCGCGATGTTCGCGGCAGGCCGCGCCTATGAGCAGGTCCGCAACTCGATCGGCTACCCGCACCTGAACGTGAAGATCGGCGCGACACACGCCGGCATCACCGTCGGTGAAGACGGCGCTTCCCACCAGTGTCTGGAGGACCTGGCGCTCATGCGCGAGATCCCCGGTATGGTCGTCATGTGCCCCGCAGATGATACGGAGGCGAGAAAAGCAGTCAGAGCCGCTGTCAAGCACGAAGGGCCGGTCTACATCCGCTTTGGCCGCGCTGCGGTGCCGGTAGTTTTCGATGAGGATTACGATTTCCAGATCGGAAAGGGCAGCGTCATCCGCGAAGGCAAGGACGTGAGTATCATCGCCAACGGCCTGTGTGTGGCCTCCGCCATCGAGGCGGCGGACATGCTGGCAAAAGACGGAATCGACGCGGAGATCGTCAACATCTGCACCATCAAGCCGCTCGATGAAGAACTGGTCGTAAAGACCGCCTCCAAGACCGGCAAGGTCGTCACGGCGGAAGAGCACAGTATCATCGGCGCGCTGGGCAGCGCCGTGGCAGAGTGCCTGTCGGAGAAGTGCCCGACGAAGATGTACAGGATCGGCGTGCGCGACGTATTCGGCGAGTCCGCGTCCGCGGAGGTGCTGCTGCATAAGTATATGCTTGACGGGGAAGGTATTTACAAACAAGTCAAAGCGTTTGTAGAAGGCTGATAAGGACGACATTATGAAGCGAAAAAATGAACTGGCCCCCTCTATTTTGTCGGCGGATTTCGGAAGGCTGGGGGAGCAGATCCTGCAGACAAAGGAAGGCGGAGCGACTTACGTGCACTTTGATGTGATGGACGGACATTTTGTGCCGGAGATTTCCTTCGGTGAGCCGATCCTGCGCTGCATCCGGCAGTTTACGGATCAGGTCCTGGACGTGCATCTCATGGTGACAAATCCGGAGAGACATCTCGAGCCTTTTGCCAAGGCCGGGGCGGACACCATCACTTTCCACTACGAAGTGATGCCGGGCGGCAACGCGCAGTACGCGGACGCCCCTTATGCGGCGGAGCTCGACCAGGACGGCAAGACGCCGGAGGACGCAGCCGCGGCGGCGAAAGCGCTGATCGACAGGATCCACGCGCTGGGATGCAAGGCGGGCATCTCGATTAAACCCAAAACGCCGGTGGAGGTTCTCTTCCCGATCCTGAGAGACCTGGATCTCGTCCTGGTCATGACGGTGGAGCCCGGTTTCGGCGGCCAGAAGTACATTCCGGCTTCCACGGAGCGCATCCGGCGGCTTCACGAAGAGGCGGAGAAGGTCAACCCTTCCCTTCAGATCGAAGTGGACGGCGGCATCAAGACCGACAACGTGCATGTCGTACTGGAAGCCGGCGCCAACCTGATCGTGGCCGGAAGCGCCGTCTACGGCAGCGATGTGGAGGGACAGACAAGGGCGTTTATGCAGCTTCTGGAGAAGTGAGACGAAAAACAGTAAAGAAACCAAAAGAACTCCGAAAAATCCCAAGGGCGGTTTTTCGGAGTTTTTGTTTGCGCGCGATGTGATACAATCTTTCTGTGGCGTAGCGGCTCGCCCGGTGAGCCTTGCCTGCATGCCGGAAGAAGACTCATACAAGGAAGTTGGATAAAATGAGTGACAATAAAAGAATGCTTGGAAATGCGCTCCTGATACTGACCGCCATGATCTGGGGGACGGCTTTTGTCTTTCAGCGCGTCGGCATGGAGAGCATCGAACCGATCACGTTCAACGCGGCGCGCATGGCGCTTGCGGCCGTGGCCGTGGGAGCGGTCTCCGCGATGCCCATCGCCTCGGAGAAGGAAAAGCTCGCCTCCTACAGCGCGCAGCAGTGCGCCCGGTACCGGAGAGATACCATTGTCGGCGGCATCTGCTGCGGCGCATTTCTCGCCGCCGCCAGTATTTTTCAGCAGATGGGCGTGGTCTACACGACAGCCGGAAAAGCCGGCTTTATCACGGCCATGTACATGCTCTTCGTGCCGGTGATCAATTTCGTGTTTTTCAAAAAGAGAAATTCCGCGGTCGTGTGGCTGGCCGTCCTGCTCGGCGTAGTCGGGATGTATCTTCTGTGCATGACGGAAGGCTTTTCCCTCGGCCGGGGCGACACGCTGGTCTGCATCTGCGCGGTCCTGTTCAGCGGCCATATTCTGTGCTGCGATCACTTTGTGAAGCTGGGCAACCCCATCCGGATCTCCGCGATCCAGTTCGCGTCCTGCACGGCGATCTCATCGGTGGCCGCCCTGATCCTGGAGAGACCGAGCCGGGACAAAATAGTGTCCGCCATAGTCCCGATCCTCTATTGCGGCATCGTCTCGGGCGGCGTCGGCTACACGCTGCAGATCGTCGCGCAGAAGTTCACCGACCCTACGGTGGCCTCTCTTTTGATGAGTCTGGAGTCGGTATTTGCCGTGATTGCAGGGGCCATTCTCCTGGGAGAGCGGATGACACCGAGAGAACTTCTGGGATGCGTGATCATGTTCGCCGCGATCGTGCTGGTGCAGATCCGCGGGGAGTGAGCGGGGCCGCAGAAGCGACCGGATCGGCATGCTGCCAGAAGTCTTCTTTGTCCATATTTGTCATGAAATCGTCCATGGAAGCGCCGAATGACGCGATGATAAGATGGACGTAACGGATTTATATGAGTAAAATGAACGCAAGTGAACTATTAATACAGCTATTGATTTAAGGAGTAAAAAAATGAGAATTGCACTGATCAACGAGAACAGCCAGGCGGCTAAGAACAGCATCATCGAGAAGGCTCTGCGCAAGGTCGTGGAACCCATGGGCTTTGAAGTTCGCAACTACGGCATGTATGCGGCCGACGACGAGGCACAGCTGACCTATGTACAGAACGGCATCCTTGCCGCTACACTTCTGAACGCAGGCGCCTGCGACTACGTCATCACAGGCTGCGGCACGGGCGAAGGCGCTATGCTGGCGCTCAACAGCTTCCCCGGCGTGATCTGCGGACATGTCGCTACTCCTCTGGATGCTTACACATTCGCACAGATCAACGACGGCAACGCGATCTCCCTTCCTTTCGCGCTCGGCTTTGGCTGGGGCGGCGACCTCAACCTCGAGTACATCTTCGAGAAACTCTTCTGCGAGCCCTCCGGCGGCGGATATCCCAAGGAGAGAGCAGTTCCGGAGCAGAGAAACAAGAAGATCCTCGACCAGGTCAAGCTCGTGACTTACAAGACCATGGAAGAGATCCTTCCCGCGCTGGATCAGGAACTTGTAAAGGGCGCATTTGCCGGAAAGAACTTCAAGGAGTACTTCTTTGCCGATGCGACCAACGAGAGCCTGAAGGCGGTTGTTAAGGATATCATCGGCTGATCGAGCAGAGGAGATATCCCCTGTTTCTGCCGGTAAGGAATATTATTCGTGATTATTCAGCATATGAGAGGAGATTCGATTCTCTTCTCATATGCTTTTTTGTCCGAGGACTTTTGAGGGAGACACGGCGGAAGTTATGATTGACTAACACACGCCTGTTATGTTGCCATTAGAAAGTAACGGTTTAATGTTAAATATCGGGAACAACAGAAAGTCTGGAAATGATGAATCTTTTATTTGTTGTAAACAGCGCGGCGCTAGGAGTCGGCCTCGCCATGGACGCGTTCTCCGTATCGCTGGCGAACGGCCTTCATGAGCCGAAGATGCACAGAAACAGAATTTGTGCCATAGCGGGCGTATACGCTTTCTTTCAATATATTATGCCGATGATCGGATGGGTGTGCGTACACACCATTGTCGAGGCCTTTTCGTGGTTCAGGCAGTTCATCCCGTGGATCGCGCTGATCCTGCTCCTCTACATCGGGGGAAAGATGATCCTGGAAGGGCTCAGTGAGAGAAAAGAAGGCAAAGAAGAGAAACAAGCGCAGAATCGAAGCGTATCGGGAAGAGACCTGCTGATCCAGGGCATCGCCACTTCCATCGACGCGCTTTCGGTGGGATTCACGATTGCCGAATATGATTTCGTCATGGCAAACGGCGCAGGACTGATCATCGCGGCAGTCACGTTTGTGATCTGTGTCGGGGGACTTTTGATCGGCCGCAGGGCCGGAACAAAACTTGCCTGGAAAGCTTCCGTTCTGGGAGGATGTATACTGATCGCGATCGGGCTTGAGATTTTTTTGAAAGGAATTCTGGGTGCGTGAGCCGAACCACGGCGAGCACAGAGACCTCTGCACTGAGGAATCATACAAAATATAGGACAAAAAAGAGGCGGCCTCCATTACGAGCACGAAAGTGTGCGCGGATGGAGACCGCCTCTCTCTATTCAGATATACATATTGCGCAGACCTGCAGTATTACAGCAGCCCTTCCATATCGTTGTCAGCGAGCGTCTTGATTCCGCCTCGGGCAAGGACGGCTTCCGCTTCCTCGATGTCATTGACTCTGAGGACCACGTAGGCGGAGCCTGCGACAGAGGACGTGAAAGCGTAGACATATTCGATATTGACGCCGGTGTCCTGAATGATCTTCAGGATCTTCTTGAGGGAGCCGGCCTCATCGCTCATTTTGGCGGCGATGACTTTGGTCTCGGTGATCACGACGCCGTCGGAGAGGACTTCTTTAGTCTTTGCCACATCGGAGACGATGAGCCTGAGAATGCCGAAATCTCTGGTGTCTGCCACGGAGAGAGCGCGGATATTGATGCCGGCGTCGGAAATGGCGCTGACGGCGCCGTAAAGGGTTCCGGGCCTGTTTTCAAGAAATGCGGATAACTGTGTGATTGCCATTGTCGTACCTCCTTATCAGTGAAGTTTGCGCTTGTCGATCACGCGGACGGCTTTGCCTTCGGATCTTGTGATGGTCTTGGGCGCCACGAGGTGGATCTTGGGACCGATGCCCAGCATGGAGCGCATCGCTCCGCCCAGCGCCTTCTCGCGGGCCTGTACGTCCGCGATCTTGTCGGAGAACTGCTCGGGGGCGAACTCGACATAGATGTCGAAGGTATCGGTGTTGTTCTCGCGGTCGACGACGATCTGGTAGTTGGGCGTATAGCCTTCCTTGAGGAGAACGGCTTCGATCTGGCTCGGGAATACGTTGACGCCGCGGATGATCATCATGTCGTCACTTCTGCCAAGAGGCTTGGTCATCTTGACGTGAGTGCGGCCGCAGGAGCATTTCTTTCTGGAAAGGATGCAGATATCCTTGGTGCGGTAGCGGAGCAGAGGGAATCCCTCTTTGTCCAGGGAAGTGAAGACGAGCTCGCCCTTGCTGCCCTCGGGAAGCACTTCGCCGGTCTTGGGATCGATGATCTCGGCGTAGAAGTGGTCCTCGTTGATGTGCATGCCGGTCTGCTCTTCGCACTCGAAGGAGACGCCGGGACCGGAGGTCTCTGTGAGGCCGTAGATGTCATATGCTTTGATTCCCAGGCTCTTTTCGATGTTCCGGCGCATTTCTTCGGTCCAGGGCTCGGCGCCGAAAATACCGGCTTTGAGCTTGTTGTCCTCGGGCTTGTAGCCGCGCTCCGCGAGGGACTCTCCGATATAAGCGGCATAGGAAGGCGTGCAGCACAGAATGGTGGCGTTCAGGTCCATCATGAACTGGATCTGGCGGTCCGTGTTGCCGGAGGACATGGGCAGCGTCAGGCAGCCGACTTTATGGGAGCCGCCGTTGAGGCCGGGACCGCCGGTGAAAAGGCCGTAGCCGTAGCAGACCTGGCAGACGTCTTTGTTGGTGCCGCCGGCAGCGACGATCGCTCTGGCGCAGCACTCTTCCCACATGTCGATGTCCTTCTGGGTATAGAAGGCGACGACGCGCTTTCCGGTAGTGCCGGAGGTGGACTGGATGCGGACGCAGTTCTTGAGGTCTGTGCCCAGAAGGCCGTAGGGATAGGCTTCGCGAAGGTCATCCTTGCTGAGGAAAGGGAGCTTTTTGATATCATCTACGCTCTTGATATCCTCGGGTTTTACCCCTTTCTTGTCCATGAGATCGCGATAGTAGGGGACGTTGTCATAGACATACTTCACCTGTTTCACGATCTTCTCGTTCTGGATCTCCAGGATCTTCTCCCGAGATGCGGTCTCGATCTCTTTTTGATAATAGTTCTTCATTTTGCGGGCTCCTTTCCCTTCTTAGATATGGTGGCAGCTATGTGCACTTCGCGCCCGGTCAGTCTGGCAGCGGCAAGTGCGTAATAACTGAAAAAAGGTGTGGCACCTGTTGAAGTGCCACACCTTTTGTGAACGGATCTTTTAATCTCTGCTCTCACAATTCTTTAGCATGACAAATCAACCTTACTGCCTCGGTGCCAGTAAAGCTAAAGCTAAAGAAAAAGAAGAAGTTGTCGGTAGTGCAGAGTGTGCGATTCATCCGTAATCTCCTTATCAGACGGTTACAAAATATCGAGTAAATGTTTTTTCGTCACAACTTGTTTTGAATATTAGCACGCAGGATATACCTGCGTCAACCAATATTTTCGCACTTTAAAGCGATAACTACAGAAAAATTTAACGAATTGCAGTGTAGAAGAACACGGTAAATGATACAGGCACAGAAGATGAATGAAATTGAACATGGAAGGAACTTCACAGGACAAGGAAGGGACGACCACAGCGCGTGAACAGGAAAGGCGCGGATGTGATATACTGTCTGTGATTCGGACGGGAGCGGGTCTCCGGGGCGCAGCCTTGCACGGAAGTCATCATGATGGCTGTGTCGGTGGGGCTCCTCTACAAGGTGATCAGACAAAGCGAAGGCCACCAGCAATAGCAGGGCGAAGCCCGCCGGCAACAGCAAAGTGAAGCCGGTTGACAATACTTTGACTCAGTAGCATAATAAAGCGAAAGGGGAGCTTGCCGGAGCAGGCTGAGAGGGCACTTATACGGTGCCGACCCGTAAACCTGATTTGGATAATGCCAACGTAGGGAAGCAGACAGAAATGATCGATGCGCGGACATACAGAGGCTGTATGTCCGCTTTTCTTATGCCACCGGAAAGAAAGGAGACCCGAAATGCTTGGAAAGTATCTGGATGAAGTGAGGAAAAAGACGCCGCTGGTGCACAACATCACAAACTATGTGACGGTAAATGAGTAAAGGGGCGATCTTTGACGCGGACGGCACGCTCCTCGATTCCATGCCGTTCTGGGAGGATGCGGCCGCCAGGTTCCTGGCGGGACTGGGGATCGAGGCGGAGCCGGACCTGGGCGATACCATGTTCCGACTGAGCCTGGACGAAGGGGCGGCCTACCTGAAAAAGACTTATCTGGCGGGAGATCACGGGCGTTCCATGACCGAGGAGGAGATCAAGGAAGGCGTGCTCGGCGTGATCCGCGACTTCTATGTCCACCAGGTACAGCCCAAAGCCGGCGCGCGACGGTTCCTTGAAGAACTCGCCGCGAGGAAGGTCCCGATGTACATCGCGACGTCCAGCAACAGGGAGCACATCCGCGCGGCTCTTGAGAGGCTTGGCTTGCTTCACTTTTTTGACGGGATGATCACCTGCGAGGAGGCGGGCGCGAGCAAGCGGCAGCCGAGGATTTTCCTGCTGGCGGCGGAGCGAATGGGCCTTTCGCCGGAGGATATATTCGTGTTCGAGGACGTGATCCACGCGATCCGGTCCGCCGGCAGTGCGGGATTTGTGACCGTCGGCGTGTACGATGCGGCGAGCGCGGCGGACAACGAAGCGATGCGCGCGGAGTGCGCGATTTACCTGCACACGCTGGAGAACCGGGAGAAGTTTTTGGAGACAGCGGGGCTTTGACATGGAGGAATCCGTGGAGCGCGCCAAAAAATACATATCCGGCGCACTGGCGGCCATGCTGGACCTGGGAAAGGGAAGCGGACCGATGAATCACGCTTTTGCCATTCGGAATGAATTCACAGAGGAAAAATAGTACAGAAGAGACAGGCTGACAGAAAAACTGCATGCCGGAAAGAGATGCTGCTTTCCGGCATGCAGTTTTTGCAATCGGTCAGTATTTACGGCGTCGGAAACGGATCAGAATCCGTCGCTCTGGCGGGCCTTGCGGTTGTTGCGCCGCAGAAGGGCGCCGTCCCAGCGGGCCTGTTCCGCCACCGTCTTCACTTCGAGGCCGTAGGGAATGGGAAGCGGCCTGCCCGCTTCATCGATGGCCACATAGGTGAGGAAGGCGCGGTTTATGATGTGACGGTAGCCTTCTTTGTCTTCGATAAAAGTGTCTACCCGGACTTCGCAGGAGGTGTTGCCCACATATGTCATGCGGCCGAGCAGCACCAGGCGGTCGGCCAGATAGGCGCCGCGCTTAAAGGTCAGGTTGTCGATGGAAGCGGTGGTCACGGGGAGCCCGGTGTGACGGCTGGCGCAGGCGCCTGCCACTTCATCGATCCAGGACACCAGCTGGCCGCCGAACAGCCTTCCCGTGGGGTTGATATTCTCATATCGGATCACGTAGACGTTTTCCACCTGTGAAAACTCTACGCTTCTCTTCGGACGAGGGTCCTTTGCCCCGTAATCCGTTCCGGTCTTTCCGAGTCCTGTATTCAAATTGCTCATGGTAACCTCCGTGTCGATGAACTCCGCGCGGAAGGCGCAGGTCATAATGTGATTTTGCGGCAGATGACATCCCACTTGTATTATATATGAATTTTGAAACAGGAGAGTGAAAAAAATCAATAATCTTGCACATTGCCTGCTTTTATGTTACGCTCTTGAACATAAAATATTCGGTATACAAGGTATCGGATATTCGTATTACCGTTGTGTTTTCTAATTTATTTCTTTTGGTTTATATCTTTTGGAAGGAGTGTGATCGGATCTTATGGACGATGGCAGTCAATTAACATGGCTGATCGTAGTTTTGCTGCTGCTTGCCGCAGTGCTTTTTGCGCTAATGGAAACTTCTTTTGCCTCTGTATCCCGCGTGCGCCTCAAGACGGATGCCGAGAGAGGAGACAGGCGGGCAGTAACTGCACTGTACATCATGGACCATTTTGATCGGGCGATCACGACTCTGCTGATCTGCACAAATATCGTGCACATCGCCACTGCTTCCATCGTGACGATCTATGTCACGAAAAAATGGGGCGTCTCGGCAGTTTCCATTTCTACACTGATAACGACATTGGTAGTGTTTTTCTTCGGGGAGATGCTGCCTAAAAGTATTGCCCGCAAATACAGCGAGCCGCTGAGTCTCGCCCTGGCAAGGAGCCTGCGCTTTCTCATGACGGTCCTCAGACCGGCTGCGGCGCTGCTGACGATCATCGGCAACAGCTTTGCCAGAATGCTCAAGAGCAAGGATGAGGCGTCCGTCACGGAGAGCGATATCTACGATATCATAGAGGATATGACGGAAGAGGGCACGATCAACGAGGAACAGAGTGAGCTGATCTCCTCGGCGCTGCATTTCGGCGACGTGACGGTCGAGAGCATACTCACAAGCCGCATGGATGTGGCGGCCATCGACATCAATATGCCGCAGGAGGAGATCCTGCAGTTCATCAAAGAGCAGAATCACAGCCGCCTCCCTGTCTATGAGGGGACGATCGACAATATTATCGGTATTTTGCATATAAGAAAGTATATCCGCTACTACATCCGCAAAGGAGAGGCGCTGGATATACGGCCGCTCATGTATGAGCCTTTCTTCATCCACCAGTCGACCAAGATCGACGACCTTCTGACGATCATGTCCAGGAAAAAGATCAATATCGCGGTGGTCACCGACAACTACGGCGGGACGCTGGGAATCGTCACGGATGAGGACATTCTGGAAGAGCTGGTCGGAGAGATCTGGGATGAGGACGACCGCGCGGTGCGCAATGTCGTGCCCATGACGGACGGCTCTTACAGCGTAAATCCCGAGGAGGACATCCTGGATGTGCTCGACGAGCTGGGAATCGAGTATTCGGAGGAGGACGAGCAGAGAATCGGGCACAAGCTCATGAACGAGCTGGCCTATGAGGCTTTTCCGTCCATCCCTGTGGCGGGAGACAGCTTCCATTTCCTGGGAACCAAGATCTCTGTGCTGGTAATGCGGCACAACCGTATCATGCGGCTCAAAGTCCGCTGTCTCACAGACGAGGAACTGAAGGAAGACCGCAAGATCTCAGAGAACGAGGACAATCCCGAGGATGTGAGGGAAAACTACGAGGGATTTGCCAAGGGAGAGCCCTACGCGATCCATCAGTCCAAAGGAAAGCGCTATGCCCGTGTCATGAGCGCACCTGCAAGTGAAAGGGGTGACGCATAATGGGCAGTCTGTATATTTACATTATCGGGATCATAGTGTGCGTCATGTGCTCCGCCTTTTTCTCCGCGTCGGAGATGTCCTTCTCCGCCTGCAACAAAGTGCGTCTGGAGCATGAGAGCGACAACGGAAACAAAAGAGCGTCGGTCGCCTTTAAGATCGCCAATAAATTCGACGACGCCATTTCGGCGATCCTTGTGGGCAACAACCTGGTCAATATCGCAGCTTCCTCAATGGGTTCGATCGCGGTGATGCTGGTTCTGAGCGAGCAGTACGCCTGGGTCTCTACGGCGATAATCACCATTGTGGTCATCATTTTCGGAGAGACGATTCCCAAGATCAGCGCCAAGAAAGACGCGACCAATTTTGCCATAAAGTTCGCTTATCCGGTCAGAGCTCTGATGATCCTGCTGAGGCCGGTCACCTTTGTCGTCGTCTCCCTGGTAAATCTGATCACGAGCCTGCTTCCGGATGTGGAAGAGGAAGACTCGGACGCGGCGCTTGAGGAGCTGCACACCATGATCGACATCGCGGAGGACGAAGACGTCCTCGACGAGGACGCCTCGGAGCTGGTCAGCGCGGCCATTGACTTCGCGGACATAGCGGCCTCGGAAGTCATGACGGCGCGCGTCGACATCATCGCGATCGACATCGATGACCCTTGGGAGGAGATCCTGCGCACCATTGACGCGTCTCCCTACTCGAGGATCCCTGTCTATGAGGGGAGTGTCGACCATGTGATCGGTATTTTGTCTCTGAACAGGTTCCTGAAAGCGATGATCGACCAGGAAAAGGTGGAGATCCGCTCTCTGCTTCTTCCCACCTGTTATGTGTACAAGACAATGCGGCTTCCGGCTGTCCTGTCGTCACTGCGGAACGCGCAGCAGCACATTGCGGTGGTCACGGACGAGTACGGCGGAACGCTTGGCGTGGTCTCCATGGAAGACGTTCTCGAGCAGCTGGTCGGCGATCTCTGGGACGAGACGGATACGGTCGAGAAGGACATTGAGAAAAAGGGTGACGGCAGGTATGAGCTGGACGGCGACACGCCGATCTATGAGTTCATCGAGCTGATGCGCTGGAAGGAAGAAGACTTCGACTTCGATTCGGAGACGGTGGGCGGCTGGTGCATCGAGTACAACAACGGATTCCCCAATGTCAACAGCAAGTTTACGTTCCGAGATGTTGAGGTGACGATCCTCGAAGTGTCCAAGCGAAGAGTGAGACGCGTACAGGTGCAGGTCAAAAAATAGACGAAGAGGCCTGTTTTGCAGATCCGGTTTATACAGAAACGGCTAAGCCCCATGGAAATTGATGAATTTCAATTCCATGGGGCTGTTTTCACAGGATCGTCGGCCGCCGGATCCGCCTCGACGTCAGAAAGCCGAAGGGGCTTCGCTTCTCATTGAGAAGACGGGCGGAGACGGAGGCGTTTCCGGTGCCCGCGACGGGAGAGACGCTGAATGCGATCTCGCGGTTTATGATTTCGAGGAGCTCCTCCGTGCCCTGCGGGCGGTCGGCGGGATTCAGGGCCAGTCCTCTTATGAGCATATCGCTGAGAAAAGGCGGCAGGTCGCTGACATGAATGGTCGGAGGGACCAGAGCTTCGCCGCGCAGGCGCTCGATGCACTGCCTCGGCGGGTCCCCGCAGACAGCCTCATAGACGGACGCGCACAGGCAGTAGATGTCAGTGGCGGGAGTGAGCGTGCGGCCGCTGATCTGCTGTTCGGGAGCCGCGTAGCGCACATTGACGGCTTGTCGGACTACGTGGTCCTCCATGCTGCCTCCCAGGTCGGCGGCGTTGCCCCAGTCAATGAGACAGACGCTCCCATCTCGGCACAGAAAGCTGTTGATGGGGCTGATATCGCAGTGGATGTAGCCGCGGGCGTGGACCTTGTGCAGGATCTCCAGCGTTCCCTTCATGATGTAAAGCGCCAGGGTAAAGGGAAGACGGCCGCGGAAGCGGTCCATATATTCCTTGCAGGTCATGCCCTCAAGGTATTCTTTGACCAGATAGAAGGTCCGGTTCTCCTGAAACGTCTCAATCAGGTCGGGGACGCCGGGGACATCGCGGAAGAGGTCGAGCATCTCCGCTTCCCGGCGCACCTGCATCAGGCCGCGGGAGAGCTTCTCCTCTTCGGAGAGCGCGGACGGGTCGGGAACCGGCTGCGGCTCGGACTGACTGGCGATGTCGTAGGCGTTGACGCGCAGCGCGGTGGCGAGACCGTCCATGTGTTCCGCCGTGAATTCTTTGACGGAAACTTCCCGGCCGGTAACCTCATCTTTAGCAAGATAGATCGTGCTGAATCCACCGGTACCCAGTACGGTCCGCAAGCGGTAACGGTTATGAAGAAGGTCTGATTTTTTATCCATAGCGGGCCTCCGATCGCTCAATCCCTTACTCCGGGACAGGTATGCTGAATAATACATCAGGGACATCCCCCATATATTATAGCATTCCATTCGGATAATCGGCGTATTCTTGAGCTTTAAAACACGAGTCGGGCTCTCTAAAGCAGGTTTCGCCCTTTTTATGGAAGGTTTCCTGTGTTAAGATAATGAGGCAGTGTGATTACTGCAAAGATAGATGTATATGGAAAGGACTTATTTTATGAAGATTGCAGCTACTTATGAGAACGGAAACATTTTTCAGCACTTCGGCAGAACGGAGTTTTTTAAAGTATACGAGGTTGAAGACGGCAAAATAGTATCGAGCGAAGTGATCGGCTCCGACGGAATCGGACACGGCGCGCTGGCGGGCCTTCTGGCCGGGCACGACATCCAGGTCCTGATCTGCGGCGGCCTCGGCGGCGGCGCACTTAACGCGCTCAGGAATGCCGGCATCGAGGTGTGCGCGGGCGCTTCCGGAAATGCGGATGAGGCAGTGGAGGCTTACCTTCGCGGCGACCTGGTCGACACAGGCGCCAACTGCGACCACCATCACCACGGCGAAGGACACGAGTGCGGCCACGGAGAGGGCGAAGACCACGAATGCTGCGGCGGCCACGATGAGGGCGAAGACCACGAGTGCTGCGGCGGCCACGGCGAAGGCGGCGGATGCTGCGGCAGGCATCAGCAGTTAACAATGGAAGGCAAAAATGTCGGCAAAAATGTCAAGGTCCACTACAGGGGAACTTTTGACGACGGCACGCAGTTCGACTCTTCCTATGACCGCGGCGAGCCGCTGGAGTTTGTCTGCGGCGCAGGCATGATGATCCGGGGCTTTGACAAAGCCGTGGCGGATATGGAAGTGGGACAGGCCGTGGACGTACACCTGATGCCGGAAGAAGCTTACGGTCACTCCGATCCGGACGCGATCATTACGATCGAGATCGCGCAGCTCCCCGGCTCCGAAAATCTGAACGTGGGCGAGAGAGTTTATCTCAGAAACATGATGGGACAGCCTTTCCCCGTGACAGTAACGGCTAAGGATGACACCAACATCACACTCGACGCCAACCACGAGATGGCCGGTAAAGAGCTGAATTTCCACATTGAGCTTGTAGAAGTGCAGTAAGTCTGCAGAAAAGAAGAACGAGGATATCGAAGGCATACATGAAGAACATATTCAAGATCGCAGGCTTTGCAGCCGGGCTTATCATAATAATCGGGCTTTTGGGAGGCCCGTTCCGGGGAGGATACTGGTATCTCCGGGGCTATCTTGCGGACCGCGACTGCAGGATCGCGGGAATACAGGAAGAGCCGGAAGGACAGGTCGATGTCCTGAACGTGGGAGACAGCCTGGCCGATGTCGCGATCACTCCGGTCGAGATGTACCGGGACTACGGCATTACCTCCTATGTGATGGGGCGGGACCTGCAGAAGTGCATTGAAACATATTATGCCATCAAACTGGCCCTGAGAACGCAGCCGATCAAGGTCGTCCTCTGGGAGACACACAACCTCAGCAAGCACCAGAGCGGACTGGATCCCTATATCATCGGCGTCTCCGAATACGCCAAATACAGGTCGCAGTTTATAAAATATCACTATATCTGGAAACGATGGATCGAGGGCCCCGGGATCCGCAAGTATTTCAAGGGCTATGTAGTTAACGAGGTCGTGACGCCTTATGAAGGGGATATGCCCTACATGAACACGTCCGACACGGAAGTTTTCAACATCCCGGAGGACCAGCTGTATGTCTTTGAGAAGATATACGACCTCTGTCAGAAAGAGGGGATCAAGTTGGTCCTTTACTCGGTCCCGTCGCCCCACTGCTACGATATGAGGCAGCACAACGCCTACGCGAAGCTCGCTGCGGATTACGGGCTTGATTATCTGGACGGCAACATCGACCTGGAGAAGATCGGTATAGATGTGGCCGCTGACTATTTTGACAAGGACGGAGACCACCTCAATCTCTTCGGAACCAGAAAAATGACCGTTTATCTCGGAAACTATCTGCGGGACAACTGTGACCTTACGGACCACAGAAGTGACCCTGCCTATCAGTCCTGGGCGGATCAGCTGACCGCCTATGAGCAGGAAGTCAGGGACATGGAAGGAAAGAGCTACCCGAAGATCGAGAACGAACTGAAAAAGCAAAAGAAACACAGGCCGGACGACTCCGAGGAGTCGGGCACAAAGGGCTTGCATAGCGAGCATTAACGCAGCCGGGAGCGAGGAAGCTCTCGGCGAGATCCTGCAGAGGAACAATCTGCGCGAGAAAGTAAATATCGCCACAAAGCTTCCGCAGTACATGATCCGCAGCCGCGACGGCAAAAGGGATCCCCGTGGTCATCATGGAACCTCTGCGTGGCGAGAAAGTTTATGTTCAGGAAAGCCAAAAACAAATAGATGATGCGGACCAGATGCCGCCGGAGGAAACTCCGGCGGGATTTTGCTGTTAAGCAGGCTTGATTTTCTGCATACTGATGCAAAAACATAATGATATTAAGGGTATATATAATTAAAAAAATGAACATTGGACAAAAAAAGGACCAGTGTTATTCGATTAACTGCCGGTTTATTGTTTTCCGAGGGGAGCGAGATATAATTGTTATTAGCCTGAATTAACTCACTGGCATGGAATAAACATTAAACAGCAGCAACAAAAGCCAGTGAGCCGGCGGAAGGAGGGAATGTTGAAACACAAATGTCTGACAGCCTTGTTTGCACTATGTCTTGCTGTGAGCATAAACGCGGCATCGGTTAGTGCATCTGAAGTTTCGCAGGGAAAGGAGATCGCGACGGCCGAAGAGGCGGAAATTTCCGGCAGAGATGAGGCAGAGAGTTCCGTCAGGGAAGAGGCTGCCGCCGCTGAGGAAAACATTTCCGGAACTGCGGAGACAGAAGCGGCAGCTGAGGAAAATCATTCTGCATCAGCGGAAGAGACCGAATCCACTGAAAGCAAAGAAACCTCGGAACAGCCCGAAACGCCGCCGGCAGAAGAGCATCCGGAAACACTGCCGACAGAAGAACAGCCCGCCCCGGAAGCTGCTGCGGAGCAGATCAACCCGGCGGACACAGATCAGCAGACTATGGCAGAAGCTGACCCGGCAGCCGCAGATCAACAGACTATGGCAGAAACTGACCCGGCAGCCGCAGATAAACAGCTCCAGTCAGAAGCCGACCCGGCATCGGCAAAAGAACAGCCCGAAACACATCCGACAGAAGAGCAGACTGAAACACATCCGACAGAAGAGCAGCCCGCCCCGGAAGCTGCCGCGGAGCAACTCGCCCCCGCAACCACCGATCAACAGCTCTCGGTGGAATCCGCGCCGGAAGAACTCGATCCGGCAGCCGCCGCCGCACAGCTCCCGGCAGAACTCGACCCCGCAACAGCCGCGGCGCAGCTCCCGACGGAAGTCGCCCCTGCAGCCAAAGCAGAAGCGGTCTCAGAAACAAAGGCACTGGAGAAACAGTCACTTACTGCTGCAGTATCGCAAAAGATCAAGCAGATGAAGCTGGAAGTGATCGACTTCAAAAATCAAGGGTACGGAGACAGTCAGATGCTCACCAGCAGCGGTAAGAAGCTTCTGATCGACACCTATGTCAAGGAATCGTGGGGAGCCCTTAACGACTGGCTGAGCGATCACGGCTATCGCGATTTTGACATATACGTCAGCCACTATCACGACGATCATATGGGGAATATCAGAAATATCCTCAATGACGGGAAGTACAAGGTCACAAATCTGTACCTGCCTGATTTCTCCTATATGAATGGAACTTCCGAGTATATGGTGGACTATATTGCCTGGTGCAAGAGAATCATCAATAATGCAAAGGAGAAGAATGTAAAGATCACCTACCTCAAAAAAGGATCTTCCTTTAAGGTGGGAGATGTAGATGTAAATGTCCTGTGGGGGGCAAATTTTAAGAGCGGATGGCATGGCCGGAGTTTTATCAATAACAACTCACTGGTGACAAGATTTACCTGTGGAAACACGAGATATCTGAACGCGGGAGATATAGAACTCGAAGCGGAGAAGCAGATCCTGAAAGAAAAAGTAGACGTGAAGGCGGATATCTTTAAAATGAGCCATCATGGTTCAGATACTTCCAATTCAGATGATTTCCTCAAGGCGGTAAATGCATCCTTCTATTACTACAACAGCCTGAATGATTCGCCGTCAAAATATTCCGCTTCGGGCACCATGTCCTACGACACCGCCCGTCGCGCAAAGAAGTACGGCAATGTCGCAAGCGTGCGCTACAATGGCGATATAACGTATACCGTGTACGATAACATTATTTCGCAGGACCTTAAGCGCAACTATACGGAGCAGAAAGTATATCTTTATGACAAGAGCGATTCAAAGAAGCTTGAGGGAGTCGTGACGCACAAGCTGAATAAAGCGACGACCAGGAAGGTCGACGACCGCGCTTATGACGGGTACAGCAGCGCGTCTGCAAAAAGGGCAGGCACATACGTCGAAGACGGATGGGTCCGGGGAAATGCCGGGAATGAGTATTACTATAAAAACAATGAGCCGTTGACGGGATGGAAAAAGATTGACGGCGATCTGTACCACTTTAATACAAAGACGGCGAAGAGAGATACAGGATGGAAGAAGTTCGTCAAGTTTACATTCTATTTTGACGGAGCAGGCCGCGTCGCAAAGGGAAACCGCAAGATCGGGAATTCCGTGTATCACTTCGACGCGCAGGGACGTCTTGTCAAAGCTGGATGGGTGGAGACAAACGGAAGGCGCAGCTATGTGAGTCCTGCGACAGGTACCGTGTTGACAGGGTTTAAGAAAGTGAACGGAGCCATTTACTATTTTGACGCTAATGGCTATCTGCTCAGGGACTCCGGATTTGTGAAGCTGGGCGGAAAAACTTACTACAAGAAAAATGACGGCTCCATGAAGACCGGATGGTTGAGGGTAAACGGGAAGCTGTACTACATGAATGCCGACGGTTCAATGCGAACGAAGTGGCTGAAAAAAGGGAAAAAGTTGTTTTACTTTCAGCCCGACGGCGCTTTGATCGAAAAGCGCGGCTTTGTCAGGATTGGCAAGAAGATCTTTTTCGTGTGCAAAGACGGTTTCATGAAGACCGGCTGGCTGAGGGTAAACGGGAAGCTGTACTACATGGGCACCGACGGCGCAAGACGCACCGGATGGCAGAAGATAGGCAGAAGATCGTTTTACTTTGAAAAAGACGGCGCACTCAGGAACGGGTGAAATTATACTTCAGGGGATGCCCCTCTATAGGCTGAGAGTCGCTGACACGCATCGGAGAGAACAATTATATGGATCTCTCCGGTGCGTGTTTGTTTCTGCCCGGAATCTGTATTTCTGCTCCACTTTCTGACTCAGGGGCATCTCACTTGTGTTATACTACACTGACGGAGGAAAACTGGCAATGAACGACAAATTACCCGTAAGAGAAGAGGTGCCGGCGGAGCAGACCTGGCGCCTGGAAGATATTTACCCGGACGAAAGACTCTGGGAAGAGGAACTGCAGCAGGCCAAGGACTTAGCCGCCAAAGTGAAGGAATATGAAGGAAAGCTGTCCGAGAGCGCACAGAAATTGTACGAGGCGCTTAAGCTATACGACGACTGCTCCCTGAAGCTGGACCGCGTGGGCGGGTATTCTTTTATGCGCCACGATCAGGACGCCGGCAACGCCCACTACCAGGAACTGGAGCTGAAAGTGCAGAGCGCGTCGGTCAGGATCAGCGAGGAGCTGGCTTTTATGGAGCCCGAAATACTGGGTATTCCGGATGACGTGATCGGACGCTTCTATGAGGAAGAGCCCGGACTCAGGGACTATGAGGTCACGATCCGCGAGATCCGGCGCCTCAAGGAGCACACGCTCAGCAAAGAGATGGAGCAGCTGCTCGCGTCAGCCGGCGAGATGGCGCAGACGCCTTCGAACGGCTTTGGCATGCTCTCCAACGCGGACCTCAAATTCCCGCCTGTCACGGACAGGGAGGGCAATGAGATCCAGCTCTCCAACGGCCGCTTTGTGCCCCTTCAGATGTCCCCGGACCGGGATCTGAGGAAGGCGGTGTTTGAGAAGTATTACACGCGCTTCAGCGAATTCGCGAATACCTGGGCGGCTCTGTACGACGGACAGGTGAAACAGCAGATCTTCTACGCCCGCGCGAGGAAGTATCCCTCTACCTTTGTGGCGGCCGTAAACGGCAACAACGTGGACCCGGCAGTCTGTGACCGCCTGATCGAGAGCGTTCACGACAAAATAGCGTATATGCACCGCTATGTCTCCCTGCGAAAGAAGATGCTGGGCGTCGATGAGCTGCACATGTACGACGTCTATGTGCCCATGGTGGCCGACTATGACCGGAAGTTCTCCTATGAGGAGGCGAAGGAGCTGTCCCTGAATGCTCTGGCTCCCCTTGGCGAAGAATATCTCTCCGTCGTCCGCAAGGCTTATGAGGAGCGCTGGATCGACGTGTATGAGAACGAGGGAAAGCGCTCCGGGGCTTATTCCTCCGGCGTCTACGGCGTGCATCCCTACATGCTGCTCAACTATACGGACACATTGGACGATGTTTTTACGCTTGTGCACGAGATGGGACATTCCATGCACACCTGGTATTCGGACCACGCGCAGTCTCACTTAAATGCCGGATACAAGATCTTCGTGGCGGAGGTCGCCTCCACGACCAATGAGATCCTTCTTCTGGAGTACATGCTTTCCAGAGCTGCCGATCCGAAGGAGAAGGCGTATCTGATCAACCACTATCTGGAGAGCTTTAAGGGGACGGTTTACCGCCAGACCATGTTCGAGGAGTTTGAGCGAAAGACCAACGCCATGGCGGAGGCGGGGAACCCTCTGACGGCAGGCGCGCTGTGCGATCTGTATCTGGAACTCAATAAGCAATATTTTGGCGAAGATATGGTGTCGGATCCGCTGATCGCGTACGAGTGGTGCAGGATCCCGCACTTCTACTACAATTTCTATGTCTACCAGTACGCCACCAGCTTCTCGGCGGCGGTCGCCATCGCGCACAGAATTCTGGAACAGGGCGAGAAAGCTGTGAAACCCTATCTGGAATTTCTTAAGAGCGGCTGCACGCAGGACCCGGTGAGCCTGTTAAAGATCGCCGGCGTGGACCTCTCCACATCGGAGCCGGTGGACGAGGCGCTGGACGTGTTCGCGGACGCGGTCAGACAGATGGAGGAACTGGAGAGAGAGCTGGCAGGCGGGGAGTGAAACTTCCGCCCGATCAGAGAGCCTCGACTGAAGGGAGATTAGCAAATGATCAAAGAATACTGGGATAAATATAAAGATGTGATTTTGTACCTTGTCTTCGGAGTATTCACTACCGTTGTCAACATCGTGTCCTATTGGGTATGCGCGCATGTCTTCGGCATGAGCGTCATGGCGTCGACCGTCATTGCCTGGGCACTGGCAGTCTTTTTCGCGTACGTGACCAACCGGACCATGGTCTTCCACAGCTCGGCCACGGAGAAGGGAGAGATCCTCAAAGAGATCGGGTCCTTCTTCGCCTGCAGGCTGGGAACCGGCGTGGTGGACTGGGTGATCATGTTTGTCTTTGTGAATGTTCTGCATTTTAACGACATGATCGTCAAAATAGCGGCCAATTTCATTGTAATTGTGCTGAACTATGTGCTCAGCAAATTTGTGATATTCAAACACTGAGGCCGGAGCAAATGCTTTCGGCCGGAAACCGGACCAAGGAAATAAAGTGTGACGCATAACAGAAAAAGCAGCATGATCTTTGTGGACACGATCCGCGAGATCCTGCATACGAAAAGGCGCTTTCTGTCGCTGTTTGTGATGAGCCTTCTGGCGGTGGGCTTTCTGGCCGGCCTTCGCATGACGGCGCCGGATATGCAAAATACAGTGGATCACTATTATGACCGGCAATGCTTCATGGATGTACGGCTTCTCTCGATGCTGGGCTTTACGGAAGAGGATCTTCAGGCGCTCTCTCAGGTGCCCGGCGTAAAGGCGGCGGAGGGGAGCCGTACTTTTGATGCCCTGGCAGGGGAGGACTGCGTCAATGTCCTGGAGATGCCCCGGCAGATCAATCTTCCGGATCTCACCGAGGGGCGCCTTCCGCAGTCTCCGGACGAATGCGTCACGGAAGTCAAAATATTGGAGGCCCTGCACAAGGAGATCGGCGATACGATCACGATTGATACCAGGGAATCTTTTAACAGCGTGCTCGAAGAGGACCCGCTCACAGAGAACTCCGCAGAAGGGTCCCATTCCACCAGGCACACTTTTACGATCGTCGGCGTCGTGCGAAGCCCCCTTTACATCTCAAGGACCAGGAGCGGCTCCAACGTGGGAAGCGGCAGTGTCACCGGCTTTGTCGTGCTGCCCTCGGAATGCTTCACACAGGAGATTTATTCCACCATTTATCTGACCCTGAAGGGGCTTGAAAAGTACAACTGTTACACGGACGACGCCTATAAGGATCAAGTGGACGCCTTTATAGACGGCCTGAAACCTCTGGCGGTAGAGAGAGCCGCGATCAGGAAGAAGCAGGTCAGCGATGGGGTCACCTATACCGATATGGTCAGCGCGCTGATCCTGGGGCTCTCGGAATCCAGCAGCGGGGGCAGTGCCATGTCGGGGCTGGAGACCCCGAGCGGGGAGTGGTATACGCTGGGGCGCGACACGATCCGCAGCTACGTGGAGTTCTCCTCCGACGCGGAGAGAATGGGGAACCTGGCCGATGTGTTTCCGCTCATCTTTTTCCTTGTAGCGGCGCTGAGCTCCCTCACTTCCATGACCAGAATGGTGGAAGATCACCGCGCGGAGATCGGCACGATGAAAGCGCTGGGCTTTTCCACGCCGGCAATTTCCGTCAAATATTTGGGCTATGCGCTGGCGGCCAGTCTGATCGGAGGCGGCGCCGGTCTGCTCATCGGCTGCACCGCGCTTCCTGCGCTCATCTACTACGAGTGGGGGATCCTCTATCTTTTGCCGCCGCTTGAGATCGGGATCTCGCCTCTTGTGGCCCTCTATTCACTGGGAGCGGCGGTCCTCGCGACAGCGGGAGCGGCTTTTGCGGCCTGCTATGCGACGCTTCTGGCAAAGCCCGCAGAACTGCTGCGGCCGCGCGCGCCAAAGCCCGGAAAGCGGATCTTCCTCGAGTACATAGAACCTCTGTGGAGCCGCCTGTCCTTTATTCAGAAGGTCAGCGCGCGCAACCTGTTCCGCTACAAAAAGCGCTTCTGGATGACCATCATCGGGATCGCGGGCTGCACCGCACTCCTGGCGACCGGCTACGGACTGCGCGATTCCATCTTCGACGTGCTCACCTGGCAGTTTGACGACCTGATGCCTTACAACGCCACGATCTCGATCGACACGGGCCTTACGCCTTCCGAGCGCACGGAGCTCATGGAGGCGCTGGAGGCGGAACCCGGGATCGAGTCTTTCATGGGGTGTTACAGCACCGGCGTCAGTGTAAGGACGGACGAAGGAACGACCGACAACGTCTCGGTGCGCTCTACGGCGGGTTGGGGAACCCCTTCCGAGGCGGACGGACACCCGGTCGCGGAGGACTATTTCTGCCTCTATCCGCGCGCGGACGGTCTGCGCCGCTACGGCAAAGTGGGGGATCTTCCGCGGCTTGCTCCCACCGACGACGCCATTGTCATCGATGAAAAGCTGGCGGACAACCTGGGGATCAGCGAGGGAGACACTATAAGGCTCCTCGACAATGACGAGAAGGAATATCCGGTGCAGGTGTGCGGCATCTGCGAGAACTATGTCGGCCACTACGTCTATATGACGCCCGCCTGTTACACGAAAGTGTTCGGCGAAAAGCCCCGGGACAACCTTATTCTGGTCAAAACAGTGACGGACGAAACGAAGAACGGGGGAGCGCAGGACGCGCAGGAGTCCGGTGCGGGCGCAGATATGAGCCCCTCCGAGAGGGACGATCAGACGGCCGGTGCAGGCATAGATCTGAGCTCGTCCGCCGTGGCGCAGCGGGTCTCGAAGATGAAAGGCGTCATCACATACAGCAGCATCGACGAGACGAGGGACCACTTTAACGAGAGCATGAAGAGCCTGGACGTGGTAGTCTGGATCATCATCGGAGCTGCGGCGGCTCTCGCTTTTCTCGTCCTCTTTAACCTGACCAATATCAACGTGACGGAGCGCGTCCGCGAGCTGGCGACCCTCAAGGTGCTGGGCTTCTACGACGGAGAGACGGCTTCTTACGTGTACCGCGAGAACATCATTCTCACGCTGATGGGAGCGGCGCTCGGCATGCTGGGCGGCAAATGGTTGCACCGCTGGCTCATCGGGACGATTGAGATGGAATATATGATCTTCGGACACGGGCTGCACGCCCGCAGCTATCTCTACGCGATCCTCCTGACGGTGGTCTTTTCCATGTCGGTGAACTTCTTCTCGTATTTCTACATTCGGAAGATTGATATGGTGGAGTCGCTCAAGTCGGTGGAGTGAAAATTGGGGGCGCAACAGGGTACTTCCGGTACTCTTTAGGGGCACTACAGGAACATTCCGGGAACTTCCGGTGCTCTTTTAGGGGCACTACAGGAACACTCCGGGAACTTCCGGTGCTCTTTTAGGGGCACTACAGAAACATTCCGGGAACTTCCGGTGCTCTTTTAGGCATAAACGCGGTTTTTGACAATTTCAGCTCCTAATTTTCCCACTTGCGTTAGTGTTTACAGGCAGGATTAGGAGATAAATTATCCATGGAGAGTTTTCTTGCCCAAAGCCATGGAAAATGACTTCCCATGTTGGCCGAAATCACGCCATTTCTCGGTGGCTTTGGGATTTATTATCCCTGATATAGGGTGTCATGCCTAAAATCACGGGAGTGCCGCATTAAGAAAATTTCGAAGCACGCTGTTCTTATGTTCAAGTGCCGCAGGAGGGGGCTCCTGCGGCATTTGACTGGCAGTCCCCTCTGGCAGCAGAGTGAGTTGGATTATTTGAATACTATTTACTATCGTGGCCTCCATCATTTTTACTGATTGCCGGCTCACAATAAAGAAAACAAGCCAGATTGCACTTGAGTTGGACCAAAACAAGAATTCTTCCTCACCGGCCCCCATAGCAGTAACTTGTCAAAGCACAATATGGAGGCCGCCGCCTCAGAAATGAGCCTTATGGTCCAACTTCCTGGGAAATAAGCTAAAATTTACAGGTTTTCAGTCATTTGCCGATTTTCCATGGGGGCAGGCTGATTGAATTTACCGCATATAATCCAACCAGGTTAAATAATACACATGCATGCGGAAAGGACGATGCTGCAGAAGGCAGCCCGCATGCGGCGCAGCAGCTCGCAATAAGAATCTTTAACCATGTTTAACCCCCAGGGGGGCTTGTGGGAGGCTTTCGTAACATTATAAACTTGGGACAGAAAAATGTTTCGGAGGTAACTCACTATGCACATGGCCGACGCTCTTTTGTCCCCTGCGGTGGCAGCGACGATGTACGTCGCATCCGGCACAGCGGCAGCAATATCAATCAAGAGACTCAAAGAGGACGATGATCCGCAGAAACTGCCCACCATGGCAGTGGCGTCCGCCCTGGTCTTTGCCGGGCAGATGATCAACTATACGATTCCCGGAACCGGCTCTTCGGGGCATATGTGCGGAGGAATGCTTCTGTCTGCGCTTTTGGGGCCTGAGGCGGGCTTTCTGTCTATGGTCGTCGTTTTGACAATCCAGTGTCTTTTTTTTGCCGACGGAGGGCTGATGGCTCTGGGGGCCAACATATGGAACATGGCCTTCTACGGGTGCTTTGTCGGATACTATCTGATCTGGCGCCCGATCATGAAGAGCAGGCTGTTTGCCGGCCGTGATCCTCACGCGGCGCAGAGAGCGAAGATCATCTTCGCATCGATTATAGGATGCATTGTCACTCTGCAGATGGGCGCTTTTTCGGTCGTTCTCGAGACGACACTCTCGGGCATCACAGAACTTCCTTTCGGGGCCTTCTGTGCGCTGATGCTGCCCATTCATCTGGCAATCGGCCTGGTGGAAGGGCTGATCACGGCGGCAGTCCTGACATATGTCTATGAGACAAGGCCCGAGCTCGTGCGCGATGTGGACCTCACTGAGGCGGCATCGGCAAGATCCTCCAAATCGCTGGGAACTGTCATTGTCACCCTGGCCTTGACGGCGCTTGTGGTCGGCGGCGTCTTCTCACACTTTGCAAGCTCCAATCCGGACGGCCTGGAGTGGGCACTGTTCGGCAACGAGGAGGGCGGCTACAGCTCCAATATGGGTCTGGACGAGGAAAATTTCGGCGTGAGCAGTGCGGCTTCTCAGACGGCCTCGGATATTCAGGAGAAGACCTCCTTCCTGCCGGATTACAGCTTCGCGGGCAGTGAGAACCCGATGGGCACGACCGTTTCCGGCATTGCGGGAAGCGTTATGGTCGCAACCGCGGCGCTGGGTATCTGCCTGGTCGGGCGGTTTTTCCACAAGAAAAAAGCCTGACGGCGATAAGCGGGCCGCGCAGGGTGCGCGGCTGGCCGGTTGGGCAGAGAACTGGCTGTTTCTAAATCTATACACCATTTTTCGCTTCTTTCTGAGTGAAATCGACAAAAGTTGGGCATATAGAGGAAATCGGTTCTCTTGATGCCCTTTTTTTATGCTGTTCTTGAAGTTTTTGAACTTTAAGCTTTTATGGCTCAAATTATTGTGTATGGTCTTCAGATTATGACACAGCCCTACGGTATAAGAAAAATTTGCTGGTCGTCGGTAGCCCTAGAGCTGAACTTGCCAGGCACAGCCCTACGGTATGAGAAAAGTTTCTTATCCGTCGGTTACCCCGGGCTGGAACAAGCTAAACACAGCCCTACGAAATGAGAAGAGCTTCATATCCGTCGGTTACCCCCGGTGGAACAAGCTATACACAACCCTACGTTATGGGAAAAGCTTCTTATCCGTCGGTTACCCCCGGTGGAACAAGCTATACACAACCCTACGGTATGGGAAAAGCTTCTTATCCGTCGGCTACCCTCGGCCGGAACAAGCTAACACAGCCCTACGGTATGAGGAAAGTTTCTTATCCGTCGGTTACCCCCGGCCGGAACATGCTAAATACTCTACAAATCGCAGATCCAATCAGATCCAGTTTAAGAAGGAAGACATAGATGAGCCAAAACATAGAACGGTCCATCCGCGACCTGCGCGAGATGGACGAACTCTCGTCAGGAGATTCTCCCATCCATACTGTCAGCGCCGGGGCCAAGCTTCTTGTGACCGTGGTCTATATCCTGACGGTGGTATCTTTTGACAAATACAGAGTGAGCGGCCTGCTCTTCATGATCTTCTACCCGGCAGTGCTGTTCGCAGTCAGCGGGATCCCAGTGTCCACTTGCCTGTACAAGCTGCGCTTCGTGCTGCCGCTGGTGCTGGCCGTGGGCATATTCAACCCGATTCTGGACAGGCAGCCGGCCTTTTCAATCGGGTCCTTTACCGTGACAACCGGGATGATCTCCATGCTGACGCTGATGATGAAAGGGGTCTTCAGTTTGATGGCTTCTTTCCTGCTAGTAGCCACCACAAGGATTGAGGCGCTGTGCGGCGCCCTGAGGAAGATCCATGTGCCTTCCGTGCTCGTGACGCTCCTCCTTCTGACTTATCGCTATGCGGCGGTTCTCGCCGAAGAGGCAAACGTGATGACACAGGCTTACAGCCTGCGCGCGCCGGGGCAGAAGGGCATTCACTACTCGGCCTGGGGGTCTTTTCTGGGGCAGCTCCTCCTGCGCAGTATGGACAGGGCGGAGGAACTGTACTCCTCCATGCTCCTGAGGGGGTATCACGGGGAGTTTTATCTCGGGTCCCCTTCTGAGATAAATGATGCACACGCGTGCGGAAAGGAAGATGCTGCCAAAGGGCAGCCCGCACGTGGCGCAGCGGCTCGCTCTGCGAGCCTTGAATACACGCAGGGGCGGAAGAGTTCCGCATCGGATTATCTGTACGCTGCGCTCTGGTGCGCGCTCTTTGTCGCGGCCAGGTGCCTGAACCTGACGCAGATCCTGGGATCGGCAGTGATGAGGTGAGAGATGATTCAGTTTGAGAATGTCACATTTGATTATGAAAAGGGAAAAACAGTTCTGTCGGGAGTTTCCTTCTCGATCGGCGAAGGAGAAACGGTTGGATTGATCGGGGCCAACGGCGCCGGGAAATCCACGGTCATGAAGCTTCTTCTGGGACTTGCGGGACCGGGGGCAGGAAATGCGGGGGGTTCGCGGACAGAGGGCAGGATCCTGGTAGACGACCTGGAGGTGATTCCCCGAAATCTGGCCGCGATCCGGCGCAAACTGGGCTTTGTCCTGCAGAATTCGGACAACCAGATGTTCATGCCCACGGTGCTGGAGGACATGCTGTTCGGCCTTCTCAATTACGGCATGTCGCGGCAGGAGGCGCTGCAGCGGGCCGACAGCGTGCTGCGCGAGCTGGGGCAGGAAAATCTGCGCGACCTCTACAATCACAAGATTTCGGGAGGCGAGAAGCGCATGGCTGCAGTGGCGACCGTGCTGGCCATGGACCCCGAAGTGCTGCTGATGGATGAGCCGACCTCCGCGCTGGATCCTTACAACCGGCGGATCATCATCGACACGATCCGAAAGCTTCCGCGCACGAAGCTCATCACTTCCCATGACCTGGATATGATCTATGACACTTGCGACCGCGTGATCCTGTTGTCAGGGGGGAAAGTGGCGGCGGACGGCAGCGCCGAGGAGATCCTCAGGGATAAGGAGCTGCTGGAGAGCAACCGGATGGAGCTGCCACTGCGATTTCAAAGGTAAGGAGCCGGAAAGGTCTTGCATTTATTCATTTTTGAAAGGATACTGAAAGGAGAAAACCGGCCCGGCACAGGCAGCCTGGCATAATCAGGAGATCTTATGGATAAGTATTTTACATTTGACAGGATCAACAACGAGAAGATCCTGTCCTTTTATTCCCGCAAACCCGTCGATTTCGGTGGAAAAGCTCTGGAAGCAGGCGGGAGAGAGAGCCTGATCGAATCGATCGAGTCCGATTTCGGATACAAATTCCGCGCTGTCAAGCAGTGCACCAGGCAGGTTCACGGCGACAGAGTGGTCATTATAGACGAACAGAATCTGCAGAAGGAGACAGGAGAGGCGGACGGCCTTGTCACGGACCTGCGGGGCGTCGCCCTGGAGATCCACACGGCGGACTGCCAGAGCGTCTTTTTGTACGACCCGGTCAGGAAGGTGATCGGGAATGTGCACAGCGGCTGGAAGGGAACCGTGCAGAAGATCGCGCCGAAGGCCGCGCAGATCATGACGGATCACCACGGCTGCGACCCGCGGGACATCGAGATCTATATCAATCCGAGCATCCTGGGGTGCTGCTTTGAAATCGAGGAAGATGTCGTGGAGCAGTTCCGCTCCATCGTAGATGTGTCAAAATATTGCCGCAAGGACCGTGTGGTTAACGGAAGACAGAAATACTACATGGATACGGCGCAGATCAACCGCGACCTGCTCATGCAGATGGGGATACCAGAAGGGAATATCTTTCTCAGCGGTATCTGTACGATGTGCGGCAGAAAAGAGTATCATTCTTACAGGGGCGATCATCACGTGACCGGTAGAAACGGCTCGATGATCTGCCTTAAATGAGCGGACTTTGCGCAGGAGCGTTGTATAGAGGAAAATGGCAATGAACAGTCAGGAAGAAGAAAAAAAAGATAAGCCGTACAAGCTTGTGATCGACCATGTGAGGGGACAGGTGCTCAGCGGAAATCTCAAACCGGGGGAGAGACTTCCCGGTGAGAGGGAACTGGCCGAGCAGCTGGGGATCAGCCGCAATTCCGTCAGAGAAGGACTGCGGATCCTCGAGAATATGGGCGTGACGTCCTCTACGCACGGGGCGGGACACTACATCTCTCTGAATTTTGACGAGCCGATGACGGAGACGCTGTCCCTGATCTACACCATGAAAGGAATGGGGAGGGACGACCTGACGCAGTTCCGCTGGTGTCTGGAGCGCGAAGCCATGCACCTGGCGGTGGATTACGCCTCGGAGCAGCAGAAGATCCTGATCGGAAGGCACCTGGAGGAGCTCCTTAAGGCCGAGACGGAGAAAGAGAGATATGAGCACGACATGGCGCTCCATATGACGCTGATCGAGGCCTCCCGGAACGACTATCTGATCACGACCTACCGGGCTCTGACCAATGTAATCGAGTCCTATATCCCCGTCTTTCGCGGCAAGATCATTGAAGGGATGAAGAGCAACGACAAGCTCGAGGACGCGCACCGGATGCTGGTCATGGGAGTTGTGAACAGCGATCTGCGGACCGGTCTTGAGGGGCTGAACAGGCATTTTGAATATATCAGACAATTCAGAGATCTTCAGTAAAATAGTTACAAAATAATTCGGGCTAAATTGGTGAAAATATAGAAAGCGTCGCCTGTTCTGATTGTTTTATTGACAATTTGCACAGTCGACGCTATCATTTAACTATAAAGTGGTAGAACCAATATTACAAAATTGGTTGACCGATTGGGGTAATATTTAGGACACAGTGAAAGCAGGTACTGTTCGGAAAGCGGCAGTCATTCCGCCGGGAGCAGTAGACGTTCAGGAGTGAACGGAGTCATGAAAGGAGCTTGATATGCAGTATAACAAAGTGACCCCTGAGTTCATCGCACAGCTCGAGAAGATCGTGCCGGGAAAGGTGCACACAGGAAGTGACATCAATGAAGATTTTTACCGCGACGAGATGCCCATCTACGGCTCAAATCCCCCCGAAGTAGTTGTAGACGGGACAACGACAGAGGATATCGCCGCTATCGCGAAACTCTGCTACGAGAATAATATTCCGATCATCCCTCGCGGCGCCGGTACAGGCCTGACGGGAGCGTCCGTAGCCATTCATGGCGGTGTCATGATCGACATGCAGAAGATGAACAAGATCCTGGAGTACGATGAGGATAATTTCGTTGTCCGCGTACAGCCCGGCGTTCTTCTGCACGATCTGGCTGAGGACGCTCTTGGCAGAGGCCTCCTTTATCCCCCGGATCCGGGCGAGAAGTTCGCGACCCTGGGCGGCAACGTATCCACAAACGCGGGCGGCATGCGCGCCGTAAAGTACGGCTGCACGAGAGACTATGTGCGCGCCATGACCGTAGTCCTTCCCACCGGCGAGATTATTAAGCTGGGCGCGACGGTCTCCAAGACGAGCACCGGCTATTCCCTGCTCAACCTGATGATCGGTTCCGAGGGCACACTCGGCATCATCACCGAGCTCACCCTCAAGGTGATCCCCGCTCCCAAGGAGACGATCTCACTGATCATCCCTTACGAGAACCTGGATGACTGCATCGCAACGGTTCCGCTGTTCATGAAGAACCGCCTGAATCCTCAGGCTGTAGAGTTCATGGAGAGAGAGATCGTTCTCGCTTCCGAGAGATTTATCGGCAGAGAGACCTTCCCCAAGCAGATCGGCGGCGTAGAAGTCGGTGCCTACCTGCTCGTCACTTTCGACGGTGACGATTTTGACCAGCTCAATGACTTGGTTGAGAAGGCAGCGGAAGTGGTCCTCGAAGAGGGCGCGATCGATGTTCTGGTCGCTGATTCTCCCGCCAAGAAGCGCGACGCATGGGCGGCCCGTTCTTCCTTCCTCGAGGCGATCGAAGCCGAGACCAAGTGGCTGGATGAGTGCGACGTAGTCGTTCCCGTCACCAAGATCGCGGAGTATCTCAAGTATGTCAAGTCCACAGAGGAAAGATACTGCTTCAAGATCAAGAGCTTCGGCCATGCGGGAGACGGAAATCTCCACATCTATGCATGCGGCGACGATACTGTCGATGAGGCGACCTTCAAGAAGGACGTCGAAGTGTTCATGAAGGACATCTATGCCAAGGCAGCTGAGATGGGCGGCCTGATCTCCGGTGAGCACGGAATCGGCCACGGCAAGATGGATTATCTGGCTGACTTCTCCGGAGCGACGCAGATGCGCCTCATGGAAGGCATCAAGCACGTCTTCGACCCCAAGATGATCCTGAATCCCGGCAAGATCTGCTACAAGGTCCAGTGATCGACAGGATACGAAACAAAAACAGAACAAGAGAGTTCCCGCTGTCACTGCGGAGATGATTTAACTCAGGCGGGAGACAATCCCTCACTGAGTTAAATGATGCACACGCGTGCGGTAAGGAAGGAGCTGCCCGAAGGGCAGCCCGCACGCGGCGCAGCGGCTCGCTCTGCGAGCCTTGAACAATCCGTCACCGAAAGCGTCTCACATGTATTACTCAATGAGAGAACTCTGAACAGAGAAAGCGGCATAACTGCGCTTGTGCCGCTTTCCCTATTCCAAAGAGACAGCGAAAAAAGACGAATTCTTCATCCGAATCAGTCAAACATATACCTCTAAACGGGGCTGTCGTACTAAGAATAATTCTTAGGGCGGCGGCCTTTTTTATGGACAGGGATGGACAGCCCCTTGTTTTCATAGCAAAGAAATCTGTGCAAAAGCGGCACAAGGAGATGTCCGTCCGAGGCCAAATAGTGATATACTATTTTGATAGGAAAGGCGGAACTGAAGCGATGGCAGAGATAATCAGAGACCCCAATAGCGGCAACGAAAAGGAACATACCAGGCAGTCCCTGCTTAAGAGCTTTGCAAACGCGTGGAATGGATTTGCAGTCTGTTTCAAAGAGGAACGGAATATCAAGATCCACTGCTTTGCGGCAGTCATGGTGCTCATTTTCGGCAACATACTGCATATTTCGGTGACGGAGTGGCTGGTCTGTTTTCTGCTGTTCGGGCTGATCATGGGGATGGAGCTGATGAACACTGCGGTCGAATCCGTGGTGGACCTTGTGACGGATGAGTGGGAGCCGCTGGCCAAGCGGGCCAAGGACTGCGCGGCCGGAGCCGTTCTGATCGCGTCGATCTGGGCGGCCGTGGCGGGCGGAACAATCTTTTTCCCCAAGCTGTATCGATTTATTGTGGAACTGATAAGGAGGTAATCAGGTAATTATGGAAAGCAGACTCGGTGACGGACTTAAGAAAATCATTCTGATGGGAATAGGCGCGGCAGCTATGACCGCGGAGAAATCCCAGCAGATCGTGGATGAGCTGGTCAAAAAGGGCGAGCTCACCGTCGAGCAGGGCAAGGAACTCAATCAGGAGCTCAAGAGAAATGTGAAGAAGAGCATCGACGAAGCTGCCGTAGCGGCCAAGGAGAAGGAAGCCGAGGCGGAAAAGAAGGTCGAGGGTCTTGAGAAACAGATCGAGGGTCTGAGCGCGGAAGAGCTGGAGAAGCTCAAAGAGGCGATCAGGAAGGCTGAAGAAAACGCGGGTACTGAGGATTAACGATCATTGAGTGCAGAGAAAGAAAAAAGTGTCGCACAGTCCGAGAAGGCCAAAATAGACAATCGGGCAAGGCTGGGGGAGATCACTGCGGTTCTCCGCAAGCACCAGGTCACGAGAGGCGTGACGCCGGAGAAACTCCGGGCCATCCTGGAAGAGCTGGGGCCCACCTATGTCAAGCTGGGGCAGATCATGTCGCTTCATTCCGACGTGCTGCCGCAGAAGTATTGTGATGAGCTGATGAAGCTGACTTCCGAAGTCAAACCTATGCCCTTTGAGACGGTGGAAGAGGTCATCAACCGCTCTTACAGAGAGGACTGGCACAATATCTTTTCCTCGATCGAAAAGGAGACGCTGGGATCGGCTTCGATCGCGCAGGTCCACAAGGCAAAGCTACTGGACGGCACGGACGTCATTGTCAAAGTAGAGCGCAAAGGCATCTACGACATCATGGCCAGAGACATAGGGCTTCTCAAGCGCGCCGTGGGGATCCTGCCGCCCGTGGGCGGCCTCAAGAATGTCGTGGACCTGGAAATGGTCCTGGATGAGCTCTGGTCGACCGCGCAGGAGGAGATGGACTTCCTCAAGGAAGCCGCGAACATGGAGGAGTTTACCCGCAACAACCAGGGAATCCGCTATATTCGCTGCCCGAAACTGTATCACGAGTACACAACTTCCCGCGTGCTGGTCATGGAGTATATCGGCGGCTGTCCGGTGGACGACAAGGAGACGCTTCTGGCGGAAGGGTATGACCTGGGCGAGATCGGGCGCAAGCTCGTCAACAACTACATCAAGCAGGTCATGGAGGACGGCTTTTTCCACGCCGACCCCCATCCCGGCAATGTCAAGGTCATGGACGGCAAGATCGTCTGGATCGACATGGGGATGATGGGGCGCCTGTCCTACCGCGACCGGAACCTGATGGCGCAGGCGGTCAGAGCTATAGCCGTGGGAGACATCGCTCTTTTGGAGGCGACGATCACGGACCTGGGCGAGATCCAGGGCAAGGTCGACTCCGGCAAGCTCTACGGGGAGCTGCGCGATCTCATGGACCGGTACGGAAACGCCTCCATGGGCAGTATCGACGCAGTGGAGTTCTTCAAGGACACGATGGAGGTCATGAAGAACAATTCCATCAGGCTCCCCCACGGCATGACCATGCTGGTGCGCGGCCTCACGCAGATGCAGGGCGTCCTCTTGGGGATCAGCCCGGACATCAATATGGCCGAGATTGCGGCGGCAAGGCTCCGAGAGGAGATGATGCAGAATTTTGACTGGAGAAAGGAAGCCGGCAAGGCCGGACGGCGCATCTACAAAGCCGTCGGACGCTCGCTTGACATCCCTCCCCTGGTCAAAATAGCGCTGGAGGAATATCTCAAGGGCCAGAGCCGGATCCATATGGAGCTGGACTCCACGAAGAAGTTCTCGGACCTGATGCGGCGGCTCGTGCGCAACCTGGTCATGGGTCTGTGGGTCATGGCGCTGCTGATCAGCTCCAGTATAATCTGTACGACAGACATGAAGCCGCGGATCCTGGGCATACCCGCACTGGGATTTTTCGGCTATGTGATGGCCTTTATCATCTGCCTGTATGTTTTCATACGGCATTTCCTCACGAGGAACAAATAGCGCAGGCAGTGCGTAAAAGATCTTAGAAATAAAGATGGAGGCAACTATGAAACTCGGAATCGTCGGAACGGGCATGATCGTGAAGGAATTTCTGCCCTCGCTCGTGAAAATGGAAGGGCTGGAAGTGCGGTCGATCATGGGAAGTCCCTCGGGCTTCGAAAAGGCGCAGGCCCTCAGAGAAAAGTATGGGATTCCGCAAGCCGCGCATGATCTGGACGAACTGTGCGAGACGGGGATCGATACCGTCTATGTGGCCATTCCCAACAACCTTCATTTTGCGTATTGCAAAAAAGCGCTGGAAAAGGGAATGAACGTCATTGTCGAGAAACCGATGACGGACAACGCGGGAGAGGCGGAGAGCCTTGCCGCGCTGGCGAGAAAGAAAAAGCTGTTTCTCTTCGAGGCGATCACAACCGTCTATATGTCCGGCTATCAGAAGATCCGCGACTGGCTCCCCCTCATCGGGGAGATCAAACTGGTCCGCAGCAGCTTCTGCCAGTATTCGAGCCGCTACGACAATTTCAAGAAGGGCGTGATCGCGCCGGCTTTCGATCCCAAAAAGTCCGGCGGCGCGCTCATGGACCTGAGCCTTTACAACATCCACTATGTCATGGGCCTTTTCGGAAGGCCGGAGAGTATTTCCTACTATCCCAATATCGAGCGGAACATCGATACCAGCGGCGTCCTGATTATGCTCTATTCGAAGTTCACCGCGATCTGCACGGCCGCAAAGGACTGCGACGGCGACATGGGCGGCATTATTATGGGCACGAAGGGATTCATCACGACCGACAAAAAGCCCAATGTCGTGGGGAACGCAAAGCTCGTGCTCAGGGACGGCAGGACGGAAGTCTTTGAGGAGAACTGGACGAATAAGCGGATGGTCCCGGAATTCAGACAGTTCATCCGCGCGATTGAAGAGAAGGACTATGATTTCTGTGAAGCCAGACTGGCAGCCAGCCTGGAAGTCAATGAAGTGCTGGGCCGGGCAAGAATCCAATCCGGGATCCGGTACAAGTGAAACGAATTTGATGTGCATAAAAGAAGGCCCGGCCGCGATCTGCTATCGCGGCGGGGCCTTTATTATGTGCCGGGATCCGGCGCATTGATTCGTGCTTTATGCGGTTTCTCAGATGAAGAGAGCCGTCAGAACAGAGGCGAGCTTGGCGATCAGACCGAAGCCTTTCCCTGTTGTGTAGCTGTCATAAAAACCTTCACAGAATTCATAGCGCTCCGAGCGTACCCACTCAGGCATGCGGTGACTGTCAACCATTCTGTCCATCTCGTATTTTCCCATCGTGATCATATCTGTATCCTCCCTATTTGTCGTCCCTGTTATGTTTGTGCAGGAAGCATCTCGCGATGTGCTGCAGTTGTGTTCCTTTGTTATCTAAGACCATAATACCAAATAGATTATGCAGTTCTACAGGATGGAAACCTCAATATTTGTAAATTTGTTGTGCTCGCAGCACAATGAAGATATAATAAAGGGGAGAGTGAATCTGTATAGCGGACTATTGTGCGCGGGAGGCGGAAAATGGGTTTTACTATTGAAGATATGCTGGTCGTATCCCAGGACCGATACAAAATGAAGATGGAAGCAGGAAGCGGCGGCTGGTCCAATTCCATCAGCTGGCTGCTTGTGCTGGAGGAACTGACCATCATCCAGAACTTTACCGGCAAGGAGCTGGCGGTCACTACGGGACTCGGTTTTCAGGAAGAAGAGACGATGCTCAGACTGGTGGAGGAGCTGTCCGCACACAATTCCTCGGGACTGATCGTCAACACAGGATTCTATGTCAAGGAGATCCCGCAGTCCGTGAAAGACTTTTGCGACGCCAACGACTTTCCGCTGCTGACGGTCCCCTGGGAGATCATCCTGGCGGATCTGATCAAGGATCTGTCCATTCGGATCTTTGTGCAGTCCTCCACGGACGAACAGATCTCGGGGGCTCTGATCCACGCCATCGAGCAGCCCGAGGCACAGGATTTGTACACGCGGGACCTCCTGCCGCACTTCGATCTGGACGGCATCTTTCAGATCGCTCTGATCTCGACGGGAGACCTGGACAGTATGGATACGGTCGAGCGCAAGAGGATCGCCTACCGAATGCATCTGTACCTGGCAAACCTCACGCACAACGGGCATTTCTTTTACTATGCGTCCTATTTTGTCGTCGTCATGAACGCGATCGGGAAGGAGGAGAGCGAAGAGATCCTGGAGGCGTTTGCGGACAGGATCCGCGTCAAGATGACAGACCGAAAGGTCTACATCGGCGTCAGCGACCAGGTGAAAGACATAGAGAATCTGCACCTCGCCTACAAGCGGGCGCGGGCCGCGGTGGAGATGGCGGTCAAAAGAGAGATGGATCTTCAATATTTTGACCGGATGGGGATGTACCGCATGCTCTACCTCATAGAGGACAGGGCGCTCCTGCGGGAGCTGTCGGACAAGCCGCTGGCGCCCCTGATCGAATATGACAGGGAGCACGACGGCGAGTACGTCGCGACGCTGGAGTCCTATCTGCGCTGCGGCGGGAGCATCAAGGCGATGTCGGAGGAGCTGTACATCCACAGGAACACCATTCTCTACCGCATGGCGAATATCAAGAAGCTCCTGGGCTGCAGCCTGGAGTCGCCGGAGGAGAAGATGTTCTATGCGGTGGCGTGCATGATCAGGAAGATGTAGTGTGACAGGGGGGCGCATTATATCCGGTAGTTGACCGTCTTCTCGTCAAGAACGAAATACGTGAACAGCCCGGCCGCCACCGTCCGCCCGCTGTCATTCTGGATCTCCACAGAGGTGACGATCGTCTGTCTCCCGAAGTGGAGAACGTCTGCTTTGGCGATCAGCTTTTTATCCTTTTCCGTCGTCGCGCGGATGTGGTTGAGTTTGCCCTCGATCGTGGTGGAAATCTGCCCTCTGGATACGGCCGCGCAGCCGCACACGGTATCGGCGAGCGTATACATGACGCCCCCGTGGATCGTGCCGATCGGGTTAAAGAGCCTTGCAGTGACAGGGAGCTCCGCCACGGCGTGCCCGTCGCTTATGGAAATGAGATCGACGCCGATGTCCTGGGCAAAGTGCTTGGAAGCGCGGTGTCTTTCGAGAAATTCTTCGTAGTTCATGGAATCTCCTGCATATATATGGAAAACGGTTGTTTTAGTCACTGCACTATCGTACATTTCTTTTGCCCAAAAGTAAATTTCTTTTTTCGCGAAGAGAGGGGCCCAAAAAGGGATGCGACCAAAGAAATCGGATCAGTAAATCTGAATTTCTTCGGCCACATCCCTTTTAGTTACATTATTTCTATTGGCAGTAAAACGAATGCGTCAGTGCACGTACTTGACAAGTGTCGCGCGGACCGCGCCGGGACCTGCGATGAGTTCATTGAAGTACTTCACGACCATGGGAGCCATTCCCACCTCATAGAGGTCGACGCCAAAGATCGCGTCGTTGTGAAGAAGGGGAGCGATGATCTCCTCCGCATCTTCCGTCTCTCCGAGTTTGACCTGCTCCATTACAGGGCAGACCGTGTGCGCGAGCGGGTCGGGAGAGAGCTCGAAGGCTTCGCCGTTGTCGTCGACGCCCATCATGTAGCGGAGCCATCCGGCCTGAACCAGCGGAATGAGCTTAAGATCCGCCACATCGAGGTCCTTTGCCTTGTGATAAGCCTTGATGGTCTCGCCGAAGCGGATGGCCAGCTTCTGGGAGGTATCCGTAGCAATTCTCTGCGGCGTGTCGGGCATGAAGGGATTGGGAATTCTCACCTTGAGAACCGTGTCAATGAACTCTTTGGGGTCGAGAATGCCGGGGTTGATCACGACCGGAAGTCCCTCTTTGTAACCGATGGTCCTGACCAGGCTGACCAGATCTTCGTCCTCCATCTCCTTGGAGATGAGGTCATAGCCAAGAAGGCAGCCATAGACGGCCAGTGCCGTGTGCAGAGGATTGAGGCAGGTGCAGACCTTCATCTTCTCTACTTTGTCGACGGTCTCCCTGTCGGTGAACATGAGGCCGCCCTTTTCGAGCTCGGGCCTTCCGTTCGGGAAGTCGTCCTCGATGACCAGGTACTCGGTCTCTTCCGCGTTTACGAAAGGAGCCACATAGGACTTCATGCTTGTGATCACGGGAGAGAGCTCGTCGATTCCGTCGGCGTTGATGATCTCCGCCACGGACTCGTTGGGACGAGGGGTGATCTTGTCGATCATGGACCAGGGGAAGGAGACCTTGTCGCTCTTGATATAAGCCTCAAATTCGGGCTCTGCGACGCCGTTCGTCACCCAGCCTTCCGCGAATGCCGTGATGGCAGCGGCGAGCTTGTCGCCGTTGTGGGAGCAGTTGTCCATGCTGACCATGGCGATGGGCTTCTCACCGGCCTTAAAGCGGGCGTAAAGGAGTGACGCTACTTTGCCCATGTAGCTCTGGGGCTTCTCGGGGCCGTTCTTCATATCTTCCGCCACAGCGGGGACGATCTCGCCCTTGCCGTTTACAAGGCTGTAGCCCTTCTCGGTGATGGTAAAGCTCGCCATCTGCAGGGAATCCTTGCCGAAGATATCACGGAGTCTTCCGTAAGCTTCTTCGTTGTTGCTGTCCAGCTCCAGGGACTCCATGACGCTGCCTACGACAGTCTTCTCGATGGTGCCGTTGGACTTGAGGGTCACCAGGATGGAGAGGTCATCGTGAGGATGATACATCTTCTGGATGATCTCATAGTCGAATCCTTCCGCAACGGTCAGGCCGCGGTCCAGAACGCCTTCATTGAGAAGGTTCTGCACTACGTTTGCCTGGAAAGCCCTGAAAATATTGCCGCCGCCGAAGTGGATCCAGAAAGGATTCTCTTTGGTCGCTTTACGGACTGCTTCTCTGTCGTATTTGGGAAGAGCGTAGCCTTTTTCTTCCCACCACTGCCTGTTCTTTAAACCTTCATCATTGAGTTTCATGCTTGCTCCTCCTTACTTGTTGCTCTTCTCGATCGCCTCGATCAGGCCATTGATATAAGTCGCGCCGAGCGCTCTGTCATAGAGGCCGTAGCCGGGCATTCCGACTTCGCCCCAGATCATTCTGCCGTGGTCAGGGCGGATGGGGCCGTCAAAGCCGATGTCATAGAGAGCCTTTACGATCTCGTACAGGTCAAAGGAACCGCAGCGGGAGAGGTGAGGAGCCTCTTCGAAGTTCAAGGTCTCCGGATTGGGATCGATGAACTTGAGGTTTCTGACGTGTGCGAAGTGAATCCTTCCCTTGAGGGAGCGGATCATATCCGGCAGATCATTGTTAAGGTTGGTGCCGTAGGAACCCGCGCAGAAGGTGACGCCGTTGTGAGGATCGTCGACCATCTTCATCATGCGCAGGATGTTCTCCTTGCAGGTGATGATGCGGGGCAGGCCGAATACGGGCCATGCGGGATCATCGGGATGGATAGCCATCTTGATGTCGTACTGATTGCAGACGGGCATGATCTTCTCAAGGAAATATTTGAGGTTGTCGAAGAGATCGTCAGCGGTCACATTCTTGTACTCCTCGAAGAGCTCCTTGACGTGAGCCATTCTCTCGGGCTCCCAGCCGGGCATGACGGAACCGTTGGTGTCGCCGGCGATGGACTCGAACATCTCCTCGGGAACCAGCTCGTCGACGGCTTTCTGTGTGTAGGCCAGAGCGGTGGATCCGTCCGGAAGGACTCTTGCCAGCTCAGTTCTTGTCCAGTCGAAGACAGGCATGAAGTTGTAGCACACAAGGTGGATGTCTTCCTTGCCAAGGTTCTCGAGGGTCTCGATGTAGTTGGCGATCAGCTGGTCGCGGGAAGGCTTGCCGAGCTTGATATCTTCGTGAATGTTGACGCTCTCGATACCGGAGATGTGAAGGCCGGAGGCCTCAACTTCTTCCTTGAGCGCGTGGATACGCTCCTGACTCCACACTTCACCGGGCTTTGTGTCATAAAGCGTTGTGATGACGCCTGTCACGCCGGGGATCTGCCTGATCTGCTGCAGGGTGACTGTGTCAAATTTGGAACCGTACCATCTGAGTGTCATTTCCATAGTGAATTACCTCTCCTTTACGTTATTGACGTTTGCTGTTTCATAGGATTTAAAAAGCGTTGACTTGTATTTCTTTCTTATGCGTCCATAATACTAAATCCGGCCAAAGTATTGAATTGGCAGAGTTGTTGTCGATATTGCAAAAGTTGCGGTCATCAGTCCTCGTTCGGCGCAGTGACCAGAGAAAAAGCCTCTCTGTACTCCTTGGGGGACATGCCGTATTCCTTGCGGAACGCCTTGAAAAAGCTGGGATAATCTTTGAATCCGTAAGCCAGGCAGACTTCGCTGATCTTCTCATTCATCAGGATCGCGTCCCGGCAGGCGGCCAGTCTCTTTTTGATCAGGTATTGATGGACGGAGATGCCGAGCTTTTCCTTAAAGGAATGGGCGATATGGTATTTGCTGACGTAAAACCGTTCGGCCAGGCTGTCCAGAGTGATGTCCTGCTCGGGATTTTCGTCGATATAAGCCATCACCTGCTCATACAGGGGCAGACTGGCTTTATTAACGGTCGGATTTACCTTGTCGTGTACGGTTCTGCAAAGCAGCATCAGCAGGTCCTCCACGCGGATCTCGATCACTGCGCCGCGCCCGAAGTGACTGCCGTGGATCTCCTCGAGCAGTGCGATGGCCTTGGAGAGAACCGCGTTGAAAGAGACGGGATCATTGTGGAAGATGTACCGATGCCGCTCGCTGTCCATGTACCGGAGCAGGTAGGCGAAGTCCGGAAAACGCTCCGCCAGCTGGCCGGCATACTCGGTACTGATCCAGAAGACGAATCTTCTGTAGGGCAGTGCGGCGTCCACAACAAAGGCGCGGTGCGGCGTCTGAGGCGGCACTATGACAAAGTCTCCGGATTTCAGGGCCTGCCTGCGGTCACCGATCTCGAATTCGACGTCGCCTTCCATATAGAAATAGAATTCATAGTAATCGTGGGTGTGCAGATCGACGTTGTTGTGTCTGGTATCGCTGTAGTAGTAAATCTCGAAATCCTGCGACAGCATGTACTGCCTCGGCGTAAAGGGCGTCTGGATCGAAGGTTTCATAATAGGACGATCTCCTTTTTAACCCGTAGTGAAAGAGGATCACTGCTTCTTCTTTTCGGCCGGGACCGGCAGCATGATGTCGAGGTTGAAGACTTCCCCTTGCGTGCCGGCCTGCATCACGCCGTCAAATTCGTCGACGATCCGCTGCATGCTTTTCATGCCGAAACCGTGCGACTCCCGGTCCTTGTTGGTGACGGGAAGCCCCTCGGAAAAGGTGATCGGTCCCTTGAAATAGTTCCAGATGTGGATGGAAGCGGAATCGCCGAAAGCGCGGATGCTGATGTCGATGAGCCGCTTTTCGGGATCTTCAATGCCGGACACGCTCTCCATGGCATTATCAATAGCATTTGCAAACAGAAAGTACAGCTTCATCCCGTCAAAATACTTGAGGCAGTCCGCGTAAGCCACGCACTGCAGCTCGATATTGTTCCGGCGGCACAGGTCGTCCATATTGCGAAGGAGGACGTCCAGCGCGTCATTGCCGGTCTTGGCAGTGGGAGAGATGCGGTCCACGGCAGCCTTTACCCTTGAAATATCGGGGATATCCACCTGTTTCTGAGATGCCATATTTTCGATTCGGTTCATCAGGTGCCGCAGGTCGTGGATCCACTGTTTGATCATTCCGGCGTTGACGGACCACTGCTCATATTGCTTTTTTGACTCCGTGAAGAGCTGGCCTGTGAGCAGCCGCTCTGTGTCCGCCTGCTGCCACTTGGCGACCGTGAACTGGATGATCAGCGCGAAGACGCAGCACAGGATCGCGTAAAGGCACGCCGCGATGTCAAAATAGACATTGCCCACAGCGCTGTCCACCACCAAGCGATTTACGCCGATACAGGTGAAGACGATAAAAAGGGAGAGAACCTGAAGGTGAAGATTGGCTTTTATATTGGTCCGCGACCTCCCGAAAATCAAATAAACGATCAGATATACATAGCTGAAAACGAGGATCTCGAACAGCGCATGCATAGTGGGACTCTGCTCTTCGATCCATCGGACGGTCGGAATCAGTCCGAGCAGGATCGTGATCTTGTTGGCTATGTGCTGGGTGGCGAAGCCGGCCACGCAGGCGCTCACCAGCGTAAATATATCTTCGTCATAGCAGGCGTAAACAGCTGCTATGCAGGCCGCCATGGCGGCGAAAAACCACAAAAAGCGCGGAAAGCCGGCCTGTCCGGGGATTCCGGTCACAGCGCCGGTCACAAGCAGGAGCAGGTGGGAGAGAATCAGTCGGCCCGCAAAACCGCTTCGCTTTTTATAGGGCCCCAGAAAAAGGAACTCCGCGATCATGATCTCAATTAAATAGGCCGCGGCAGTCAGGTCCGGCCGCGGCGCGTAGACAGAAAATAACATTCAGCCTCCCAGATATTTGTTCAGTCTTGTCATAAACTCTTTCTTTCGGGTGCGCCCGATCCTGATCCGCTCGTTTCCGATGCTCACTTCATCTCCGTAGAGCCCGTTTACATAGCGCAGATTTACGAGTACCGACGCGCTGCACCTGGCAAAATCCTGATCGCGCAGGTCCTCCTCCCGCTCCTTGAGTCCGCCGTAGGCGGTGATCACTTCACTCTCGGTGTGGAACATGAGGTCGTGCCCCATGACCTCTATATAGTGGATATCCGCGGAGGAGACGACGCGCAGCCCGTCTTTCACACGGATCTTTACCGGTACGCCGCTGCGGTTTGCCAGAATGCGCAGCGCCTTGTCCAGCTTGACGGACAAGGAGCGGTAATTGATGGGCTTTATGCAGTAGTCGATGGCGTCCACGTCGTAGCCGCTGGGCGCGTATTGGGGCATATTTGTAATGAAGAACAGCATGGCCATGCTTCCCTTGGCGCGGAGCGCGCGGGCGGCCTCAATGCCGTTCATCCACCCTTCTCCCAGTTCCACGTCCATAAAGACAAGGTCATACTGTCCCTGTACGCTTTCCAAAAAAGCCTCCGCCCTGCCGAAAGTGCGGACCTGAAAGGCACAATTATGCTCCCTGCCGTATCTGTCCAGGCACTCTTCCAGATAGCGGGAGTATTCCGGATCATCTTCCGTGATCGCAGTCAGATATTGTTTCATGTTCTTATTGCCTCCATTTCTATACTACCACATTTCAAACAGGTGAATGCAAATTATGCCGTGAAAACTGTCGATTATTCCGTCCCCGTTGAAATCGTTCCGCCGGCGCCGATACAATGCGCATAGGAGTAAAAAAGCGACAACTCAGGGGAATGTCTCCCGCTGAGTTATTCGATGCACACGCGTGCGGAAAAGGAGGAGCTGCCCCTTAGGGCAGCCCGCACGCGGCGCAGCGGCTCGCTCTGCGAGCCTTGAACTGACTTGTATTACAGAAAAATTTGCAGTGTTGGGAGGGGCCATGAGAAAGATCCAAACGATTAATTCGGACTGGCTGTTCACCGGGCCGGACGGGAAAAAGACCCCGGTGAATGTGCCGCATACATGGAATGCGGTCGACGGACAGGACGGAGGAAATGATTACTGGCGGGGGACCTGCCTGTATGAAAAGGAATTCAGGACTCCTGAATATGCGAAGGAGGAACGCGTCTACCTGGAATTCCGCGGCGTCAACGCCTCGGCCAAGGTGGAACTGAACGGAACCGTGATCGGCTCCCATGACGGCGGATATTCCACTTTCAGGTGGGATATCACGGATCACCTCGCGGGTGAGAACCACTTGAAAGTGTGGGCCGACAACAGCAGAAATGACAGGGTGTATCCCCAGAAAGCAGACTTCACTTTCTACGGCGGAATTTACAGGGATGTATATCTGATCACTGTAAATGAGAAGCACTTCGACATGGACTGTTTTGGCGGTCCGGGCATCAAGGTGACGGCAAAACCCTCGGAAGGGTACAGAAGGGGAGATGTGCAGGTTGAGACCTTCACAAATTGCGATGAGGGACAGGTCACAGTCAGAATATTGGACGCGGAAGGGCGTGAAGTCAGCTTTACGGATGAAAACGGCAGGGAAGGAACCCAGACGGCCGGCAGGAATGTAAAACTGCGCATCGACAATGTAAGGCTCTGGAACGGCGTCAGGGACCCTTATCTCTACACGGCGCAGGCGATCCTGACGGTGGACGGAGAAGAGAAGGACCGCGTCGAGACAAGATTCGGCGTGCGGGATTTTGCCACCGATCCCAAGACGGGATTCTATCTCAACGGCAAAAAATACCCGCTCCACGGCGTATCCCGCCACCAGGACCGCAAGGGCATCGGCAACGCCCTGACAAAGGAGATGCATCTCGAGGATATGGATATGATCTGCGAGATGGGCGTCAACACGGTGCGACTCGCTCACTACCAGCACGACCAGTACTTCTACGATCTGTGCGACGAGCGCGGAATGGTGGTCTGGGCGGAGATCCCTTACATTTCCGAGCACATGCCGAACGGCCGGGAGAACACCATCTCCCAGATGAAAGAGCTGATCGTCCAGAATTACAATCACCCTTCCATCGTCTGCTGGGGCGTCTCCAACGAGATCACGATCTCCACGAAAGACAACGCGGATATGCTGGACAACCATCACGTGCTCAACGACTTGTGCCACGAGATGGACAAGACAAGATTTACGACGCTGGCCTGCTACGCCATGTGCGGCCCCTTCAACAAGGTCGCCCACATCACGGATGTGGTCAGCTGGAACCTGTATCTGGGATGGTACGTCCCGGGATTCAAATTAAACGACCTGTGGATTGACTTCTTCCACAAAGTCTATCCCGACAGGTGCCTGGGCTACTCCGAGTACGGCGCTGAGGCGATGACGACCTTGCACAGCGCAAAGCCCCGCCGCGGCGACCAGACGGAAGAGTATCAGGCTCTTTATCACGAATATCTGCTGGAGTGCTTCGCGAAGCGCCCCTTCATGTGGGCCACCCACGTGTGGAACATGTTCGACTTCGCGGCGGACGCCCGCGACCAGGGCGGCGAGCCCGGTATGAACCACAAGGGCCTTGTGACTTTTGACCGCAAGATCAAAAAGGACAGCTTTTATCTCTATAAGGCCTGGTGGAACGACACGGATCCTTTCGTCCACATCTGCGGGAAGCGCTTTGCGGACAGGGCGGAGGCCAAAACAGAGATTAAAGTTTATTCCAATCAGAAATCCGTCACGCTTTACTGCGACGGGAAAGAAATCGGCACCAGGACGGGCAGCCATGTATTTACATTTACCGTGCCGATCAGCGGAAAGCATGGGATCCGCGCGGTGAGCGGAGCGTGCGAGGACAAAGCGGTATTTCGCAAGGTGGACAAGCCAAATCCCGATTACAAGCTGAAGGGGAAGAGCTCCAACAGCGCGAACTGGGTTTGACAATAGATAATAGTAAAGGGAGGATAAAAATATGAATAAAAAGCCTAGAGTAGGCCTCTGGAGAGTTCTGACGATCCTTTGCGCCGTTCTTTGCATCGGATCGATCGTAGGCAATCATTTTGCCAATCAGTACGCGACTACGATCAACGTAGCGCTGGGAACATCTTTTTCCAAGATTCAAGGATTTGATGAGAACGTCAAATATTTCGAGAGCGACTTCGAAAATGAAGACGCCCGCTGGGAATACGAGCGTGAGCTCTGCGCGCAGGTGGAATCCGAAGGCGCGGCACTGCTCAAGAACGACAATCAGGCGCTTCCGCTGGCCGGCGGATCCAAGGTTTCCCTTTTCGCAAGGGGAAGCGTTGAGCTGATGTACGGCGGAACCGGTTCCGGCTCCGTAGACACCAGCCAGGCACCCAGCCTGAAGGATGCCCTGACTCAGGAAGGCATTGAGATCAACCAGGGGCTCTGGGACTGGTACACATCCACTTCCGAGAAGTACGGCCGCAAGACCCCTGCTTCCATCTCCGACGCGCTGGTGGCAAACACACAGTATGCAGTCAACGAAGCTCCCTGGTCTGAGGTGGAGAGCGCCAACAGCTCTACATTCGCTGAGTACGGCGACGCCGCGATCGTAGTGTTCTCAAGATCCGGCGGCGAAGGTGCGGACCTTCCGGACGGCGATGACAGCGTTTCCCTCGTGACGACAACCGAGGCAAAGAGCGCGGTCGGCGACAACAAGGGCGGCGAAGGAGAAGAGAAGGCAGCAGAGCCGAAGACGGCAGACGTGCACTACGGCATGGGCTCCGAGGGCGACGGCGACTACCTTGCTCTTTCTCAGGAAGAGAAAGACCTGCTGGCAGGCCTCAAGGCACTCAAGGATGCCGGCACCTTCAAGAAGATCGTAGTCCTTCTCAACACTTCCAACGCGATTGAGCTGGATTTCTTAAATCCTGAGATCTGCGGCGTGGACTACGGCATCGACTCCTGCATGTGGATCGGCGACGTGGGACAGACCGGTGCCATCGGCGTAGGACGTCTCCTTTCCGGTACGGCTAACCCCTCCGGATCCCTTGTCGATACTTACTGGTATGACAACATGAAGAACCCCGCCGTGGTCAACTTCTACACAGTTCCTTACGCCGGCTATGAGAGCTATGGCCTGAACACCGAAGGCGCTGACGTACAGGCGATGTACAGCGTCTATCAGGAAGGCATCTACCTCGGCTATCGCTATCCCGAGACCAGATACGAAGATGTGGTCATGGGCACGGCGGGCGCAGGCGACTTCAATTACAATACGACGGTCGCTTATCCCTTCGGTTACGGCCTCTCCTACACGACCTTTGACTACAGCAATTTCCAGGTCAAAGAGAATGCGGACAGTTTCGACGTGACGGTTACCGTTACCAATACGGGAAGCGTGGCCGGCAAGAAGGCGGTTCAGATCTACTTCCAGTCCCCTTACACGGACTATGACAGACAGAACGGCATTGAAAAGGCATCCGTCGAGCTCTGCGGCTTTGGCAAAACACAGATTCTTGAACCCGGTGCCTCCGAGAACGTCACTGTCAATGTTCCCAAGAGAGAGCTGAGAACTTATGACGCAAACGGAGCAAAGACTTACATTCTGGACGCCGGCGACTACTACTTCACGGCGGCCATGGGATCTCACGAAGCGGTCAACAATATTTTGGCAGCTAAAGGATTCACGGCTGACAACGGCATGGACGCGGAAGGCAATGCAGCCCTCGTCTATCAGTGGAACAACGCGGCGCTCGATACAACTACCTATGCAAAGAGCGAGGCGACAGGCACAGCGATCACAAACCTCTTTGACGAGTCTGATCCCAACAAGAGCAGCCTGGCCCCCGGAAATGTCACATTCCTGAGCAGAAGCAACTGGGAGGGAACTTTCCCGACAGGACGCGCTCCGCTCGCCATGAACGACAACCTGGCAGCAGCTCTGCAGTTCACACAGTACAAAGCGGAGGAGCACGCCGACACGCCTATGCCCACGCTGGCTTCCGGCGGCACTATGACCATCTCCGAACTGATCGGAGCAGATTACAACGACGAGCGCTGGGAGAGCCTGCTCGACCAGCTTACCTTCCAGGAGATGGTGACCACCATCACTCTCGGATTCCACAACACCGCGGCCTGCGAGAGCGTCTCCAAGGCGGCGACCAAAGATGAGAACGGCCCCCAGGGTCTGACTGCATCCCTTGTCGGCGGCAAGTCCGCGATGTGCTACACTTCCGAGGACGTCATGGCAGCCACTATGAACCTTGAACTGATGGAAGATGTCGGCCGCTGCATCGGCAACGACTGCCTGGATATGGGCTACTCCGGACTGTACGGCCCCGGCATCAATATGCACAGAACCCCTTACAGCGGACGTAACTTCGAGTACTATTCGGAAGATCCTTTTGTGGCAGGTGCGATCTGCGCGGCAGAGACAAAGGGCATCCAGTCCAAGGGCGTCTATGTTTACCTCAAGCACGTGGCTCTGAACGATTCCGAGACCTCCAGACGAGGCGTCAACACATGGCTTAATGAGCAGACGGCCCGTGAGATCTATCTGGAAGTGGCAGACCGCGCGATCATCGACGGCGGCGCGTGGTGCGTCATGAGCGGCTTCAACCGCTGGGGCGCTCAGTGGTCCGGCGAGAACTACAACCTGCAGACCGCTTACCTGCGCGGCGAGTGCGGCATGCGCGGCATGTCCATCACGGACTTCTCCGGCCTGAGCCAGTACATGGACGTGGCAGATGGTCTGATCGGCGGATCCGACATCTGGGACAGCCCGATGCCCATGATCCACACCAATATCGCGGGCGGCTATGCACAGGATCCTTACATGGTCACAGAGATGAGAGAAGCGATGCACAACATCCTTTACACAGTCGTCAACTCCAACGCCATGAACGGCTGGACGGCGCAGACACGCATCGTTCCCAACACGCCTTGGTGGCAGCTTGCGATCTACGCTCTGATCGCAGTTACGGCACTTCTTACACTTGGAAGCGGCTACATGCTCTTCAAGAACAAGAAGCTTGCAAAAGAGCAGAAGGCATAACATAACCTGTCATAACATAACCTATAAGCGCAGATGATCCGCGCGGCCGGCATCGCCGGCTGCGCGGGGCCTCGAACAGCGGGAGTAATGCCCTGCTGTTCGAGCCTTATACAAAAGGGGGATATCATGAATGATAATCAGCAGGCGTCCGGGACAACCCTGAACCGGGCCAAGCCTTATCAGCTTGCGCTGTTCCCTATGAATAACGGCGCAACAAATGTTTACTACGTACTGATACTTACTTATATCGCGACGTTCGGCAATACGGTACTGGGGATCGCGACAGTGTTCGCTTCCTTCATGGTCACCGGAATGCGCATATTCGACGCGATCACCGATCCGATCATCGGCGCGCTGATGGACAAGACCAACGGAAGGTTCGGCAAGTTCCGGCCCTTTATGGTCATCGGATCCGTTATTATGGCGGTCTCTGTGATCTGCCTCTATATTTTGACACCATTTGTGCCGGAGAATATGATGGGGCTGCGCTACGGGCTCTTCATTCTCCTGTACGCGGTCTGGGTCATCGGCTATACGTTCCAGACTTCCGTCACGCGAGCGGCGCAGGCCGTTCTCACAAATGATCCGCAACAGAGACCTCTGTTTACGATCTTCAATACCATCGGTTCTCTGGCTGGCATGGGCGTCATGCAGTTCATAGGACCGATCCTCGCGAGGGACAGCATCTTCGGCGATTACAACAGGAGCTGGTTTGCAGCGATCACACCTATAGGAATCTGCATCTCTGTGCTGCTTACCATCCTCGCGATCATCGGCATCTGGGAAAAGGACCAGCCCAAGTACTTCGGCCTGGGCGGAGGCAAGCAGGAGAAGGTCAAGGTGTCCGAGTATATCGACATCATCATGGCCAACAAGCCACTACAGAAGCTGATGGTGGCGGGCGGCGCCTGCAAACTGGCGCTCTCCATCGCGACCAACATCACGGTCCTGATCATGCTGTACTCCTGCATGATGGGCAACTATGACGGGCTCTACATGCCCATGATGATAGTCGGCTACGTGTTCGCGATCCCGTTCTTCGCGCTCACTGTGCGCACATCCCAGAAGAAAGGCCAGAAAGCGTCTCTGATGCGCTATGTAGCGGTCGCTTTTGTCTGCTATATCGGCGTTCTGATCCTGCTCCTTATGTGGAATCCGAACACTTCCATGCACATGCAGATCATGCAGAACGGCAAAGTAGCGCTGAACTTCTATACCATCGCGTTCATCCTGTGCTTCGGCATCGGCTACGGCGCCTATTACGCCACGGCGGATATGCCGATCCCCATGGTGGCGGACTGTGCGGACTACGAAACTTACCGCTCGGGGAAATTCATCCCCGGCATCATGGGAACGCTGTTCTCATTGGTCGACAAGCTCGTCTCGAGCCTCTCGGCCACGGTCGTCGGCGTGGCGGTCACCATGATCGGACTGGATTCACTACCGACCAAGACAACTCCCTACACGCCCGGCATGAATGTGGTCGTCATCATCCTGTTCTGCATCGTGCCCATGTGCGCGTGGGCCCTTACCCTGTGGGCCATGACAGGGTATGAGCTGGACGGAAAGCGTGTCAAAGAAATCCAGGAAGTCAACGGCAAGCGCCGCGAAGCGGTGGCGCAGGGCCTGACGATCCGGGAGGCGATGGAAAAGTATCCGTCGAGATAAAATGTAATTATTCAGCAGCCCTGTTCGGGCGATCCTTTTCGAGAGAAGAGCGGTCGGCCGGGCAGGGCTTTTTTTCGCGCATGTAGTGTTTGTACATGCTTTAGTAATGTATAATCGAAGAGGCGCACAGAAGATAAAGCTTAACAAAGCAGGAGAAATGATTATGTATGTGATCTTCGATATGGACGGCGTGCTGGTGGACTCGGAAGCCGCCTATCTGGCGGGGTATCTCCACGCCGCAAGGCTCTATGGCCTTCCGGAGAGCGACATGCGGACCGCCGTCGCGCGCGCCGTGGGCGTGGTCGATGCGATGGAGCGGCAGATCATGACGGAGACCTTCGGGCACCTGCCGCAGTTTGACCTGGAGCGGACATTCCGCGCCTGCCGGGACTATTTTGCCGGTGTGGTCGAGAGCGGACAGATGGCCCTTAAGCCGGGGGCAAAGGAGATCCTGCAGCAGCTGAAAGCGAAGGGGATACTTGTCGGGCTCGCCTCGTCTTCTCCGCGCGCCATGATCGAAAAGGTTCTGGCCGGGCATGAGGTGCTGCAGTATTTTGACGCGGTTGTGAGCGGGGACATGGTGCAGAAGGGCAAGCCGGATCCGGAAGTTTTCCTGCGCTGCGCGGACGCTCTGGGAATCCCTGTGTCAAAATACAGCGAGATCTTCGTCATCGAGGACTCCTACAACGGGATCCGGGCCGCCTGTGCGGCGGGAATGAAGCCGGTCATGGTGCCGGACCAGCTCCCGCCGACGCAGGAGATGAGAGAGAAGGCGGTGGTGATTCTGCCGTCGCTGACGGAGACGGCGGAGTGGCTGCGGGTGAGTTGAGGTGGCGGAGATGATCTGGCGAGGCTGACTTGGCGGGACTGGTGGGGGCGGCGCGCTGCGGGTGATTCAGCCGGCTTCGGCGCGGCCTGGCCTGTGGCTGTCTTAGCTGGCTGTGGCGCGACCTGCGGCTGTCTCAGCCGGTTGCGGCGCGGCCTGGCCTGCAGTTTTCGCGGCCAAAGGGCGGCAATCCGATTTCACAATTGGTCGGTTTATGGTAGACTTTAACTCGGGCGGGAGACAATCCCGCACCGAGTTAAATGATGCACACGCGTGCGGAAAGGAAGATGCTGCCCTTAGGGCAGCCCGCACGCGGCGCGAAGGCTCGCGCTGCGAGCCTTGAACGAAATATCAGCAGTTCCCGGGCGGTCCGCCGCGCGGCACCCGGAGAAACAGAAATGGATAATACGGAGGTTTCACTATGAAAGTAATCAGTACAGACAAGGCACCCGGCGCAATCGGCCCTTATTCCCAGGGATATATTGTGGGCGACATGGTATTTACGTCCGGTCAGATTCCGATCGATCCCGCGACTGGCGAGATGGCCGAGGGGATCGACGCCCAGACAGAGCAGAGCTGCAAGAACGTGATGGCCATTCTCGAGGCGGCGGGTTCAGGCGCCGACAAAGTCATCAAGACGACCTGCTTTTTGGCCGAGATCGCTGATTTCGCGGCGTTTAACGCTGTCTATGCCAAGTACTTCACGTCCAAGCCGGCGAGAAGCTGCGTGGCGGTCAAAGACCTTCCCAAGGGAGCACTCTGCGAGATCGAGTGCATCGCACAGTTATGAAGATCCGGTCGGCAGCTGTCCTGGGAGCAGGCGCCGTGGGCGCCTACTTTGTCTATGGCCTGATGGGTAAAAAAGACCTTGATTTCTGTGTTGTTGCGGACGGAGACCGGAAGCTTCGGCTGGAAAGAGACGGCATAACGGTGGACGACGGGAAAGAGGTCCGTGCGCTGCATCCGCAGATTCGCACGCCGCAGGAGGCAAGAGGCGTGGACCTTCTGCTTGTCGCGGTCAAATATACGGCGCTGGAAGCGGCTCTGGAGGACATCCGTCAGATCGCCGCGCCCGGCACGATCGTCCTCTCTCTTCTCAATGGGATCGACTCCGAGGAGAAGATCGGCAAAGTCATCGATCCCTCGCAGATCGTCTACTCGCTGATGCGGGTCAGCTCCGAGCGCCGGACTCGCGACGGCAAGGATGTCATTTCCTTCAATCCCGATCTCGGCTGGGGCGTCTATCTGGGCGAGAAGGGCACGAGAGTTAAGAGCGAGCGCATCGCCGCCATTGAAGATCTTCTGGCGGGGACGACCTGCGGCGCTTTCTTTGTGGAGGACATTATCCAGGACCAGTGGGCCAAATATGCCTCCAATATCTGCTACAACCTACCCCAGGCTGTCTTGGACCTGCCGTTTGGTGCCTATTTTGACTCGGAACATGTGTCCTTCTTGAGAGAGCGATTATTCGATGAGGTGCACCGGGTCGGCGCGGCGCTGGGAATTGAGGTTCTGAAGCCGTCGCTTGCGTGGGACAGCTGTGCGAAGACGGCAAGGTTTTCCACGCTGCAGGATCTGGACGCGGGCAGGCACACGGAGATCGACATGTTCGCGGGCGTGTTGATGGAGAAGGCGAAGTCTGTGGGGATCAGTGTGCCCTTTACGGAGTACACCTATCATGCGATCAAGGCCATTGAGGAGAAGAATGACGGCAGGTTTGTATATGAGTGATTTGCTCATAAGCGATTCGCCGGTAAGTGATTCGCATTTAAGTGATTCGCCTGTAAGTGAGGACTAATAACGTGATGAAATGTGTGGAAGTGCGCGGGGTGAAGATCGGCGAGGGGATTCCCAAGATCATTGTTCCGATTGTCGGGACGACAAAGAGAGAGATTCTGGAGGCGGCGTCTTCTATTATGGAAAATGCTCCTAAGGGAAATGCTCTTAAGGGAAATGCTCTTAAGGGAAATGCCTTGGGGAAAAATGCCTTTGGGGAAAAAGTCTTTGAGGAAAATGTCTTTGACCTGGTCGAGTGGCGCGCGGACTGGTTCGAGGATGTCTTTGAGTTCGGGAAAGTGGAGGACGTCCTGAAGGAGCTCCGCGAGGAACTCGGCGATATTCCGCTCCTTTTTACTTTTCGAACGGCCCGGGAAGGCGGAGAGAAGGCCATCTCTGTGGATGAGTACAAGCGGCTTAATATCATGACGGCGCAGACCGGGCTGGTGGACCTGATCGATGTGGAGGCCTTTACAGGCGACGATATCGTGAGAGAAATCATCGAAGAGGCGCACAGAGCGGGCGCCAAAGTCGTCGGCTCCAATCACGATTTTGACAAGACGCCGGAGAAAGAGGAGATAGTCGGCAGGCTGCGCAGAATGCAGGAGCTGGGAGCCGACATCCCCAAGATCGCCGTGATGCCGTGCGGCAGCGCCGATGTGCTGACGCTCATCGCCGCGACGCAGGAGATGTCTTCGCAGTATGCGGAGGGGCCGATCATCACCATGTCCATGTCCGGGACCGGGCTGGTCAGCCGCCTGTGCGGGGAAGTGTTCGGCAGTTCCTGCACGTTTGGAACTGTGGGCAAGGCTTCTGCGCCGGGGCAGATCGGAGCGGAGGAGCTTGGCGGGATTTTGAGGGTGATCCATAAGAATCTATGATGTGTCAGGGGGACGTATCAAGTGACACATTTTTGTTCGCGTGTCACGGGGACGTATCAGGTGACACATTTTTGATCGTGTGTCACGGGGACGTATCCGGTGACACATTTTTGATCGTGTGTCGCGGGGACGTATCCGGTGACACATTTTTGATCGTGTGTCACGGGGACGTATCCGCTGACACATTTTATTCGGATGTGGCAGGGGACGCCGCATTTGTAAACAATGCAGTGCCCCTGAATGGACACTGTAAATCCGGCCGAAGGGCCGGATTTTTTTGCGTTTTCCCTTGGTTGGATCATATGAGGATGATTTAGTGAGCCTGCCCCCATGGAAAAAAGACAAAAAGCCAAAAGAACTGTAAATATCGGTCTGTTTCCCGGCAGGTTGGATCATAAGGCTCATTATAAGGTCGCTGGCCTCCATACAGTGCAGCAGCAAGCTGCCTGGTATGGGGGCCGGCGAGGAAGAATTCTTGTTTATAATCCAACGCAGGTGCAAATTGCTTTGATTTCTTCACTATGTGCCGGCAATCAGAAAAACCAGTGGAGGCCATGGAAGAAAAAAGTACTCAAATAATCCAACGCACTTCGCTGTCAGATGAGAATGATGAACTGGTGCCGGAGAAGCCCCCACCTCCGGCACCAGATTAGCAGAGTCAGCTCGAATCTGCCGGAATGATGAACTGGTGCCGGAGAAGCCCCTACCTCCGGCATCTGATTAGCAGAAGTGGCTCATATCTATCGCAATGATGAACTGGTGCCGGAGAAGCTCCTATCTCCGGCACCAGATCATCAGAATCATTTCAATTCTGTCGGAATGACGAACTGGTGCCGGAGAAGCCCCTACCTCCGGCATCTGATTAGCAGAAGTGGCTCATATCTATCGGAATGCTGAACTGGTGCCGCGGGAGCCCCACCTCCGGCACCAGATCAGCAGAGCTGGCTCATATCTGTCGGAATGACGAACAGGCGCCGGAGAAGCCCCCACCTCCGGCACCAGTTCAGCAGAGTCAACTCAAATCTGTCACAATCCCGAACAAGAACAAATGGGGCTGCCGCAATCTTGTGCGGCACTCGATGAAAAATGTGTCAGCGGATACGTCCCCGTGACACACCCCCCGTGACACACCCACAGGGGACGACAGAACTGTTCCTGACGACACTGAACCAATAACACGGGCTAAGCAACTGATCATCAGGAAATGCTTGGCCTGTGTTTTCGTTTATGAGGTGATGTGGATAAAACGTCTGACGTATGTTAAGATGGACGTATAACTTGAAAGTTTGGAAACGATCGACGATCATCTAGGCAAGTTCGCTTGCGGTTTCACAATGAGAAACGTATACTGTTAGTGACAGACATGCTTCGGCGCCCTGGGGCATGAACCGGACAGAGGGGCGCATTGGAGTAAATATGATAAACAGCGAGTTTGACGAGATGTATCAAATTGTGAAGGAAGACAAAGAGCTTCTGGGAAACAGGATCGAAGCTCAATTAATACGGTATATTCAGGAAGAACCGATTCCTGTCGGTGAAAAGATTCCGAATGAATTTGAACTGGCAGAGAAATTCGGGGTCGGCCGCAGTACGATTCGCGAAGCGGTAAAGGGACTTGTCTCCAAGGGCATGCTGGAAGTGCGCCGCGGATCAGGGACGTATGTGATCAGTTCCTATCCTGCAGAAGAGGATCCTCTGGGGCTGGGGAGATATGATGATAAATACCAGCTGGCTCTTGAACTGTTTGACGTACGTCTGATGATTGAGCCGGAGATCGCAGCCTATGCAGCCATGAACGCTACAGAAGAAGATGTTGTGGAACTGCGCAGGCTCTGCGATGAAGTGGAAGAGATTTATCGCAGCGGGGAGAATCATGTCCGCAAGGATATTGAGCTTCATACAGCGATCGCACACTGCAGTAAGAACAGAGTTGTAGAGGTTCTTGTACCTCTGATCGACTCCGCCGTGCATACATTTGCAAATGTGACGCACAGAGAACTGATGGAGGAGACCATTGAGACGCACAGGGCTGTAGTAGAAGCCATTGAAAATCATGATCAGGTCGGGGCCAGATGCGCCATGGTCATGCATTTGACCTATAATCGTCAGATGATTAAGCAGATGCTGGAACAGGGAAACAGCGAAAACTAAGCCGCTTATCGTAATAATAGACAAAACAGAGGGCTCGATACGTAATCGAGCCTTTCTTTTTTTGTCTAAAATGCTGAAAACAAACAAAATACATCTGATGTATTGAAAAATAAATGCGGAGTATTATAATTAAAACAGTTAATACATCAGACGTCAGATGTGAAATGAGCAAACTAGAAAAGACCTGAATGAGAAAACAGTAAATAACAACCTAACTAAGGAGGAAGAAAATGGGTGGTGATGTAGTTCTTGATCCGGCAAGACTTATAGCCGGAGCATTAATCGGTCTTGTTATTCTGCTGGTGCTGATCATTAAATTTAAAGTACAGGCTATGGTGTCGATCCTGGTAGGTGCGATTTCGATCGGAATCATTGCCGGCATGCCTTTGGCGGATATAGTAACAGCTGTCAACGACGGCATCGGAAATACGTTAAAAGGAATCGCGCTCTTAGTCGGCCTGGGATCGATGTTCGGCGCTATTTTAGAAGCGTCGGGAGGCGCGCAGACGCTGGCAGTCACGATGGTCAAAAAATTCGGAGACGAGAAAGCGGCATGGGCTTTGGGAATCACCGGCCTGGTTGTGGCAATGCCCGTTTTCTTCGACGCCGGCCTGATCATCCTGATTCCTCTGGCATTCTCTCTTGCTAAAAAGACTCAGAGAAGCGCATTGTACTATACGATTCCGCTGCTCGCAGGACTTGCGGTCGGACATGCTTTTATCCCTCCTACACCCGGACCTGTTCTGGTAGCTACAATGCTTGGCGTTGATCTGGGATGGGTCATCCTGATCGGTGTATTTTGCGGCACGCTCGCTATGATCGTAGCCGGACCGATCTGGGGCTCCATCTGTGGGAAGAAATATTTCATTCCTGTTCCTGACCATGTAATGAATCAGGAAGAGTTTGATGAGTCCAAACTTCCCAAGTTCGGAACGATCGTCGGCATCATCCTGATTCCGCTCGTTCTGATCATTCTGAAGTCTGTACTGAGCGTATTGCCTGCAGCCGAATCGGTCAGACCGGTCTTTAACTTCCTCGGGGAGCCTTTCGTAGCACTCCTTATTTCCACAATCGCAGCAATGGCAATCCTGGGCCTCAAGCATGGATACACTATGCCGGAACTTGAGAAGATCATGACCAAATCCCTTGAGCCTACAGGACTGATTCTTCTGGTCACTGCATGCGGCGGCGTACTTCGGTATGTGCTTCAATACTCAGGAATCGGTGATCTGATCGGCAATGCGGTCGGCAAGGCACATCTTCCCATCGTGGTTGTAGCGTTTATCGTAGCGGCTCTTGTAAGAATATGCGTCGGAAGCGCAACGGTGGCGATGACAATGGCAGCCGGAATTGTTGCGGCCATGCCGGCGATCCAGGGACTTTCTCCTCTTTATCTGGCCTGTGTAGTTGCGGCAGTAGCAGGCGGATCTACTGTCTGCTCCCACTTCAACGATTCCGGCTTCTGGCTGGTCAAATCTCTGGTGGGAATGGATGAGACGACAACGCTCAAGACATGGACGGTCATGGAAACACTCGTTGGATTGAGCGGATTCCTTGTGGCATTGGTTATCTCACTGTTTCTCGGATAACTGTCAAAACAGCGGAGAATATACGACACAATAAGATCAGAATCATAGAATGGAGGTATGTATGGAACTGATCAGCCAGAAAATGAGAAAACTTGCACCTGAGATGGACCCGCTGCGGATTGGCTGCGGATGGAAGAAAGAAGATCTTTCCAAACCGCAGATAATGATAGAGAGCACATCCGGAGACAGCCATCCGGGCAGCGGACATCTTCCGATTCTTGTGGAAGAGGCCAGAAGAGGAATTTATGACGCAGGCGGATTCGGAGCGCGTTATGCATGTACAGACATCTGCGACGGGGAGAGTCAGGGAACAGACGGCATTAATTTTTCTCTTGCAAGCCGGGAAATGATCGCAAATATGATCGAGATCCATGCGAATGCCACTCCTTTTGACGGGGCCGTATATATTGCAAGCTGCGACAAAGGGATGCCCGGCAACATGATCGGTATGGGGAGAGTCAATATTCCTTCTATCGTTGTGACCGGAGGCACCATGAGTGCGGGCCCCGAGCTGCTGACGCTGGAGCAGCTCGGTATGTACAGCGCCGGCTATGAACGGGGCGAGATCGATGCAGAGAAGCTCGAATGGGCTAAAATGAACGCCTGCCCGAGCTGCGGGGCCTGCAGCTTCATCGGGACGGCTTCCACGATGCAGATCATGGCTGAGGCTATGGGCATGGCGCTTCCGGGAAGTGCTCTTTTGCCGGCCACAAGTCCGGATCTCAGGGAATATGCCTATCAAGCAGGAAAGCGAATCGTGGAACTGGCCAAAGAAGGAACCAGACCTTCGGATATCGTGACAATGGATTCCATTGAGAATGCAATCATGGTGCACGCGGCGATTTCCGGAAGCACCAACACCTTGCTGCACCTTCCTGCAATCGCAAGAGAATTCGGCATTGAGATTGATGGAGATACTTTTGACCGCTTACACAGAGGCGCTCATTATCTGTTGAACCTCAGACCTGCCGGAGAGTGGCCTGCGGAGTTTTTCTACTATGCAGGCGGCGTACCGGCGATCATGGAAGAGATCCGTGAAGTGCTTCACCTGGATGTCATGACCGTTACAGGCAAAACGCTGGGGGAAAATCTGGATGAGCTCAAGGCGAACGGCTTTTATGAGAGATGTCAGAAGTGGCTGGAAGAAGCGAACAAAAAGTATGGGATCAGTCTTACAAAGGAAGATATTATCAAACCTTATGACAAAGCAATAGGAACAGCCGGCAGCATCGCAGTGCTCAAGGGCAACCTGGCTCCTGAAGGCGCGGTCATTAAGCACACAGCCTGCCCGAAGGAAATGTACAAGGCTGTTCTGTACGCCCGTCCCTTCGACAGCGAGGAGGAGTGCCTGGACGCAGTCCTGCATCACAAAGTCAACAAAGGCGACGCAGTATTCATCCGTTATGAAGGACCGCAGGGAAGCGGAATGCCGGAGATGTTCTACACTTCCGAAGCGATCAGCTCTGACAAGGAACTCGGGCGAAGCATCGCGCTGATTACAGACGGACGTTTCTCGGGGGCTTCAACCGGCCCGGTCATCGGGCATTGCAGCCCTGAGGCGCAGACCGGAGGACCGATCGCGCTGGTTGAGGAGGGAGATCTGATCGAACTCGATGTGTTTGCCAGAAAGCTGAACATTATCGGCATCAATGGTGAAAAGAAGACGCCGGAAGAAGTGGACGCAGTGCTTGCAAAACGCCGCAGCGCCTGGCAGCCTAAGCCAAGAAAATACAAGAGCGGAGTGCTCCGGCTGTTCAGCGAACTTGCGGCAAGCCCTATGAAGGGGGCCTACCTTGATTACAGTCGATTTGAGAAGTGAGCGCCTGAGCCAAAGAAGCGTCGAAGGAGGATTTTGACTTGGAGACAAAGAATAAAAACCCGATCCAGGTATCTGAAAGACTGTTCGGAGCACTTGAGTTCTTGTCCGAGAGGGGACCCGCGGGTCTTATGGAGATTGCGAGAGCCCTTGATCTTAACAAGAGCACTACACACAGAATACTCCGCTCCCTGATCTGCCTGGGATATGTCAAAAAAGACAAAAAATCGGGACAGTATGAGGTGACGTCGAAGCTGCAATACATCGCTTCCGGACGCTCAGAATCTGCGGAATCTTAAGTTCCTCCTTTCATAGCCCCGCATCATCGGATTATCTGATAAAATAGATAGTCAGATGATGCGGGGCTTTTCTGTATCGATGAAGGATGCACACGCGTGCGGAAAGGAAGATTATTGCCTTACAGGCAATCTGCACGCGGCGAAGCGGCTCGCTCTGCGAGCCCCAAAAGTGAGCTGCAATTTGCAGATCGAAATAATAGGATCGGAGCAGCATGAACGGAGGGCACTATACGATGATCGCAAATTACCACACCCATACATGGCGCTGCCGGCACGCCAGCGGCACAGAGAGAGAATACGTGGAAAAGGCCATTGAGGCCGGTCTTAAGATCCTGGGCTTCTCCGATCACACGCCGCAGGTCTATCCTGACGGTTTTGTGTGCCCGGTCAAGATGCTTCCGTCCGAGCTGGAAGGCTATGTCGACACGATCCTGGACCTGAAGAGGGAATATAAGGACGACATCGAGATTCATCTGGGCCTGGAAGTTGAATATCTGTATACGCTTTGGGAGCCGCTCTTAAAGCTCCTGGAGCCCTATCCCATTGAGTACATGCTCCTGGGGCAGCACTATCTGGGAAACGGCGTCAATGCGCCGTTTACCGGTGAGCGGACGAACAGTGCCGATTATCTTCGGCGCTACTGCACGCAGACCCGGGAGGCGCTGGAGACAGGGAAGTTTCTTTATTTTGCACATCCGGATGTGGTCTGGTTTACGGGAGTAGAAGAGATCTACGAAGAAGAAATGACGCGTCTGTGCAGATTCTGTAAAAAGATTGACATGCCGCTGGAGATCAACCTGCTGGGCCTTCGCGAAGACAGAAACTATCCGAGCGAGCGCTTCTGGAAGATTGCCGCGCGGGAAGGGAATTCCGTGATCTACGGGTCGGACGCACACCGCGCGGACCATGTATATTCTCCGGAGGTGATCGCCAAGGCGGATCGGTTTCTGGAAAAGTGCGGAATCCCGCGGGAGAGGCTGATTGAGGTGATGGATGTTGGCTCAGAAAGGGATGGAATCAAGAAATGATGATCTATATCATTAGGCACGGACAGACGGAAATGAATATCCGGAAGGTGCTGCAGGGGAGGAGTAACTATCCGCTCAATGAAGCGGGAATCGCCCAGGCGCAGAAGGCCGCCGATGAACTGAGGCACATCACCTTCACAAAAGTATATACAAGTCCACTGAAAAGAGCCGTCCAGACGGCTGCGATCATTGCGCCCTATGCGCACGCTGTGGTCGATGAGCGTCTGATCGAGATGGACTATGGCCCTTATGAGGGGGCAGACCTTGGACACCTGCCGCCGGAAATGCTGACGTTTTTCAGTGATTTTGCGCATAATCCGGCGCCCGACGGGATGGAGCAGCTCAGTTCGGTGGTGAACAGAGCCGGCGCTTTTTTGGAAGAAATTAAGAATCTTGAAGGGCTTGAAGGTAATATCCTGATTTCTACTCACGCAATAGCGATGAAAGGAATTCTTGAGTATCTGACGCCGGGATCCGGCGGCGCGTACTGGTCGAAGTATATCGGCAACTGCGCGGTGTACACGGCGGAGTGCAGTAATGGCAGGTTTGGGATTCCTAAAGAGTGGAAAGTGTGACAGGGGAGTGTGACAGGGGGACGTATCAGCTGACACATTTTGGAGTGGTACGGGCCATAATGACGCAGGAGTGGTTGTGGAGGTATCTCCACAACCACTCCGGTGTTAGTATAAGAGAATGTGTCAGCAGATACGTCCCCGTGACACACCTCAGGCGTCCGATCTGGCGTAGGCATTCTTCATCTTATTGGAGGCCTCATTGAGAACTTTTCCGAGCACATCGCTGGTCTGCTCGCGCACCATATCTGCCAGCGCCTCGTTGGCGGAGTCGATGACCGGCTGCGGGGCGGCCTTCACAGAGGCAAGCTCCGCGACCAGGTGGTCTGCTTCGTTCAGAATCCTGTGTGCTTCGGACATCACCTTGAGCTGGTAACGCTCAATGTGGATCTTGCTTGTTTTAAACTGCGCGTCCGCCAGCGCCGCCACCAGGCGGCAGTTCCAGTAGAAACTGTTTGTGTCGACTTCCTTTTCCGTCGTGGAGAGGTAGGCCGGAACAACCTCTGTGTTCGTATAGAAGGGCACAAACGTGTTGAACACGTTGGAGCCAAAAGTCAGCCACTCGACAGCCTGAACGCTCTGCGGTGCGTAGGGCCGCAGCTGCAAAAGAGCGAGAAAATCCGTTCTGTTGACGCCGATGCAGCGGTAGGCACCGCGCATGGAAGGATCCCCGACAGAACTGTAAGGATCATAAGGGGTTCCCTGGAAATGGCTGGAGAGCACATATTTTACGTCTTCGACCGTAATCTTGCGCTCGGGCACAAGGCTCCAAGGCAGGTCATTGTCTATCGGACCGAAGTCGGCATCGGGACCGTCCCACTTAAAAGTCCTGGGGTTAAAATAGCGCAGCATGTACCACGCTCTGGGCGTGTTATAGACGTGGTCGGCGTCGTCCTGTGTGCCGAAAGCAAGCCTGGGGTTAAACTGTGAGCCGCAGGCTTCATTGGGAGTGCTTTGTCCATCGGAGTTTTTTCCGGCACTGGCACGGTCACACATGGACAAGTCCAGATGGTTCTCAGCGATAAACTCTCTCAGATCGGCGCTGCAAAGGTGACCAATTCCTTCGCCCAGCGCATCATCCAGATCAAAACTGTCAATCCCGGACTCATTGGGCATGACGACGTAGCGGTCGTCGGGCACTCTTTTGGCGATCCAGTGGTGGCCGCCGAAGGTCTCCATCCACCAGATTTCGTTGACGTCGGAAAATGCTATTCCGTTCATCTCGTAGGTGCCGAACTGCTCGAGGAGCTGCGCCGTGCGCAGGACGCCTTCGCGGGCACTTCGGATGTAGGGCAGAACGAGTGTGACGAGATCTTCTTCTCCGATTCCGCCGGGCTGCATGGGAGTATCTCCCTCTGCGGGCTTATAGACGACAAGGGGGTCAGCTCCCAGGACTCTCTCGTTGGAAGCAATTGTTTCCGTGGCAGTCATGGCCACATTGGCTTCATTGATTCCGGCGCCGGCCCAGATTCCTTCGCCCTCGAGGGCGTTGGGAACAGCGCTGTAGCGCATGGGGGTGTCGGGAAGATCTATTTCGACATGGCTGATGACGGATGTGTAGTGGCGCGGCTGGTCCTGGGGAAGGACTACGGCCAGCTTTTTGGGTGTGTAATGTCCGGCGCCGGAATCGTCATTGCGGGCGATCATTGTGGAGCCGTCGTAACTTGCTTTTTTGCCTACGAGGAGTGTTGTGCAGGGCATGAAGTTGTACCTCTTTTCTGTAGTTTTGGGGGATTGCTCCCCTCGAGATAATATGCCATTTGGGAGGAAATTACAACTTCGTGCCAAATCTTTATGGGCTTTGAGGATTAACGGTTCAGGAGGGGGTAGATGTGCGATGATGAGCTTTATTCAGGCAGATTTTTGAGTATAATACTTGGTAAATAGGACAGTTGGGCGGCCGGCTGTACCTTGATTTATCGAGTTCGGTCATCTCGGCCTGGGAGAAGCAGTAGAATCCTAGCGAAACTGTAGAATTGCGGCGGAAAATGAAGAATTTCTCAGAATCTTCGCAAGGAAAGTGTTTTGCTGACTAGGGAGAAGCAGTGGAATCCGAGCGAGACTATAGAATTGCGGCGGAAAATGAAGAATTTCTCAGAATCTTCGCAAGGAAAGTGTCTTGCTGACTAGGGAGAAGCAGTGGAATCCGAGCGAGACTGTAGAATTGCGGCGAGAACGGAGAAATTTCTCAGAATCTCCGCAAACTACGAGAGGATAATGTGCTAAGAGTTTAAAAAGAAGGAGGGATGCTTATAAAAATACGGACGAAATAATTAAGAAGCTAAATATTCTCCGCAAAAGTGAGAATTTAATAACAAAAACTAATCTGACAGAAATCAAACGAGAACAAAGTAACGGACAAAAACAGATATATCTCATAATATCTGAGCAAATCTTGAGAAGCATATCTAAATTTCAAATCTATAAAAGTACGTACATATCTGAAAAGGAGCAAATCCAAGTCGGAGTGGATCATAGCTAATCTCCTGGCAAAATATGGAATACCATATCGGTATGAATGCAGGATGCTTTTAGTGGGGTTTGGAACAGTCCACCCGGATTTCACAGTGCTCAATGTAAGAGAGAGAAAGGTTAAGTATTGGGAACACGAGGGCAGGATGGATGACTCAGATTATGTAGAAAAAGCAATTCGCAGAGAAAGAGCATATATCCGTAACGGATATATGCCGGGAGATACTTTGATTCTGACTTCTGAAACGACGTCGCAACCATTGGATACGATTATTATAAAAAGCATTATTGAAAAATATTGTCTTTAGTCTCCGGTATTCATAAGCACGACCGACGCCACCACCATAACGATCCCCGCGATCTCCCAGCCGGACAGCGGCTGATGGAAGAGAAAGCTGCCGAGAAGCGCCGCCGTGACCGGCTCAATCGTTGTAAGCTGCGCGGCGCGGGACGTTTCCATGCCCTTCATACCCGTGGTGTAGAGCACATAGGCAAGACTTCCTGTCAGCAGGCCGCACAAAAGGGCGAGCGCCGTGCGGGCAGGGTTTTCAAAGACCTGTCCGACGCTGCCGTCCAGGCAGGCGAGGACAAAGAAGCCGATCATCGCGACGCCGAAGCTGTAGAAAACATTTGTGTAAACGGAGTAACCGCGGTTCAGAATAATCCGGCTGAAGATGCTGTAGAGCGCGTAGCCGAGGCCGGCGCCCAATCCCAGAAGGAGTCCGACCGGCGTGATGAACCCGGCCGAAGCTCCGGCCGCCGCAGTGCCCGCCGCCGTCGATCCTGCCGTCGCAGTCCCAGCCGCCGCTCCTCCGCCGGCAAACAGCACGCCGCCGATCCCGGAAGCAAAAGCGCATCCGACGACCGCCAGCAGGCAGCAGAGCACCTTGCGCGCGGTCATGCGCTCGCCAAAGAGAATCGCAGACAGCACCATTACGATGGCCGGCGCGGTGTAGAGGAGGGCGGCGGCGGTCGCTATTTTGGTGACTTTGATGGCGGCAGTGTAGCAGGATGTAAAAAAGAGCAGGCTCAGCAGTCCGTTGGCAATAAAAAGAGGCACGTCGGAGGGACGCACCCTGAACGCGGAGCGGTCAGTGGCGCCGATCAGGATACCTACCGGAACGCAGGTGGCGAACATGCGCAGAAAGACAAGCGCGTTGCCGGACAGCCCCATGGAGCTGAGCACGGTGACGAAGGTGCCGTACAGGCCCCACAGAACCGCGCTGGCGATTACCATGGACGCAGAGACTATAAAGTTATCGGATGAAGCGTTCATAATGAAGGAAATTCTCCCTTTCCAAAATATCGAACATTATCGAAACGGCGCGTAAAACCCCGGCCGACCATAGTCGTTCGCGAGTACATCACAAGCGAACATTGCAGAGATAATTGAATGACATCATGCTTTTTTTGTCAACTGCGGAAAACGATTTTGCGCTGTAAAAGACAGATTATTGCGGCGCGATGTGGTATGATGGAAAGTACAGAAAACGTTTAAGCAGACCGGCAGCAGGAGGAGGTCTTGCCATGCAGATCAGGATCAATGTAAAGGGAGCATCCCGCAGAAAAGCCGCAGTCGTGCAGCAGGTCCGCGAGTATCCGGACGGGCCGATGACGGTGGAAGAATTTCTTGCGGAGACGGTCAGACAGAACGTGAGGGACTACAACGAGAGGAAAGAGGCCGGGGAGATCCTGCGCCTGTTTTCGGCGGATGTGCTGGAAGAGAAAGCACAGAGCGGAAAGGTCTCGTACGGCGACCCCATGGACGACAGGAAAGCGGATGAGGGGAAAGCGGTCGCCAATGCGCTGCAGTGTTTTGACGACGGAATGGTGGCGCTGTTTGCGGACGGCGTGCGGTACACGGAGCGCTCCGAAAGGATAGCTCTGGGGGAGCAGAGTGAAGTTACGTTCATACGGCTGACGTTTCTGGCGGGCCGCATGTGGTGACGCAGCAGAGGTCAACACAGGCCTCATGTGGTGACACAGGAACGGGCAGACATGGCACAAATACAGCTCACAGATTACGGAGGAAATCAGGATGACATTCGATTATAATTCCAGGACCAAATGGGAGAACGAGCGTCTGGAGCGCTGGAATCAGGAGCACGAAAAGCAGGTCAGAAAGCTTAAGCCCGCAAAGAAAGAGATCTTTGAGGAAGTCGAGAGTTTCAGCGACTATCCGCACTGCGGATTTCCGGTGATCCGAAAGTGGACGACAGCAAATGTCAGCGGCAGCGGGGCAAAATACAGCGGCCGCTCCCTCAAAGAGATCATGCTGGGCGAATTCGCGGATCTTGAAGAGATTCTGGTCCCTGCACAGTACCGCGAGGACTACGAGTACATGCTGGACCAGTTCGCGGACTTCCAGTATTCGAAAGCGATCTTCCGGCCCACCGTGAGAACGGCGGAGCCCGCGGCGCATATACAGGACGCTTTCGGCCTCATGCAGGCCTTTAAAGTGCTGGGGATCACCGGGTTTACGCCGGTGCAGTACCTGATGGCCGGAGGGACGGCGTCGGAAGGCCTCGACGAGGAGACGGCGGACTTTATCCGGTGTGATACTTTCGCCCGAAAGCTCCATATGCCGCAGTTCGACGACATAGTCGCGGCCCGGATCGACCGCGGCGACGCCGCAGTGATCGACGCAGTGAAGGAAGCGATCCTGAGCGACAACAACACAGTGCTCGTATCAGTGCCGCTGATCCGGGGAATTGTGAAGTCGAGAAACGGGGAGCTCCATGATCTTTTGGCAAAGTTCCTTGTGGCCGCAAGGCTTCAGGAAGGCGTGCGCCAGGCGGTCTGCGAGAATGCGGACTGCGGGCGGGTGGAAAGCTTTCTCACTGTTTTGAAGGCCATTGAAGACAATGACCTGCTGCGGTTTTCGGCCGTAAAGCGAGCCATTGCGACCTGGACCGGCATCTGCAATCTCGACTCCATGGACAGGGTCTCGAATAAGCTCCTCGCCGGGATCAGTGAGGCCGTCAGGAACCCGGACAAGGCCTTGGAGATGACCCGCACCGACGACAGCGTGCAGATCGTCACGGGCCTGTGGGCGCTGGGCTTTTACGAGGCGAAGGACGCCGTGAAGCGCATGCTGGAGATCGCAGAGAGCGGCACGAAGAACCAGCGTCTGACGATTTCCTATTACAACCGCTACATGCAGTTCTCGGAGTTCAGCGAGAGGGCCGCAAGGAAGATCCTCGAGACCTATCCGGAGGATCCGCAGATGGCTGCCGCTTTCATGCCCACCTATCTCAATGCGGTGGACTCCCTTGTCAGGGGCTGCGTCTGCGACGAGAACGGACGGGGAGTTTACTCCGCCGACAAGGAAAATCTGCATTACGAGCCGCTCGCGGTCACGGAGATTTTTGACAGCGAGGAGCAGGCGCGCCTGCACTACGGCATCCTGAAAAATCTCGCGGACAGCATGAAGAAGCGCAAAACAGAGTTCGTCCCCATGATCTTCCCCTGGTACGGCGCCGTCCTCGACAAGAGCGACCTCACGCAGAGAATGGCCGTGATCGCCTATGCGCTGCAGGACCAGGCGATGATCGACGAGGTGTGCACGCGCCTTACGGACATCATTGACTCCTACTACAACACCCGCTTCCAGTACCTGCGGGTCCTGCTGCACGATCCGAAGACCGAGGTGCAGAGAAACGCCCTGATCGGCTATGCGGCCGACAAGGAAGGATTTACAAGGAAGGCCGCCTGGCAGATCCTCAAGACCCTTACGCTCACGGATGACGACTATGTCAAGCTGGAGAAGCACCTGCGCCTCAAGAACGAGGAGACCCGGCGAAACGTCATCGACCTTCTGGAGCGGCAGGACGAGGCCGGCACGGAGCGCAGCATTCGAAGGCTGCTGGCTTCTAATCAGGAGCAGGTGCGCCTAGCCGGACTCGACATGTTAAAGCGCAGGAGCGAAGAGAGTGACGCCGGCAAAAAAGCGAGCAAAGCTATCCTTCTCGAAGTCATTCCAAGCGACGAAGGCCTGACGGATAAGGAGAAGGTTCTCTACACGGAGATCGCGGGGAGCGAAGGCGCCGGAAGTATCCTGAACAAGGAAGGATACGGCCTGTACGACCCGTCGGCGGACTATGTGACGGGATTTGAGAAAACAGAAAATGCGGAGAGCGGGCAGGGAGGACTCCTCGGAAAACTCCTGAAGAAAGTTATTGGCGGCTCGTCCGCGGAAAATGAGCCCGCGCAGGTCCTCCGGAACTATTTCAGTTTGAGTGCGGGCGAGCTCGATCGATATTTTGACGCGATCAGAGCCTTTATCGTGGCGCATGGAAAGCTCGAGTACACCAGTGTAAACGGCGAGAAACAGTTGCTGGAGAACGGCCTGTATATGACCAGCTACGATTACAGCGGCGGGATCGAGACCAGATATCCCTTCCCGGAGCTGTGGATTGAAGTCTACGAGACGATCATCAAGGAGCCCAAAGTCCTCTTCAACCTGTATTACGCATCGCGCGGCGGCTATGATGAGTCGGATGTAAAGGACATTGCGGCGTACCTCAAGGCGGAGAAGACGATCTTCGGAGAGGCTTATTCGGGCTATCATTACAACGATCCCAAGTACATGGGCAGCCGTCAGGCGCACAGCACGTACCAGACAATTCTGGAGATCATCTCCAGCCAGCAGAACCTGGTCCTTCCCGCCGAAGTCGCGCGGGCGGCGGTCCTTGTGGCGGCGGAGCTTCCCGAAAACGTCCGGTGGATGGAGCGGGCCCCTTCCAGGATTTACTACCTGCAGAACAGGCCCCCGCTCTGCTTCATTCGTTCGAACAAATTCCGGACTCTGCTGACCCGCGCCTCCCACTATGAGAGCGACGAAGAGTTTGCAGGCGTATTCCCCCTGCTCTATCACACGGACCGGGTCTATCGGTTCGACGCGTACAATTCGAACGCGCGCTACGGCGGGAGCAGCGACAATATCCTCTCGATCCTGGACTATGTAAAGGCCCATGAAATGGGACTGATCACCCGGGATTTCCTCTACAAGGCAGCTTTTGAGCTGGTGGGGCTGAAGTACGCTGTGGGAAGCCTCGGCGATCTGTTCCGGCCAAACGTCACCGTCTACTTGCTTCGGACGGTGAAGCCCTACATGCCGGTAGATCTTGAAAATCGGACCATGGACACGCAGTGCCGCTTCTATATGCTGTGCAGAGAAGTCTACCAAAACATCGTAAACCTCATTCTGGACGTGGAACTGCGGCGCGGCGACACGCCGACGGTATTCTCGGACGCCGTCAGCCGCATCTCGCGGATCGAAGGCATCCCGCGCCTTATGGAGATTTTGCGCGCGCTGGGGAAGGACACCCTGGACCGCAACACTTATTATTCTTACAGCGGCGGGACGAGCAAGAAGGAGTCTCTGTCCCACCTGCTCAAAGTCTGCTGGCCGGCTTCCGGGGAGACGGCGGCGGATCTGAAAAAGGCTGTTAAAGAGAACAAGATCAGCGCGGACCGCCTGATCGAAGTGGCCATGTACGCGCCGCAGTGGATGGAGATGGCGGAAGTGGTCCTTAGCATTGAAGGCTTTACCAGCGGCTGCTATTACTTCATGGCCCACATGAACGAGCGGTTTGACGATCGCAAGAAGGCCGTGATCGCAAGATACACTCCGCTGACGCCCGAGGAGCTCAATAACGGGTGCTTTGACACCAACTGGTTCTTTGAAGTGTACGAAAAGCTGGGAGAGAAGAATTTCTCCAAGCTCTACAAAGCTGCCAAATACATCGCGGACGGCAGCAAGCACACCCGCGCGCGCAAGTACGCGGACGCCGCGACGGGCAAAGTGGACCGCGACGAGCTGGAGAAAGTCATCGCGGACAAGCGCAACAAGGACCTTCTGATGAGCTACGGCCTGATCCCCATGAAGGACAGGCAGGATGCGCTGCACCGCTACGAATTCCTGCAGAAATTCCTTAAGGAGAGCAAGCAGTTCGGCGCCCAGAGGCGGGCCAGCGAGGCGCAGTGCGTCCAGTACGCCCTCAAAAATATGGCCACCACAGCGGGCTACGCCGACGACCTGCGGCTGACGCTGGCCATGGAGACCGAACTGGTGACTTCGAATCAGAAGTTCCTGGATGGAATGGAGATCGGGGATTATTTTGCCAAGGTTGAAGTGGATCCCGACGGAAAGACGGAACTTGTCCTCATGAAGAAGGGCAAAAAAGTGAAGTCCGTGCCGGCGGCTCTCAAAAAAGATGAGGCCTTTAACGAGGTGAAGGAATTCGCCGCAAAGCTCAAGGGGCAGTACTCGCGGTGCGTCGCCATGTTCGAGCGGGCCATGGAAGAGGAGGACGCCTACACTTACGGCGAGCTGCTCGGTCTTTGCAAGAATCCGGTGACGGCGGGAATCCTTGGAAGACTGGTGTTTGTCGGAGCCGGGTGCGCGGCGGCGGCAGATACGGCGGCAGCTTCAGCGGCGACCGGTGACGGGGCGGCAGCGGGCCCGGTGGGCACGTTGGAGGAGCTGGGGGCTTTAGAGCCGGCACTCTCTCCGGAGATGAAGCTCGTGGTGGCACATCCGATCACTCTCTACAGGATGAGCGTTCTGCCCCGGTTCCAGCGGGCGTTCTTTGAGAAAAACAAAGAGAGCGGGCTGAAGCAGCCCTTCAAGCAGGTCTTCAGGGAATTCTACGTGAAGCTGGAGGAGGAAAAGGACGCGCTGGATTCCCGGATGTTCGCGGGTTACCAGATCCAGCCGAAGAAGACGGTGGCGGCACTCAGGGGCCGCAGGTGGGTGGCCGACTACGACGAGGGACTGCAGAAGGTCTTCTTCAAGCAGAACATCTCGGCGACCATCTACGCGCTGGCGGACTGGTTCTCGCCGGCGGACACGGAGAGCCCGACTCTGGAGTATGTCTCCTTCTATGACAGGAAGACCCACAAGCAGAAAAAGCTCTCGGAGATTCCGGATATTCTCTACTCGGAGGTCATGAGAGATGTGGACCTGGCGGTCAGCGTGGCCCATGTGGGCGGCGTAGATCCCGAGACAAGCCACTCCACGATCGAGATGAGAAAGGCGATCTTCGAGTTCAACATGGAACTCTTCGGACTTACCAATGTGACCTTCGAGGGGACGCACGCCTTTATCAAAGGGACCTTGGGCAACTACAACGTGCAGCTGGGCAGCGGCGTGATCCACAAGGAGAGCGGTGGAATGATCAATATTTTGCCCGTGCATTCGCAGCAGAGGGGGAAGATCTTCCTGCCGTTTATAGACGAGGATCCCAAGACGGCGGAGATTCTGTCCAAGATTCTGCTGCTGGCGCAGGACAATAAGATTAAGGATCCGTATATTTTGCAGCAGATCAGGTGATGTGAAGTTGTGACAGGGGGACGTATCAAGTGACACATTTTAAATGTGTCACTTGATACGTCCCCCTGTCACTCTCCCGCGTCACTCCAAAATGTGTCAGCGGATACGTCCCCCTGTCACACTTTCCTGAAAATCGCAGACTGATAAGCCGTCCAGAACATTCTGTAGAGGTTGTAGTTGGTGTCCAGAAGCCGAATGGCGATCTTGTCGCGCCTGGGCGCCCGGGGATCCTTCAGGATCCTTTTCTTGTGGTGAAGGATAAAGCGGATGATACGTCCGCGCTCTTCGTCGTATCCTTCGGCGTTCAGCATCTGGTTGAGCGTGCTGAAGCGCGCGTAGACGCGCCTGCGAAGGACGGCCTGCTTCAGGGACGGGTAAGCCTTTACGACTTCGTGGCCCATCTTGTCCGTCATCTCCAGGAGGTCGAGCTTGCGCGGCGAGAAGCTGCTGTTGACGATGGAGTTCATGTGGTACATGTAGTGATATTTTGACTCATAGCCGACGGCGATGCCGCTGTCGCACTGCATCATCAGCGCGTAAGTGGTCCCGATGTCCTCGAAGATCTTGCCCTTGGGGTAGGAGACTTTGTCGAAGAGGCTGCGGTGGTAGAGCTTGGCCCAGGCGGAGGTGTCGATCACGTCGTGATAGAGCATCCGGCGCAGGCAGGTCTCGACGTCCAGAAGCTCGTCCCCGGAGGAGCCGTGGTCCTTGCTGCTTCCGTTGTCATACTCGGTGACGTGCTGGCATATGGACATGCGGGTCTCATATTTGACGATCAGGTCATAGAGATACTCGATAAAATCCGCATCGACATAGTCGTCGGGATCGATGCAGGTGATGTACTCGCCGGTGGAATGGGCAATGCCGTAGTTGCGGGCGTCGGACAGACCGCCGTTTTTCTTGTGCAGGGCCTTGACGCGCGGATCTTTCAGCGCATACTGATCGCACAGGGCGGGGCAGCCGTCGGGCGAGCCGTCGTCCACCATCAGGATCTCGAGATTGTCGTAGGTCTGGTTCAGGACGGCCTGCATGCAGCGGTCGAGATATTCCTCTATATTGTAAATGGGAAGTACTACAGAGATCAGCGGTCGGTTCATCAGCCTTTCGCTCCTTTCGTGTAATTTCGATATGCCTCTTTGAGGGTCAGCCCGTCCGCGCGGGACAGGCGGTACTCGTCGCCGACAGCCCGGCAGAAGAGAGCCATTTCCTCCTCGATCCCCAGGCGCTCGGCGAGGCCGTAGGACATGCGGAAGGCGTCGAGGCAGCGCTGTTTTTCCTTCTCGTCCGCATTGGAAGCGGTCACGCCGAAGAATTTCCGGTGGTAGCTGTCCGACTTGCATGTGTCAAAATATCGCTTGACCGCATTTCGGACCTCAAGGCTGAAGGCCTCGGCAAAGAGCGGGTCGGTGTGAACCTTCTCATCCAGTTCAAGCCCGCGCAGGGTCTTGAGGACCTCCTTTACGTGTCGGGACGGGAATACTTTGCTGCTCCTGAACAGGTAGAGATAGTCCAGGAAAGCCAGCATGAACTTATCCACTTTTCTCTCCGGATTGGCAGGGTCCGTGCAGCGGTACTCGTAGAGCGCTTTGCGGTAGGCGCCGGCAGGATCGCTGTCCCCGGCGGCCGCCAGATATTCTTCAAGAAGCCTCAATCTCGAGGCGGGATCGATCTCATCGTAATAGGATTCAAGAAGGTCGTTTAAGTCAGCCATGGCGGACTCCTTTCATCATTTTCAAATCTTTTCAATAATGCTATTATACATTTAGTTGAAATATTTTGGCACTTTATATAGAGGAGGAACAGGAATAAAATGCTCAAAGACCCGGTAAAGACCAAGAATGAGATCGTGAAGTGGATCAGGGAATACTTCGAGGAGAACGGCAAAGGATGCAAGGCCGTGATCGGTATTTCGGGAGGAAAGGACTCCAGCGTGGCCGCGGCGCTCTGCGCGGAAGCTCTCGGCAAGGACAGAGTTGTCGGCGTGATGATGCCCAACGGCGTTCAGAGCGACATTTCCGACTCCGTCAAGCTCGTCGAGTTTCTCGGCATCCCTCACGTGGAGCTCAATATCGGCGGCGCTTTCCAGGCCATGAAGGCCATGCTGGAAGGCAGCGAGGATCTGCTGGCCATCTGCGGGACCGACAAGATCACAAAGGACACCGAAATCAATCTGCCTCCCAGGCTCAGGATGTCCACGCTTTACGCCGTAGGACAGATGCTGCCCGGCGGCGCCAGAGTCGTCAACACCTGCAACGCTTCCGAAGATTATGTCGGCTATTCGACCAAATACGGCGACGCGGCGGGCGACTTCAGCCCCATGTCGCACCTGCTCGTGCATGAAGTGCAGCAGATCGGCGACATTCTCGGCCTTCCCTACGAACTTGTCCACAAGACGCCCTCCGACGGACTCAGCGGACAGGACGATGAGCAGAAACTCGGCTTTACCTACGCGGCGCTGGACAAATATGTGCTCACCGGCGTGTGCGAGGACGAAGCCACCAAGGCCAAGATCGACCGCCTGCACAGGCTCAACCTGCACAAGCTTCGCCTGATGCCCGCCTTCGAGCCCTCTCAGGAGAGCAGAGCGCAGTGAGGAAATGATTATGAAACGGTTCCTGGCCATATGAATGGGCGAGGAGCCGTTTTGCATTTAATCGGCACCCCGGAATGCAGGGCATTTGGAACTGGAGCGTGCTGAACTACTAATAAAATGAAACCCCGGAGGAACTGTAAATGTTTGATAAGAGGCTGATGGCCTTATGCCCGGAAAGTAAAAAATACATTGTGGGAAACATTCTCCTGCAGTGGCTCGAATTATGTATGAACGCGGTGATGATCGGGCTGATCGCGAAAGCGGCGGAGAGACTGTACAGAGGAGAGCTCACGCCGCAGAACGCGGCGCCGGGCCTCGTGGTCATTCTGGTGACGATCATCCTGCGATTTTTTGTCGTAAGATATGCGGTCCGAATGAGCTACCTGGCGTCCCGAACGGTCAAGCGCAAGCTCCGCGACCTGATTTACAAGAAGCTGTTAAAGCTCGGCATGAGCTACCGCGAAAAGGTGACCACGGCGGAGATCGTCCAGGAGTCGGTTGAGGGAGTGGACCAGCTGGAGAGCTATTTTGGCCAGTATGTGCCGCAGTTCTTCTACGCCTTCATCGCGCCGCTGACGCTGTTCGTGATCTTCTGGGCAGCGGGGAGCCTCCGGACAGGGCTCGTGCTTCTCTTGTGCGTCCCGCTGATCCCGGGCACGATCATGATGGTGCAGAAGATCGCCAAGAAAATTCTGGCAAAATATTGGGACCAGTACACGCAGCTGGGCAGCACCTTCCTTGAGAACCTGCAGGGCATGACGACGCTCAAGATCTATCAGGCGGACGAGTACAAGCATGAGCAGATGAACAGGGAATCGGAGCAGTTCAGGGTCGTGACCATGAAGGTGCTCACCATGCAGCTCAATTCCATCATCATCATGGACCTTCTGGCCTACGGCGGCGCGGCGGTCGGCATCGTGCTGGCGACCCGCTCCTTCGTGGCGGGAGAGCTGGATATTGCACCGTGCCTCTTCATGATCCTTCTGTCGGCGGATTTCTTCCTTCCCATGAGAAAACTCGGAAGCTATTTCCACGTGGCTATGAACGGGATGGCGGCCAGCGACAGGATCTTCAAGTTCCTCGAGACCGAGGAGCCCCCGAAGAAGACAGTGCAGTTCCCCGAAGGCGGCGGAAATTTCCTCTTAAAGAGCGTGTGCTTCTCTTATGACGGGGAGAGGGACGTCCTGAACAGGGTCAATATGCAGATTCCGAAGAACAGCTTCGTGGGAATCGTCGGCGAGAGCGGCAGCGGCAAATCCACGATCGCTTCCCTGCTCACCGGGCGCAACACGATCGACAGCGGAACCATCATGATCGGTCCCGACCGTCTCACGGAATGCTCGGAGGAGAGCCTCATGAAGGGAATCACCTACATAGGATCCACATCCTACCTCTTTAAGGGAACGGTCAGGGACAACCTTCTGATGGGAGACCCCGGCGCGGACGACGACAGGCTCTGGAAGGTTCTGAAGGAGTGCCGGATGGACAAGTTCCTGCAGAGCAAGGAAGGCCTGGATACGAAGCTCACCGAAAACGCGCAGAATCTGTCCGGCGGGCAGAAACAGAGGATCGCTCTGGCGCGGGCGCTGCTGCATGACAGTCCGGTCTATATTTTCGACGAGGCGACCAGCAACATCGATGTGGAGAGCGAGGAGATCATCCTGAACAGGATCCGTGCTCTCAGAGGCCAAAAGACCATCATCCTGATCTCGCACCGCCTGGTCAACACGCGGGACGCGGACAGGATCTTTGTGATCGACAAGGGCAAAGTCGCCGAGAGCGGCACGCACAGAGAGCTCATGAAGTGGGGCGGCACTTATTCCGTTCTGTGGAGGACGCAGCAGAAGCTGGAGCGCTTCGGCAGGGATGATGAATCCGGCGAGGAGTGGCTGACCGGTGAGATGGAAAAGATCGCCGCCACCGGCGAGATCGACCTGGCCGGGGTGACCGGGCGGATCGGGAACACGGGAAGGATCGGAGATACTAAGAGAATTGGAGATACGGGACGGATTGGGAATACCGGTCGGATTTCGGATACGGGACGGATTGGAGACACCAGACGGATCGGGAACACCGGAGAGTTGAAAGTGGGAAAGGAGGGAGATCAGGATGAGTAAAAAACAGGCTTCTGTAAAGCAGTCATCAAAAAGGCGTTCATCAAAGAAGCCGTCAAAGTTCGTAACGCTCTTTAAGATGCTCGGTCTGGTCAGACCTCTCACCAGCTATATGATCCTGGCAGTGGCGGCGGGAACGCTCGCTTATCTCGCCGTGCAGTTTATTCCTGTACTGGGCGGATACGCGATTCTGAGCGGCCTGGGACTGGACGTGCCCATCGCAGTCGGCACTATCTGGATTTTGCTCCCTGTTTTGGCGCTGGTCAGGGCGATCCTTCGTTTCATTGAGCAGAGACTGAACCACTATATCGCGTTTACGCTGCTCGCGCTCGTCCGCGACAGAGTATTCGGCGCGCTGCGAAGGCTCTGCCCGGCCAAGCTCGAAGGCAGGGATAAAGGCGACCTGGTCTCGCTGATCACTTCGGACGTAGAGCTTCTGGAAGTGTTCTACGCACACACTATTTCGCCCATCTGCATCGCACTTATCGTGGAGACCGTGATGTGCATTTATATCGGGACCTTCCACATCGGGCTCGGTCTTTTGGCACTGGCTGCCTTTCTGTGTGTCGGTATAGTGGTGCCGGTCATTATCTCGGGCGTCAGCGGGAATATGGGCGACAAAGTCCGGAAGCATTCGGCAGATCTCTCTTCCTGCGTACTCGAGAACATTCGCGGACTTGACGAGACGATTCAATACGACGGCAGTAAGAGCAGGATGGCGGCTATGCGGCAGCAGTCCAAAACACTGTTGTGGCACCAGAATTCCCTGAATCGCCTGACAGGGCTGAACCTGGCCATCGCCAACACCTTTATTCTGGCCTTCGACGTGCTGATGGTCGCGACGGCGGGCTGGCTCTATATGACCGGCAAGGTGGGTTTTGACGGATTTTTGCTGCCGGTACTGGCGCTTTTGTCCTCTTTTGGCCCCGTATCAGCGCTGGCAAGCCTGGGCACAACCCTGCAGAACACCGTCGCCTCCGGAGCTCGCGTGCTCGCGATCCTGGAAGAAGAGCCCGAGACGGAAGAAATTACGGGACAGGAGGAGGTCGAATTCCACGGCGCGGACTGCCGCAAAGTCACTTTCGGCTACGGGCGCGAGAATGTGCTCAGCAATTTCTCGCTGAGCATCCATGAGAATCAGATCATCGGGATCGTGGGAGAGAGCGGCTGCGGAAAATCTACGCTCATGAAGCTTCTGATGCGCTTCTGGGATGTGAAAGACGGCCGGATCGGAATTGTGGACGATCCCGCTCCCGGCGCATCCGGGCGAAATGTCGTCGACCTGCGGGAGATCAACACCTCCAACCTGCGCGACATGCAGGGATACATGACGCAGGATACGGAGATGTTTAAGGACACGATCGCGGGAAACATCCGAATCGCAAAGCTGGACGCGACGCAGGAAGAGATCGAAGAAGCCTGCAGAAAAGCTTCTGTGCACGACTGGATCATGACGCTTCCCGACGGCTACGAGACCAATGTGGGCGAGCTCGGAGACACACTCTCCGGCGGCGAGCGGCAGAGGATCGGCCTTGCGAGGGCTTTCCTGCACGATGCGCCTTTCATGCTGCTCGATGAGCCCACCAGCAACCTGGACAGCCTCAATGAGACTGTTATCCTCAAGGCTCTCAAGGAGGAAACTAAGGGCAAGACTGTGCTGCTTGTGTCGCACAGGAAGTCGACGATGAGAGTGGCGGATACGGAGATTGCGATGTGATGTGTCAGGTGTGTCAGGGGATGTGTCAGGGGGACGTATCTAGTGACACATTTTTTGGGGGGTGTAATTCAGGAAAGAGTGCCGCCGGAGATGGTTCCGGCGGCGCTTTTATGTCTGGCGGACTTGGGTTTTCTTATGGTGGCGCTCGGGTGGTCGTGGAGGATCTTCGGCCGCCACTCGAACGGCAGTCTGACGGCTTTGAAATGATTCTGCCAATCAAATGCCGCAGTTGCTATCTCTAGCGGCACTCATTCAGCAGTCTGACAGTTTTGAGAAGATTCTGCCAATCAAATGCCGCAGCTAGTATCACTAGCGGCACTGAATCAGCAGTATCACCCGCGAAAGCCAGTATCACCCGCGAAAGTCCCTCAAAAACCCCTCCAACATAAAACACGGGAGTGCTGCAACAGTGCAGCACTCCCGTAAAAAAATGTGTCAGTAGATACGTCCCCGTGACACAAAATGTGTCACATCGAGATCAGCCCGAACGCGTTCGCGATGGAACTGAGCAGAATGATCAGAACGAAGATGGGCGCGATATAGCGGATCATGACCCGGAAGATCTTCTTGCGGCGGAAGGGATGTCCGTCGACCTCGACTTCCTGCTCGAGCCGCTCGAGGCCCATGCATCTTGTCACCAGCAGGCAGATGGCCAGCGCCGCGATGGGCATCATCACGGAATTGGTGAGGAAATCGAAGAAATCCAGGAAAGGCATTCCGATGATGGTGATGAACGCCAGCGGGCCGTAGCCCAGGCAGGAGAGTGTTCCGAGCGCCAGCATGATCACAGCCATGACTGTAGTGCACTTGAAGCGGCTCCACTTGAATTCATCGGCGATGGTGGACACCGCGCTCTCCGTGAGAGCGATGGAGCTTGTCAGTGCCGCGAAGAGCACAAGCGTGAAGAACAGGATGCCGATCATGCGTCCGAAGCCCATGCTCGCGAAGATTTTGGGCATTGTTATGAACATGAGGGAAGGCCCTGCGTTTAAGTGCTCCGGGTCGCCGCCGGAGAAGGCGAAGACCGCGGGAATGATCATCATACCTGCCAAAATAGCGATGGCCGTATCGAAAAACTCAACCTGACGGGTGGAATCTTCAATGCTGACATCCTTTTTCATGTAGGAGCCGAAGGTGATCAGAATACCCATGGCGATGGACAGGGAATAGAACATCTGGCCCATGGCGGACACCACTGTCATCCAGGAGAAGTTCTCCAGGTGAGGAATCAGCAGGTAGGCGACGCCGGCCATGGCGCCGGGGCGCGTGATGGTGTACACACTGATCACAATCGCCAGGACCAGCAGGATCGGCATCATGAACTTGGAGACTCTCTCAATGCCGTTTTCCACACCCATGTAGATGATGGCAAGAGTGAGAGCCAGGAAAACGAAGAACCAGAACTCCGCGGAGACTCCGTTCGTGATGAATTCCGTGAAAAAAGTATCTGAGGTGATCGCGTCCATATCTGTGGTGAGGAATGCAAAGAGGTATTTGCAGACCCAGCCTCCGATTACGGAGTAATAGGGGCAGATCAGCATCGGCACGATGGCGTTGAGCCAGCCGCCGGCTTTGGCGTAGGGAGATTTACTGTAAAAGCGGAAGGCGCTCACGGGACTCTTCTGTGTAGAGCGCCCGATGGCAGTCTCTGCGATGATCATCGTGTAGCCAAAAGTAAGGGCAAGGATGATGTAGACAAGAAGAAATGCGCCGCCGCCATACTTGGCTGCCAGGTAAGGGAATCTCCAGATGTTTCCCAGGCCGACGGACGCGCCGGCTGCGGAGAGGACAAATCCCAGTTTACCTGTAAATGAACCGCGTTGATTTTGTTCCAAAATGAAAGCCTCCTTTTAATTTCGTCGATTTTTCTATAATATAACAGATTTGGAACAAAATCTATCTTTTTCAGAGTTTCCAGAGCATATATCCGATAAGAGAAGCATCGAGCAGGAAAAAAACAAATAATAAAATGTCACGCATAGCATACCTCCTTTGGGCAGGGCCAAAAAATTGAGGCAGAGCCCGAAACCTCGGGCAGGGCCCAAAACCTGGGCAGGGCACGAAGTGCCGGCGAGGCATGACCCCTCCGCCCTAAACTCTGTTCATTCGGTATCCCACGCCGATTCTGGTCTGAATATACTGCGGGTGCGTGGTGTCTTTTTCAATCTTCTTTCGCAGGGAAGCCATAAAGACCCTCAGGGAAGCGAGATCGCTGTCGAAGGTGCCGCCCCAGATGGCGTCTGTCAGGTAGGTGTGGGTCAATGTTTTGCCGATGTTCTTGCAAAACAGACAGAGCAGCCGGTATTCGATCGGAGTCAGGGAGAGCTCTTCGCCGCCCATGTAAGCGGTTCCCGCGGCAAAATCGACCTTGAGGTCTCCGTTTTCAAATATATGGGAGGGCAGGGACCCCTGCGACGCGGCGAGGCGTCTCTGGGTGACCCGGAGCCTTGCCAGGAGCTCGTCCACGGAGAAAGGCTTGGTCAGATAGTCGTCGGCGCCGGCGTCCAGGGCTTCGATTTTGTCCGCGTCTTCGCTGCGGGCGCTGATGACGATGATCGGCGTCGCCGACCAGGTGCGGATCTTGCGGATCAGGTCCACGCCGTCCATATCCGGAAGGCCCAGATCCAGGAAGATGACGTCCGGATTGTGGGACGTGATCTGCAGGAGCGCGTCGGAGGCGCTCGAAGCAGTCAGATAGCGGTAGTTGTGGATATCGAGCGTCGTGGACATCAGGTTCTGTATGAGCTTGTCATCCTCCACGACCAGGACCATAAATTTATTCATGAAGTGTGACCTCCTTAATGGGCAGTGTAAAGGAAAAGACGCAGCCGTGCGGCAGGTTGTCGTCCAGCATGATCTCGCACTCGTGCGCGCGGACGATGGAGCGGCAGAGGGCAAGTCCCAGGCCGAGGCTTCTCTTGGAGTCGGTCACCTTCCGGGAACCGCTGTAAAACATTGCGAACACCCGGTCCTTCTCCTTGTCCGGAATGCCGGGGCCGTCGTCGGAGACGGAGACTTTGGCGCAGTCTCTGAGGTTCTCGCTCTGGATTCGGATGGTCGTGCCGGGAGGCGTGTGCCGGATCGCGTTGTCTACGAGGTTGATGAGGACCTGCACGATCAGCCGGCCGTCCACATCGACGATGATCGGGTCCGCGGAGGGCTCGAACAGGATCTTGTAGGCGCTGCTTCTTCGGTCGATGTGAAGGAGCGCCTCGGAGATGATGTCGTCCAGAAGCTCCGGGCTTTTGTGCAGCTGCATGGTCCCGTCTTCGATGCGGCTGACGGCCAGCAGGTTTTCGACCAGACTGCTGAGCCACGTGGAATCGTCGTAGATATCCTGATAGAGCTGCCGGCGTGTCGCCTCGTCGAGAGTGTCTGCCGAGGTGAGGAGATTGCTGGCGTTCCCCGATATGGAGGTGAGCGGCGTGCGCAGGTCGTGGGAGATGGAGCGCAGAAGGTCCGCGCGCAGCTTCTCATTGCGGCGCCGCAGCACTTCTTCCTCTTTTTCCCGCTGTATGCGCTCCTTTTCGAGCGCCATGGAGCACTCGCCGAGCACGGAGACGATCAGGCCCCGGTCAAACTGGCCGTTCCGGTCATCCGATTCATCTTCCGCGCTGTAAGCGGCGACGGCGTATACCCGGTCATGGCTGCTGACGGGAAGAAACCGCATGGGATTGGCGGGAAACTCGTCCGTTCCGCTTCCGGCTTCACTTCCTGTCATAAAGACCCGCTTTACGGCCGGCAGACTTTTGCCGTCTGTGGGAAGTTCCTCGGGAGAAGACTTTCCGGGAGAGAAGACAAGGCAGGTGTCGGCGCCCCTGCTCTGGTCGTACAGGCAGACCTGCTTGTTCATGAGCTTGGTGAGCTGCGCGCCTGTCGTGAAGAGGATCTCGTCGTACCCGCTCAGCTTGTGGAGCTGGCTCGCCGTATCAAACAGAAGCTTTGTGCGGGCGTACATGGCGTCGGACTGCCTGGCGATCGCCTTGAGCCTGGCCGCGATGGTACAGGATATGTAGGAGACGATCAGCATGACGACGAAAGTGACGGGATATTCCGCGTCGTAGGCGTGGAGCGTGAACAGCGGCTGCGTGAAGAAGAAGTTGAAGACGATCATCGCCTCGAAGGACACAATGAAGTTGCTGATGTAATTTGTGATCAGCACGGCGGAGATCAACACGCCCAAAATATAGACGGATATGATCGTCGCGTCCGAAAACCCGAGGGAGCGAAAGAGCAGTCCCACCAGCGTGCAGACAGCCAGAACGCCGTTGTAGATCAGACAATCGAGAACGAGATTTCTGCTGTTTGCGGCGCCCAGAACTGCGAAAAGGGGGCTTTTCTGTATTTTGCCGCCCATATGCCTGTTATCAGATCTTAATGGAAACATTTATCGACGTCCTTGTTCTTTCCAATGACCATCAGGGTCTGATTCCTGCGAAGAGGGGCGTCGGGGTTGATGTCGGTGATCAGCAGTTCGCCTTGCTTGATGGCAAATACGTTGATCTTATGTTTGCGCCTCAGATCCAGGGAAGCCAGACTCATTCCGGTCCAGTTATCGGGGATCGACATTTCATAGACCGCATACTCTTCTCCGAGAGGAGTATAGTCCAAAATATGGTTTGAACTATAACGTATTGCAGTCCATTCGGCAAGCTGCCTTTCGGGATAAATCACCTCATCGGCGCCATTGCCGGCAAGGAACCTAGCGTGTACATCTCTCGCGGCTCTTGCGACCACGTGCCGGGCGCCCAGATCCTTGAGAAGGGCCGTTGTCTCCAGGGAAGACTGGAAATCGTCGCCGATCGCGACGACGCACACGTCATAATTGCGGACCCCCAGGGTCTGCATGAAGTCGGCGCGCGTGCTGTTGCCGATCAGCCCGTCCGTCACATAGGGAAGGACCGCGTCCACGCGCTCTTCGAGCATATCGACGGCCATGACCTGATGGCCCATCTCGTTCAGTTTTCTGGCGCAGTGTCTTCCGAACCTGCCCAGTCCTATGATCAGTATTGTCTTCATATTAAATCCTCCATTTCAGATTTCGGGCTTGGGTGCCTGACCTCCGCAGCGCAAATACGCATCGGAGATTTCAGCCCACCGCGACGTTCTCGAGAGGGAGCCTCTGGTTTCTCATCCTCTGCGAAGGTACGGCCGCATAGATCAGAGTCAGCCCGCCGACTCTGCCAAAATACATAAGAAAAATTAGAATTCCTCTGGAGAGCGCGCTCAGCTGCGGCGTGATGCCGAGTGTCAGTCCCACAGTGCCGATGGCGGAGGCCGCCTCAAACATGCAGGTGAGCAGAGGGAGCGACTCGGCGAGGCTGATGATTATGGCGCTGAGAGTGAACAGGCCGAGGTAGAGGGCGAAAATGGTCGCCGCTATTTTGACAGTCTGGTCGCTGATCCGCCGGGAAAACGCGGAGGCCTCGTCTCTGTGACGAAATGTTCCGTGCGCGTTGAGGAGCAGGACCGCGATCGTCGTAGTCTTCATGCCGCCCGCCGTGGAGCCGGGGGAGCCGCCGATCAGCATGAGGATTATGCTCAGCAGCTTTCCGCTCTCCGTAAACTGCGCGTAGTCGGTGGTGTTGAAGCCGGCCGTTCTTGTGGTGACCGACTGGAAAAGCGACGCCAGGACCCTTTCCCTGAGGGGGAGGCCCGGGTACTCGATGATGAAAAAAGCGATGGCCGGAAGGAAGATCAGGACCGCGGTAGTCACCAGGATCATTTTGGTCTGGAGACGATACTTGTGAAGCCGGAGCTTATTCGCACGGATGTCTTCCCAGGTCCGGAAACCGAGACCGCCCAGAACGATCAGCGACATGATGATCAGATTGACCGGAATGCTTCCGGTAAAGCCGGTAAGGGAGGAAAACGGCTGCTCCTCCCCCATAAGGTCAAATCCCGCGTTGCAAAAGGCCGAGACCGAATGAAACAGGGAATAGAAAAGGCTCCTCGGCAGCGGATATTTCCGCAAAAAAACAGGGAAGAGAGCGGCTGCGCCCAGAAACTCTACTGCCAGGGTGCCCGACAGGATAAAAAGAGCAAAACGCGCAATACCGCCGACCTGCTCCGCACTGACGGCGTCCCTCAAAATGCTGCGCTGAAAAAGGCTCACCTTGCGTCCGGCCAGCACGGTGGCGACAACGGCGAGAGTGATCGTTCCGAGGCCGCCGATCTGGATCAGAAACAGTATGATCAGCCTGCCAAAGAGCGACCAGTAGCGGAATGTGTCCTGTACGACCAGTCCGGTCACACAGACAGCGGATGTTGAAGTAAAGAGAGCGTCTCCGAACGGCGTCCAGGCGCCGTCCACGGAAGAAACGGGGAGCGTGAGCATAAAGGCGCCCAGCAGGATGATCACGAGAAAGCTCCCCGTAATGATTTGAAAAGAGGAGACTCTCAAATTTTTTGTGAGCTGCATTCCTGTTCTCCTTTCCTTTGTAGTTCAAATAGGCGTTTGCGAAACGCCAGAAGCCGCATAGTTACGGCATTCTTTTTGTTACAAAATAAAACAACTCCTCACTGGCTCATGGTAAAATTGAGTTGTCTAGAAACAATCAACCATGCCCCAGAAAGGAGTTTGTACATCTA
>JAZQCI010000029.1:0-73845 GCA_045546175.1 Lachnospiraceae bacterium | reverse complement strand
TTTTGTGTCACCGGATACGTCCCCCTGACACACCTGACACATAATGAAAGGAGCGGACCGATGGACAGAGAATTGATCGTAGTCCTGGACTTTGGCGGACAGTACAAGCAGCTGATCGCGAGAAGAGTCAGAGAATGCAACGTTTATTGCGAGATCCATCCCTATACAAAGACGCCGGGAGAGATCCTGGCCATGCACCCGAAGGGAATCATCCTGACAGGAGGGCCCAACAGCGTCTATGCAGACGATTCGCCGACTTGCGACAAAGCCCTGTTCGGGCTGGGGATCCCTGTGCTGGGCATCTGCTACGGATCGCAGCTCATGGCACATAAACTGGGCGGCAAGGTGAAGACGGCCCCCGTCAGCGAGTACGGCCACACCAAAATAGAGTTGGATGGAATTCAGTCCGGCTCCAAGCTGTTCCAGGGAATGGCAAGCGATGCTCCGGAGACTTCTACCTGCTGGATGAGCCACACCGACTACATCGCGCAGCCCCCGAGAGGCTTTAAGATCACCGCACATACGGACAACTGTCCGGTGGCGGCCATGGAAGACCCGGGAAGCAGACTCTACGCGGTGCAGTTCCATCCGGAAGTGGTGCACACACCCTTCGGGACGCAGCTTTTGAAAAACTTTGTGATGGAGATCTGCGGGTGCACCGGCAGCTGGAAGATGTCTTCTTATGTGGACACGACAGTGAAAGAACTGCGGGAGAAGATCGGGGACGGCAAAGTCCTGCTGGGACTCTCCGGAGGCGTGGATTCCTCTGTGGCAGCGGCTTTGCTCGCCAAGGCGGTCGGAAAGCAGCTGACCTGCGTCTTTGTGGACCACGGACTGCTCCGCAAGAATGAAGGAGATGAAGTAGAGGCGGTATTCGGACCGAAGGGCCCCTTTGAACTGAATTTCGTGCGCGTGAACGCGCAGGAGCGCTTCTATATCAAACTGGCCGGCATCACGGATCCAGAGATGAAGAGGAAGATCATCGGCGCGGAATTTATCAGCGTCTTCGAGGAAGAGGCCAAAAAGATCGGTCAGGTTGACTTTCTGGCCCAGGGGACCATTTATCCCGATGTGGTGGAGAGCGGAACCGGGAGCGGCGGCGCTGTGATCAAGTCCCACCACAATGTCGGAGGACTGCCGGAGCATGTTGATTTCAAGGAGATCGTGGAGCCGCTTCGGATGCTGTTCAAGGACGAGGTGAGACAGACCGGTCTGGAACTTGGCCTGCCGAGACATCTGGTATACCGCCAGCCTTTCCCGGGACCGGGACTGGGCGTCAGAATTGTCGGCGACGTCACCGCGGAGAAGGTCAGGATCGTGCAGGAGGCGGACGCCATCTTCAGGGAAGAGCTGGAGAAGGGCGGGATCGATACCGGAAAAGGACAATTTTTTGCCGCGCTCACCAATATGCGGTCGGTAGGCGTCATGGGAGACGGGCGGACGTACGACTACGCAGTGGCGCTGCGGGGCGTTCTGACCAGCGATTTCATGACTGCGGAAGCCGCCGAGATTCCGTGGAGCGTGCTGCAGACCTGCATGACGCGTATCATCAATGAAGTGAAGGGCGTCAACCGCGTGCTCTACGACCTCACGAGCAAGCCGCCGGGAACCATCGAGCTGGAATAAATATTGAAAGTCCGAAACCCGGCATAAACACTGGGTTTTCGGACTTTTTCTATGCCTCGTGAGTACATTTTGAGTACACTTTTCCAAATTATTCTGCAGGAGAGGTGTTATTGTCGCTGTTATCACCGCTCTTATCCAGTTTCTCCTGAGACGCCTGCAGGTCCAGTTCGATCTGCTCCAGCATCTCCCGAAAATCATCAGCGACATATTTCTCATCTTCAGAAGAATTTCCTTTTGTCAGCAGCTCCTGATCCTTCAGATATCCTTCACGGTATAAACCTTCCCAACGAATAAAATCAGACAGGACAGATGAATCTGTCACTTTTAGTGCTGGCAGCATATTCCTATTCTCATCTTCCTGACCAGCCACAGCAAAATACTGCGAGAGTACCGGGAGCAGGCGGATGCAGCATTGCTCTTCTTTGAAGGCACCATATCTGTCTTTCGGACCATCAACCTGAATCAGTCCGGCTTTATAAGCAGTCATCAATAATCCCATCAGATCTCCGCGTGTTTCCAGACGGAAAGCGCTCTGATCCATTCCATAGATCGCACTGAAGTTTACGTTCAATGCAGCTGCAATCTTCTCGACCTGAGGAGGGAGCGGCTGCATTTTATTTGTCTCGTATTTTCGGATGGAAACAGGATGGATTCCTGTCAATTCTGCAAGTTCTCCCTGTGTAATACCCCGCTGTTTGCGGAAATATTTTATTTTTTCGCCGATTGTCATCGTATGTAATTCCCCTCTTCTCTTCGTATTCCGTACATATGCCTGGTCCATATAGGATCGGGAGATATCTGTCACTACATAAAACATATCACAAACATAGCGACTTGGCTACAAAATTTCCGTTAAGACATTGACGTAGCGAGAACGCTACAATATAATGAATGTAGCTAGTAAGCTACAAAACAACAGGAGGAGGAAACACATGAGATCGGAAATGAATTTTGTGACAGCGGAACAGCTCGCAGAGATAATGGGAATTTCCAAAGGGCACGCCTACAAGATTATTCACGTGCTGAATGAAGAACTGCAGACCAAAGGATTCCTGACAGTATCCGGAAGAGTGCCCCGCAAGTATCTGGAAAAACGATGCTATGGAATCGAGGAGGTGACCACCTGATGAAACCTGAAAAAGACAAGAAGACAGGAAAATGGCTGATTCAATATCGCTATCGTGACTGGACGGGAAAGCTCAGAAAGAGCATGAAGAGGGGATTTAACACGAGAAGGGAAGCCGAGGAATGGCTTCGGAATTTCCTGCTGAAGCAGCAGAGCAATTTCGACATGAGGTTTAAGGACTTCGCGGATCTGTACTTCAAGGATATGGAAGCGCGGCTCAGGGAGCACACCATGATCAATAAGCACTACATTATGGATGACAAGGTGCTTCCGTATTTCGGAGAAAAGAAAATGAATGAGATAACTCCGGCTGATATTCGCAAATGGCAGACGGAACTCATCAACAAGGGATATTCCAAGACGTATCTGAAGACCATCAATAACCAGCTCAGCGCAATCTTCAATTTCGCGGTCCGCTATTACGGACTGAAGAATAATCCGTGCAGGACCGCGGGCAGTATGGGGAAAAGCAAGGCTGGTGAGATGAGCTTCTGGACCAAAGAGGAATTCAATGCATTTGCCGACTGCGTTATCGATAAGCGGGAATCCTGGCTGGCATTTCAGATTCTGTTCTGGACCGGGATGCGGATCGGGGAACTGCTGGCGCTGGAAATCAATGATGTAAATCTGCAGACCAGAGTGATCTCTGTTACAAAATCCTATCAACGGCTAAGAGGAAAAGACATTATTACACCGCCCAAGACACCGAAGAGCATCCGTGACATCACAATCCCTGAATTCCTGGTAGAGGATATCCGCGATTATCTGGAAGACCGTTATGATCCGGATCCGGATGAACCTCTGATCCCCGTTACCAAGACTTTTCTGGAAAAGGAGCTGCAGCGCGGGATTAAGGCCAGCGGAGTAAAGAAGATTCGGCTTCATGATTTAAGGCACAGTCACGCAAGCCTTCTGATTGAACTTGGTTTCTCACCGAAGGAGATAGCGGACAGGCTCGGACATGAAAAGATCGAAACGACTCTGAATACGTATTCCCATCTGTATCCCAACAAGCAGGCGAAAATCGCAGAACGGCTCGATCGTTTCGGCAGGGAGGAGGAATAAAAATGAGCTGTGAAAACAAGGACAGAAAAAGAAACCGGATTCTGAATTTTCGGGTTTCGGAAGAGGAACTTCGCCTGATTGATGCAAAAGTCGCAGTCAGCGGACTGGCCAAGGGTGATTACTTCATCAGGATGCTCTATGGAGAGACGGTTGTGATCCGCGCAGGCAAATATCAGAGCGACCGTTTGGCCGTGGAACTGAAAAAACTCCGGACAGCACTGGAGAAGGTATCGGATCTGGAAGAAATACGTGACGCAGTTGAAAGGTGCAGTGCTCTTGTGGAAGAAATGATCCGCATCAGTACCAAAACACCAGACAAGGATAATTCGCATGGGAAATCCTGAAAAAGTAAAAAGAACTGCCCCGAAATCAGCTGGTGGCACAGCTGAGGGGCGGTTCCGATCAAAAAATGACAGTCATAGTATAGCGAACCAAAGAAGCAGCGACAATATTTTTCAGACAATAAAAAACAAAATAACCACAAGAGAGGCGGCAGAATTTTACGGGCTGAAGGTTGGAAGAAACGGGATGGCGTGCTGCCCGTTTCATCCGGATCGTAATCCAAGTTTGAAGGTGGATGAACGGTTTCACTGTTTCGGATGCGGAGCAGATGGCGATGTGATTGACTACGCGGCAAAGCTGTTTCATCTGACCAATATTGAGGCAGCCAGAAAACTGGCAGGAGATTTTGAAATTCACATATCAGAAAAAACATTTCGGCCAATACGATCCCCGGCGGCAAAGCAAAGACAGACAGATTGCAGAGTCAATGAGAAATTCGAAAGGTGGCGGTCCTGGGCGATCAGTGTCTTGACGATGTATGTGAACAGTATGCAGGGTTGGAAAGAACGATTTGCCCCGAAATCCGAATCGGAGGAGTGGAATCCGCTGTTCGTGGAATCCCTCAGCAATCTCGACGCATATAACTATTTTCTGGACGTTCTCTATTACGGATCAGATGCGGAACAGAGAGGATTCTTTCTTGAAATGAAGGAGGTCATCAGAAATCTTGAAAAACGAGAACAAAAATGGAACAGAGAATCTGCAGATGGAAGACCTGCTTGATCAGGAACTGCGGAATGCGGGGAGACTATCTGTGGAAGATGTCACAAAAGAACTGGAACAGACCGAAAAGGGACAGACGAGACAGTCCATTCAGAACTGTGTGACGGTGCTTCAGAAGGATCCGGTCCTTGCTGGCAGTATCCGCCGGAACGAGCTGACCGACAAGACAGAGATCGTAAAGGATGTCGGCTGGAAACGCCGGGGAGAAGCAATCACAGATACAGATGTCAATCAGATCCGGCTTTATATGGAAAATCATTACGGACTGACGAGAGAAAAGCAGATCCGTGCTGCACTGGACATTGTCAGCAGTGAGAATTCCTTTCATCCGATCCGGGACTATCTGAACACGCTGGTGTGGGATGGTGTGGAACGAATCCGCCATCTGCTTCCGAAGTATCTCGGTGCAGAGGAAAGTGATTACGTCTATGAAATGACAAAGCTGATGATGCTCGGAGCGATCAGCAGAGCATTTCGTCCCGGCTGTAAATTTGAAATCATGTTGTGTCTCGTCGGCGGGCAGGGAGCTGGAAAGTCAACGCTGCTGAGATTCCTGGCGATCCGTGACGAATGGTTCACCGACGATCTCCGGAGACTGGATGATGACAATGTCTATCGGAAAATGCAGGGTCACTGGTTCATCGAGATGGCGGAAATGCTGGCGACCACCAGCGCCAAGAGCATTGAACTCATCAAATCATTTCTGAGCAGGACAAAAGAAACATATAAGATTCCGTACGAGGTTCATCCGGAAGACCGGCCGCGGCAGTGTGTCTTTCTAGGGACATCCAACAACGTGAATTTCCTACCGTACGACAAGACAGGGAACCGGCGATTTGCCCCGGTGCAGATTGATGCGAGTCGTGCAGAACATCATCCGCTCGAAAATGAGCAGGAATGCCGTCAGTATATTATCGACTGCTGGGCAGAGGCAATGACCATTTATCGAAGCGGAGATTTCAAGCTGACATTTCCGAAGGAGATGGAGGAAACCGTCAGGGCTATGCAGATGGAATATATGCCAGACGATTCCACATTCGGTGTGATTCAACATTTTCTTGACACATTCAGCGGAAACGAAGTGTGTGCCATTCAGATCTATGAAGAGGCATTTGGCCAGACCTATGATCCGAGAAACCGCAGCGTTCTGCAGCCAATTTCCAATACGATGAATGCAGGTATGCCGGGCTGGAGCACGAAAACAAAATCCCACAGATTTGCGAATTATGGGACACAGAGAGCATGGATCAGACTGACAGAGGAAGAAGGATTCATGCAGGTGCCGGATAATGCAGACATTCCTTTCTGAGAGACGATGAAATTGTAAACGGGCAAACGTAAACGAGATAAAAAAGATGTTTTTTATCTTGTTTACAGTTTACGTTTACAAATCTGATTGAAGAAGTAGACGAACAGGTGCAAAGAAAAAAGCCGTGCCGGAAACTGCAATCAGAAATCAAAATCCACGCCGGATATGGCGATAACCCGGCAACAGCCGAAAGAAAAAATCATGCAAACTCAGATCAGAAACATTTCAAAACTCATATAGGAAACAAATCAGAAGAGCCCTCGGCGACTGAGAGCGAAATACTCCCTTTGCACAAACCTGCGGTTTATACAAAGGGTTTCGTCCTCCGGAGGCCCTCCGGGGGCTCGCAATAGCGAGAGGAGAGAAATCCATGCCAAGACATTCCTTCATCAGGATGACAAAGCTGACCGACGTGAAGGGGCGTGTGGACTATATCAGCAATCCGAAAAGACAGGAACATCTGTATGCCGTCTACACCACAGTAAAGTCGGAGTTCTGGCAGTATCTGTCGGAACAGGCGCAGCACGATTTCTGGAAGAGCAATCAAAAGACGGGCAAGTGTATTGAAGGGCGGGAGCTGATCATCGCCCTCCCGGAAAGCCTGCGAGAAAAAGATCCGGAGCTTCTGCTCCAGTTGTTTACAGAGACGTTCCGGCAGAAATACGGCGTGCAGTGTACAGCAGCGCTTCACCACAATAAGGCAATGACCAACTATCACATCCACTTAGTCTTTGCGGACCGGGAAATGCTGGAGAAGACAGACGTGAAGCGGGCAGGCCGGAACATGTTTTTCGATGAAGCAGGACGTCATGTTCGGACGAAAAAGGAAATTTTAGATGCGGACGGCAATGTCAGACCGGGATGCCGGATCCTGGCGAAAGGCGAGATCTATGACATCAAGTGGTTCTCCGGAAGAAAGGACGTGTTCAAGAACCGGAACTTTCTCGATGATGTAAAGGTGATATACACGGATCTGATCAACAAGGTCGTGGACCGGGAGGAAGACAAACTGCAGATCTATGATGCATCCGGCCCCTATCTTGCCACAAAGAAGATCGGGAAAAATAATCCGAAAGAGGAAGAAATCCGCAGCGACAATCAGCTCCGTCAGGAATGGAATCAGACTGTAGATCAGGTTCTGATTGCTGGCGGCAGCCAGGAGGAAGTGACGGAGTTCAAGCAGGAGGAAGTCGTCCAGAGGGTATCGGAATCTGTAAAGACGCATGGTGTGCAGCCGGGGCTTCTGGCGGAGATTTTAAGGAGAGCCATCACAATACTTAAGGAATTTCTGGATCTTCTGATGCAGCCCGTAAAGGAAGAAACAGACGCTGGCGGTATAAGGGAAAGCTCTGACAGGCCGGAATCTGTATTGCCGGGGAAGCAGAAGGCTGAGCGCCCGGATTCCCGTGAAGCGGAGTTTCGGTTCATGCGGATCGAATCGGTTCACCGGCAGCTCAATAAGACCAACCGCAAGCTCTATGCACTGCAGAAACAAAGAGAAACGGTCCGGCTGGCGCTGGATCATACACCGAAATCCATCTTCCATCACAAAGAGCGGAAGGAACTGCAGGAGCGGGTTGACGGACTGGAGCGCCAGATCAGGTTATGTAGGAATCAGTTGTTTCTGATTGTGGATGCCAACGGGTACGGAAGCATAAAGGAAGCGGAGCAGGAATACCGGCTGGCAAAGAGGGCACTGGAACAGGTCCGCAGGGCACAGGAAGAATGGGATGGAACTACCCTGCTGGATAAGGATATTCATGAGCTGCAAAAGCAGCGGATGAAGGAGCAGAAAACAAGTGTACTGAAGCAACTTGCGGCAATGACAACAGAAGCCCCTAGACGCAACATGAACCATGCAGATAAGAAATTATCTGGAAAAGAGGCAAGTCTATATATTAGTATGCATAAATAAAATTTCTAATCGGCAGAAAAGAAATAAAATGCCGAAATATCGGGGGAGGGGATAGAATCAAATAAACTATACTTTGCTTTTTGCCTGAAAACGGAACCACCTATTTACCTCCGTCTGTGAAGGTGAATAATTCCTCGACAGTAACGTCAAATACTCTTGCGATATCCATTGCCAGCTTTAATGAGGGATTATATTTACCGTTTTCCAGATGAACAATTGTCTCCCTCCGGGCACCAACTTTCTCCGCAAGATCCGCCTGCGTTAATCCTGCTTTTTCACGGAATTCTTTTATTTTTGTAACAAGTGCCACCTCATACTCCCTTCTGATCCATTACCTTGAAAATGATAATTCGCAGTATGGAAATGATGATCAGCGAAATCATAATAACCCATCCCATGAAAGATGCAGTATTAGCTACATGCCCCAATGTGCCGCCAATAAATGCAGTCAAAACCATTACTGCTGCAAATATTTTCAGACAGATGGAGTCACATCTTTTTAAATTTGCTCTTGCAAGCTCATCGATGGGTTCTTTGTGAAATTTCCGGACTCTGTATGATATCAGGAAAATAAAACATATGATCCCTCCTGCGACAGCATTTTGAATATACGTGTAGGATTCTTTCCAATCCGTTCTTACCCAGCACCAATAGTAGAATGTCAAACCAATGGTAAGAACTGCAGTTTCTGTCATCAATTCTGTAATACTGACTTTTTTATTCATAATGCCTCCTGTGTGATATATTTGTCACTTGATGTTATAAATATATCATATCAAAATTACTTGTCAACAATGAATGTGATAAATAATTCACTTTGTATATTCAGATATACAGTTTCCAGACCGTGATTGACAGCTATGAGGACTCGATGAGTGTGTCTAATTCAGAAAGAATTGTTTAATAGATAAGAAGTGAGGCCTTAAACCGTTAAAAGGATTACGGGAAGTTGCAAATTATAAGAGCGCAAAAAGACATTATTATATGCGGGTTACGCGATTAACCTATTGTGGAATGAGCTTTTTTTAAATACTATGGGACAAAAGCGTAAAGGAGAAACCCAGAAACCCCATGTCAGATAAAAGATTTTTACAAGATGTGCTGCGCATCTCCATACCCGTGGCATTACAATCCATGCTGCAGTCTTCCTTTTCCATGGTCGATCAGATCATGGTCGGTCAGCTTGGAGATAAAGGTGTTGCTGCAGTTGAAATTGCCGGAAAGCCCAGTTTTATTTATGCGTTCGTCATTGGAGCAATCAGTTCGATCACAGGAATCATGATCTCGCAGTACATTGGCAACCACAACAGAGAAGCAGAGGAAAAGAGCATTTGTATCAATTTTCTGTTGATGATATTAACCGGGCTTACCTTTCTATCTGTTTTCAGTCTTTTCCAGAATCCGTTCGTGGGAATGTTTACGGAAGAAGAGCAGGTAATCACAGAGGGCAGCACATATCTCGGGATTATCTCATGGACATTCATTCCGCTGGGGATCTGCAACATTCTGGGGACGGCCCTGCGATGCCGGGACAAATCAACCTGGCCGCTTTATATCGGCATTTTTTCTGCTTTGCTCAATACAGTTTTAAACTACTGCTTTATATTTGGAAAGTTTGGCGCGCCGCGTCTTGGAATAGCAGGCGCCGCATATGCGAGTGTCATATCCCAGGCAGCAGGAGCACTGATTTCTATCCTGTGTTTTTGCAGATTATATGGGCGGATTCGTATTTCGTTAAGCCTTGGAAAGGCAGGATATTCGCAGTACTTTCTGATGCTTCTGCCGATTGTTTTGAATGAGTTTTTCTGGTCCGTGGGACAAAGCGTATACACATATGTTTATGGGCATATGGGGACTAATGAACTGGCAGGAATGTCGTTGACGGGCGCTGTTCAAGGCCTGACCATGGGAGCATTAAGCGGCCTGTCTCAGGCAGCCGGGATTCTGATCGGCAAAAGGCTGGGCAGCAGGGAATATGATGCTGCTTATGAGGATTCCAAAAAGCTATGCGGTCTTGGAATGGCCGGATCACTGGTCTTCACGCTGTTATTGATTTTGATCAGAAATCCGTATGTTCAGCTGTTCAACGTATCAGGAGATGTTCGCGGAATTGGCGCAGATATTATGGCAGCATTTGCGATCCTGATGCCTGTGAAGGTACAGAATATGATACTGGGAGGCGGAATCATCCGAAGCGGCGGAAAAACGAAGTACGTCATGATGATTGACATGATGGGAACCTGGCTGATCGGCGTACCTCTGGCGCTGCTTACAGGATTGTATTTTAAGATTCCGGTTATCTGGGTCTATTTTGTTTTATCGCAGGAAGAACTGGTCCGTTTGATCATATCTGTTTTTATGTTCAGAAGCAGAAAATGGATGCATACGCTACAATAACTGGTGATGAATATGTGGGATGAAAAGAAGATCCGGATTATTGATATTGCGGATGAATTGGGCGTCAGTACAGCGACTGTTTCCAATGTCATCCACGGCAAAACAAAAAAGATATCCGACGCAACTGTCAGACGGGTGCAGGAAAAACTCGTTGAAAGGGGATATATTCCGAATATGGCCGCGACGCTCCTTTCGCAGAACAATTCGCGGATTGTCGGAGTGGTCGTAAATAATCATCCGAAATATGAAGGACATGTTCTGGAAGACCCGTACATCAGCAGTGCGGTCAATGCGTTATCGGACGCACTGGAAAGCCATGGCTATTTTTTAATGCTGAAGAAGACAAGTGACATTATGGATATTGTCCCCTTTGCATCCATGTGGAATATGGATGGAATGGTAATCATGGGGTTCTGTGAAGATGAGTATCAGAAGCTTCGTGACCGCATCAGGATACCATTTGTTGTATATGACGGTTTTTTCCAGAATGACAGAAACATCTGCAACCTGATGCTGGATGATTATGACGGAGGAAGGCAGGTCGGTGCGTTTTTCAGAGAAAACGGCAGAGAGAAGATATTATTTATAGCGGATAATCGGCTGCAACCGGATTTTGACAGATATGAGGGACTTTGCTCCGGGTACGGAAGAAAAGTGAATTTTATGGAAGTACCTATGAGTAAAAAAGAAAGACAGGCACATTATCGGGATATCTTACCGGTATTTCGGGATTATGATTCGGTGTTTGCCGCATCGGATTATTATGCGGTTGAAATCATGTACTTTCTGATTCACGCGGGGGTACGCGTCCCGGAAGATATCTGGGTTGTGGGATTTGACGACATGGAGTTATGTAGAAATGTCATGCCGCAGTTATCATCCGTCCGGCAGGATGTGTTTTTGCGCGCGGGAAAAGCAGTGGAGTATCTGGATCGGATGAAAACAGACAGAAGCTATTCTGTAACGGACAAAATTCCGGTACAGTTCGTTCCGCGGATGAGCTGTGGAAGAAGATCATATTGAAAGGAATAAAGCCGGCTGCAAAGCGGAATATCGTGGGGACGATGATGGATTTACGGTAAGATTCCACCGGCACTGCGGAGAAGGCTGGGGGACAGGCGTGAGTGCCAATGTCCCTCACGGTGGCACTCACGATGAAGAAAAAATAAGAGAATCCTATTAATCTGGCATTCTCGCAATGGTAAAGTCAAATAACAGAATTATCCGGAAAGAAATGGCGGAAAATTTATCCATCAGTCTCCGTTCTCTTCAAAGGATTATTAATGCGATGGATGAATTACATTACGTTGGAAGCGGAAATCACGGACATTGGGAGATCAAGCATGATTAATATTGACTTCGCGCAAGGTGACTAATAGGGCGACTGATTCAGGCAAAGAAGCCAGTGGGTACAAATTGGGGACACCAGCCGCGAAACAGTTTGAACTAAGAACAGCCGTGAGTACATTTTGAGTACACTTTGAGCGCGATATAAATTATCGTGATCCAAATGGGCGATAAAACCAAATAAAAGTAGCGCACACGCTACTAAAATTACGCAGATTTCTTTATGGAGACTCGAGCTGGAGTAGTACCGCCGGGTCACAGGTTACAGAATCGGAGCATGAAAATGCAGGGCCTGTCCGGACCGGAACTCTCCGGATCGGGCAGGCCCTTTTTCTGCGCGCTGCATAATTCGGAGGGGGACATCTTCCCGCCTGAGTTATAGTTTTTCTACATATTCGGTGAAAAAAGTGCGAAGTTCGTGGGTGAGTTCCCTGCGGACTTCGTTTTCCTGTCCGGCATGGATCGCACTGAGGAAGTCTTCGTTCCTGACAAAGGCGGCGGAGATGCGCCCGAGCACATCGGCGTGGATCCGGCGATAGTCGTCCACCGGCATGAGCAGAAGTACCGCGGCCTTGATTCCCTTCAGGGAAGGGTCGGTAAAGCGCTCTGCTTCTCTGGGCGTACAGCTGACAAAAATCGTCTCCGTGACGGCGTCACTCCGGCTGTGCAGGAGGCAGAATTCCATCTCCGGGAAGATCTGGGAGTTGAGACGCTCGCGCTCTGTGACGGAGTCGATGACCTTGGCGGCGGAAGCCAGGCTGTCCGTGACCTGCATGGCGAGGACTCTCAGAAGCTCCCGGAAGCTGACGCCGGCAGAGACCTGATAGTGGCGGTACTTGCGGAGCAGGGAAGAGAGGTCCCGGGCGATGATCCCGACATCGTCCATTTTGCGGGCAAAGTCCGTGTCCTGCTTGTGGCGGCGGACCTGGCCGTAGCCCTGGATGCGGTACTCGATCTGGGAGAGGTCGCTGGCAGTGATCAGCGGGCTGATCCGCACACAGTCGATTCCCAGGGAGTCCAGGTTCAGGGTGGAGACAAAGAAGTCTGTGTCCGCGATCACGCCGGGCGTGATCTCATCCTTTCCGTAGGCGCGAAAAGTTGCCCTGTCACCCAGACGGTTGCTGAGCTTGGTCAGCATCAGCCTGGCAACCCCGAATCCGCTGGCGCAGACCACGCCGATGATGACGCGGCGGGCCGCTTTCTTGCGCTCCAGGATCCGCTCCTCCGCGGCTCCGAAGTGCATGGCAAGAAATCCGATCTCCTCGCTGCATACCGTCTCGTGTGTCTCCCGCTCGATCACCGCGGCAGCCCTGTCACACCGCTCGAAAACATCCGGGTATTCCTCCAGGATGTCGGGGAGGATCGGGTTGAAGATATTCATGTGGTTGAACAACCGCACAATGACCGGCCGCAGATGGACTAAAAGTCCCCGCACGAAGTCCTCGTCGCATTTGAGGTCGTAGCTGATCGCGGGATTAAAGATATCCACCATTTCGTCGATCATGTCCAGGAGCTTCTCCTCGTCGATTCCGCGCAGCCGCCGCATGACGGCGTCGTCACGCGACGGCGAATCGCCCGCGGTCCCGGAATAGGCGATCTTGGAGCCGCGCAGGTGCAGGAGAATATAGGAGATCTCCACGCCGGGGATCGTGATCTCAAATTCCTCCTCCATTTTCCGCAGGATCCTCGAGGCCAGATCATAGCCGTCCCAGGACGTCAGGTCCTCCAGCACTTTTTCGCCGGCATTCACGACAGCTCCTTGCTGGACGCGGTCGATGGCGATCGCGATGTGGATGGCGAGCCCCGTCAGGGCGTTGTCCGCCAGCTGCCGCAGCCCGGGATCGTCCATGCCGACCAGGACATCATAGACCCTGGCCAGAATGTCGTTGTTGAGCAGGGAGTAGATTCCGCTGCCTGAGATGTTCAGCAGGATGTCCGTGACGGCTTCTTCCGTATGTCTTTTGCGGGCGGAAGATCCGGCAGAGCCCAAGGCACTGCTGTTGCTGCCTTTGCCGCCGCGGCGGGACCGGTTTTCATGGATGAATCGGCGCATGGCCTCCCGGTAGTCCCCTTCCGAGCCGCTCAGTATGACCCCGTAGCCCGGACGGCGGATCACTTCAAGATGATTGCGGGCAAACCAATCGCCCAGGGCCTCCATGTCGCCGGCAACGGTCGTCTCACTGACGCCGAGCATCTGGCTGTAGTAATACAGCTTTCTGGGTTCCCGATCCCGCAGAAGTTCAAAGAGCAGGTGCCTTCGCCGTTCATCGATTCCGGCCTCCTCCACGCTGTCGTCCCGGAGCCGGCTGCGGAGCTCTTCGATATTTTGCTGCTCCCCGGAGAGCACGATCCCTTTTCCCTTGTGGTTAACAAGGCTGAGTCCGTAGGGGCGTATATCGCTTTCCAGAAAGCCGAATTCCCGCTGGACGGTCCGCTTGCTGACCCCAAGCTGATCCGCGATCTCCTGTTTGGTCACGGGTCCCTTTCCGCTCAGCAAAATTTCCAGAATTTGCTGCGTTCTCAATGTAAAATTAGTCATGGCATTTCCTAATAAAGCAAAATGACAAAATGATTGGTCATAGCGACTTTGAGTTCTTTTCTATTATATCAGATAAGCAAAGGAATCCTATGAAAACACGACAGAGGAAGGCCCCAAGTTGCCAAAGTGTTTGTCACTTTTGATGGTGACAAAGTCGGGTTTGTATTCGTTGCTATCGGCATCATGACGAACCTATAATTATCTCATCAAAAGAAAACTGAACAGGAGACACCGCCGCGGAAACCGCGCAGCTGCTTGTTCGCAAATGTATGAGGAGGTAAATCATGAAAGAAAAGGTACAGTCCTTCGGAAGATTCCTGAGTGGAATGGTCATGCCGAATATCGGCGCATTTATCGCGTGGGGCCTGATCACGGCGCTGTTCATCGAAGCCGGGTGGTTCCCCAATGATAAGCTGGCGACTATGGTCAGCCCGATGCTCTCCTATGTGCTCCCGATCCTGATCGCCTATACGGGCGGCAGAATGGTCGGCGGACAGAGAGGCGCGGTCATGGGCGCGATCGCCTGCGTCGGTGTGATCTGCGGCGCACCCGATTATCCCATGCTGATGGGTGCCATGATGGTCGGTCCGCTCGGCGGATTTGTGATTAAAAAATTTGATCAGGCGGTCGAGGGAAAGATTCCCGCCGGTTTCGAGATGCTGGTCAACAACTTCTCCATCGGTATCCTGGGCATGATCCTGGCGATCATCGGTTTCTATCTGATCGGACCTGTCATGGCAGCAGTCCTCGTATTCCTGCAGGGCGGCGTTGACATCCTGGTCAACATGGGACTTCTTCCTCTGGTTTCCATCTTTGTCGAGCCCGCTAAGGTCCTCTTCCTCAACAATGCCATCAACCACGGCATCTTCACTCCCCTCGGAGCGGAGCAGGCGAAGACCCTTGGAAAATCTATTTTCTACATGATCGAGACCAACCCCGGCGCAGGCGCAGGCGTCCTGCTCGCTTACTGGATGTTTGCCAAGGATAAGATCACGAAGGACTCCGCACCCGGTGCCCTGATCGTCCATGTGCTCGGCGGTATTCATGAGATCTACTTCCCTTATGTTCTGATGAACCCCCTGCTTCTCTTGGCAACCATCGGAGGCAGCGTAGCAGCTATGTTCTTCAACACCCTGTTTAATGTCGGCCTTGTCAGCCCGGCCTCCCCCGGGTCCATCCTGGCTATGCTGGCTGTGGCACCCAGAGGCGGCCAGATCATGGTCATCATTAGCTTCCTGATCGCAACGACAGTTTCCTTCGTGATCGCTTCCCCGATCGTCAAGATGTCCGGCAGCGCAAGCCTTGAGGAAGCGCAGAACCAGATGTCCGAGATGAAGGCGGCTTCCAAGGGACAGGCAGTTGCCGGCGGCGCTTATACGGTAGCTGCGGACGGCAGTGAAGTCGATCTGAGAACACTTGACGCCATCGCATTTGCCTGTGACGCAGGCATGGGCTCCTCCGCCATGGGCGCAGCAGTCCTTCAGAAAAAGCTTGAGGCAGCAGGCCTTGGCAACATCAAGGTCCATCACTATTCAGTATCCGAAGTTCCCGCAGGCATCCGCTTCGTCGTCTGCCATAAGGATCTGGTGGAGCGCGCCAGAAAGTCCGCTCCTGCCGCAAGGATCGTGACCATCAGCAACTTTATGAACGCCCCTGAGTATGACCAGATCGTCGCCGAGATCATCGGCGCCCGTTCCAACCGCAATGTGGCCGATGCAGACAGCAGCGACTTCCACGGCGGCGTCCTGCTCAAAAAGAATATTATCCTTAACAATGCGCCCGTCGATAAGGAGACTGCGATCCGCACGATCGGTAAGCTGCTCGTCGACAGCGGCTATGTAACCGAGAAATATGTAGACGGCATGGTGGCCAAGGAAGATGTCTTCAATACGGCCATCGGCAACAGCCTCGCGATCCCTCACGGCATCGAGAGCGTCATCGGAGAGATCAAGAACTCCGGTCTCGCGATCATGACTTATCCGGAAGGCATCGACTGGGGTGACGGCGAGACTGTCAAACTGGTCATCGCAGTGGCCTCTGCGGGTGACGACCACGTCGAGACACTTGGAAAGATCGCCATGACCTGCGAGTCCGAGGAAGCAGTAGAGAAGATCCTGCACATGAGCGTGGATGAGATCTACGAGCTGTTCAAAGCGTAACTTACAATAATAACACAGTGGGGGAGACACCCCCACTGCGTGCCTTGAATATACAGTACTAATCAGACGAAGGAGGAAAAAATGAAGGTAAAAGGCGTAAGAATGTATGGAGAGATGGATCTTAGGCTGGAAGAGTTTGAACTGCCCGAGATCAAGGACGATGAGATTCTGGCCAAAATCTACAGTGACAGCCTCTGCATGTCCACCTATAAGCTTGCGAAGCAGGGCAAGAACCACAAGCGCTGCCCGCAGAATATCGAGACCAATCCGGTTCTGACCGGACACGAGTTTGCCGGCATCATCGTAAAAGTCGGCGAGAAATGGAAAGATCAGTTTAAACCCGGCATGCGGTTTGCCCAGCAGCCGGCCCTGAACTACAAGGGAAGTATGGACTCTCCCGGATATTCCTACGAATACTTCGGCGGAGACTGCACCTACTGCATCTTCCCTCACGAGGCCATGGAGGTCGGTGCCCTGATGCCTTTCGACGGCGACAGCTTCTACAAGGCATCCCTCGGTGAGCCCCTGAGCTGCTCCATCGGCGCTTTCCACGCCCAGTATCACACCAACCGCAAGAACTATGTCCATGAGATGGGCCTTAAGCGCGGCGGCAACCTGATCATCATGGGCGGCTGCGGCCCCATGGGCCTGGGCGCTGTGGCTTACGGCATCGTCTGTGAATATCATCCGAAGAGGATCGTTGTGACCGATGTCGACGACGCCAAAATAGCGAGAGCGAAGGAAGTCATCAGTCCCGAGTACGCTGCGGAACACGGCATCGAGCTCATCTACGCCAATACCGCCAAGATGGAAGATCCCAAGAAGGGCCTGATCGACCTGACCGAGGGACACGGCTATGACGACGTCCTGATCTACGTCCCGATTCCCGCTGTTGCGGAACTGGGCAACCAGGTCATGGCATTTGACGGCTGCATGAGCTTTTTCTCCGGCCCCAGCGATCACAATTTCACAGCCAAAATCAATCTTTACGACTGCCATTACAATTCGACCCACATTATGGGAACGACCGGCGGCACAAATGAGGACCTGATCGAGGCCAACGAACTGGCGGCAAAGGGCATCATCGATCCCGCCATCATGGTCACTCACGTCGGCGGCATCGACTGCATCGCCGAGGCGACCTGCAACCTTCCTAACATCAAGGGCGGCAAGAAGCTCGCTTACACCCAGTTCGAAATGCCCCTGACGGCCATCGAGGACTTCGGCAAGCTGGGCGAGAAGGATCCCTTCTTCAAGAAGCTGGATGAGTGCTGCAAGGCGCACAAGGGACTCTGGAATCCCGAGGCGGAGCGAATGATCTTTGAGCATTTCGGCGTGGAAGTCGGCATCTGAGCGCCTGAAAAATGCAGTAACTATTCAGCGCCCCGCGTCCGGCGGCTGGCAGAGTAAAAGGAGCAGAAAATGATTTATACACTTACTTTCAATCCATCTGTTGATTATATCGTCGGTGTGAAACACTTTCAGGCAGGTGAGATCAACCGCACCTTCTCCGAAAAGGTCCTTCCGGGAGGAAAGGGACTCAACGTCTCCATCGTCCTGGCGGGCCTCGGCCATAAGAGCGTGGCGCTCGGATTTCTGGCAGGGTTCACCGGCAGAGAGATCGAGGACAGGATGCAGGACTACGGCTGCATGACCGATTTCATCTATGTCAAAGAGGGATTTTCCCGCATCAACCTCAAGATGATCTCCGATGAGGAGACGGCCATCAACGGACAGGGACCGAAGATCACCGCGGAAGATATCGAAGAACTCTACAGAAAGCTCGACAAGCTGCAGGAAGGCGACATCCTGGTCATCTCCGGCAGTATCCCCGGCACACTTCCGGAGGACATGTACGAGCGGATCCTGCAGAGACTGGACGGCAGGAGAATCGAGATCGTAGTCGATGCGGAGGGAAGTCTTCTGACCAACGTACTTAAGTATCACCCCTTCCTGATCAAGCCCAATCATCATGAGCTGGGATGGATCTTCGATGTGGAACTGAAAACACAGGAAGACGTCGTTCCCTACGCAAATAAGCTCAGGGAAATGGGCGCCCGCAACGTACTCGTCTCCATGGGCGGCCACGGCGCCGTTCTGGTCACGGAGCAGGGCCAAGTCTTCAAAGGCGATGCCCCGAAGATCGAGGTGGTCAACACGGTGGGAGCAGGCGACTCCATGGTGGCGGGCTTTATCGCCGGGTACCTGGAATCCGAAGGAAACTTTGAAAAGGCCTTCCTGACCGGACAGGCCGCCGGCAGTGCCAGCACGGCCTCCACGGAACTTGCGACCAGGCCGGAAGTCGAGGCGCTTCTGCAGACCATCCGTGTTAAGGACTGACGGATACTGCCGGAGCAGTCTCTTCGGCTCTGATCTCTTCGAGGAACCGCTTTTCCTCCTCCGTGAGGGACCTGCCCTCGAGCAGGTCCGGCCTGCGCAGCAGCGTTTTGCGCAGAGACTCCTTGAGTCTCCACTTTCTTATTTTTTCATGATTGCCTGACAGAAGAACGTCAGGTACGGATTCACCATCATAGACGGCCGGCTGGGTGTACTGCGGGTACTCCAGCAGGCCGTTTTCAAATGACTCTTCTCCGGTGCTCTCCGAGCGGATGGCGCCGGGCAAAAGCCTTATTACGGCGTCTGCGACAGCCATAGCGGCCAGCTCTCCGCCCGTCAGGATGAAGTCGCCGATGGAAACCTCTTCGTCTACATGGCGGTAGATGCGCTCGTCCATGCCCTCGTAGTGGCCGCAGAGCAGAATCAGGTGATCGAGGTCCGCGAAGCGGTGGGCGGTCTTCTGGGTGAAGACGGCGCCGGCGGGGGAGAGAGCGGCAGTAACAGATGTACCTGCCGGCTGCTCTTTTTTGACAGCGCGCAGCGCATCCAGGACCGGCTGGCAGCGCATCACCATGCCGGGGCCGCCGCCGAAGGGCGAGTCGTCGATGTGCCGAAAGCTGCCGGGAGAATAGACCTTGATATCAACGACGTCTATCTCCAGGACGCCTTTTTTTATGGCGCGCTGAGGAATCGGCGATGCCAGAAAACTGTCGAAAAGCTGCGGGAATATGGTCAGAAATGTGATCTTCATGGCGGAGTCCTCTCTTTCGACACCAGTATAACAGAAAACGACCTCCGGGGTAGTTTGCGTAAATGAAAAGACCTCCGGGGATTGCCGATCCCTCGGAGGTCTTCATCAGATGTATCAATTACAGGTATTTCCGCATCTCATTCAGCGATTCGAAAATGCAGGTGGGCTCCACATCGGACTCCGCCACCGTCTGCATGGTCGCTTCGCCTGTCAGCACGAGAAATCCTTTCGCCCCGTTGCGGACGCCGGTCGCGACATCGGTGTAGAGCCGGTCGCCGACAAAAGCCATCTCGTAAGGCTCATAGGCGGTGAGCTGAGCGATCATTTCCACCGTTTCCTTCCAGGGCTTTCCCAGATAGCGGGGCTCGACGCCGGTCGAAGCTGTGATCAGGCTGCACATGGCGCCGCAGTCCGGCATGTAGCCGGTCGCCGTGGGACAGTTGATGTCCATGTGGGTCGCGATAAACGGCACGCCGTCGCGCACGAAATTGCAGATTTTCTCCAGCTTTTCATAGGTCAGCGTGGTGTCGAAGCTCTGCACGGCGACATCGGGTTTTTCATCGACGAGATTGATGTTCATCGAGCGCCAGCTCTCCTCAAGAAGAGGTGTCCCGTTGAGGTAGACGCGCCCGCCCGGCCAGTTGTCCATGATGTAGAGAGCGCAGACATCGCCGGCGGTCACTACTTTGTCCGAGGGCACGTCGAGCCCCATCTTGTGAAGCTTTTCGACGTACACAGCGGGCACTTTCGAGGCGTTATTGGTAAAGAAAATATAGTCTCTGTCCGGGGAGGCCTCGATCTCCCTCACGAAATCCAGGGCGCCCTCGATCGGGTTATCTCCCAGGTAAACAGTTCCGTCCATGTCGAGGACGAAGAGGCGGACGCCGTCCAAAGCGTTTTCTTTACTGAGCATAGTGATTCTCCTTACTGTCTGCGAAGGTGATTGAGTTTACTCTTCCTTCCATTGTATATTCAATCGGCATGCAGTTGTCAACGACCGATCTGGTCAAGTTCTACGGCGAAGGCGAGAACCGCGTCAAGGTTCTCAAAGGCATCAGCACAGGCGTGGAAAAGGGAGAGACGGTGGTCCTGGAGGACAGGGAGGCCGAGCAGTATTACGCCTTCCGGGTGGACAGCATCGTGCAGTACTCGCCGAATTTTACCGTGTTCATGGATATCGACGAGATCCGGAAGCTCTACCTGAACGGAAATATGTATTTTGTGATCAATGCGCTTCTGGTGCGAAAGATTGACAGGGTGACGCCGGCGGAGGTGCTTAAAAACAGGGAGTAAATGGCGGCTGCCGCCGTTTGCTTCCCTTGACCGTGGGGCAAAGCTCGAGTATATTTGTGTAGAAAGAAGAACATTCGAGTGTTTATGCGTGTCAGCAGCGCAGCACTCGGGTGTTTTTATAGGTTATCATCGGATAACAGTTCTCAAATGTACCCTGAAGGAATATGGAATAGAATCTCATGGAAAAGACCTTGGAAATAAACAGCCGTCAAATTGAATTAAGGAGGCATCAGCATACACTCGCCGTCGTTGGCATGGGCACCATAGGATTCGGCGTCTGGAGCGTGGTCAAAGCGGTTCTGTACCTTATGGTCGGGACTCCGATTAAGGATATCTTTTTTTCGGGTACAGGCGGCGATGAAAGAGTAATGCTGGACGTGGGAATAGCGATCGGAGCTGCCCTGCTGATGGTCCTTATCGATATGGGGATCCGGTGGAAGATCGGAAAGAAAGCGCTGCAGATCGCCAGAGGAGAAGCATTGCCCGCCACCTGGTTCTTCGTTCTCTCTGCCGGTGTCGCTCTGGTAGACCTGGTGGAATTAATAATAGGGATTCTGGGGATACTGGGAGTTATGTCTGTCGAGTCAGACGCGCTGGATATGGTCTCAACGCTGCTCATGGACCTGACCTCTGTGATCACACTGATCGGGATGATCGCGGCAGCATGGATGATCAGAAAGCTGACGCAGGAACTAACAGGAAAGAGTACAAACAATGCAGATTGACTTTCATTATTATGCGACATACTGTGCGGCATATCTGGCGGGATATTCCCACGAAGAGTGCCTGGCCATCTGTTACAGCGCGCAATTTGTGGACTGCTGCACGAGAACGCTTCTCTCCACGATCAATGGGCCGGACAGCGCGGCCACTACCCAGCTCAAACTCGAAATGATGGATGCGCGCACGGATATCCTGGGTCTTCAGGATATTACGAGAATCTGGGCCTCTTTTCACTTTCTCCCCCGGGACCTGCATGCCGATGTAAAAAAAGGAGCCCACGTCTATAAGGAAAAGTACCGGATGATCTGCGGGCCCAACGGGGACCTTCTGGTAAAGACGGTAAATCTGGCAAAAGAGAAAAGCCTGCAGGCCGTCGGTCTTGCCATGCATGTTCTGGCGGACACGTGGGCGCATCAATATTTTGCCGGGACGCCGTCCCAGGTCATCAACAACACAGACTACTGGTTCTATGAACTGATTCCGGACGAAGAGAATCCGACGGACCCTGAGACGGGGAGCAAGAACTTCACAGAGAGAAGAGTCACGTTCTGCCACAATCCGGTCGAAAAGGATGACCCGGAAAAGGGACTTTACGTGGGCACGATCTACCAGCTTCAGGAAAGCTCCGTCATGGGCCTGGGGCACGGGCGCGCGGGGCATCTTCCGGACTACAGCTTCATGCGCTACAAATATCTGCCGGCATGGAACGATTACAAAGAGATCATCAAGGACAATCCGTCGGATTACTATAAAGCTTTCTGCCAGATGGTATATGCGATGAAATATCTGCGCGGCGAGTACGAAACCTTTGAGACGGAGCGCTATGATACGAAGACGGTGTCTCCCTATGAGGAAGAGATCAGGGCGATCCTCGAAAAGCGGCAGCTCGATTCCAGCGCGGAATGGAAAGCGCTCGGGGAGAGGCTTTCCGGCGAGGAGATCCCGGATTTTGACGAGAAACGTTATTGCGGAGAATATGCGGACGCGAAGGGAGAGGACAAGGTAAGCACTTTCCTGGGAAACTTTTTCAGCGCGGCTCTGGCACAGAAGGGCATGGTCACAGACCAGATCTTTAAGTCCGGAAACCTCCTGGCAGGTTACTCGGTGGAATACAGAAAGAGCAAACTCCTGGGGATCCGGGACTTTATCCTGTTCGTGGAACAGGAACTGAAAAAGAGAAGAGGTGAGGCACGGTCATGAGCAGGTTCCAGCGCATTCAAAATATAGTGATCGGTGTGGGGATGCTGCTCGCGGCAGGGTGCCTGATCGTCGAGCCGGAGGACGGATGTGTGTACATCCTGCTGCTCCTGGCGGTGTCCCTGCTCGTAAGGGGAGTCGCGGAGCTGATCTATTACTTCACGATGGCCCGGTGCATGGTGGGCGGCAAGCTCATCCTGTTTATCGGCGTCGCTTTTCTGGACATAGGCCTGTTTACGCTCTCTCTCGCCAACGATTCCAGATTCTTTGTAACGCTCTATCTGATCGGCTTTCATGCCTTTGCTGGAACAGTCAATATCCTTCGCTCGCTCGAGGCAATGCGCTATAAATCCGTTCACTGGAGGAGCAATATGCTGCAGGGAATCGTGAGTATCCTGATGCTTGTGGCAAGTCTGTTTTTTGCCAAGGACGAGACCATGCTCGTCTACCTATACAGCATAGGCCTGATCTATTCCGCCTGCGTGCGGATCGCGTCCGCGTTCAAGAGATCGGCGGTCGTCTTTATTCAGTGATTTTAGAGGGAGGATGGATATGGATCTTAAAGAAAGCAGAGAAGTGATCAGACAGGTCGACGAGGAGATGGCAAAGCTGTTTGAGCGCCGAATGGAGGCGGTCAGAGAAATAGCGGCTTACAAAAAGGAGCGCGGACTCCCCATAGAGGACAAGGAACAGGAGGCAAGGGTCATTAAAGGGAGAAGTGCCCGGATCGAGAACCCGGAGCTTCGCTCTTTTTACGTGAATTTCCTGCAGGATACGATGGACGTCAGCAAGCGCTGGCAGCACTATCTGATGGAAGGACTGAAGGTCGCCTACAGCGGCGTGGAGGGGGCGTTTGCCCACATTGCCGCGGGGCGCATTTTCCCCGACGGAACGCTCCAGTCCTATCCTTCCTTTGAGTCGGCCTACGAGGCGGTGGAAAAAGGGGAGTGCGACGTGGCCGTTCTTCCCATCGAGAACAGCTCGGCGGGAGAAGTCGGACAGGTACTGGACCTGATGTTCTCCGGAAACCTGTATGTGAACGGCGTCTATGACCTGTCCATCAACCAGAACCTGCTCGCCCTTCCCGGGACAAAACTGTCAGATATTAAGACTGTTCTGAGCCATCCCCAGGCCATCTCCCAGTGCAGGAGCTATATCAGAAAGAACGGATTTGATGTGATCAGTACGGCCAACACGGCGCTGGCGGCGCAGAAAGTGGCAAAAGACGGTGACCCCAGCGTTGCCGCTATCGCCAGTGAGGAGACTGCCGCGCTCTATGGCCTGGAGATCCTGGATCACGATATTAACGAGAGCAAGAACAACACGACCCGGTTCGCGGTTTTCTCAAGGGTCGAGAACAAGGTGACGGGAAAGAGGGACGCAGGTGCTTTCCTGCTCCTGTTCACCGTAAAGGACGAGGCGGGCGGCCTGGCCAAGGCCATCAACGTCATCAGCGCCTACAATTTCAATATGCGCGTGCTGCGGTCCCGTCCCATGAAGGACTTGGCCTGGCACTACTATTTCTACGCGGAAGTGGAGGGAGATGATTCCTCCGAAAACGGGCGCCGCATGATCAGCGCGCTCAGGGGTACCTGCCCCGGGATCAAAGTCGTCGGCCGCTACACCGCGACGGGAAATTCGCAGCAGGGAGGGGAGTCAATATGATCATTCGCATGGAACTTGGGGAAGCGAGTTACGATATCGTTTTGGAGAGAGGGTGCCTTAAAAGGGCGGGAGAACTGCTGAACCTGGACAGGAGAGTCCTCATTCTCACGGACGAAGGCGTGCCGGCGCGGTACGCGCTGACGGTCGCAGACCGGTGCCGAGAGCCCCATATCTATACAGTGCAGCAAGGGGAAGGCAGTAAGAGCTTCGCTGTTTTGGAAGCGATTCTCACGAAGATGATGGAACTGGGCTTTACGCGGGGCGACTGCGTCTGCTCCGTCGGAGGCGGCGTCGTGGGAGATCTGGGCGGCTTTGCGGCGGCCTGCTACATGCGCGGCATAGACTTCTACAACATTCCGACCACCATTCTGTCCCAGGTGGACAGCTCCATCGGCGGCAAGACGGCGGTGAACCTGGGCGGCGTCAAGAACATTGTCGGCGCTTTCTGGCAGCCGAAAAAGGTGCTGATCGACCCCGACACGCTGGACACCCTTTCTGAAAGGCAGAAGTCCAGCGGCCTCGCGGAGGCGGTCAAAGCGGGTCTGATCGCGGATCCGGTTCTCTTCGCCATGTTTGAGGATTACGCGGCAGGCGGGGCACCCCTCGACCTCGAGAAAGTGATCGCCGCATCGCTCATGGTCAAGAAAAAGGTCGTCGAAGAGGATGAGCGCGAGAGCGGCGTGCGCAAAATATTGAATTTCGGTCATACCATCGGCCACGGGATTGAGAGCGTCACCGGCCTTCTTCACGGAGAATGTGTCGCGATGGGAATGATCCCCATGTGCTCGCCGGCGGTCCGCTCAAGACTGGTCCCCGTACTCGGCGCGCTGCACCTTCCGGCGAGGGTCCACGCGGATCCCGAGGAGGTCTACAAGGCCGTGCTGCATGACAAGAAGATGGGCGACGGCTTCGTCTCCATCGTGAGTGTGGATACAGTGGGCTCTTATACAATACAGAAGGTAGACCCGGCGGTGCTTCGATACGGCATTGAAGTGGTGGTCAGACTTTGACCCAATAAGGAGAACAAAACTATGATGTACATGGATTTCAAGCGGAAACTTCCAATCCCTATGGAGACCAAGGAGATGTATCCGCTGACCGGCGATATGGCTGAGAGAGTGGAGAGAACGATCACGGAGCTCAAGGCGATCTTCTCCGGCGACAGCGAAAAGCTCGTCCTGATCATCGGTCCCTGCTCCGCGGATAATGAGGAGAGCGTGATCGACTACATTTCCAGGCTCGTGCCGCTGCGGGAGCAGGTCAGTGACAAGATTCTGATCGTTCCCCGCATTTACACGAACAAACCCAGGACGACCGGAGACGGCTACAAGGGGCTTGTCCACCAGCCCGATCCCAACGCTTCGCCCGATCTCTTCAAGGGCATTATTGCCACCAGGGAGCTCCATATGCGCGCGGTCAAGGAGACGGGATTTGTCTGCGCGGACGAGATGCTCTATCCGGAAAACCACAAGTACCTGGACGACCTTCTGGGCTATGTGGCGGTGGGCGCCCGCAGCGTGGAGGACCAGCAGCACAGACTGACCGCCAGTGCCATCGAGTGCCCTGTCGGCATGAAGAATCCCACCAGCGGAGACCTGACGGTCATGATGAACAGTATTATGGCGGCGCAGCACGAGCACGATTTCATCTATCGCGGCTGGGAGGGACATTCCTACGGAAATCCATACGCGCACGCGATCCTCAGAGGTTATGTGAACAGGCAGGGCGTCACGCACCCCAACTATCACTATGAGGACCTGCTCTATCTCTCGGATCTCTATAAGAAGTGGGAGCTGAAGAATCCCGCCGTCGTGATCGACTGCAACCACGCCAACAGCGGCAAGAAGCCTTTTGAGCAGGCGCGCATCCTCAAGGAAGTGCTGCACTCCTGCCGCTACAACCCCAAGGTGAAGAAGCTGGTGAAAGGCTTTATGGTGGAGAGTTACATCGAGGACGGAAACCAGCCGGTGGGCGGAGGCGTCTACGGCAAGAGCATCACGGATGCCTGCATCGGGTGGAAGAAGACGGAGAAGCTGATTTACGATATGGCGGAGCTGCTGTAAGCGGCAAACATGAAGAGAAAAAGAACGTATTGTTTTGCAATGTTTTGGCAGAAAACAGAAGAATAAATGCTGCAGTTGCGGTAAAATACTGTTAAGCGCAGAGCGTACTGATCTGCGGGAACACTAATTAAGAGCAGGCCGCGGGACAGGATGTGCCCGGCGGCACAGGAGGGAGGATTTATGAATCTGCTTAGTTTATTGCTGACGGCTTTGACAGCGAAGAATTCGCTTGGACAGGTAGCCAAAAAGACGGGCCTTTCCCAGAAACAGATTAAAAAGCTTATCATGCTTGCTGTTCCGATCCTGCTTAAGTACATGACCAAGAACGCATCTTCGGGAGAAGGAGTCAGCTCTCTGCTCGGTGCACTTGCACAGCACAACAATAAGGAGGAGATGCAGCTTCAGCTCAAGAATGCGGACGAGAAGGACGGCGGCAAGATCATCGGCCATATCCTGGGCAAGAAACAGGATGAAGTTACGACCAACCTTTCTGCGCAGTCCGGCCTGACGGCCGAGCAGGTCAATCAGATTCTGGCGATCATGGCTCCCGCACTGATGAGCGGCGTATCGGAGGCGAGCTCCGGCGCAGCAATGACACAGCAGGCCGCACCTTCGGCAAGCCCTATCCCCGGCATTTTCAGCGCGATCCTCGGAACAGCCGCAAACATGCAGAAGGATGACAAGGATGAGAAGGATGACGCCATCAACGGAACGGCGCTTCTGCAGGCACTTTTGAATGCCAGAAAATAACACAGACTGATATTGTGATTTTATCGGCCGCACCTTCGGGTGCGGCTTTTTGAGTGCACTAAAGGGAATAAAGAATAAAACCTATTGACATACTAGGTTAATAGTGATAGTATCCTTAACAGATCAACTGAGCGGTCCCCAAGGGACAGAGAAACTGAATCCTGCAGTGAATGTGGGAAAAGCAGAAGGAGAAAGCAATGTTTGACGTAAGATGGAGAAACAACTGCACGATGTGTATGCGAATGTTTAACTCCCGGGCACATAGTATGGCCAGGCGTATTGACATGCTTTCATGTCCTTGATCGGTACGCCTGATAAAAGGATCGAGGATCTGCATTGAAACAAGTGAGAGACGATTCGCCATCTGCCCGGGAGTTTGTAAAAGCTTCCGGGCTTTTACATTTGCTCAGATTTGGTCGATTTCCTAAGGCTCCGGAAGATTGTGAGGCGGAGCGGAAGACAGAAAGAAACAGACCTGAGGGACACATGACCTCTGAGGTTGTTGGTACAGAAGGAGAAAGTTATGAAAAAGAATTGGATTAAGAAGACGGGCGCCGCAGTACTGGGACTGATCCTGACTGGATCGCTTCTGGCCGGATGCGGCTCAGGATCGGGCACAACGTCGCAGGGCGCTGATGAGCCGCAGGCACAGGAGACAGAAGCGGAAGCCGCCGGAACGGAAGCGGCAGACGCCGCAGAGAGCAATAATGCCGGATTCAGGACTCTGGAAGAAATTCAGGCCAGCGGCAAGGTCATCATCGGCGTGTTCTCTGACAAGAGTCCTTTCGGCTATGTAGATGAGAATGGGCAGTATCAAGGCTACGATGTATATTTTGGCAACAGGATCGCACAGGACCTGGGCGTGGAGCTCGAATATGTCTCGACAGAGGCGGCGAGCAGAATTGAGTACCTGCAGACGGGCAAAGTGGATATCATTCTGGCCAATTTCACGGTGACGCCGGAGAGAGCGGAAGAAGTTGACTTCGCACTGCCTTACATGAACGTGGCGCTGGGCGTTGTCTCTCACAATGACAGGGTAATCACGGATCTGTCGCAGATCACAGCGGACGATCAGGTCATTGTCATCTCCGGAACGACGGCGGAGACCTATCTGACCAAGAACAACCCGGAGATCAAGCTGCAGAAGTTTGACACCTACGCGGCGGCCAAGAGCGCTTTCGAAAACGGGACCGGCGTGGCGTGGGCCAATGACAACACGGAAGTCATTGCTTTCGCGGCGGAAAACGAAGGGTATACGGTAGGAATTGACTCACTGGGCAGTGCAGATACCATCGCGCCGGCAGTGACCAAGGGAAATGAGACCCTTCTGAACTGGCTCAACGACGAGATCGTTAAGCTCGGGGAAGAGAAATTCTTCCATGCGGACTATGAAGCGACACTGACAGATACCTACGGTCCTGAGTTTGAGGAGACCCTGGTAGTTGAGGGCGGCCAGGCGGCAGCGCCGGTACAGGACTGACGCCGAGCCCTGAAATCTTACTTCGACGTAGAATCTGTGACGGAAATATGGGCAATTTCACACACAGATACGGTATCCTCAGGCACTCCCCTCGCCTGAGGATACTCTGCGTAAAAAGGAGGGAATCATGGAACTACTGCGATGGGACGTCATCGTATCCTATCTGCCGCTTTACCGGGACGCGATGTTTCTGACTCTGCGGATCGGCTGGGCAGGCATTGCGGCCGCCATAGGTCTGGGCTTTGTGTGCGCGCTGATCCGGCACTACAGGATTCCGGTCTTGCAAAATATAGTGGGAATCTACATCGAACTGTTCAGAAATACGCCGCTGCTGGTGCAGCTGTTCTTTCTGTATTTTGGCCTTCCCAAGATCGGGCTGGAGATCCCGGCGGAGCCCTGCGGCGTACTGGGACTCGCCCTTTTGGGCGGCGCCTACATGGCGGAGACCTTTCGGAGCGGCCTCGAGGCAGTGGAGCCCATCCAGATGGAGAGCGCGCTGTCACTGGGCATGACCAGGCAGCAGGCGGTCTTGCATATCATACTGCCGCAGGCGGTGTCCATCAGCGTGCCGGCCTTTGTGGCCAATGTGATCTTTTTGCTCAAGGAGACCAGCGTTTTCTCCGCCATCAGCCTGATGGACCTGATGTTCACGGCCAAAGACCTGATCGGCCTTTACTACAAGACGCTGGAATGTCTGGCGCTCCTTGTGTTCTTCTATCTGATCATTCTGCTTCCGGTCTCCGCGCTCGGGAGTTTCCTGGAAAGGAGGCTGCGGTATGCAGGCTTTGGGGATTGACGTGCTCTTCAAGGGCATCAATATGCAGCGCCTTCTGGGCGGTCTGTGGATCTCACTGAGGATCAGCCTGATCGCAGTGGTCATCAGCATAGTACTGGGGCTGGCCCTAGGCGTACTGATGACCGGAGACAATCCGGTCATCAAAGCGGTCACCCGCGTCTATCTGGAGATCGTGCGCGTGATGCCGCAGATGGTGCTCCTTTTTATCGTCTTCTTCGGGACGACCAGAGTGTTCGGCTGGAATATCGAGGCGGAGATTGCCTCAATCATCGTATTTACCTTCTGGGGCACCGCGGAGATGGCGGATCTTGTGCGCGGCGCCCTGATCAGTATTCCAAGACACCAATATGAGAGCGCGGCGGCGCTGGGAATGGAAGAGGGGCAGATCTATCGCCGCATCATCATCCCGCAGACGCTCCGCCGCCTGATCCCGCTCTCCATTAACCTGGTCACGCGAATGATCAAGACCACGAGCCTGGCGATGATGATCGGCGTGGTGGAAGTGCTCAAGGTAGGGCAGCAGATCATCGAGGCCAACCGCAAATCTTCGCCGCACGCGGCCTTCGGGGTGTATGCGTGTGTGTTCCTTCTGTATTTTGCCGCATGCTGGCCAATCAGTATGTTCTCACGGTATTTGGAAAGGAAGTGGAGCTAATGGGCGAACTTATCAAAATAGAGAATATTACTAAGAAGTTTGGAGACAACGTGGTCTTGAACGGCCTCTCACTTGCCGTCAGGGAGGGAGAAGTTGTTGTCATCGTCGGCCCGTCGGGCTGCGGCAAGAGCACGCTGCTTCGCTGCATCAACGGGCTGGAACCCATACAGGATGGCGAGATCACCTTCCGGGGCAAAAAAGTGGACGGAAATGCCCGCTCGATTGTCGGCATCCGCCAGAAAGTGGGTATGGTCTTCCAGAACTATGAACTGTTCCCGCATATGACCATTCTCGAGAACATTATCCTTTCGCCGGTCCTTGTCCAGAAGCGCAGCCGCCCGGAAGTGGAGGCGGAGGCCCTGCAGCTCCTGGAGCGGGTCGGTCTCTCCGACAAAAAAGACAGCTATCCCAGACAGCTCTCCGGCGGGCAGAAGCAGCGCGTGGCCATTGTCCGGGCTCTGTGCATGCACCCGGAAGTGCTCCTCTTCGATGAGGTGACTGCGGCGCTGGATCCCGAAATGGTGAGAGAAGTGCTGGACGTCATGCTGACGCTGGCAAAACAGGGCAGGACCATGGTGATCGTCACCCACGAGATGTCCTTCGCCAAAGCAGTCGCAGACAGGGTCATCTTCATCGACGAAGGAAATATCGTGGAAGAGGGAAATCCTGAAGAATTTTTCGAGCATCCCGGCACCGAGAGAGCCAGACGATTTTTAAATACGTTCACCTACGAGAAAGTGGAAAAAGATTCATAGTCACAGCATTGTCAGTATTTTTCTGAGTATTGTATAATGATAGTTACAATAATTATATCTATCGTTATACAATACGGAGGGATTTCCATGATCAGAAAAGGACAGGACTGCGCGATCGAGTATCGCGAGCATATGCGTGACGGCGACGGGACCGTTCAGATCACAAACTTTATCACAGGTCCCGAAGAACTGAATGGCAAAGGCAGACTTTTTGCCAGGATTACTCTGAACCCCGGCTGCAGCATCGGATATCATCTTCATGACAAGGATGCGGAGCTTTTCTATATCCTTAAAGGCACGGCAGAATATAATGATAACGGTGTGATCCGCACGGTTCATGCAGGGGATGTGACAGTATGTCCTACAGGTGAGAGCCACGGCATTGCTAACAAGACGGACGAAGTCGTCGAACTTGTGGCGGTGATCGTGTACGCATAAGAAGAGGGCAATAATAAGAGGCTTGTTTTACAGGCCCGGTGCATTTTCTGAGGAGGTAATCTATGGCAGTAAGAATGACAGCCGGCAAAGGCGGTGAATTTTATGTACCTTATGAGAACAGGACCGGATGCGAGTCTATTGTTTACTTTACCAGAGATCTGTCCGCGGAAGGACTTGAGAAAATCTATAAGAAAGTAAGCAGCGTGCTGCACGGCAAAGTGGCCGTAAAGCTTCACACAGGCGAGCAGCACGGACCCAACATCATTCCCAGACCCTGGGTACAGAATCTGTTTGACAAAGAGCTGAAGGACTTCGACAGCGCGACAATTATTGAGACAAACACCTATTACGAGGGCGACCGAGACACGACCGAGAAACACCGCAAGACTCTGGAAGTGAACGGATGGACCTTCGCTCCCGTGGACATCACCGATGAATTCGGCACGGCGACGCTTCCCGTCAAAGGCGGCAAGTGGTTCACCGAAATGTCTGTCGGAAAGTCCCTGCCGGACTACGACTCCTTCCTGGCACTGACCCATTTCAAGGGCCACGTCATGGGCGGTTTCGGCGGCTCCAACAAGAACATCGGCATCGGCTGTGCCGACGGCAAGGAAGGTAAGAAGTGGATCCACGCGGCGGATTCCGGAAATCAGTGGGGCATCGCCATGGAAGAGCTGATGGAGCGTATGGCGGAGTCGACAAAGGCGACCATTGACTATTTTGCCGGAAGCATCGCCTACATCAACGTTCTGCGCAACATGTCCGTCTCCTGCGACTGCGAAGGCGTGGCGGCAGCACCCGTTGTGACGCCCAACATCGGAATTCTCGCATCGCTGGACATCTGTGCCGTTGATACGGCCAGCGTGGATCTGGTATACGCACTGAAGGAAGAAGACCACCACGACTTGGTGGAGAGAATCGAGACGAGGCACGGCCATCGCCAGCTCAGCTACATGAAGGAACTTGGCATGGGCAACAACAAGTATGTGCTGATCGACCTCGACAACGGCGAGTGCAGGATTCAGCCTGCGGATGCGGTGACGCATGTGGTGCCGTTTGAAGGGTGAAAGCGAATAATCAGTGAAAAGACAAGAGGCCACCGCACTGCGGTGGCCTCTTTTTGGATTTTGTTGAGAAGTTGAACTCATAATTATTCTGATTTAAGCATCACATCACCACGGCGCCCCGCCGTCCGCACTGTCCCATCCGTCTCTGAGCATGTCATAGTATTCCTGGGGGAGATCTTCCACAGGAGCAGGCTCCGAAGCGGCGAAATCTTCCGGCAAGGGTGCTGCTGAAGCATAGCTCGGATTCCCATAAGCGGCCTGACCAACAGGATTTTGCGCACCGGATACGCCGGCCCCTCGCCTGTCTGCTCCGCTACCTTGCATTACACTTCCTCCGCTCTGCCTTGCGCTGCGCGGAGAGCCTTCTTTTTTCTTCTCCTGGCGATTCCGCTCGCGGATCGCCTCGGATTCGGTGAGAATGCGTCGGAAGTTCTCGATGATGAAGCGCTGGGCCTTCTCGTTGTAGTAGACGCGGTAGTACTCGTTAGGATAGATGCCGCTTTTCTCCATATAGAGACCGAGTTCTTCGCCTTTTCGGGTGGGAACAGAGTTTTCCTTGCCCGTATCATTGATCACTTTCTTCTCAAGATATCCGTTTTCGCGCATCCACAACGTGATCGTTGTTGCAGGAACAGGCATTTTCTGTCCTTCCGGAAGGTATTCCTCAAGCTGCTTCAGGAAGTAGGAAATCTGCTGGTCCTGCAGATACTGGTACTGCGCCAGTGCATCATAGGGAAACACTTCGGAAACAGACTGCTTGTGAGCGCGCTGAGAGACCATACCAACAGTTCCGCCGCTTTTCTGAACATCGGTCAACACTTCATCGATGAACTTCAAACAGCGATGTACATTCATATTGGTTAAAACTTCATTATCCGGTGCAGGTCTGTTTGTGACGGGATTTTTCCCTTCGGACATGCGCCGGATGTATTGAATGGCGATTTCAAGACGCTTCAGATCGTAAGAACCCATTTTGTTACCCCCTAAACTTATCGGAATGGCTCGAGGAGCCAACCATTAACATGCCTTATGTTGCTGCAGCCGAATGAGAATCTCTTCCGGAACTGCACCCGGATTAGCAGCCAGAGTATCGTAGATTAGCTTTACAGAGTCCTCTGGTTCCTCCAGTTCAGAAGCGATTACCGAAATACTCTTGCCTTTCAGGACTTTTTTTGCGACCATTTGAATCAGCTTAAGCAGCTCGCCTTCAGTGCGACCTTCCGCACGACCTTCCGCACGACCTTCCGCACGACCTTCCGCACGACCTTCCGCAAGGCCTTCCGCACGACCCTCTGCAAGGCCCTGCTTTCTTGCCATTTTCCGCTCATAATTCATTTCCATTTCGTATCTCATATATTCTCGCCTCCAAACCGCATTTTTTTTGGCCATTTTTACAGCTAGATCGAGCGACGAGACATACTCGTCATCAAGTACTTCCATTCCGTTTACGTAATCTAAAAATGCCAGTACTTCTTTTGACACATCCTTTGCAGTTCCCTTCGTGTTGAGGAATATTTTGGCAGAGCCATCTCCAAGGGGAAGAGAGAAGTCCTCCTGGCAGAAATTCCTGAATGTATAGCGATGGAGCCCCCTTCCGAAAAGGTCAAAGGGACAAATGAAGATAACATATGCCGGCAGGATTTCATCGTACTCCTGCCCGGTGCTGAGCAGGTCTTCATCCATCATTGAACTGTAGTAGCGACTCCGCATGGGAAGATTTTTTTCATCGTACACTTGCATTTCCAGCGTAAATGCACGCTCCCGGGAATCCCGTACATAAACGTCGAGGCGCACTGCTTTGGAGTCAATAGCCCCTTCTACTGTCTTTTCAGCTTCGACGTAACGGATATCTGTGATCTGGAGTTCGGGGAAAAGCCTTTGCAGAAGGGGAAGGCAGTTTTCCTTCTGCCCCATTACTTTGGCGAAAAGAAATCGGTTCTGTATTGTCAGGCTTTCCCATTTGACAAGGGAAGAGTTTCTGTCCGTAGAACCATCGACTGTGTCAAAATACTGATTGTTAATACCCATGTCGTACCTCCTGACTTGGATGTGAGACAGACAGGGTGTCGACATGTCAAGCACATGTAAATCCGATATTCCCTGACTGATGTGAATAGTTATTGTCAGCAGGAAATGTCAGATAGGATGTAAGAAGTGAATTTTCTGCTGTGGAGCACAGAAATTGCTCCGATAAAAATACCTTAGTCTCGGGACGGATAAAAGTCAAGGCGTCACGGATATATGCAGACAAAAAAGTGCGGTACAAGGGCGCAATCAGAAATTCTTTTGCGTCAGCTTACGCATTCTCCTTTACTTGCGCCCCTTCCGAGGTTTTGCTACTATTGATTAACAGAGGTTAGTATGAATAAACAAAAATGACAACAGGAGGTACCAATGCGCATCATAAATCTTGTTGAAAATACAGAAGGAAAGTCAGGCTGCGGCGTCGAGCACGGGCTGTGCTTTTACATTGAGACGGAGAAACATAAGCTGCTCATGGACACAGGGCAGACGGAGCTGCTGCTGGAAAACGCACAGAAACTGGGGATTGACCTGACGGCAGTTGACACGGTCGTGCTCAGCCATGGTCATTACGATCACGGCGGCGGTATTTTGCCCTTTGCAAAGATCAATCCGGATGCGAAGATTTATGTTCCTGAAGCGGCCTTCGGGGAGTATTATTCTGTGAATAAGGCCGGGGAGCCGCATTATATCGGACTGGCAGCGGAAATCCGGGAGCTCTCACAGGTGGTGAAAGTGAGTGCGGAAGGAATCTATAAGATTGACGAGGAACTCTCCATTTTCTCCGGAATCGGCAGTGAGCATCCTGTTCCGTCCGCCAATCAGCGGCTGAAGAAGAAGGCGGGAGATGATCTCGTGCAGGATGACTTCGCGCATGAGCAGTGTCTGGTGATCAGGGAAGGGACCAAGTCGATCCTGCTTTCGGGGTGCGCGCACCACGGGATTCTCAATATTTTGGACCGCTATCGGGAGCTTTACAACGGCGAGCCGGACGTTGTGATCAGCGGTTTCCACATGATGCGCAGGCACGGCTATTCGGATGAAGATATCAATATGATCATCGACACGGCGCTGGCGCTGCGGAAGTATAAGACCGTGTTCTATACCGGCCATTGCACGGGCGTCGAGCCCTACAGCGCCATGAAGAAGCTGATGGGAGACCGGCTGCACTACGTGCACAGCGGAGATGAGATCCGTGTGCAGACGGGAATCGAGACAACAAAACCTGTTAAGAAGAAAAGGAGCGAATATATGAAGTGGCATAAATTCTTTGCATGGGGAACGGTAGTTTGTTTTGTCATGACCATGGTGACGGGATACCAGAGGAAATAATCGACGCGCGCGGGAAAGAATTCCCGCCGGAGTCGCTGCTGCGAGGTGACAAATGAACAGCACATGTCGGGACTGCATGTATGACAAGTACATAGACCGCTATCCGGGAAATGCATTGGAAGAAGCGGTGAAGGAATACAGGGAACGCTTACAGAAACTCATGGATCAGCCCGGGGCCGTGCCTACGGGCCCGGAGGTCTTTCGGGAAGTGAGGGAGCTGCGCGGGCGCCTGTTCGGAGAGGAAGAGATGGACTTTGCACAGATCAAGTATCATTTTAACGAATTGATGCTGGAGATCGAGCCGGATCTGGACAGCCGCGTTCTGGCGTCGGAGGACCCGCTCAGGAGCGCCGTGCAGTACGCGATGATGGGAAATTTCATCGATTTCTCCGCTCTCGATAAGGTGGAGGAGAGCAAACTCATGGAGCTGATCGACCGCGCGCCGGATATCACTGTGGACGAGCAGTGCCTGCAGCAGCTGCGGGAGCGGATGAAGAAGGCGCGGAGTCTTGTGTATATCACGGACAACTGCGGCGAGATTGTCATGGACAAAATATTGCTCCGTCAGCTGCTTCGAATTAACCCGGATGTGAAGGTCACCGTAATAGTCAGAGGAGGACCGGTCGCCAATGACGCGACGATGATCGACGCGGAACAGGTCGGACTCACTGCCCTGGGGCGCTGCATCGGAAACGGGAACGCGACGGACGGGTCGGTGCTGCGCATCATGTCCCGGGAAGCGAGGGAAGCGGTTTTTTCGGCGGATGTCGTGATCGCCAAGGGGCAGGCCAACTATGAGACGCTGTACGGCTGCGGCTGCAACGTGTTCTATATTTTCATGTGCAAATGCATGCTGTTCATGGACCGCTTCAAGGTGCCGCAGTTCACGGGAATCCTGACTTATGAGGACCCCGAGATCCTGTTCAATGTCTATGCGGACGAGGCGCTTCTGAAGCGCTATCAGTTCAGGCAGATTCTTCCCGAGGAGGGCCCACAGGCCGGCGAGATGGACAGCGTCTGTTTCCCGCCCGAGGAGGCGAAGCCCATGGAGATCATGTGCCGGTTTGCCGGGGAGCTTCCGGAGATCTTTCTCGCGGCCATAGACCGGGAGACAGGGAAGGTCGCGGGCTTTCTGGTCGGGATCGCCTCGGATGAGGTGCACTTCAGTGACGCGTTCTTTACCGATCTGTCGCTCCACGATCCGGCGGCGCAGACGGTGTACCTGCTGGGACTCGATATTTTGCCGCAGTATCGCAGGCAGGGGCTGGCCGGAGAACTTCTGCGGCTCTACGAAATATGGAGCCAGGTGCGGGGAAAGCACCGCATGGTTCTGACAGCCCACAAGGAGAAAGTCGGCATGTACGAGAAGATGGGCTTCACGGATTTGGGAATTTCGGATTCTGTGTGGGGCGGCGGCGTCTGGCATGAAATGGAGCGGAGGCTGCAGTAATATCCGGATCAAAACATAGACAGCATAAGGGAGACTATACAATATGGAACAGATGACGATTTTGACGCAGAAACTGGAGTACGTGAAGGGGATCCTTGCGATCGCGGAGAAATATGATCACGCGGTCAACGTCCTGAGCTACGATCAGGAGACGATCTGCCCCATCGAATCGATGGAGGAGCAGGGCGAAGTGTGGGCTTTTCTCAATAACCAGTCCTACAAACTGATCAAGGAGCCGGCCTTTATCGAAGCTGCCGAGTACCTGTTCGAGCACCGCGAAGAGCTCGGAGAATTCGACCGCGTCATGGCGGAGCAGCTGCACAGGAATTATCTTCAGAGCAAAAACGTGACGCCGGAGCTGCAGCACGAGTTCATGCTCACTTTCAACCGTGCTTTCGTGAATTGGAGCAAGGCGAGAGAAGCGTCGGATTACAGCCTGTTTGCCGCTTCGCTTAAGGAAGTGGCGGATGTGGGCAGGCGTATGATCGAGCTGCGGGGCGCAGACGCGGCGGGCAAAACGGCATATGACACACTGCTGGACGACTATGAGCGCGGCATGACCTCGGAGGTGCTGGATGAGGTCTTCGGCGCCTGCAAAGAGCGGCTGATCCCGCTTCTGGAGAAGATACAGAAGAGTTCTAAGGAGATCCGCACCGATTTCCTGAGCCGAAGGGTAGAAGACGAGCAGCAGGCTAAGATGGCTAAATGGCTCCTTGCGCAGATGGGCTTCAATTTCGATCGCGGTGCCATCACGACTTCGGAGCATCCCTTCACGGCCGGAATGGGCAGAAATGATATCCGTGTCACCACGCACTATTACCCGGACCAGTTCCTGTCCAGCATGTACTCCGTCATTCACGAGGGCGGGCACGCGCTCTTTGATCAGAATCAGCCGCAGAAGAACTATGACCACTTCATTATCGGCGGAAAGACGCTGGGCATGCACGAGTCCGTGTCCCGTTTCTATGAGAACAGGATCGGCAGGTCGGAAGCCTTCGTGCACTTCGTTTATCCCAAGGTCTGTGAGATCTTCCCGCAGGTGATGGCAGATGTATCCGAGAGGGAGTTCTACGAAGCCCTGAATGTGGTCATGCCTTCGCTGATCCGCACAGAGGCGGACGAGTTCACCTATACCTTCCACATCATCATCCGCTATGAGATCGAGAAAGCGCTGTTTGCGGGAGAGATCAGGGTGGAGGACATTCCCGCCATGTGGAACCACAAGTACAAAGAGTACCTCGGAATAGAGCCGACCTCCGACAGAAACGGCGTCCTGCAGGACGTGCACTGGACTTCCGGCTTCGGATATTTCCCGACCTATGCCATCGGCAATTTCTACAACGCCATGTACTACAACCGCATGAAGCAGGAAGTAGACGTAGACGCGGCGATCCGCGAGGGGAACTTTGCGCCGGTCAACAGCTGGATGATCGGGCACGTTTTTGCCAAGGCGGACAGACTCTCACCGCAGGAGTGGATCAGGGATATCACGGGACGCGAGTTTACGCCGGTGGATTTCCTGGATTATCTGGAGGCAAAATATTCTGTTATTTACGAGCTGTGAGGAAGATTTATGATCAGCAGACCCTTCATCGATGTGGACCTGCACGGCTGCAGGCAGGACGAAGCGATTAAGAAAATAGAGGCGGCACTGAAGCAGGTCGATGCCGGGACTTATCATGTCAGGCTGATCCACGGCTATAACCGGGGCAAATCCCTGATGCACATGATTCAGGATGAATACCGATATGACCGCCGCATCAAACGCATCATGCCCGGGGACAATCCGGGGATCACAGTGCTGGTGATCAAGGAGCTGTGAGAGGGATTTCGCAATTTCTGCATAATTTGTCGGACAAAGGGTCGCGTTTATTCATTTAATTGTGGAATTTATTAGTTGTGCGAATAAAACAGAGCAGTTAAAATGTTTCCGTAAAGTTAGTGGCAGTTCATTAATAACCATTTCATAGCAGGAGGAATCAATGACAGAGAGAAGACCCGATAATATGGAAAGAATTACGACTCCCGCTCTTGCGCAGGCATTCATTGAGGAGCAGGTTAAGGAGCTCCGCGCGCAGATCGGTGACAACAAGGTGCTGCTGGCACTGTCCGGAGGTGTTGATTCCTCTGTAGTAGCCGCGCTTCTGATCAAGGCAGTCGGCAAGCAGCTGATTTCCGTTCACGTAAACCACGGCCTTCTTCGCAAGGGCGAGCCGGAACAGGTCATCAAGGTATTCCGCGATGAGATGAACGCAAATCTCATCTACGTCGATGCAGTAGACCGTTTCCTGGATAAGCTGGCAGGCGTTTCTGACCCCGAGCAGAAGAGACACATCATCGGCGAAGAGTTCATCGACGTATTCGCAGACGAAGCAAGAAAGCTTGACGGCGTGAAGTTCCTTGCGCAGGGAACCATCTGGCCGGACATTCTCGAGAGTGAAGCCGGCATCAAGGCGCACCACAACGCAGGCGGTCTGCCGGAAGATATCGCTTCCCGCTTCGAGCTCGTAGAGCCCGTCAAGATCCTCTTCAAGGACGAGGTCCGCATGGTCGGCAGAGAACTCGGCCTTCCCGCGAACATGGTCGATCGCCAGCCCTTCCCGGGTCCCGGACTCGGCGTACGCTGCCCCGGCGCGATCACAAGAGACAGACTGGAAGCAGTCCGTGAGTCCGACGCGATCCTGCGCGAAGAGTTTGCCAAGAACGGCCTTGAGGGTAAAGTATGGCAGTACTTCACGGTAGTTCCGGACTTCAAGTCCACCGGCGTCAAGAACGGCAAGCGCACCTTCGACTGGCCTTGCATCATCCGTGCCATCAACACGACGGATGTCATGGAAGTCACTGTCGAGCACCTGCCCGATGAGCTGATTGACCACCTTGTACAGCGCATCATTACGGAGGTTCCCGGTATTAATCGCGTCCTCTATGACTTTACTCCCAAGCCCCCGGCAATGGTTGAGTACGAATAATTGCAGAAACCCGGAAAGCCTTTATTTATAGGCTTTCCGGGTTTTTTTATGCCTTTTTGACCCAACACTGAACCAAAACCATCCCAAATTCTTTTTAAATACGTGACTAGCTTGACAACTAAATTACAAAAAAATGGGAGCAATGTAACTTGTGCTAGTGTCAAATTAACTATTTGTTGTATTTATGTAAACTCGTAATATCTATCTCCATAGGTAGTTCTCGGTTGGATTTTCCAATCATAACTTCAGCTGAAGCATGAGGACATTTGATCAAAACTGAGATGGGATCATCAAGCTCTTTGTTTTCGACAGATATATAATATTGCGACGGTCCAGTGACATCTATATTGATTTCATCATCTGAATTTAGTGTTTGATTTAATGGGTGCTTTTCAAGTAATAATGCCATTTGGTATAAGAAACCCTCATCATTGAAATCAGATCTTTTTAAAATGTCATTTTCTATCAAATGCCCCATATAGTATTGACACCATTCAGTTGGGAAACCGAGAGTGTATAAGTGAGTAGCAAAATTTCTGCGAAGAAGATATGTTGTTGGATCCTTTTCGGAAGCGTCATATTCAGAATTCTGAACTATATAAGATATTCCTGATATTTGCTGTTCTCTCATCTTTAATTTGTATCGCAGGAAAGCTCTTCCTGCACGTGTTAAATCTGAGGCACTGCAGGGAATAGTATAATTATTTCCACGGCATGCGATGGGAAGTTCATCTATAGAGTTAAATGTAGTCATGTTCTCATCAGTATATGCAGAAAGCTCATCACAGCATTGAAATTGCAGTTCATTTACCCAAGCCTGGATTTCTCACGGAAGTCTTATAATGGCGGTATCAAAGTAGAATTTCGAAACAACCCATGTTAGTAGTGGTATAAAATGGGGTATGATAGAAGTATTATGTTAGGAGTGGCTGGACGATAATGCATGCGGACAGGGAAATCATACGAGGAGAAAAGACTTGAAAATCACTGGCTTAAAACTGATCCATAAGAAAGATGGCTCGTTTAAGATCAGGGCATATGACTCTGACAAATACCTCGTCAGGATGTATAACGACGGGGTCGATACATCTGCAACAGTGCAACCCAAGAACGTGATGATGCCGTCTCTAAAGGTGAACAAGGACAACGCTTTTATCGATTTTCCGATTAACGGATACGGGATCGAGGATGTTGACGATCTTATCAAATCGCTGACTGATATAACGGATTTGATGGAGACGCTGAAAGAGTTGAGAAAAGAGATCGAGAGTTAAGCAGTTAGAAGAATAATGAAGACATAGAAAGCCGCCGGATGCTTATATCGCATTCTGGCGGCTTCTTTTTAACCTCAATTACAAAAGAAGATAATTACTGGGATATCAATTGAGGAGATTTCAGGGATATAAATGATACGGGCGATACGGAGTTTTTTGAGGCAGGACGTTTGAGGCAGAAGGCAGGACGCAGAATGAGTTATCTCTTGACATGTTTTTCAAAGAGTATTTGGTGGTTATAAAAATGGACAGCTACGCTGAAGCGGAAAGGTTGTCGTGGAATATGCCATTATTTGGGGCTATAATGATAATGCCGAATTACAAAAAACAATGATAATGCGGATGATAAATTGAATGAGAATTTGGTAATGGAGATGAAACGATGTTCCGGTTTTCAGCGCATGACAGCAGCTTTATCAGAAACTGATCAATCAATAAAATGTCGGCGCACCGGACAGGAAGTGGTAAGAAGTATTATTTGGCATGGAGCGCGAAAAAAATGTTACAACTAAATAGCTAAATTGATGGCCCGCGGAGAAATCCGCGGGCCTAACCATTAGGTTAAATCTTTCGCTATATTTTCATTTCAAATCCATAGCAGCTCTTTTCAAAGCCGTAGGTTTCGTAGAAGCGGTGGGCTTCAAGGCGGGGGAGTCCGGAATCTAAGATCATCGCTTTGCAGCCGCGCTCCTGGGCCAATGTTTTGGCGTGATTCAGCATAAGGGTGCCGCAGCCCTGTCTGCGCCGGTTCTCTTCGGTAATTATCCCGGAAATGTAACATGTCAATCCGCACATCCACAGTGTCGGAAAGAAATCCCCGTGGCAGAACCCTATGACGCGATCCCCGTCCTTTAAGACAAACGCAAAGGAATCCGGCGAGGCAACGATCCTGTCATAGACCTGCCTCGTCGCATCCTCTTCGTATTTGTTGTAGCTCCAGAGCTTTTGTATCAGCGGGAAGACCTCGTCGAAATCCTCTTTCCTTGCCGCAACGATTTCCATTGCTATAAAGCCCTCCTGTAAAGATCGTGGATATCCGCCTCTTCCACTTTCACCGGTGTATTCAACAGATTGCCCGCAGATACCTTCAGGCAGTTTTCGGTCATCCAGTCTATATCTTCCGCTGTGATGCCCAGATCCGAAAGCGTCACGGTAAGGTCGATATCCGCAAGGAACTTTCTAATCATATCAGCGCAGTCTTTTGCACTTTCTCCGCCGAGGATCCTTGAGATCGAGTCGAACTTGCTCTTGGCTTTTCCCATGCAGATATGCTCCGTAACGAACGGGGTAAGCGCTGCAAGCCCCTGCCCGTGCACTATATTTTTGAGCCCGCTCGCGGGATGCTCCATGCCGTGAGCAAGTGTCACACCCGCGACGCCGATCACCATGCCGCCTATCGTGCTGGCGGCGGTAACCGCCTCCCAGAATGAAATATCCGCATTATCCTCATTCACCAGTATCGGAAGATGCACGGCAAGCTGGGACATGCCATAGCTCGCGAGCGCGTCAGTGAATGGCTCGGCGTTGTTTGCGGTATATGCCTCCATGCAGTGGCAGAGGGCGTCGAAGCCAACCGAGGAAAGCACCTTTTTCGGCATGGTCTTCATGCATTCGGGATCGACGATCGAGACCTTCGGGATGATCGCAGGACAGCGCAGGCTCTTCTTGTCTCCGTTTTCGGGATTGGTAAGTACCGCAAACCCGTTACCCTCAGATCCCGTGCCGCAGGTGGTCGGGATCAGTATGAGCGGAAGAGCCTCGTCGCTTGCTGCTCTGGCGAAGATATAATCGTTGATATCACCGTCGTTTACCGCAAGGAAGGCAATGCCCTTTGCGCAGTCCATGATCGAGCCTCCGCCTATTCCGACTATGATAGCGCAGCCGTTTTCCTTCGCAATCTTTGCGCCCTTTTCGGCTGTGGTCGTAAGCGGATTGGGGGTGACCTCGTCAAAGAGAATGCTCTCTATTCCACTCTTTTTAAGGCTTTCCTTTACCCGGTCATAGAGCCCTGACTTTTTGGCGCTGCTCCCGCCGGTCACGATCATCGCCTTTGACCCGTATTGTTTGGCAAGTTCACCAGCCTCATCGACTTTTCCGCAGCCGAAAACGACGTTTACGGGAAGATAATACTGAAAATTCATACTCATAATGCCACCCCTCTGTTTTTGAGCGCGAGAGCGATGGCCTCGTCGATAGCCTTATCAAGCGCCTCCCCGATAGCACTGTCACTTGCCTGGAGTGCCAGCGCATCCTCGTCCGAAATGATATTGATAAGGATGCCAAATTTCTCCTTATATTTCCATTTGCTGATCGCAAAGAAGATGACGCCCAGGACGCACCAGCCGCCTGCCATCAGCCACTCCTGCCATACGAGCGCGGAGCCGGATGCCGGAACCATATAGCAGACTACCATAAAGCCGGACATCAGCACTGCCATCACGCCAACGAATAAATAGTGTTTCACCTTATAAGGCCTTTCCATATCCGGCTCCTTTTTCCTGAGGATCAGGAAGGATACCGACACAAGGCAGTAGGCCAGACAGCAGCCAAAGTTGCCGGCATCGACGATCCAGACAAGCATCTTTCTCCCCGCAAAAGGCGCCAGCACCGTAAGCGCACCCACGAGATAGAGAGCATTTACAGGGGTCTTGTATTTCGGATGAAGTTTGCCGAACATCTTGGGTATCATGTAAGATTCAGCCATTGAATACATAGCACGGCTTCCGCCCATAAGAAATGAGTTCCAACTTGTCACGATACCGCACATTCCGCCTACGATCAGGACTTTTGCCATTATTGAACTGTTGAACGCTTTTGCCATCGCATCGGCCGTGACAAGTCCGCTGCCTTCTTCCGAAGCGATGATATCCGCAGGACTCATCATATATCCGACCGCTAGCACGACGAGGGAATAAAACAGAACCGCCATTACGATTGAAAGTATCAGTATCTTTCCGATCTTCTTAAGATCTACGTTGATCTCTTCCGCAGCCTGCGGGATCACGTCAAAACCGATAAAGAAGAACGGCGTTATGAGTGCGACCTTGATAATAGAGCCGAAGATACCGTTCGCGTCATTGAACATCTGTCCCGAAAGGTTTGCGGAAGAGCCGTTGATTGCCGACGCCGCTATCAGAAGGATGCCGACAGCCGCTATCACGACGGTAAGTATGGTCTGCAATATGGCGGCAGTCTTGACGCCGAGAATGTTAATCCAGGTGATAAATACCGCCATGATCACCGCAACCGCAAGCCAGGAGGCATAGATGTCAAAGCCCGCGACCGTATAGAGGTATCCCTTAAGGAAATCGGGATAGATATAGGTGATGATGGTAGGAAGCGCGCAGGCCTCAAAGCAAGCGACGCTGACGTAGCCCAGGATGATCGCCCAGGTACAGATAAATGAGCCTATCGGCCCCATCGCGCGGTGGCTGAATACATGCTCGCCTCCGCACTGCGGCATTGCCGCGGTAAGCTCCGCGTAGGTAAGTCCTACGAAAAACACCATTATGCCGCCGACCACAAATCCCAACGCAGCTCCGATCACGCCGCCTGTCTGGATCCAGCTTCCCGAGGATACGACCCAGCCCCAGCCAATCATCGCGCCGAAGGCTATCACAAGTATATCCCATGCTCCAAGGACTTTATTGAATTCAGATTTTTTTTTATTCTCCATCGAATTTTCCCTCGCTTTCCAGAGTTTTTACCAGCGACTCCAGATAATCCGCCGTCCTTTCAACACCCAGCAGTTCCGCGTCGATCAGGATATCCCTGTTGTGTCGGTCTCCTCTGTAGGTCCCGGTGATCTGCTTGTATCTGGCGTGATACATACGGTCGTTTTCTTCTATCAGCTTCTCTGCCTCCTCTCTGGTGCATCCGACCGCCTGCCGCACATTTCTGATCCTTGCTTCCATCGGCGCATATATGAAAACGTTGAGAACGTCGCTCCTGTCCTTTAGGATATAGTCGGCGCAGCGTCCTATGATGACGCAGGAAGTTCGCGCCGCCAGCTTCTTTACGACCTCCTTCTGGATATAGACCAGCCTGTCCGTAAGGTCCGCGTATTTGAGCGACCAGCCTCCGGGGTTGGTGGAACTTAAGCCCTTTACAGCCTCACCGGCATCCGCCAGATTGAGTACATGTTGGGAAACGCCGACCCTTTCTATGATCTGGTCTATAAATTCGCGGTCGAAATATTCGATCCCGAGCTTTTCAGAAAGGAGCTTGCCGACCTGTGTTCCGCCGCTGGCGTACTCGCATCCGACGGATATGACTATATGCTTGCTCTCACACATTTTACGACCTCCTTGTCAACCCAATTCTTTTACGGCTTCTTCTATGATCGCGTAAGCCTTGTCGCAGTCTTCCTTTGTCGCGATAAGAGGCGGAACCATGCGGAGTATGTCGTTTCCTATCGCAGTGAGCAGGAGATGCTTATCAACGCATTTATGTTTGAGCTCAACCGCGTTTACAGTGCCGTCAAATTCGACACCGACAAAAAGTCCCTGTCCCCTTGCTTCTTTCACATGGGGAAGAGTGCCGAGTTTATCGATAAAATACGCTCCGACTTCCTTTGCGTTGCCGGGCAGATCCCTGTCAATGATCTCCGTGACAGCCGCAAGCGACGCCGCGCAACACACCGGATGTCCGCCGAAGGTAGAACCGTGGGAACCCGCCGAGAATGCCTTTGAGATCTCCTGCGTCGCGCAGATGGCGCCGATCGGCATTCCGCCGCCCATGGCCTTTGCCATCGATACGATATCGGGCTTGATGTCGTAATTCATATAGGTCATCAGCGCGCCCGTCCTTCCCCAGCCGGACTGCACTTCATCAAGCAGCAGGAGAATATTTTTCTCGTCGCAGAATTCCCTTAAGCCCTGCAGAAATTCCTTTGTCGCCGGATGCACTCCGCCCTCGCCCTGGACGGGCTCGACCATGATCGCAATGGTATCTTCAGTGCAGGCTGACTTGAATGCTTCGAGGTCATTGTATTCGGCATATGAGAAGCCGTCTGTCATCGGGCCAAAGCCGATCTGACAGGCATTGTCGGGCTGTCCGGTTGCGGACATTGCTCCGAAAGTCCTGCCGTGAAAGCTCGACTTTGCAGTCACGATGTGGTATTTCTTCGGACCGTACTTTTCCACGCCGTATTTCCTTGCCATCTTGATCATCGCTTCGTTTGCCTCCGCGCCGGAGTTCTGGAAAAATATCTTGTCCATTCCGATGGATGTGCATATCTTTTCGGCCAGAAGAGCCTGCGGTACCGTATAGGGATAGTTGAAGGTCTGCATTATCTGGGCAGCCTGTTCCTGCACGGCCTTTACTACTTTCTCGTTGCAGTTGCCGACCGAGTTTACCGCGATGCCGGCATAGAAGTCGAGATACGGCGTTCCTTCTTCGTCATAGATGTACATTCCCTTCGCGGTCTCCGCCAGCACATCGAACCTCTCATAGGTCTCGATCATGTATTTGTCTACCTTTTCCTTGATATCCTGTTTGGTAAGTCCAAGCTCTTTTGTTTTCATTTTTTACTCCTTTCTAAAAGAGTGTTGGGTTTTTGAGGATCATAATGACGCCTTGAGTGCCTCTTCGAAGATCTCCAGACCCCGTTTTGCCTGTTCGTCCCTCATCGTAAGCGGTGCCAGAAACCGGATCACGTTTCCGTAATTTCCGGAATTTTCCATTAAAAGCCCCATTTTGAGCGCATTTTGCAAAAGCCGCGAAACAAGTGCGCTTGCAGGCTCTTTGGTCTGTCTGTCCTCCACGAACTCGATGCCGACCATAGCCCCAAGTCCGCGTATATCACCGATCACAGGGTATTTTTCTTGGAGTTCCTTCCAGCCGTCCGTGACAATTTTCCCGATATGCTCTGCCTTGCCCGCATAGTCATCTCTCTTCATAATTTCCATCGTCTTTAATGCCGCTGCGCAGGCAAGAGGATTTCCGCAATATGTTCCTCCGATGACACCTGCCGGTACGGAATCCATGATCTCCTGCCTTGCCGTGATCGCGCTGATCGGCACACCCGCCCCAAGAGATTTTGCGGTGGTGAGGATATCCGGCGCACAACCTGCCTCTGCCCAATACTCAGACGCGAAATACCTTCCCGAACGGCAGTTCCCGCACTGCACTTCATCTGCGATCAGCAGGATACCGTGCTCATCGCAAAGCCTCCTGACTGCCTTTACCCACTCGATGGGAGCCGGTATGAAACCGCCCTCGCCCTGTATCGGCTCCACGATCATGCAGGCAACTTCATCCGCGGGCGCTCCCTCGTCCAGCACCCTTTCGAGTTCATCGAGGTAATATGCCACTGCCTCTTCTTCGGTATATCCCTTCGGCGCGCGGTACAGATACGGATAAGGCGCACGGTATATACCCGCCGGGAAAGGTCCCATGCCAAGCGCGTAGGATTTCTTTGCGGTGAGCGCCATCGTAAGATTTGTCCTGCCATGGAAAGCCCCGGTAAAGCAGATCACGTTATTCCTTCCGGTATAGGCTTTTGCGACCTTGATCGCATTCTCGTCGCACTCAGCGCCGGAATTGGCAAAATAGGTCTTTTTCTTATCGCCCCTTACGGGAACGATCTCGTTCAGCTTTTCCGCAAGCGTCACATAGCCGTCATGCACGACGATATTGAAGATGGTATGGAAGTATTTTTCCGACTGTTCCTTTACAGCCTCGACGACCTCAGGATTTGTGTAGCCGATATTCAGCACTCCCACGCCGCCTATCCAGTCGAGGAAGATATTGCCGTCTACATCCTCGAGCATTGCGCCCTCGCCCCTATTGATCACAATGGGGTAGGTGTCCCCGCAGAGCGCATTCGGAACCGCGGCATTGCGGCGCTTCAGGATCTCCGAGGCCTTCGGCCCCGGTACCTGGTCTGTAACGATCTTCGGCAGTTCATCTCTTAACATTTTACTTTTCCTCCTTACAAGACATCTTTTGTACGAAAAAAGGCGTCTCACGGCAAAAGCCATGAAACGCCCTTGTTTCGGTCCTATAACAAAAAAAGAGCCCGCGTCTGCGAACTCCTTTGCCTTTACTTGCGATTTTAGTATTCTGATTGAAAAGTGTCAATCCCTAAAAGTTGCACAAAACTTCTGCCTCTGTAAGCCCGCAGCCATGCAACATGCCGGTCGCGGCAGATGTCGGATTTAACGAGAAGAAAAGCTTCTGGGCGCTTCTGATTTAGACCACGTTTAGACCATTTAAAAACGGTATTTTCAAATCAGATTTTAAGTGGGGGCCTTGCTCGGAAATGACTGTTATGTAGACAATTACACAACCCAAGATTGTTCATGAATAGATGAATCATCCGTTAATGCTCGTGGTCCCGGGCCATGGCTTCATCGATTGCCCGGTTAATGAAGGCAGTTGCGCTTTCGCCCATGCTCTCAGCGTGTTCCTTAATGATGGAACGCTTCTCAGGGGTGACGCGAACCTTTATTTCGACAAAGCGATCATGATATTTCTTATTCGCTCTTTTCCGAGCTTCGATTAAGCCTTTGTAAGCGCCGGGTTTTTCACCACTCATGATAATCCTCCGGGAAGAAATTCATTGATATCTTTGTAAAGTATAGCACAAATTGATACATAGGACTATGTAAAAAGCGATAAATGTTCGAGATCATGAAAAAGGAGACAAATACTATGACAACATTTATTTCCGGAAATTGATGCTACGGTCCGGCAGTGCCCTGTCGGGGTCTACACGATCGTGGAGGATGCAGCGGCGGAGATGGCCAGGATGGAGGAAGTCGAGTCGGCCAGGAGAGAACAGCAGTAGATCTCCGGCGGAGGAGAGAGTAAGAAGATGTTTAGAGTAGTGTGAACTGGAATTCGCGTTCATCGCCATAATGGCGGTGGGCGCTTTTTCTGTTAGATGGTACAATGGAGCCGAGGAATGAATTCAAATGAAGATTATACTTATGCCGTAATGTGTTCACAGGTTTATCTGGAGAAGTTTAGAGGAGTATTATATACACCCAATCAATCAGATGCCAGAACAAGAATCCCGTTTGTGGCAGACAAACAAACGTTCTTGAGGTTGTCTGCTTATGGGGAAAAAATAGCAAAACTCGAAAAAATAGATCATCAAGTGACGAATGTACTTGGATATGATTATGAAGACATATGCAACAACGTACCCCATGATTTTAAGATAATACCAAAACAACCGTTCGATGACGTTAATGAAGAATTGGTGTTGAAGAACGACGAAGAGGAAATCAGAATTCATTGCCCGTTATATTTACAAAAGCTTTCGATACAAATATTTTAACAATCTGTATATTTCTTGCATGATGATGCATATAATTGTGATATTATATAGGTTAGAGGCAAAGACGCTTTCAGAGATGATGGTGTCTTTGCCTTTTTCTGTTAGGTAAGATTTGTGAAAGGGAGGATCTGGGGAATGATTACATTGAATGATTACCTGTATTCAGGGGACACAGTCTTAAAGATTCTGCAGAGATATCACAATGATTTGAAAGAAGATGCTAAAAAGACACAAAATGGTATGGATATGATTCACTGTAATTTCCTTTTGCAGCTGATGGAACTTCTTGAACATAATGATTTCCTTACTTCTCAGTCCCAGCGACTCAGGGAATTTTACAAATATATGTCAAGTGAATACCCTTTTCTAGCGTTTACTTTTAAGGGAAGAATCAAATCGCTTATAAGAGCGGAACAGAAATTCTATGGAAACATAGTAGAACATGTATATGATTACTATGAGAAAAACACTTCTTTCCCAAGTATCACAGAGCTTAAACAGCAGATTGGTCCCATACGTGATCTTATTGCTTATCGCATAGTTATATCCATGCCTGTCTGTCACCTTAAGGATGGTGAAAAACGAGAGGAGATAGAACTTAAGTATCTCTACGAGATTGCCAATGCGCTTCCGGGGTTTCTGGAAGAGAAAGGCTTTACGGCAGAAATCTATGGAATACCAGGGAAAGAACCTTCTGAGATGATAACAGAATCATTAAGGCCATATTACAGGGACTATATAAAGAATCCTAGTCCCTATGGATATAAATCTCTTCACATTACCTTCTATGATAATCAGTCCAGGTCTTACCTTGAAGTGCAGATGCGTACCAAACAGATGGATGATTATGCTGAGATAGGACCGGCACATCACCTTGGATATGAGAAGAGACAGGATAAAGAGAGAAGCCGTAGGGATGCAGTACCTTCGGGGGAATGCACTTATTTTGATGAGGCTTATGAGAAGGGAATGCTGTTGCAGGGGCTTGATCTGGCCAAGGTTGATGTAAATATGTTTGGGGCGGTAAACAATCAACTTGTAAATGACGGATGTGGATTATACAGGGGAAGGCTTATCTTGCCATATGAGCATCTGTCAAGGTTTCAGAATGACATTATAGATTAAAATATGAAGGAATTATAGTAATGAAACAGGTGAGTGTTTTGCTTGATAGCGTTGAAAAAATAAGAAGCTTTGTAGATATCATTGAAAAAAGTGAAGCAGATGCGGATCTAAGTCAGTGAAGCAGACACGTAGATGCTAAATCATTATTTGGTGCGTTATCTATTGTGTCTAATTCACCAGCCATGAAGGATGCTGTTGGATTGTATGCCAGGCTTGGTTATACCAGAATGCCTAATTATCCTCCATATGACAAATTGGAAGGGGCAATATGTTTTCAAAAACAACTAAGAATATAAGGAAGATAGGGAAATGATAGACGGATATTTAAAAGTTGCAGCTATTACTCCAAATGTAAGGGTTGCAGATGTAGAGTTTAACTGTAATGAAATATGCAAATGCATAGAAGAAGCTGCTGGGAAAAAAGTAAAGCTGATGGTATTTCCGGAACTGTGTATAACGGGTTATACCTGCCAGGATTTGTTTTTTCAGGACAGATTATTGGAAGCAACAAAGGAAGCTCTGCTCAAAATAGCTAAGCATAGTCAGGGCGTGGATGCACTGATTTTTGTGGGATTGCCACTCTCGGTTGATGCAAAACTATACAATGTTGCAGCAGCTTTATGTAATGGAGAAATATTGGGAATTGTGCCAAAGACATTCTTGCCAAATTATAACGAGTTCTACGAAGCAAGGCACTTCTATTCTGGAAGAGAATTAGATACAGTTATCAATATTGGTGGGCGAGCTGTACAAATAAGCAGAAATATCCTGTTTGAGTGCAATGAGATGCCGTCATTTAGAGTTGCATCTGAGCTTTGTGAAGATTTGTGGGTGCCGGATCCGCCAAGTACTGCACACTGTCTGGCTGGAGCGACAGTAATAGCCAATCTTTCTGCTTCCAATGAGATAATTGGCAAGAGTAGATATCGCAGAAATCTTGTTAGCTCCCAGTCTGCAAGGCTGGTCTGTGCGTATCTGTATGCATCTGCAGGTCCTGGTGAATCCACTCAGGATGTTGTATACTCCGGGCATAATATAATAGCAGAAAATGGAAATGTACTGTGTGAATCGGGGCGTTTCTCTGAAAATATGATCGTATCAGAGATTGATTTGGAATATCTTGAATCTGAAAGAAGACATATGACAACATATGAGGCAGATTCCAGCGTCAAGTATAACCACGTGGGTTTCTCACTGAATAAGGAACATGCAGAACTGACAAGACATATTGATCCCAATCCGTTTGTACCTGCTTTGGGACAGGAACGCGACATGCGATGTAATGAGATCCTTACCATACAGGCAATGGGATTAAGAAAAAGACTTGATCATATCGGATGTAAGACAGCAGTTATTGGTATATCAGGCGGCCTTGACTCGACACTTGCATTTCTTGTTCTTGCAAAGGCATTTGACTATCTGAACTTCGATCGAAATGGAATTATAGCAGTCACAATGCCGGGCTTTGGTACTACAGACAGGACATATGAAAATGCAGTAGGGCTCATAAAAGAGATAGGTGCATCATTTATGGAAGTTAATATAAGTAAGGCTGTTAAACAGCATTTTGCTGATATTTGTCATGATGAAAATGCTCATGACGTTACCTATGAAAACAGCCAGGCCCGCGAGAGGACCCAGATTCTGATGGATATTGCCAATAAGGAAAACGGCATAGTAATTGGTACGGGGGATTTATCTGAGCTTGCGCTCGGATGGGCTACTTACAATGGTGACCATATGTCGATGTATGCGGTGAATTCCTCAGTACCGAAGACTCTGGTTAGATATCTTGTACAGTACTACGCAGATACTACTGATGACAGAAAGCTCAGAGAAACTTTATATGATATTTTAGATACACCTGTATCGCCAGAGTTATTGCCACCAGATGGAGGTGAAATCACCCAGAAGACTGAAGATTTAGTCGGACCGTACGAACTTCACGACTTTTTCCTCTATCATATGCTAAGGCTTTCGCAAAGTCCCGGCAAGATATACAGATTGGCAAAAAACGCTTTCACCGGTGAATATTCGGATGACGTTATTCTGAAATGGGAAAAGACATTTTATAGAAGATTCTTTGCGCAGCAGTTTAAGAGGAGTTGCCTTCCAGACGGACCAAAAGTCGGCTCTGTGGCTGTTTCGCCCAGAGGCGATCTTAGGATGCCATCTGATGCTTGCGTGAATACATGGCTGGAGGAACTTGATAACTTATGAAAAAACCTATTATTGGTCTTGTTCCATTATTTGATGATGAAAAGGAAAGTCTGTGGATGCTTCCAGGATACATGGATGGAATAACGGAAGCTGGAGGGATACCGATAATTTTACCATTGACTGAAGATAAAGCCGCTATTAATCAACTTCTTGACACAGTGGATGGGGATTATGATGACAGGCGGACATGATGTATCACCAGGCTTATACGGAGAGGAGAAGCTTGATGATTCGGTTGTTTGTAACGCAGTCAGGGATAGCATGGAAAAAGAACTGCTTAGACAGGCTCTTGAAAAAGACATCCCTATCTTGGGAATATGCAGGGGAATACAGTTTATAAATGCTTTTCTTGGTGGAACTCTTTACCAGGACTTAGGAAAGCAGCACCCATCAGAAACAGAACATCATCAGAACCCTCCCTATGATGTTCCAATCCCTGAAGTGAAGATTATACAGGATTCAGGACTTTACAGACTTCTTCGGGAATATGTCATAAGCGTAAACAGCTATCATCATCAGGCAGTAAAAGATGTTGCTGATGAATTGAAAGTCATGGCAGTATCAGAAGATGGACTGGTGGAAGCAGTGGAACTACCAGAAAAGAGGTTTGTTTGGGCTGTACAGTGGCATCCGGAATTTTCATATAGAGTGGATGATAACAGCAAGCTGATATTCAGGGAGTTTGTAAAACATTGTCAGGAGCTTTGATTTGGCTAAAAAATGATAAGATCAGGATATTGTCGCAAAATTTTTGTATAAAATAGCAATTGTCAAAATAAATACAAACCATATACTTGTATACATGCAAAGGCGTTTTGATTCACACTGTGTTTCGGAGCGCCTTTTCTTTTATTCTTTTTCATTATAACTAATCCTATATAAGTGCAATGAGACAATGGCGTTTCGGCTTGATACCGGAGCGCCATCTTTGCATTTGGGAAAGGAAAAACAAGCTATGGCAATGATCAAGCTGGAAAATGTAAATAAAAGCTTTGGGGATCTTCACGTATTAAAAGATGTGAATCTTGAGGTTGAAGAGGGAGAAAAATTGGTAATTATTGGTCCGTCCGGATCAGGAAAATCCACAACAGTTCGCTGCATGAATTTTCTGGAGGCACCAAGTAGTGGACATGTTTATATAGACGGGACTGAGCTGACTTCAAAGAATAAAACCAAAGTGGTTCGCGAAAGTACTTCGATGGTATTCCAGCAGTTTAATCTATATCCACATATGACTGTTCTAAAAAACCTTACACTTGCACCTATGAAGCTTCATCATAAACCCAAGAAAGAAGCTGAGGAGCTGGCATACCATTATCTGGATATCGTGGGATTAAAGGATAAAGCAGATGTATATCCGACGACACTTTCCGGGGGACAACAACAGAGAATAGCAATTGCCAGGGCTCTTTGCTCACAAAGTAAGATCATTTTGTTTGATGAGCCAACATCAGCGCTTGATCCCGAGACAATTCAGGAAGTACTTGAAGATATATATGGGAAAATGCATAAGTCTCCCTACCGTAATTACCTGAACAAGGAAAGGCCAAAGGATCATCCGGTAGTATACATGATGTGTGTCGATGAGACCAGAAAGATAGAGCAGCTGGTAGAGGATATAAAAAGAAGCGATATCTACGAAGAACTTAAGATCCTTTCGTATCCGTCTGATGATTACAAAGGATATTCATATATAAAAATCTATAGCAAGAACGCCTCCGTACAGAATATGACAGACTACCTGCGAAATATGACAGGCGCGGAAGAAACACTTACGTTTGGCGATAACGACAGGAACAAAACGGATTACTGTTACACAGAGTGCGACCAGATAGTGCGCAAACTACACCATCAGTTTTATTTCAAGAGAAGGGAAAAGGCCTATGAACAATGTAAACCTGCTAAAACATACAGATGATGTCAATGCACTGCTGGCAAGGTATGGAGTGAAATTTGGAATCTATAAGAATAATGAGTTTAAGGAGCAACTTTTTCCCTTTGATGCCATACCAAGGGTTATAGAACACGATGAATTTGAATACCTTGAAAAGGGGCTGAAACAGCGCGTTATTGCACTAAATCTTTTTCTTAAGGACATATACAGTGAAAAGAAGATTGTAAAGGACGGCGTTGTGCCTGAAGATTTTATCTTCGCTTCCAGCGGTTATATGGTTGAGTGCGAGGGAGTGTGCCCGGTAAAAGGAATTTACTCCCACATATCCGGAATTGACCTTGTAAAAGGTAAGGATGGGCAGTGGTACATACTGGAGGACAACCTGCGTGTTCCATCAGGAGCATCATATCCGATGATAGCAAGGGAGCTCTGTAGAAGGAGTTCGCCAGGAACATTCAATGATGTGAGGCTTGAAGATAACAGAAATTATGCAAGACTTCTAAGGCGGACTATGGATAACGTCAATGTTGGCGGACACACTGTCATCCTAACACCGGGAAGATATAATGCGGCATATTTTGAACATTCCTATCTGGCAGAACAAACGGGAGCGCATCTTGCAAACGGCTCAGAGCTGATCGTGGAAAATGACAAGCTTTACTTTATCACTGCTGATGGAAAGCATGAGAGAGTGGGGGCTGTTTACAGAAGAATCTCAGATGAGTACCTTGATCCAATGAATTTCAATCCTGAGTCAGTCATAGGAATTCCGCATATCTACGATGTTTTCAGAAAAGGAAATGTTGCCCTGATAAATGCTCCAGGCAATGGAACTGCTGATGATAAGGGCATTTACTATTTTGTACCGAAAATGATCAGCTATTATCTTGGCGAAGAACCAATACTTCAGAATGCGCCGACATATCTGCCATTCTATGAAGAAGATATGAAATATGTGCTTGATAAGTTTGACAGCCTGGTACTCAAAGATGTAGCTGAAGCAGGCGGCTATGGAGTTGTATTTGGAAGCTCAATGTCAAAGGAACAGAAGGAAAACTTTATAAAACTTCTCAAAGCAGAGCCAAGAAGGTTTATCGCGCAGGAAGTCATAGACTTCCAGGATCTGGATATTCTTGAAGGCGATGATATGGTTCCGAGAAAAGCAGACCTCAGGGCATTTGTGCTGATGGCAGATGAGCCACTTGTATGGAAAAGTGGCCTTACACGTTTTTCAAGGAATCCGGATTCGTTTATTGTCAATTCTTCACAGGGAGGAGGATTTAAGGATACATGGGTATTATCTCAGTAGAACAGACAAACAGATTATACTGGCTGGGAAGATATGCTGAGCGGGTGTACACGCTGGTAAGGTGTTATTTCAAGAGCTATGACACCATGATTGATGAAATACGTGACAGCTATCATGATTTTTGCCAGATGATCGATATACCGGATATTTACCAGGATAAGCAGGATTTCATGAAGTCTTATCCCTTTGATGAGAATAATCCCGACTCGATTATCAGTAATCTCATCAGGGCCTATGATAATGCTATTGTGCTGAGGGAAAGCATTGGCTCAGAGTCCCTTTCATATATACAGCTTGCAATATATGAGATGAACAAGGCAAAGCTCAGTGATGCACCTCTTATTGAGCTGCAGTTTGTGATAGACGACATTCTCGCATTTTGGGGAATGATAGATGACAAGCTGGATGATGATCACGTAAGGAACATAATCAAGTCCGGGAAAAGGATTGAAAGATTTGATCTTTATGCGAGGCTTGGCCTTGGAAGAGAGGTGCTTGTTAGAGAGGTGAACAGAATGATTCCCAGAATCGAGAAGAGTGGAATGGATGTAAAGAAGGATAAGCTCGAGGAAATCCGAAATGCTGTGGAGGAACAGGAAGTAGATTATTATGGCGTTATAAAAATGTTAGAGGCACTGATTGCATAAGGATTAAGGATGTGATGTCGTGAAAAAACTTCATTTTGATTATTGCATGGAAATCCGCTATTCTGCTGATGTTTCATGGTGTTGCTACACAATAAAGTGTATCCCCAAGGATAGTGACAGACAGAAAATATCGAACATAAAGATCGATATGATACCTGAAACAAAAGCAGAATGGGCTACCGATTCCCACGGAAACAGATACATATATGGCAGCAATGAGATACCGCATTCATATTTTAAATATCACATTAAAGGCGATGCAGAATGCGGATGTGCTGTGCATGAATCTGTTGCAACTGAAACTGAAGAGATGATATACAGGCATAGTCATGGACTCACTGTTCATGGAGAAAAACTACTGGAATATATGGAATCCATAAGGGCTGATATGCCTTCTTTTGACGAGATAAAACCACTTGATAAGGCAAAGCATATAATGGAAAAGCTTCATGAACATCTGGTTTATGAAAAAGGATGTACCGGAATCGACACAGGGGCAGAGGAGGCTTTTTCAATAGGTCGGGGAGTATGTCAGGATTATTCTCATATCATGATCTCACTACTTAATCTGTCCGGATGCTCAGCCAGATACGTAACCGGGCTCATTATAGGAGAAGGCGAATCTCATGCATGGGTGGAAGTTGCAGATGGTGGAAAATGGTACGGCCTTGATCCGACTAATAATACTATTGTACAAGACTCGCATATAAAGATTGGAAGTGGCAGGGATGCCACAGAGTGTCAGATAAACAGAGGGATAATGCATGGGGGAGGAGAGCAGACCCAGGATATATATGTGAATGTATCTGAGATAAGCCCCGGACAGAGCATCATAAGCAGAGGAGCATTGTTTTGATGATAAAAACAGTAGCGGAGGTAGCACTACCTGTCGATGAAGTTTTAAGAATAAAAAAAAGATGCATAATGCCGGATGGCTCTGAAAGTGTTCCAAAGCGAATAAGCATTGTTACCGGGATACACGGAGATGAGCTTGAAGGGCAGTATGTATGCTTTGAGCTTGCAAGGCGGATAGAGGAAAACAAAAAGTGCCTTAATGGAATAGTTGACATCTACCCTGCCATGAATCCACTTGGAATAGATTCGGTGACCCGTGGAATTCCAGCTTTTGATCTTGATATGAACAGGATATTTCCGGGAAATACAGAAGGCAATATGACAGAACTACTTGCTGCAAATATCCTAAAGGATGTATCAGGATCAGCTGTGGTGCTGGATATACATGCAAGTAATATCTATCTTACTGAGATTCCGCAGATAAGGATCAACAGGCTCCATAAAGAAGAACTTGTTCCCCTTGCAGAGCACTGCAATGTTGATTTTGTCTGGATACATGAAGCAAGTACTGTTCTTGAGTCTACGTTTGCATACAGCCTAAACAATGCGGGAACACCATGCCTTGTTGTTGAGATGGGCGTTGGAATGCGTATAACAAAAGAGTACGGCGACCAGCTTGTGGATGGGATTTTGGGGCTAATGCATTACATGGGAATGTGGACCGGAGAAACGAAAGAGCCAAGAAAGCCTATTGTTTCTGAGAATACCGAAGATGTCTGTTTTCTCAATGCGGCATCAGGTGGGCTCTTTATCCCTGATGTGAAGCATTGGGAGAAGCTTTGCAAGGGCGACAGGATTGGGAGGATTATTGATCCGCTTTCCGGGCAGGTTTTACAAAATGTTGAAAGTCCTGTAGACGGAATTCTTTTTACCATAAGAGAATATCCGATTGTTGATGAAGGATCGCTCATTGGCAGACTGCTTAAAAAGGAAGCCATGGCTGTATGAAAAAGAAGACTATTTATGAGATCAAAGGACTGTACAGAGACAGTTTCAGAATAACAGGTTTTGAATTTGGCAAAGGCAAGAAGTCGCTCTGCATTGTCGGAAGCATGAGGGGAAATGAAGTTCAGCAGTTATACTGTTGTTCCCAGCTTGTTAAAAAATTCAGGCAGCTTGAGGAAGAAGGGCGCATTCGCCCGGATGTCAAAATTCTGATTATACCCTGCTGTAACCCATATTCGATTAATACGCAGAAGCGATTCTGGACTATTGATAATACTGACATAAACAGAATGTTCCCAGGGTATGACCTAGGGGAGACTACCCAGAGAGTTGCCGACGGCATTTTTTCTCAGATAAAAGATTACGAGTATGGGATTCAGTTTACATCATTTTACATGCCGGGTGAGTTTATACCACATGTGAGACTAATGGATGAAGGATATTCTGATGTTATAACGGCAATGAAGTTTGGAATGCCTTACGTTGTAAAAAGAACTGTCAGACCGTATGATACGGCAACGCTGAACTATAACTGGCAGGTGTGGAACACTAAAGCTTACAGCCTCTATACATCTACAACAAGTAGGATTGATAAAAAGAGTGCCGGTCAGGCAGTGCTGTCTATTCTTAGATTCTGCAAAAGCGTTGGATTTGTAAAATACCAGGAAAATGGTGATCACCCGTCAATAGTTATAAGTGATAAGGAGCTGATTAGTGTCAGAACTGCCAAATCAGGCATATTTGAGCCGCTTGTAAAAGTGGGAGACAGTGTGGATGAGGGGACTCCTCTTGCTGAGATCATAAATCCCTATGATGGTTCAGTAATGGAAACATTGTACGCGCCAAGAAGAGGTACGCTGTTCTTTATGCATTCTGACCCGATTACATATGCGGAAACAGCAGTGATAAAGATGGTATGAGATGTACTATTGATGGGGACTGAGATGATATGGTAAAAACGGTTGCTATTATTACCGCAAGGGGCGGCTCCAAAAGGATTCCTGGCAAGAATATAAAAGAGTTTTGCGGCAAGCCAATAATCGCATATTCAATTCAGGCAGCGCTGGATAGTCAATTATTTGATGCTGTGATGGTGTCTACAGATGACGAGAAGATAGCTGATGTGGCAAGAAGCCTTGGTGCAGAGGTGCCTTTTATGAGAAGTGAGAAGACATCTAATGATTTTGCCACCACAGAAGATGCACTAAAAGAGGTTATTGAGAACTATCACAAACAGGGAGAGGAATTTGAACTAGCATGCAATATATATCCTACAGCGCCTTTTATCACTACAAAAAGACTGAAAGAAGCATATGAGATCATTTTAGCTGGAGAATGTAACGCTGTATTTCCTGTGGTACAGTTTTCTTTCCCACCGCAGAGAGGGTTATCAGAGGCTGGAGGCTATTTGCAACCTACAAGTCCGGATGATTATATGAAGAGGTCACAGGATTTGCAGCCAATCTACGCCCGCCAATTCGATGTTGCCGGGAACCAGGTCTACACCTTCTGCATGGTGCAAAATTGTCGTCTTAAAAGTTCGCGACAAATTGTCGCGAGGTTCCATTGCTGCTTTCAGAACATCTGCAAGCTTATGCTCCATCTCGTCGGGATTCTGAAACCCAAGACTCTGAGTGAGGCTCCCCTGTGGATCGGAATCGATTAAGCATACCCGCTTGCCTGCCATAGCCAGTGATATACCCAGGTTGACGCACGTGGTCGTTTTCCCGACGCCACCCTTCTGGTTTGCTACTGCGATTACTCTTCCTATTTTTCTCCTCCATTTTTCAAATGAGTCATATCTGGTATTGGTGCTTTGTTTTCGGCGGAAAGAAACTAATAAAAACCCTGACCTGAGGAACTCTCAGGTCAGGGTTTTTACCAACAAATAGCTCGGCATAACTTGTTGTCGAGTATTTGGAATGGTAGCATCCGCACAATATAAATGATAATATAAGTTTCAGTACGTTAATTACTACGTTTTAGTTCCGGGTGACTCTTGGTGACTCAGGCCAATCCCGAAAAGTGCCGTAAATAAAGGCTTTTCCTTTGAGTCCAATGGCTTCAAGTCCCACCGTCTCCATTTGGGTGATGACTCGGAAATGCTTTATTTTAGGGCGTTTCCGGGTCTTCTTTTTTCTGTAACATGTCTTCAGGGGACATTTTAGGGGACATTTCTGTTCCCTTGTCTTCAAAAAGCAGTCTCAATTCTTCAATTTCTCCCAGTTTCTGCGCTTTTTCAGCATTAGTTTCACGATCGAATTCGTAGAATTGCTTAGTTGTCTTGATGTCTGTATGACCCATCTGTGCGATGCGCATAGTATCAGGAACGTTATTTGCAGCTAAAATCGATGCGTACGTTTTCCGCAGTTTATGTGGGGACTTGTACTCGATATGCAGTTCATTCTCGCAGATATCTCTAAGATGCCGTCTGAGCTGAGAAGTCCTGATCCTTTGGCCGGTATATCTTGTCTTCCATTTGCCGGGTTCCTGCGGAAACAGCCACGTGTCTGAATACTGATGAGCGGCTTCGATTACTTCTTCCACCCACGGGACATTGCACTCCGGGATTGATACGATGCGAACTCCAGCATCTGTTTTGGCGCCCTCATGGATGGTTTCTGCCCTGTTTCCATTCTCATCCGCACCCGTTTCTGTACGCCGGATTGTCAGTGTTCTCCTGCTTATGTCAACATCGTCAATATGGCAGGGAGCACATTCGCCCGGACGTGTACCTGTGATTATCCCCATGAGGATACAGCGAGTATATGGATCAGGGTTATTTAGGCAATACTCCTTCAAAGCTTTTAATTCATCCGGGAGGTATACCTCTTTCGCAGGGTCATTATCCGGTTTTGAAAAAGTGTTTTTTCTTACGCGAACGTGTATGATGACGTCTTCCGCGGTGTATGTGATACATCCGTGATCCTCAGCCCAATGCAGGATATCCTTTATTACCCCTTTGATCCTGGCAAATTCCTTAGCTGTTGGTCGATCTTTTAGAATGTTTTGCAGAAATGCAGTCCATTCCTTGCGAGTTGTAGTCTTAACATTTCGGGCGGCAATTTCTGTACCTTTCAAATATCGATTGTAAGTACCCCAATCCCGGCGTACGGTTCCACCTTTGACAACCTTCGTTTTTAATCCTTCTGCCTGCCAAAGCTTAAAGATTTCCTCTGCGGTTATGTCGGGCGGAGCCTCTTCCTTGGTGGCTGCTTCCCGTTCTTTTTGGATATCAATAACTATTTTCTCAATGTCTTCCCGCTTTTTCCTCCGTATACGCTTCCCATCCGGCATTACAACATACCAGTTGCCAGACGAATAGAATATCTTGTGCTCATAAGTTTCAATTCGTTTCATGTCTACATTCTCCTCATTTTGAGCGAGAATGTCGCCAGAGCTCATTATATCATGCGTACCGAGAGCCTGCAAAATAGCGGCGGCCTCATTAATAACCGATAACTGTTCCGGAGTAATAGTAGTGTCTTTTTCCATCTCTTTCACCTCCGGAAGGAGAATGAAAGAAAAGGAAATTATTCTGCGATTTTTAGTGAAGTCACGTTTTAATCGCAAAACAAATACCCGGACGGCCATAACGACTGTCCGGGAGAGAAGACGGAAGGATCTTATGCAATTTCATCAAATTCTAGGCTAACACGTGAAAGACCCTTTAGGGGAGCTCTATATCGGATCGTTATCTTTCCGGAGACTGGATCTGCGCCTTCTTCCTGGAAAACATAACCGATCAGAGTTCTACGCGCACCATTGATTTTCGCAAAGAGTTCAAGGGTGAAGATGCCTCCGTCAAAGATAAATGTCGTAACACCATCCGCATTGCCTCTTCGAAAGCTTGCCTGTACCTGGCAGTTTTGGATATATTCCGGTAGAACAAGGGGAAGATAGTGATCTACGGCACCGACACACATGTTTTCCATCACTTCTTGCGATTTAGCGCTCTGCGTTCGATAGCGGAGAAGAAGTTGCTCTTCAAAAATAGGCGAGAGACTCTCAACCTTCTTGAAGAAACTGCTCATCATCATATAAAGAGCGTAGTCCATAGCAGCTTGATCGTTAAGTTTAATTGATGGAATACGACGGTTTGTTTTCATGCTGATACCTCCTTGTAAAAGATATCACAGATGCGGGCGACGGCACTTATACCTTCAAAGTCCCGGACAAACTGGGAGCGCTCGTCACCTACCACAAACATACACCGGGAGACCCCGTAAAGGAAAACGAAAAGGAAGCGTCCTGTGAGGAAGCCGGCAGCTACGAAGAAGCCGTCTACTGTACAGAGTGCGGTGAGGAACTGAGCCGCAGGATCGTCGCAGTCGATGCCGCAGGCCACAAATGACGAAGCCGGCGACAGAGCTGGAAGAGGGCGAGGAGACCCGCACCTGCAGAAAGGACAGCACCCACACCGAGACCCGGCCTGTCCCGGTCCTGACAGAGCATCAGTTCCCCCTGAAGAAAGCGGAGGCAAAGGAAGCCTCCTGTACAGAAGAAGGAAATAAGGAACACTGGATCTGCGAGGGCTGCGGAAAGCTCTTTGCCGATGAAAAGGCACAGAAGGAGCTCAGCCCGGAGGACGTCACCATCCCGCCCGACCGGCCATGACTGGGGCGACTGGGTGGTCACCAGAGAGCCCGCTGCCTCCGCGCCCGGTGAACGCACCCGCACATGCAGGAACGATGCCTCGCACGTTGAAAGAGAAAGGATCCCTGCGGGCGGAGAGGCCGGTACCGGGGACGAAGATGATAAAGATATCGTCTATACCTTTACCAAAGGGGACGGCAGCAAATGGACCAAGGGCTCCGAAAAGGACCTGCCCTTTACGGTCAGCCGGAATACGGCGGACAGCACTACCTTCAGCCGCTTCACCGGCATCCTGGTGGATGACAAGTCCGTGGATCCTTCCAGTTACGCAGCCGACCCCGGAAGTCTGAACGTCTCCCTCAGGCCGGACTTCCTGGAGACCCTCTCCGTCGGGGAACATACCATTACTGCTGTTTTCGATGACGGCAGGGCGGATGCCGGATTCACCATTGTAAAGAAAACCTCCGGCTCATCGTCTTCGACGAAGAAAAGATCTTCCGGCAGCAGTTCCGGGACAAGATCCTCTTCCGGAAATTCGGGTTCCGGCGGCAAGAAAAGCCCCATGACCGGTGACACGGCTCCCGTGGCCATGTGGGCGGCCATTGCAGCTGCCGCAGCTGCAGGGATCGGTATCCTGGTCTTCCTGCGCAGAAAGACAAAGCATGTTTAGACAGATATCGGTTATGCGATTAAATATGGTTTACATTCCGTTTCTATGATAGAATAAAGCGTAGAAGTTCTGCTTCAGCGGGCCCCGGGCAGGGCCCAAAGGCCCTGCATTATTTGAGGCTTTCGGGAATCGCACAAGCAGTGTGTTCCTGCCCGGCCCTGACAGCGCACCGTCGTGTCCGGCCCCTTGCAGAAAACAGTATTATTATTTTTTCACAGGCGGGTGGAAATGTACTGTTCATTTGCCCTACCTGCCTGCGGCAGACAATCGAAGGAGTTATTTCATTTTGGTACCTATCACAGATCTACAATTTCTCATTAACGCTTCCGAAGACAGCCTGATCAAGTTTGATCCTGCTGTCAAAACATATCATGTAACCGTCCCCACGGACTGCTTCGGAGCACTTCTGAAGCTGCAGTTCGCACCGGAATTTTATATCAGTATCCGTTCCGACCGCGATGCCGGCCGTTTTGGATTTGAAACTCTTGAGCCGGAAATGGGCGACTATATAGCCGGAACGGAGATCCCCTATTATGACTATTACGGCGGCTACATCATCCGCCTTGACAAGCGGGAGTCCTGCTTTGCCAATGACCTCGAGGCGGCTGTCACTATTGACGCGGGCAGTGCAGAGCACGGGACGGACCGCTATGAGATCCATATCCACAGAGATTCAGGGAAAAAACTCCGGGACCTTTTCAGGGAGGAATCCTTCTACGATGAGGAGTTCCAGATCACAATGCCCTACAAACTCTATGTTCCCGGAAAGTATGACCGCAGAAAGAAATATCCCATGGTCATATGCCTTCACGGAACCGGTGAAGTTCAGGAGCCTATTGACTCAGTGCTGATGAAAACACAGATGGCGACAGTCTTTGCAGAGGATTCGGAAGCCGGCCGCAACGAGTGCTTTGTCCTGGTTCCCAAATGCAACGTCCGCTATGACAAGGATGACAACTGGACGACCCTGAACCAGTTCATCAGTCAGAGAACGGATTCTCCTTTCTGGCCGATGCCCCACCTGACAGTGGCCTGGAGACTGATCGAGAAACTCAAAAAAGAATACAAGATTGATGACAGACGGCTTTATCTCACTGGTATTTCATCCGGTGCCTTCGGTGCCTATGTGCTCGCGATGGAGCATCCGGACGCTTTCGCAGCCATGGTCCCTGTCGCGGGAGCAGCCAACCCCGCGAGGATCGGGGCATTGAAACACATACCTATGTGGATCTTCCACTCTGCGGATGATCCGGTCATCGTCCCTTCATTTACACTGGATCCCACCCTGGCCGCGCTGGATGGAGCCGGCATCAGCTACCGCCTGACCCGTTATCCCGAGAAGCAGATTTTCTGGCAGTCCGCCCACTTCTGCTGGGAGAAGGTCTACAAAGAAGAGGAGATGCGGGACTGGCTGTTTTCACAGCGGATCGGCGGTATAAAACAGGTGAAGAAAAAGATAGGAATACCTGCAGGAGATAAGAAAAAAGGGCATGCCATCAACGAAGATGTGCGCAATATTGCCGCACGGGCAATTGATGCCGCTGAAATCGACGCCCTCTGATGCCCTCAGACATTCTATGAATGAAAGCCGGCCTTCTATGTTTGCTGTCCCTTCCGGGACGATTGATGTAGGGAAAGGAAGTAAGGAAAGGAAGTAACAGTCGGTCTGGAAATCCGGCAAGATAAACCAACAAGGAGGAAAACGATGGAGAAAAAACTTTATCCCCTGGATGTAGGTCAGATGCTGCAGTATCTGCCCATCCGGGAAACCGGCACTCAGCGCTGCTGCAATATCAGTGTTTTTTCCGGTCTGCAGACAGAGATTGATTTTAACCTTCTGAAGAGATGCATTCAGGACGAGTTTAGGCGTTACGAGTGCCTTCGTCTCCGGTTTACTGCCCCGGATGAAGACGGGAATGTAAAGCAGTACATTGCGGAAAGAGATGACCGCGATGTTCCCTTCCTGGATCTCTCCGACCTCACCATGAAGGAAGCCGACGCTTTTCTGCAGGAAAAGACCTATGAGGAGTTCAAAGAGCCGGAGATCCCCATGGTGGAGATCACCATTGTGAAGATGCCGGAAGGCTACAACGGAATGTATATCCATATTGACCACCGCCTCGTTGATTCCTCCGGCCTCATCGTGATGGTCAACGACATTATGGAGCTTTACTGCCATTATCGTTTCGGCTCTGAATATCCCAAGCCCCTCGCTTCCTTCGAAGAAGTCCTGATCGGCGATCTGAAAAAGGCAAAGAACGAAAAGCGCCGGGCCAAGGACGAGAAATTCTGGCGCGATTACCTGACGGAAAACGGCGAACCAATTTATTCCGACATCAAAGGCTCCCGAGTTCTGCAGGAGAGCCGGAGAGCGCACGGGGACAAGTCCCTCCGCGCAGCGGATGTGGAGACAAAAGACCGCTCCGTTGGTGTTGCGGACTTCCATCTGGAGCCCGAAGCTACTCAGAAGCTGATGGATTTCTGCATGATGCACGGCGTTTCCATGACCAACCTGATCCTCCTCACTATGCGGACCTATCTTTCCAAGGCCATGGGCGGTCAGGATGACATCACGCTGAGGAATTTCGTATCCCGCCGCTCCACCCAGGCTGAATGGACCTGCGGAGGAAGCCGTGTGCTGTCCTTCCCGCTTCGTACTATCATCAGCCCGGATACAGAATTCCTGGATGCCCTATATGAACTCCAGAACGTCCAGAACAAGATCTATCTTCACTGCAACTACGATCCTGTGGCGGTAGACAAAATGCTGAAGGAGCTCTACGGCGCGCCGGATAACACGGAGTATATCTCCATGTCCCTGACCTATCAGCCCATGCCTGTCCGTATGCAGAATGAGCATCTGGCGGGGATCAAGACCCGTTCCGTCTGGTATCCAAACGGCGCCGCTACCAAGAGGATCTACCTGACTGTTACCCACAGCTCCAATGACGGCGGCCTCATCTTTGATTATCATTATCAGAGTGCCGTCCTGTCCTATGATGACATTCAGAGACTGTATTATTACATGATGAAGATGATGTTCCGCGGCGTGGATGAACCGGATGTCACGATTGGAGAACTGATCAGCACTGTGTAAAAGATTCCTGCCGTGCTGTGCCGCGCGCGAGGAAAGAAGATAATTGTGAGACACTGCGCCCTGTAATCGCAGAGCGTCAAAAAACATTCAATAAAAAATGGAGGTTTCAGCATGGATAAGAAGCAAGAATTTCTGGAGATTGTGGCAAAATACTGCGACAAGGATGCATCGGAGATTACTGAAGATATGCGTTTCCGCGAGGACCTCGGCTTTAATTCCCTGAGTTTCATGACCTATCTGGGCGATCTGGAGGATACCTTTGACGTGGAGCTGGAAGAGGAGGAAGCCATCCGTATCACGACAGTCGGTGAGGCCCTGGAGTACATGAACACGCTTTTTGATGAATAAAGCAGATCAGGAGAAGAGGACGTATATTAACTCACAGACTGTATACAACTCACAGACTGTATACTTTTCATAGGAGAATTAAGTATGGACGATGGACACATCATTGCCAGGCTGCTGGAAGATACGGTCGCAAAATATCCCGATTATCCGGCAGTGCGCTGGATCGTAAAAAAACAGATTCCTGAGAAGCTGTATCGGGAACTCAACGAAGACAGGAACAAGGTTGCCGGATCCCTTCTGAAAAATGGTTTTGAAGGTAAACAGGTGGCCATGATCGGCACAAGCTCTTATGAGTGGATCGCTTCCTATCTGGGAATCGTCAGCACGAAGATTACGGCTGTCCCGCTCGATCCGATGCTGCCGCCGCTGGAACTCTGTGATCTGATCAACCGTTCGGATTCCGAGGCTCTCTTCATTGCTCCGAAACTGGCATCCATGATCGACACTGTAAAGGAAAACTGCCCTGCCGTGCGGCTCTATGTGGTTCTTGACGGGAATCCTTCACCGGAGGACCCCTCTATCGTCTCCTTTGCGGAATTCATTTCCGGAGAAGACGGGGCAGCGGTTGCTGAGGATAAACGCCCTCTGTCCGATGATGTCTGCACCATCATCTTTACCTCCGGTACGACCGGAAAGAGCAAGGGCGTCATGCTGACCCAGCGTAATCTCTATGACGACGTGACCAATGTGATCGTCACATTTGAACCGGGGACGACCATGCTCTCCGTGCTCCCTGTCCACCACGCCTACTGCCTGGTCATGGACTGGCTCAAAGGCTTCTCTCTCGGAGCGACTCTCTATATCAATGATTCTCTGCTCCACATGGTCAGGAACATTGGAAAAGTGAAACCCCAGGTCCTTCTGATGGTGCCGCTCATGATCGAGACCATCGGCAAGAGGCTTGCCGCCATTGAATCAGATCTGCCAAAACCCGAGATTGGGAAGCAGCTGATGGGAGAGAATCTGCAGTACATTTTCTCCGGCGGCGCACATCTGGATCCCGCTTATATCAGCCTGTTCGAGGAGTACGGGATCAAGGTATGTGAAGGATACGGCATGAGCGAATGCTCCCCTACGATCAGTTCCAACGGACAGACCGGCAACAGACCGGGCTCCGTCGGTAAAGTCCTCGCCAATATGCAGGTCCGCTTCGTGGACGGCGAGATCCAGGTCAAGGGCTCCAATGTCATGAAGGGCTATTATAAGATGCCCAAAGAGACTGAGGAAGCATTCTCCGACGGCTGGCTCCGTACCGGCGACCTGGGACGCATGGATGAAGACGGCTATCTTTACATCACCGGCCGCCTGAAGAATCTCATTATCCTCAGCAACGGTGAAAACGTCTCTCCCGAAGAAATCGAGAACGTTATGCTGACCCATGACCTGGTCGGTGAGGTTGTCATCAGCGGCGAGGAGAACGGACTTGCGGCACGGATCTACCCGGATCCCGATGTCGTGGAGGCTAAGGGACTTTCTCCCGAGGACGTTGCGGCACAGCTGCAGGGGATCCTGGACGACTACAACAAGACCCAGCCTCTTTACCGCGCCATCACCACCCTGAAAGTGCGTAAGTTCCCGTTTGTCAAAAACGCTACGAAAAAGATCGTCCGCGCAAAAATGGATGTGGACGAGGCTCCCGAAGAGGGATAATACTGTCAGATCAGATCAGATCAGATCAGATCAGATCAGATCAGATCAGACCATCCCGTATTTTCTTAACCCAATTAAAAACAGCAGAGCCCTCACGCGGGTTCTGCTGTTTTTTAAGTAGGGCATGCTGAACGGTACCTATTCCGCATGCCCTAATTACGTTTTTGTTACTGGTGACTCCGGGTGACTCGGCCAAATCCCGAAAAGCCCCTAAAATAAAGGCTTTTTCTCGAGACCATTGGCTTCAAGTCCCACCATCTCCACGATAGCGGAAAACGTTGGATTCATCACGCTTTCAGCTTTTTATTAGGCTTTTGATGACTAGAATTATGAGAATATTATGTTGGAAAGCTAACAAGCCTTTTGACCGCCTGCGTTTTAAAACACTGTTGATAGATCTCAGATCAGATCAAGCGGTTATGTGGTCGTTACACTTGAAGCGGCTTTATGGGCAGTAAGTCATGAAGAGGCCTGGGAAAATGTTTCCATAATGATATTTTAACAGTGGTCAACCTTGGAAGTGATACGGACACTGTTGCGGCTGTTGCAGGCGTCTCGCCAGAATCAAATATGGACTGGATGACGTTCAAGATTGGGCGGATAGGCTGCAAAATAGAGAAGAAATTGAAAGATATATGTTCTGATGAGAATATGATGAGATATTAATTCCCGATCACTGATATTCTATCGATGATCGGGAGTTTTGACACCTATATATCGGAGCATATTTTCATCTGCATTTTAATATATGCTCCCTATTATAGGAGCGTTTTATATTGAATCATTTTGTGCTCCGGGGATCATTAAAGAGTCGTGGGAGGAGCAATAAAAAATTGACAATCATGCCTACTCTGTTATAATGATTATATAACAAATCGGAGATATAACTATACTATAACAATTCTACATGAGCGCAATTCATTATGATGAGATTCTTTTTATGACAGTAATTGCCAAATATCTTTACCAAAAGTACAAAATGGTGTTTCCTCCCGTGCATGTTCCCTTCAACTTCAGATTTTCTAAAGCAGGGATTTAAGGACCGGCCACCCGGTCTTATTTTAATAGAACGAAAAAGTATAAGAATAAAGGTTGGCATGAAAAGTATTAAAAACAGTGCCACAGTCGGAGGAATGAAGCAGAATCAGAGTTTAATAATAAAGGGTCGTTTAAAGCGTAACGCACGCAATGCAAAAATAGCAGGAGGTGGGTATGGCGACATACGGATATTGCAGAGTAAGTACGCATTCACAGAGGATCGAGCGACAGGAATCAAATATACTGGAAAAGTATCCACAAGCTGTGATCTACAAAGAAGCTTTTACAGGGACTAAGTTACAGGGCCGGAAGGAGTTGGACAAGATTCTCCGGAGAGTAGTTCCCGGCGATACAATTGTCTTTGATGAAGTATCGCGGATGAGCAGAAATTCGGAAGAGGGATTCGCTTTATATAAAGAACTCTTTTACAAAAACATCAACCTTGTTTTCCTGAAGGAGCCGCATATCAATACAACGACCTATCGTGACTCACTTAACAATGGACTAGAACTGACAGGGAATGACATCGCAGATATTTATATCGACGCTACGAATCGCGTTCTTATGATTCTTGCGGAAAAACAGATTAGATATGCCTTCGAGCAGGCGCAGAAAGAGGTTGACTATCTCCATACCCGCACTAAGGAAGGAATGATGAGGGCAAAAGAGGCTGGGCATATTGCCGGTAGGCGGACAGGAAGCAGAGTCGAAACCCAGAAGGCTGTGAGAGCAAAGGAGACGATCCGTAAGCATAATAAGTCTTTTGGCGGATCGTTATCTAATGAGGAGACCTGGCGGCTGGCAGGGATTTCAAAGATCAGTTTTTATAAATACAAGAGGGAAATATTAGATGGATGCGACGCGGGAAAAACTTATGATAAAAGGGAAACACTTTGCAATCACCGGAATACTTGCCTTCTATAAGCGCAAAGACGCGTACGATCAAATCGATGTTCATGGCGGTTATTCACATGGTAATGTTACAAAAAACACTGATTACCTCGTTGTTGGTTATTATCGTCCAAATTCTATTCATGGGGGAAAATCAAACAAGACTCGGCTCGCTGAAAAGTATATCCGTCAAGGAATGAATATTAAAATAATTAAGGAAGATGAGTTTTTAGGAATGCTTTGGTCGGTACCGATAAAGAATGAATTAAAAGAAGCACATAAGAAAAAAAAACTAAATGGAACTGTCAGTGTAGTGTTTTCCCGAGCAGCCAGGCGCTCCTGAAAGCCCTGTGTCTGGCCACATTTGTGGCAACAAAAAAGGTTTAAGCCGATCCTGAACTAGGGGCAGGTGTACGGCGAACTGGCGATCATTTATGAAGATCGTTTGCCAGACTGAGCAAACCGCATAAAAAAGGGGCTGGCGCATTAAGCGTGAAGGTTCAAAACCTACGCTTTGCGGCACGCCCCTTTTCAAGTTACGTTGAATTCACGGGGATTCACTTCATATCAGGACAACACAAAAACCGGCATAATATATCGGTGATCTTCCATTCCGAAGGGCAGATCTCCCGGAACTCTTCTATCATAATTTCACTTTTTAATTGCGAATCATTATGCGTCCTCATTCTCTCTCAGATACTCCAGACGCTCTTTCAGTCTCACTTCCTGATCCTTCTGGATATCAGGGAACATGGACAGGATCGGCTCGACGCCGGACTGCTTCCGGATGCGGCGGTCCACATAGTTCTGCGTGCACTTCATGACCATAGGGGAAAGGGTGAGCACACCGATCAGGTTGGGGATCATCATCAGGCCGTTGAAGGTATCAGAAATATCCCAGGCGAGCTGAGCTTCCATAACAGAACCGAGAAGGACTACGATCGAAAAAATCACGCGATAGCCCATGATCGCTTTGGTCCCGAACAGATACTCAAAAGCCTTGGAACCGTAGTGGCTCCAGCCAAGAACCGTTGAATACGCGAACAGGAAGATTGCGATGGCGATAAACATGGATCCGCCCTTGCCAAAAGATTGCTCGAACGCATAGCTTACCAAAGAGCTCGAACCGATTTCTTCCGCCACAGCTGTGAGCTGTCCGGTCGAAAGATCCACGCACCCGGATGTGAGGATCGTGAGCGCAGTCAGTGTACAGACCACAATAGTGTCCGCAAACACTTCGAAGATGCCCCACATGCCCTGTTTTACAGGTTCAATTACGTTGGAGCTTGAATGTACCATAACAGAAGAACCAAGACCTGCCTCGTTGGAGAACACGCCTCTCTTCATACCCATCTGCATCGCCTTCGCGATACCGGCTCCGACTATGCCTCCCGCAGCCGATTTCATAGCAAAAGCACCCTTAAAGATCGACACTAAAACTGCAGGGATCTGCGTCGCATGCATCATGATGATCACAAGTGTGCCAACCAGATAGAGGACGACCATAAAAGGAACCAGCTTCTCTGTAAAAGCCGCTACTCTCTTAAGTCCGCCCACGATGACCAAGGCAACTGCAAGGAAAATGAAAATGCCTATGGCCAGATTAGGAATATGAAAAGCATGGTTGATGTTCTTTGTCATACTGTTTACCTGGCTCATATTACCGATACCAAAGGAAGCCAGTACGCAGAACGCAGAGAACAGTACCGCCAGAACCGCGCCGAGCTGCTTGCAGTTCTTCTTTCCGCCAAGTCCGTCGCGAAGGTAATACATGGCGCCTCCGCACCACTCTCCTTCTGAATTCTTGCGTCTGTAAAGAATACCCAGGACGTTCTCAGAAAAGTTGGTCATCATTCCGAAGAAGGCAATCAGCCACATCCAGAAAACCGCGCCCGGTCCGCCCACTGCGATGGCACCTGCCACACCGACGATATTACCGGTACCTACGGTTGCCGCTAATGCGGTACACAGGGACTGAAACTGAGAGATCGACTGATCCTTTGTATGTGCCGTGATTCTACTGTCTCCGAAGATCTGTCCGATCGTATGGCTCACCCAGTACTTAAAGTGAGAGATCTGGTAGAATTTGGTCAGGCAGGTCATCAATACTCCTGTGAACGCCAGAAGGATAAGTGCAGGCCATCCCCAGACAAGACCATTGATCAAACTGTTGACATCTGTGATCGTTTGCATAATAACTACTCCTTTTCGCCTTTTGAAAAAACTCTTTCAACAAAAAAGGCAAAGATATCCCTTGACCTTCCGGTCAAGGGACATCTTTGCCATTGATGTATTCTATATTACTTTTTTCACGATGTCAATAATGAGGCCGGCACAGACACAAGGATATCAATCGCTTTATAGAACAATTTTTAGTTTACAAATAAACTGTTTTCAACATATCATATTCCTCAGAGTTTTACTGCATCTCCCGTTCCGTCAGGGAAAGAAAGGAAAATCATGGTTAAAGATCTGATCGTCAAAAACAGAAGTTTTCGCGGATATGATGAGAGCTGCGTATTTACCAGAGAACAGCTTATGAATTATGTGGACGGCGCAAGATTCTGTGCTTCCAGTATTAATATCCAGCCCCTCAAGTATTTTATTGCCTATGACAAGGAAGATGTTGACAAGATCCAGTGCAGAATCAAGTGGGCCAGGCAGCTCCCCCAGATGACATTGCCACATCCCGGCATGTGCCCTACAGG
>JAZQCI010000028.1:0-36449 GCA_045546175.1 Lachnospiraceae bacterium | reverse complement strand
CTTTGTCATGGACGGAGAGAAAGAAGTAGGTTTTGCCCTCTTCTTCCATAATTTCTCGACTTTCCTGGGGCGCGCGGGCATCTATCTGGAGGATCTCTATGTGCGGCCCGCCTACCGCGGCAGAGGATATGGCAAAGCACTTCTGCAGGAGCTGGCGCACATCGCGGTGAACCGCGGTTGCGGCCGGCTGGAGTGGTCCTGCCTGGACTGGAATCAGCCGAGCATTGATTTTTACAAGTCTCTCGGGGCGATCCCGATGGACGAGTGGACCGTGTACCGGGCGACCGGCGACACGCTGCTGGAGATGGCGGGAAGGAAAAAAGCGTGAACGGGCATCGCATCGCAGTAATCTCTGACACACACAACCTGCTCCGCCCGGAAGTGGCGGAGGTCATAAAGACCTGCGAAGTCGTCCTGCACGGCGGGGATATAAGCGGTCCCCAGACGCTGGAAATGATTCGCGGTGCGTGTGGTGGCAGTGTGGGTGGCGGAAGTGTGGGCAGCAGTGGCGCGTGTGGCGGCAGTGCGAGCAGCGGCGGCAAGGCGAGCGGCAGCGGCGCGTCCTGTCAGGTCGGCGGAACCGGGAATTTCTATGTCGTCCGGGGCAACAATGACCGGGACTGGGCGGCGGACATTCCTTACACGCTTGAAGTGACGCTCTTCGGTCGCAGGTTTTTCATGACGCACAAGAAAAAGGACATTCCCGCGAACGTGGACGCTGATGTGGTCATCTACGGCCACAGCCACAGGTACGCGCAGGAGTATAAGGACGGAACCCTTTTCCTCAATCCGGGCAGCTGCGGGCCCAGACGCTTTAATCAGGCGATCACGATGGCGGTGCTCACGATCTCGGATCCGGTCGAGGGCAATTCGGAGGATTCGAAGCAGTTCAGTTCTGGAGGCGGTAATCTGCCATCGGAGGGGAAATCGGGTGACAGGCTGGGATGCTATGGTATCACGGTTGAAAAGATCGAGATTCCTCACAGCCCGCTTAAGACTTCTGCGGCGGTGACGGCAAAAGAACAAGTCTCCGCAGACCTCATTCGAAAGATCGGCGCAGATCTTGCAAAGAATCGCACGGTAGCGGAAATTGCGGCGCGCCGGGGCGTCAGCCGAGAGCTCACGGAGCAGATCGTGAGGCTGTATGTCACACATCCGGGCGTGACGGCGGAACAGATTATGAGCAAGATGGGTCTTTAAGGCGCACGAGACTGCGGTTTCGGAGAAAAAGGCTACGGTTTCGGAGAAAAAGTCTGCGGTTTTGGAAAAAATGGCCTTAGCAGGAGGTATAGGATCATGTGTGGCAGATACTTCTGGACGGATGAAGCGGAAGATGCTTTTGAAGAAGATTTTCCTGATCTTGCGGGTGAAATTCTCAGGATGCGGGCGGGCGACTACACGCCCGGGATGAGAGCGCTCGCTTTGATTGCCGGCGGCACCGGGGCGGCCGGCGGACCGGCTGTGCAAAGCAAAGGGGATGGGCAAGAGCATCCGACTTCGGAGGGTGGAATAGAAAATCCGGTTGCGGGACTCAGGACAGAACCTCTGCTGTGGGGATTTCCCGGCTTTGACAAGGGAAAACTTCTGATCAATGCGCGGGCGGAGAGCGTGAAGGACAGGCCTACATTTGCGGGCAGCTTTGCGGAGAGGCGGTGCGTGCTGCCGGCAGCGGGCTTCTATGAGTGGGACAGGAAGAAAGAAAAGGTGATCTTTACTGTTCCGGAGAGCAAAATCCTGTACCTGGCGGGAATTTACAGGCCCTATGGAGAAGAAAACAGATTTGTGATCCTGACAAGAGAGGCCAACGCCTCGATGGCGCCTGTGCACGACCGGATGCCGCTCATCTTATCGCGCGGTGAAGTCGGACCATGGGTCAGGGGTGTGAATGAGGCGGACGATATTTTGGCAAAGAAATTGCCGCTGCTCAGGGCAGAGAGACCGTATGAGCAGATGACATTTGAGTGGTGAAGATAGGAGAGAGAATGGAATTATTGCATGGTGCACCCGACAGTATGGAAGGAAGGCAGGACAGAGAGGTCAGGGCCTATAAGCTGCTCAACGAATTGGGCGTGGATTTTGTGCGGACAGACCACCCGGATGAGCCCGCGACATCGATGGAGGTCTGCGAAAAAGTAGATGCGATCCTGGGCGTGAAGATCTGCAAGAATTTGTTTCTCTGCAACCGGCAGAAGACGAATTTCTACTTGCTGGTAATGCCGGGCGACAAACCTTTCAAGACCAAGGAGCTGTCCGGGCAGCTGGGGATTAGCCGGCTGTCTTTTGGCGAGCCGCACTTTATGGAGGAGTTTCTGGACCTCACTCCGGGCAGCGTCTCTGTGCTGGGGCTCATGAACGACCGCGACCACAGGGTGCGACTGCTCATCGATGAAGATGTGCTCGAGGAAGAGCAGTTCGGGTGCCATCCGTGTATGAATACCAGTTCCATTCGCTTTGCGATGAAAGATCTGATCGATAAGATTCTGCCTGCCATCGGTGTAGATTACACGACGGTGAAGTTGGTCGGAATTTGATTGGTGGATTAGTGGTGTCGAGGTGCGGCAGCCCGCGGGGGCGGGGTGTAGGAGCGTGACGGGCCGCGCGTCACAGTGAGGTGTGGAGGTGAGATGGCCCGTGTAGCGGGCTGAGGAAGCGATTAGCAGAAAACTGTAATTTGGAAAACTCTCTTTTGGGCAGGGCTGATGGCCTGGTGCCCGGAAGGGAGTTTTTTTATTGGGTAGTCGGGGGGGCGGGATACCTCAGAGGTCATGGGACCCCAGAGGACATGGGACCACAGAGGTCACGGGACCCCAGAGGTCGCGACATCCCAGATGATAATGCTGAACAGATGCCGGAGTAGGTATCTCCTACAACAGTAGATCAGCATTGAGATTGATTTGAGATGATTGTGCTGAACAGGTGCCGGGGGAGGTATCATCTGTGGCAGTAGTTTAGCATTATGAATGATTTGAGATGATAATGCTGAACAGGTGCCGAAGGAGGTACCATCTGCGACAGTAGATTAGCATTGTGAATGATTTGAGATGATAATGCTGAACAGGTGCCGGGGGAGGTATCTCCTACGACAGTAGATCAGCATTGAGATTGATTTGAGATGACTGTGCTGAACAGGTGCCGGAGTAGGTATCTCCTGCGACAGTAGATCGGCATTGTGATTGAGGTCGCGACACCCCAGAGGTCGTTCCCAAAATTCCTCTTTACAAGCACATGGAACCATGCTATATTCTTACTACGACAGATATACTACGACAGACGTTGTAACGACAGGCGATGCATTGACAGTCGTAGGCGCACGGCTCGCGAAGCGAGCCCTGAACAGGAAAGGAGGAAGGCGGTTTGACTACGATCAGCAGCGACGTGATCCGCGGCTATAACGACACGTTTATTTTGTACCTGTTGCTTGACAGGCCTTCCTATGGTTATGAGATCTCCCGGATGATCCGTTCCCTGTCGGAGGGAAAATATGTGATCAAGGAGACGACGCTTTACTCAGCCTTTACGCGCATGGAGAAGAACGGATTTATCACATCTTTTTCCCAGAACGCGGAGAACGGCAAGCGGCGCACCTATTACAGCATAACCGAGGCCGGAAGAGAGTATTATAAAGAAAAGTGCGAGGAGTGGAATGTGACCAAGGACGTGGTCGAGAAATTCATTTCTCCGATGGGAACTCGCGCACTGCCGGCAGGCAGCGGCAGATAGAAAGGAGACGTCATGGAAACGATCAGAAATTATCTGAATGCAATGTTTGCAGGTCTTCCTGACACACCGGAAGTCCGCCGGGCTTACGAGGAGCTCGCCGCGATGATGGAAGACAAATATACGGAACTGACTGAAGAAGGCGTCAGTGAGAACGAAGCCGTAGGCACGGTGATCTCAGAATTCGGAAATCTCGAAGAACTGGCGCAGACGCTTGGCATTGAAGACTGCATCAATGCCCGCGCCTCCCGTGCGCAGAACGGAGAAGCTGAAGCAGCCAAAGAAACCTCCAAAGAAGCTTTCAAGGAGAACGCCCAGGGAACAGCTTCCTATCAGGAAGGCAGCAATGAATTCTATGGAGCAGACGATTTCAACACATCCTATGAGGAAAGCCGCAGGCTGATCTCGGCGGAAGAACTGTGCGACTACCTGAGCGTCGGAGGGTTCTCGGCACTGCTCAGATCATTTGGCGTCCTGCTCTGCGTCACATCCGTGAGCGGCCCTATTTTGCTGAGCGGCCTGGGCGGCGGCTGGTTTGCCAGAAAGCTTGAATCTTTTGGCGTAGCTCTGTTCTTCGTATTTATCGCGGCAGCGGTAGCAAGCTTTTTGATCGCGGACGCTTACATGAAGCCTTGGAAGTTTTTCAAGAAAGAGGCGCTGGATTTTGACAGCGAGTCCAAGGAGATCATTAAAGATCAGGAGCGGATCCTCGAAGAAGAAAACACAAAGCGGAGAATTCTCGGGATTGTGCTGATCATTCTCAGTATTGTTCCGAACATCATCTTCGACTCCAACATGTCTGTGGCAATGATGTTCGTGTTTGTAGGGGTCGGCGTTTTTCTGCTCGTTTACAACGGAGAAAAGAAAAGGCTGTTCAAACACATCAAAAAAGCAGAGACCAGGGCGCAGGCCAGCAGCGCGGCCGGAAGGCGCTACGTGAGCACGGGCGGAAAACGCTATGTGAGGACCGACAAGCACGCCAGAAAGGAAAAGTATCACTACAGCGATCCCAATCTCAATGCGCTGATGCCGATCTATTGGGAAATTGCTATTTGCGTTTACTTTGCATTCAGCTTCCTGACGGGACTGTGGCCGATCTCCTGGCTGATCCTTGTTGCCGCCGCCGCTGTCAAAAAAGTGATAGAGAACAAATATGGCGAGCCAATCAGTGCATAAAGGCCAAAATATAGAAGAGAAAATGCCGGGGTGCTGCATTGTTGCAGCATCCCTTCTTTTATGTCAGGGAATCTGGCGGCCCTGCGTGAGTGACCACTCATGAAGAGTTCCAATAACTGAAAAGACGGTATAATATAGGGGATAGGAGTGATATTACTGCCTGATCTATACAGGAGATATATTATGTTTAAAAAACAGTTGGCAGCCGTTCTGGCGTTGGTCCTCACGCTGAATATGATGACCGCATGCACAGGAAACGGTCCGAGGACAGAATCGGCGACAGGAAATTCAGAAGACGCGGCGCTTGTCGCGGGAACGCAGGAAGAGGAAATAACTGACCAGACGCCCTCTGCGCCCGGGGCAGAAGAGGACGCCTCGGACGGGGCTCATGCTGGCGCCCGGCCGGAAGATCAAACAGAGACAGACGGGCAGCAGCCGGAGACAGGCACGGGAAGCACGAAGCAGCCGGGGACAGGCAGCGGCCAGGCGGCCGGCGCGGGAAGCACGCAGCAGCCGGGGACAGGCAGCAGTCAGGCGGCCGGCGCGGGCAGCAGCCAGGCGGCCGGCGCGGGAAGCACGCAGCAGCCCGGTGCGGGCAGCAGCCAGGCGGCCGGAACCGGCCAGACCCAGCAACCCGGAGCAGGCAGCAGCCAGCCCACTGACGCGAGCGGCAAACCTAAGACCGCGCCCCACACCGTGGCAGGGCGGCAGGAGAGCAATACCAGTGTGATTCTGCCCGGATTTACCTATGTGCGCGAGGCGGCGCAGGATGTCGGCGGACGGCAGGGAGTCGCCTGCGAAAACGGGGAGTACTGGGTCAGTGGGAGCGATATTTTGGCCCACTATGGCAAGGACTGGAAACTGCTCTCGACGAACGCGGCTCCTTTTGCGGACCTAACAGGTAAGCCGGACCATTTTGGTGATATTGATGTCTATAAAGGAGAGGTCTACGCCTGCGCGCAGGCGGGGAGCGGCGCGGCGGCGTCGGATCTGCAGATCGCCGTGTATGACGGGCAGACGCTGAAGCTGACGCGGACCTATGCGATCAATGCGCAGAGCGGACAGAAGGACTGCGCGGGCGTCGCGGTGGACCCCGACACCCAGTCCATCTGGACCTGCTCGTGGACCGACGACGAGAGCGGAAGCTATCTCTACCGCTATAGCCTGGAGACCGGCGAATACATCGGCAAAATACACCTGCAGGCACCTCCTCAGCGGAAGCGGGGAATTGCCTGTTACAAGGGATATCTGTACATGGCGGCGGATGACGGCACGGCCGAACTGGGAGAGCCGGACCACATCTACCGCTGGCGGGTGGACACGGACAGCACGGATGCCTGCGCCACTTTAGAGCGGACGCTCGATGACGCGGAGGTGGTCGGTGAAGCCAGCGGGCTCTCTTTTGACAAAACAGAGAAAAAGCTGCTCGTTCTCGAAAACACCGGAGCACTGATCGAGCAGGGCGTGCAGAAAGAGCTCTACGAAGGGTATGAGCGGGAAATCCACGAGGTCTGCGTGTACGGGATGACCCGCAATGCGTGGCCGCTGGACTACGGCAGGGCGGACCTGTGGATCACGAAGCCGGACGCGGAGAAGGCGGAGAGTGCAAAGGCGGATGTTTTTGCGGTGATGCCGACCGTCAACATGAATATGTGGACGCCGGACAACGAGGACGTCACCAGCCTGCGGGACGCGCTCCGATTTGCCAAAACTTTCAATATGGAGAAGGGAATCTTCAGCCAGGATACGGCAATCTATTCGCCCTATTACAGGCAGTGCACGATGGGCGTCTACACGCTTCCGGAGGCGGAGAAAGAGCCCTACAGCAAAGTGGCCGAAGAAGACGTCATGGCGGCGTTCAGCTGGTACCTGGACAACTGCCACAAGGAGGGCAGGCCGATCATCCTGTTCGGTTTCTCGCAGGGAGGCAAAGAAGTCTACGACATTCTGGTGGAATTCGGACAGGACAAGAGGCTGGCGGATCACCTGGCGGCCGCGTATGTGATCGGACATGGCATCACGCAGGCCGACCTGGACGCGAGCCCCTGGCTCAAGATGGCGCAGGGAGAGACGGACACAGGCGTGATCGTGAGCTATGAGTGCATGGACCAGTCGGCGGCAAAGCCCGATGTCAAAATATTGTCCATCAACCCGCTGAACTGGAAGACGGACTCCACGCCCGCGCCGGCTGAGGCCAACAGGGGGTATGTCGCGACGGATACTTACGGGAACGTCAGACAGGAGATCTCGGCTTTCTGCGGTGGCTATCTGGATGAAAAAACGGGCATTTTGATCCCGACGGGAATTGAGAGCCCGCAGAATTTTGCCGCCAAGGACGCGAAGGTCGTCCCGGACGGAAGCTATCATTTCTATGACCTGATCTTCTTCTACAACAATCTGAAGGAGAACGTAGGCAAGAGGATCAAGGCATTCGAAGACGCAAAGGCGGCGCCGCAGCCGGAAAATGCCGGCGGGCAGGCCACGATGGTGCCCGACGCGAAACCGGAAACCAATACCAATGAGCAGCCGGGGGCTGAGAAAGAACCGGGTGCAGATACTGCGCCGAAAGCGGACGAAGAAATCACGGAGGAGGACCCGTAAATGATCAAAAAATACAGTTTCGGAAAGGTATTCAGAACAGAGTCGGTGCCGGTCAGTCTTGAGGCTCAGAACGGCCCTGTGCCCTTTGTGGCGGTCGATGGGCAGGAGATGTCCTTCACTTACAGGATGGATCCGCAGGATGTGGTCTATGGCCTTGGCGAGAATGTCCGCGGGATCAACAAGAGGGGCTGGATCTATGAGAGCAAGTGCAGTGACGAACCGAGGCATCTTGAGGACCGCAGGTCCCTGTACGCGGCGCACAACTTCCTCGTAGTGGACGGAAAGGAGACCTTCGGGCTCTTTATCGATTATCCCGGCATTCTGACTTTTGACGTGGGCTATATCGATATCAATGTGCTCAAGATCACTGCTTCGGACTGGAATCTGGACGTCTATGTGATCGACGGGAACAGTCCCCGCGATGTGATCAGGCAGTTCCGCCGGCTGATCGGGAGAAGTTATATCGCGCCTCTGTGGGCATTCGGCAACGGACAGAGCCGCTGGGGATATATAAACGCGGACGATGTGCGCGAAGTCGTAAAGAGACACCGCGAGGGAGGAATTCCGCTCGATATGGTCTATCTCGATATCGACTATATGGAGAGATTCAAGGATTTCACGGTGAATACCGAGAGATATCCCGACTTTGCGGGCTTTGTGAAGGAGATGAAGGAGCAGCACATCCGCATCATTCCGATCATCGACGCCGCAGTCAAGGAAGAGAAGGGCTATCCCGTCTACGATGAGGGTATTGAAAAGGGTTATTTCTGTACCGATGAGAACGGGAAACCTTTTGTCGGCGCTGTGTGGCCCGGCCGCTCCCTCTTTACGGATATGCTCAACAAAGAGGCGAGGGACTGGTTCGGAAATCAGTACAAATTCCTTCTGGACCAGGGAATCGAGGGCTTCTGGAACGATATGAACGAGCCCTCCATTTTCTACGCGGAGGACAGGCTGGCGGACGTTCTGGAAGAGATCGCGGAGATGAGAAACGGGGACGGAAACCTGGATCTCGACGCTTTCTCCCACTTTACGAATCTGGTCGGAAGCCTGTCGGCGAACGCTGATGACTACAAGAAGTTCTATCACTGCGTGGATGGAGAGCGGATCCGCCACGACAAAGTGCACAATTTATACGGCTACAATATGACAAGAGCGGCAGGGGAAGCCTTCGAGCGCCTTGTGCCCGACAAGAGGATCCTGATGTTCTCGAGAGCGTCCTGCGTCGGCATGCACCGCTACGGCGGGATCTGGCAGGGCGACAACAAGTCTTACTGGGCGCATCTTCTGATGAACCTCAAGATGACGGCTTCGCTCAACATGTGCGGATTTATCTATACCGGAGCGGATCTGGGCGGATTCGGCAGCGACACCACGGAGGATCTGGTGATGCGCTGGTACGCGCTCGGCGTGTTCCTGCCCCTCATGCGCAACCACTCCGAAATGGGTACGCGCCTGCAGGAGGTCTACCGCTTTACGGACCTGGAGGGCTTCAAGAATATCATCGGGCTCCGCTACAGGCTTCTTCCCTATATTTACAGCGAGTACATGAAAGCGGTGCTTCGGGACGACCTGATGTTCCGGCCGCTGGCTTTTGACCATCCGGGCGACGCGCGCTGCAGAACGATCGAAGACCAGCTCTATCTGGGCGATGAGCTCATGATCGCGCCGGTCTATGAGCAGAACGCCCGGGGAAGATATGTATATCTGCCGGAGAGAATGAAGATGCTCCGCTATACAAGGGACGGAGTGTTTAGTGAGAAGATCCTGGAGAAGGGCGATCACTACGTAGAGGTTGAACTCTCCGACGTCGTCTTCTTCCTCAGAGAGGGGCATGCGATCCCGCTCGTTTCGGGCGGACAGTGTGTGGACGAGGTGGATTTTGACAAGCTGACGATCCTCACATTTGGAGACGACGCTGTCTATGAGTACTATCACGACGACGGCGTCGGTAGGAATTATGAGGATCCCGCAAACTGGCGCGCGCTCAGCGCCTGCAAAGACTGAGTCTTCCGCGTATCTTAGGGCAGACATTTCGGAGAAGGGGTACTATGATGAAAAAGACGGCTTCAGCAGCAGTGCTGTTTCCGGGGATCGGCTATACTTGTGACAAACCGCTCCTCTATTACAGTGAAAAGATTGCCCGCGAGAGGGGATACGAGGTCATTCGGGTGCCCTATGGGGGCTTTCCCCCAGGCGTCAAGGGCGACGCGGCAAAGATGTATCAATGTTTTGTCAGTGCAAGGGAGCAGGCGGAGAATATTTTGGCAGAAGTTGATTGGTCTGCCTACAGTGATATCCTGTTCTTCTCCAAAAGTGTGGGGACAGTGGTGGCCCTGTCTTATGCGGCCGAGCATGGGATCGGCGCGCGCCAGGTGTTGTACACGCCTCTGGCTGAGACCTTCCGCTTCCCGGCGGATCCGGCGGGGGTGATCGCTTTTCACGGGACAGCGGACCCGTGGGCCAAAACAGAGGAGATCACGCGCATCTGTGAGGAGAAGGGGATTCCCCTCTATCTGACAGAGGGCGCCAATCATTCGCTGGAGTGCGGAAAGGCGGAGAAAGACATTAAGACGATCAGTGATGTGATGAGGACGGTGGAGTCGTTTCTGTGAGTGGGAAAATTTTCTGAGGGGACGGCAGGCCGGTTTCACCTTTTTCTAAGGTTATAGTACAGGATGCCGCAGATGACGATCACTGCGCCGACAAGGGACCACTTGCCGAGCATCTCCCCGTAGAAGATGGCTACGAGGACCGGATTCAGGATGGGCTCCAAAGCATTGATGATGGAGGCCGTGACCGGATCTGTATATTTTGTCCCCGTAGTAAAGAAGATGTAGGCCAGGCCGACCTGGACCGCGCCGAGCAGGAAGACCGCGAGCAGTACCGGCGCGGTGAAATTTGTCTCCCTGAGCGCCAGCGGCGACAGCAGCACGCCGCATGCCAGCTGCCCGAAGAAGACAGAGGAGAGCGCGTCGCCCTTCTCGAAGCTGTTCAGCATGAACACGCCCGCGTAGAAGATGCCGGAGATCAGCGCCAGAAGGTCGCCCAGCCATTTGCCCGTGGACAGGCCCTCGAAGAAGAAGCACAGGATTCCGACGAATACAATCAGGATTGAGATCAGTTCCGTGCGGTCCGGCTTCCTGCCGAAGAGCAGATAGGTCAGAACTACGATCCAGATCGGTGCGGTGTACTGCAGGATGATCGTGTTGCCGGCCGTGGTCAGTTTGTTGGCGACGGAATAGAGCGTCGTGACGCCTGCCATGGAGATGGCGCCGACCAACACGGTCGGATTGAACACAAGCTTATGACGGGTGGCCAAAATATAGAGTCCGATCACGACGCAGGCGATCAGGTTGCGAACTCCGTTGATGGCGAGCGGGTTCCACGGGATCACCTTCATCAGAAGGCCGCCCGTCGAAAAACAGAGCGAAGCGGCCAGCACAAAAGCCGTTCCGAGACGGCGGTTCTTTTCATATACAAGGGGTTGGGATGTGTGGATCTTTTTCATAACGCAATTACTATAGCATAAAATGTGTCACACTTAAGCGGTCGGATACTTCACCGGGTCATTGCTCTCCTCCCAGATGCGGCGCATATGCGCGGCGCACTCCTCGTCGGCAGGAACGCCTTTGTAATAAGTGTATCGGTCGTCTTCCGTGATCTTGCGGATCACCCGGCAGGGATTGCCGGCGGCGACCGTCCAGGCAGGAATGTCCTTTGTCACGATGCTTCCCGCTCCGATCACGACGTTGTCGCCGATGTGGATGCCGGGCATGATCACGGAATTGCCGCCGATCCATACATTGTTGCCGATGGTGATGTCGATCCCGTACTCATAGGCCGTGTTGCGCGCGGCGGGATGGACCGGATGGCCCGCGGTGTAGATGGAGACATTGGGGGCGATCTGGCAGTAGTCGCCGATCACTACCTTGCCGACGTCGATGATCGTGCAGTTGTAGTTGATAAAAGTGTTCTTGCCGACTTCGATATTGTGGCCGTAGTCGCAGTAGAAGGGCGGATTGACCCATGCGTCCTCGCATTTTCCGAAGAGCTCTTTGATCACGGCCTGGATTCCTTCAAAGTCCGCGCGGTCCATGGTGTTAAGTTTCTGCGTGAGCCGGCGGGCTCTCTTTTGCTCGTTCATTACAGAAGGATCGGAGATATAGAGGATCCCTTTGTCTCTGCGTTCCTGATTGGTCATTGCTATGCCTCCTCATAATCGTTGTCATTTGTGGTTGAAAAACACATCTCATTTTAGCATAAAGAAGGGGAGCGGCAATGTAGTAATGAGGACGGGATAACCTTGACATAAAATCAGAATTATGTATAATTACACGAAATACAAGCGGTCGGGAAAGCCGCAAAATCTTGTTGTTTCAAAATACAGAAGGGAGAAATTATGTCATTTCAGGAAGCTGTAACGAGTGTATTCAACAATTATGCGAACTTTAACGGAAGAGCGCGCAGATCCGAGTACTGGTATTTCGTACTTTTCACAATGTGCGTAAACGTAATTCTCAGTGTCATAGGCCGATTCTTTGCCGGCAGTGATGCGATGACAATGGTCATTACGGCGATCACCGGCATTTTTTCATTGGCAATCATAGTACCTCAGATCGCGGTGGCCGTCAGAAGACTTCACGACATCGGAAAATCAGGCTGGCTCTATCTGCTCATACTGATTCCGCTGGTAGGCCAGATCCTTCTGATCGTCTGGTTCTGCACGGACAGCCAGCCCGGTGATAACCAGTACGGCCCGAATCCGAAGGAAAACTATTATAACAATTCCGTCTACTGATACAGTATTACGGGCAAAATAGAGAGAAAACGAAAAGGCACGCGGTGAGCGTGCCTTTTCTGTTGCACATTAATACTGAATGTGTTCAGAGTCTTTGAAGTGTTCGATGAGGTCTGAAACTCTGACAAAATAGAACTCATCCGGAGACTGCTTGACGCCCTTCTTGGTGGTCAGGACGTCGGCGTACAGATCGTCGATCTGGTAGAATTCGCCCGTCTCGTCAATCTCGTCTTTCTTCTGGTCCGAGATGTCTTTGTCGATCGCGAGGACCAGGCCGTCGTAGTCGGCCGGGACCCGGAAAGTAAATGTGGTATCGACAGACCCCGGGCAGGAGAAAGTGAAATAATCGTCGGAGTAATCGGTTGACCAGTCACCGCTGGAGGAATTGCGGATGTCGGACTTGGCAAAGAGCCTGTAGGTGCGTCCGTTGTAGGTAATATCCGATTCCACCATGGAAGTGGCTGTTGCCTGGCCGGGGCTTATATCCTGCGGCTCATCGTCATCGGAGCCGGAGTAATTGAGCAGGGAAGTTCCGGTGTAGGCGTCGCACGGGTAAGGCGTGTTCTCCTGCCAGCGGATCATCCAGCTCGGGACATGCCCGGACAGGCTTTCCTTGCCGTTCATTGTTCCGGTCCATCGAAGCTCGACCGTGATATCCACATATCCGCCGGAGCGCAGCTTCATTTCTCCGCCCACCGGCTCTGCCTTGCAGTCGATGATCTCCAGCTTGCCGTCTTCAATAGCCTCCGGATCCTGGATCAGATCGTAGTCGGAGACCTTGGAGTGATTGTACATGACAAAGGTCCAGTAGGTCTTCACGTCAAATTCGGTCTGGTCCGTGTACTGGAATCCTTTCCACTCATCATAGCGCTGTCCGTCCGGGGGAGTATCCGGTTTTACCATGACACTGGCCGGGTTTTCTTTTTCTTCCGGATCGGGCTGGCCGCCGAAGGCGGAGACACCGGATCCGAAGAGAAGAGATATACTAAGTGCCGCAGCAAGGGCGGGAAGCAGTTTTGTTTTCGTCTTTACCATAGCGTTCCGTCTCCATATCCCTGTGCGTCTCCCCCCTCGATATACTCATAGTTATAAGGGGAGGAGGACTGACTCTTGTCTTTGAGGTCCTGCTTCTGGTTTTCAAGCTGTTCCTTGATGCCTTCCTGGCGGGCCTGCTCTTCTTCCTTTTCCTTATCGCCCTGGGACTGCTGGCTGTCCTGCTGCTGGTCCTGAGACTGATCCTGCTGATCCTGGCTCTCGTCCTGGCTCTGGCTCTCATCCTGGTCCTGACCGCCGCCGCCCTGGCTCTGATCATCGGAATCCGAAGAAGACTGACTCTGGAGCTTTTCGAGCATCTCGTCGATGTCATGTTTGAGGCTGTCAGCGTCCGCGAAGTGTCCGTCGTTGCTGCCGACGGGTTCACTTGCGCACCCGCACTCCGTGAGGTACTGGCGGGCCGTCATAAGAACATTGATCGCATCGGACACCGCCTTCTGGTCGCCAAGATCAAGGCTGTCAAAGTCGATTGTGTGGCACAGCGCCAGGGCCAGATTCGTGCGGATCATGCACTCCTCGTCCTGTTCGGGCGGATTTTTGGTCAGCGCCGTCGCGTAGTAGGAGACAGCTTGGTCATAGTGGCCGTTAATGTACTCCACATTCCCCAGGTTGTAGTAAGCGACATAGTTCTCGCCGAAGGGAAGATGCGGCAGCACGCCCTCCAGCAGGGTGGGGTACTTGCCCTTGTTGTAGTTACTGAGGAAATTCGCGTTTACAAGGTTCCTTGCGATGATGAGCACGCCGATCACAGTGATGACGGTGCACAGAACAAGGAGAGCTTTTTCAATAAAGGAGAGGACTTTTTTGAACTTTTCGAACTTCGGATTCATTACGCCACCCCCCCTCGATAAATCGTGAGAAACAGCCAGATCAGAAGGATCACGGCAAGGATCGCGGAGCTGTAGAAATAGGTCTCCTCAAATCCTTCCCGGTCGCCGTCCGCAAAGGCGGCGTCCCGGCTCATTAGCCGGATGGACTGCAGCCTTGTGAGGAGGGATCCGCCCTGGTCACTGGTCTCATTTATGTAAGGTATTCCGAGATCGCCCGAGATCGCCCGGAGCGTGGATTCGTCGATCTTGGACAGCGCATCTTTTCCTGTGGATACGTTCTGAATATATCCGCGTCCGGGATAGTACATCCTGCCGCCGCGCGAAGTGCCGTAACCCAGGACGGCGCCGTTGCTGATCATCTTTTCCAGATCGTTAAAGCTGATCAGGCTCGATCCGTCCGTCGTCTCGCCGTCGCTGAAGAGGAAAACGATCGTCTTGCGGTTCCCTTTCTTCTTGCCGGCAGACTCCAGCATCATGCGGAGCGCTTCGTGGGACGTGTTGAGCGAGGACCCCTGGGACGTGGTATACGAAGGCATCTCAAGATGATTTACCAGGTCGTTGATCACGTTTATATCCTGCGTGTAGGGCGCAAGGATGTTGGCGCCGTTGTCGAAGCTGATCAGGGAGAAGCAGCTGCCGGGCAGCTGGTCCATGATCGTCTGAATATCCCTTCTGACGCCGTCCATACGCTTCTGGCCCCCGTGATCTTCCGCCCACATGCTGATCGTGGTATCGACCACAAAGGCGACGTCCAGGTTGTACGTCTTGGTGATCTTGCTCGGATCCTGGTACATGGGCCTTATGCCGATGTACACGGCGCCGGCGATCATGGCGGCCAGCATAATGCCCGCCGTCGCAAGGCGCGCGGGGCGGCCTCTCTTAAGGCCTCTCCGGAAGACAAAAAAGAGAGTTGTCAGTATGATCAGCACAATTCCGACAGCCAGCACGATGAACCAGGGCGTCGGCATATCCGTGTCTCTGGTGGAGGTGGTGGTCTTGGTGATCTTGTTCTCGGTGGCCTGAATATCCGCGAGGATGGCTTCTGCGGTGAGCACTGTGTCCGGTCCGTAGAACTTTCCGCCGGTCAGCTCCACAGCGCCTTTCATCTCGCTGATATTTGCCGCGAACTGCGTGGGATCCTGCCCTGTGGCGGGATCGATGCCGAACACGATCACTTTGTCGAACTGGCACATTTTGGCCGCCTCATCCAGGGTCACCAGCGGCGCGTCGAGAAGCTCGGGCTGGTTGTCCGTCAGGAAGATGATGATCCTGGTGCGCTCCTCCGTGGTCAGCTCCGGAAAGCTGAACAGGCAGGAGGCAAGGCCTTCTCCGATCGCGGAGGTTCCCTTGAGTTCGTATCCGGCCGTTATGCCCGCGTCAAAAGTCGCCAGGATCTTGTTCAGCTCCTCGTATCTGCTTCTCTCGGCCTCCGGAATATCGTAGACGGATTCATAATTTGCCGCGTAGGTCGTCATGAACTCTTCCTGGGCGGCCAGATAGGTCTCAAGCTCATCGAGCCTTCTCTGGACAAAATCATAGTCGTCCGTCATCGGGACATACTGGACGCTCGATGTGTTGAAAAGAGAGATTCCGATGCGGTCTCCGTCCAGGCCCGAAACGGTGTCTCTGAAAGCCTGCACCAGTTCCTTGACGCCTGCGTAGTTGGAAGAGGACAGGTCAATGCACAGAAAGATATCCCGGCGGTTGACCGTGTCCTTGACGACGTCCCTGCGGTAGGGTCTCGCCGTGAGGATCGTTGCTCCTATAAGAGCAACGATGATGCCGGAGTAGGACAGGATCCGGAATATTTTGGCTTCCAGAAGTTTTCTCTTGTAGATGGCGGTATTCTTGAGCCGCCCTGTGTTTGCGGCCCGCAGACGAGCCGTCCTGTCTGACTTTCTTTTGAGGAAAAAGGCAGTGAGGCAGACGCCCGCTGTTAAGAGCACCCCGAGTATGAGGACCCAGGGATTATGAAAGCTTACACCCATGTCTCGATCAGCTCCTTACCTTTTGTTATTGCAAAACCCGGATTATAAGAAGAGCGGTACATAAAGTCGGAGTCATAAAAATCCCGGGCGGAGACTGCCGCCGCGGCCTGCTGGGGCTTTCCGCTCTTTCTTCTTGCTTCCAGAACCCGGAATCCTTCTGCGTCGGTCCCGGCGCCGGCCGCCGCGCGGACAAAGCTTCTGACTGCTTTGCTCATCTGCCCGCGGACGCTGTAAGAATCCAGATTCCCCTTTTCGGCGGCTTTTTCAATTCTCTGGACCCATGCGATGCTGTTGCCTTTGATCAGGGTCAGCACTGCCGGAGCGGCAAATTTCGGGGCAATGCGAAGAAGCCGGCCCAGAACATCGTTGATCCAGGTCTTGACGCGGCCGGCCCTGTTGATTCCCTTTTCCTTCAGGACTCGCTGATAGAGCTCGTCGACCAGTGATTTTGCTTTTGCGACGGATGCCGCCGCGTCGGCCTGAGGAGCGTAAGCGAACTCAGGGCCGTAATAGTCGCCGATCAGGTCGGCCAGGTCGGGTCTCGCCTTCCGGCACAGCTCATCGTAAACCATTGACTGCGCCCGCAGGCCGTCCATTTTCTGAACATACTGCCGGACCTCTTTGCTCAGCTTCTGATGCAGGGTCCGCAGATCGAGTTGTCTGTCTCTGTAGGACTGGTCGGCATTGTCAATCTGCTGCATGGTCTCCCGGTAAAGCTTGTCCGCCCTAAGAGGCGACTCCACCTTCCTCTTGAAAATCCAGTTGAACAGCCAGCGCAGCAGGATGGCCAATAAGATCAGCCCCAGGCCGATCGCGTACCAGTATGCGGAGTAAGCGAAAGGCGGCTCCAGGTCTATGGAATACTTCATGTGATTCCCTTTCTGCGTCTGAATAAATAAATGAGCGAATCGATGATCTCTTCTTCTTTCGAGATGCTCTTAAAGTAGATCCGGTGCGGAGTCAGGAGCTTTCGGGCCTCTTTGTCGAGATTCTCCTTGAGAGCCACTTCCTCGCGGTAAAGGTCCCGGCACATGGCCAGGAACGGATCTACATATTCGTCGTCGTCGAGGTCGTAGACATCCGGATTCGTAAGGAGCGCGTCCTCGATCTTGAAAATATAGACATCGTTGTAGTAAATGAGGCGCTTGACGAGGCTTGCGTCCATCTCGGCGAGACCTTCCGCGTCAGTGATGATGATCATGATCATATGGCGGGAGAAGATCGCCGCGGAACTGCGCAGCGTGTCATAGAAGCTGTTTTTTGGCGTACCGCACTCGATCGCTTTCTTGTAAGTGGCGAGGAGCTCTTCGAGATGGGAGGGACCGAAAGTAAACGTGCTGATCCGGTTTCTTTCGTCCGAGCAGCAGGAGAGGGCGTAATTCACCCCCTGTTTGCCGAGAATGTAAGCTGACACGCCAAAAGTCATGAGGGCGAGGTGCTCTTTGGACTCGCCGGCGGGCGTATCGCCGGTCATCTTCTTTCCGGTGTCGCCGATGAAGAGAACGTCGTGCTTTCTGTCGGCAAAATAGCGCCGGACCAGGGGCTTTCCGACCCTGGAGGAGGACTTCCAGTCGATATAGTTGATGTCGTCCCCGTAGCGGTATTCCCGCAGGTCGTCAAAATCGAGACTTCGGCCGTGCTGCATGGAACTGAAGTCTCCGTCGAGGAGGTCCGATGTCTTTCTTTTGGTGTAGAGCGCGGCGATCCTTCGCACTCTGTCGAGATAATCGTAATTAAGATCTATGCTCATGGCGTCTGTACCGAATTAACAATTTTGTCAATTACCGTTTCTACTGATACATTGTCCGCGACTGCGGCGTAGTTGAGGCCGATCCTGTGGCGAAGGACCTGGTGTGCCATGCCCTTGACGTCTTCCGGGATCGCAAAAGTGCGGCCGTGGATCAGTGCGGAGGCCTTCGCGATCTTGAGGAAGTTGATGGTCGCGCGGGGGCTGGCGCCGATCCGGATGTATTCGGCAAACTTCTTGTTGATGTGGGCGGCCGGCTCACGGGTGGCGGTGACAATGTCGGCTATGTATTTTTTGACAGAGGGGTCCACGTAGACCATCTCGGCGATGTCCTGAACCTTGTCGACGTCTTCGAGTGTGAGGACAGCCGGCTTGACGGTGTTGATGGAGCCGTCTTCGATCTTGTTCATGATGAGGATCTCTTCCTCGGTGGTCGGATAAGTGATCTTCTCCTTGATCATGAAGCGGTCGGTCTGCGCCTCGGAGAGAGGGTAGGTTCCTTCCTGCTCGATGGGGTTCTGCGTCGCGATGACGATGAAGATGTCCTGCGGCATGTGATAGGTGACGCCGCCGATGGTGACCTGGCGCTCCTGCATGGCCTCGAGCATGGCGCTCTGGGTCTTGGCGCTCGAGCGGTTTACTTCGTCAAGAAGGACGAAATTTGCGAAAACGGGGCCGAAGATGGTCTCGAACTTGCCGGTCTCCTGGTGGTAGATCTGTGTGCCGATGATGTCGCTGGGCAGAAGGTCCGGCGTGCACTGGATCCTCGAGAACTTGCCGTCGAGGGCGTCGGAGATGGCCTTGGCGGCGGTCGTCTTGGCCAGGCCGGGGACGGACTCGATCAGGATGTGACCGTCCGCCACGATGGAGGTGATCAGGGAATTCCTGAGACCCGTCTGGCCCACCACTCTTTCGGAGAAATAGTCGGTCAGTTTGCGGATTACTTCCTGTGAAAATTCGAAATCTTTCTGCGGGACTGTGCTCATGTTCTTGTTTTCATTCATTGTGCATTCCTCTCATCCTTTCTGGAGAATTAACTGAGTGTAATTTTATCACGATAAAGTGCGCAGTTCCATAGGGAAAGAACGACCTCTGGGGTGGCGTAACTGTGACCTCCGGGGTACCGTGACCTCAGGGGTAGTTATATGCTATCATTATATAGTGCGAAATTTGTGTTCAGGGCATGCAAAAAACAGCCCCATCAGCTTGAGGTCGCGGCGTCAAGGAGGAAAAGCATGAAGAAAAAATGGGAGTATAAGTATCCGGAACGGCTGGTCGAAGCAATGGTCTCAGAAGACTATGTGCTGTCAGGCGAAGAGCTATATTTTGTCCATATGACGAACGGACGGTACCCGAGGGCCGGCATATACTGCGTGAATGCAGATACAGGAGAAGCGAAAGCCGTGTTCGAGACGACGGACTTCCTCAGAGTTATAGGAGCCACTGACGGGAATTGCTTCTACTTCACATCGCTCAGAGGTGTCGCGTACTGCGTCACGAAAGAGGGCGGGCTGGTCTGGAAAAAGCAGCTCGGCGAAAAAGCAGGCGCGGCAGACTTCAACGTTGTGCTGGAGGGAGACCGGCTGTATATGGCGCAGGACGCGCTCTATTGCCTGGACCCGAAGACCGGCGAGACGATCTGGGCGAACGACGAGAGAGGGCACGGCTCCAACTGCACAATTCTTGTGGAAGGCGACTATATTTACCATGCCAAAAGCGGTAAGCACCTCTACTGTGCGAGCAAATCCACAGGGGAGACCATTTGGACTTACGGAGAGGAAGAGTGGTGTAGAAGTGTGATCGCAGCGGATGCCGATACTTTGTGCTATCAAAGCACACACGGGAAGTACTTATTCCTGGACAGGAAGGACGGCCATCTGGTCAAAGAAGTGAAAGCAGGCGGAAAACTGATGAGGCAGCCCATACTGGTTGACGGGGCTATTATTGTCGGCGAGAATACACAACCTTCCGGCGGGCGAGTGGTCCGCTACGAAGTGGGAAGAAATTATGGACTGAAGGCGGCTTTTGAAGTAGCAGTACCCGCAGCCGTGACCTCTGGGGTGGTGATCAGTGGGGACAGGCTGTATTTTGGCACGGAAGACGGTTCAGTTTATTGCGTAGACAGGAACTCCGGCGAGGAAATCGAGAAGAAGAAAAAAGTGAAAGGTGCCTGCCGCGGAATTGTTCCCTATGGAGAGGGGATCATCGCGCTGTCGGATAAGGGGCCGGCGGCTGCGTTCGTATAGGGACGCGGCACCCCAGAGGTCGTTTGGGCCGGGCGGTCGTGTGCGCGCGGTACCCCAGAGGTCGCGGCACCCCAGAGGTCGACGAGGGAGGTCGGCACATCATACGAGGACACTATTATGGGAAATCACATCACAACTTACACTGGAATGCATTTTGAACCGACAAATCCGGACCCGGAGACAATCCTTATTGAGGATATTGCACATGCGTTATCCTTGATCTGCAGGGGAAATGGCCATATAAAAACTTTCTGGTCTGTCGGGCAGCATTGCATAAGCTGCGCAAACGAAGCGTGGGCGAGGGGGCTTTCAAACCGTATGGTGCTGGCTTGTCTCCTTCATGATGCCAGCGAGTGCTATATGTCTGATATTCCGCGGCCGTTCAAGATGGAACTGCCGGAGTATAAAGTCCGGGAAGAGCGCCTGTTGGACATGATTTTCAACAAGTTTCTGGGATCGTCTCTCACTCTTGAAGAGCAACTGCAAATGAAAGAGATTGATGATGCGATGCTTTGGTACGATCTGAAAGAGCTGCTGGATGAGACACCGTTAGGAGAAACCCCGGAACTGCATATCAATCTGGATTACTCGGTGCGCCCATTTCAGGATGTGGAGAAGGAATATCTGGAACTCTACTATCGATTTTCCGGAAGCCACAGCACCCCAGATGTCAGACAGAGGCGCAGTAAGCGGGCGCACACCACCCCAGAGGTCGTATGAAAATTGACAAAATATTAACACAGAAAAATGTGACCCAGGCCGAGAAGGTCCGCCTTGTTCTCAGCATGAGCCTTCCGGCAATCCTGGCACAGCTTACATCAATCGCAATGCAGTATATTGACGCCGGAATGGTGGGCAGCCTCGGCGCTGAGGCAACAGCCTCAATAGGGCTGGTCTCTTCCACGACGTGGCTGATCGGCGGGAGTTGTATCGGCATTTCGGCCGGATTTTATGTACAGATTGCACAGCTCATTGGCGCCGGACGCGACCGCGAAGCAGAGGACGTCCTCCGACAAGGCCTGAAAGCAGCGGCAGTGATCGGAATTCTGATAAGCGCAATCTGCATGCTGATCAGCGATAGTGTGCCGAGATGGCTGGGCGGAGAGGAGGCAATCCTAGGAAATGCCACGGCATATTTCCGAATCTATATCCTGGGGGTGCCGTTTATGCTCCTTCGCCAGCTTTCGAACGGGACGATGCAGAGTACGGGGGACATGAAGACACCGAGCATTCTGTCTGCAGTCGTATGCTTACTGGATGTTGTGCTGAACATGCTGATGATCTTCCCGACAAGAACACTGTCCGTACTCGGACTGCAAGTGGTGATCCCCGGCGCCGGACTAAAGGTGGCCGGCGCGGCGCTTGCTACCACTACCTCAGAGGTCATTATTTCGCTTGCGTCTCTGTTTTTGCTTGCTACCGGGAACAAGAGAATCTCGCTGTCAAAAAAGGGGAGCTGGAAATGGCGCAGCCGAACCCTGGTCACTGCAGCCAAAATAGGGATTCCGCTATCTTGTGACCAGATTTTCATGTGCAGTGCCTACGTGGCAGGAACCAAGATCGTCGCGGGATTGGGTACTGTGGCGATCGCGGCCAATTCGCTGGCGATCACGGCGGAAAGCTTGTGCTATATGCCGGGATATGGAATCGGCGCGGCAGCGACGGCGATCATAGGGCAGACAATCGGGGCGGGCCGATTCGACCTGACCAAAAGCTTTTCGCGTGTGTCGGTTTATCTGGCAATGGTCATGATGGGGCTGACAGGCGCGATCATGTATGTGTGCGCGCCGATCGTGTTCTCGCTGTTGACAAGCAGCGCGGAAGTGGCGGCGCTGGGCACGCAGGTGCTGCGCCTCGAACTGGTCGCGGAACCGCTGTACGGCGCATCGATCGGCTGCGCGGGCGTCTTTCGGGGAGCGGGAGACACGCTTCGACCGAGCATAATGAATCTGGTAAGTATGTGGTGCGTACGCATCGTATTGGCACTGCTGTTGGTCCCGCGCCTGGGTCTGCGGGGATACTGGACAGCAATGGCGTTGGAGCTTTGTTTCCGCGGATTGATCTTCCTTATCAGGTTGTACCGAGGGGCGTGGATGAAAGCGGCGGTGGTGTAGGCCGACCTCTGGGGTACCGCCCCCCTACATCGTCTCCCTCCACAGGCTACGGGCAAATAGCGCGACAGCCGCAGTGATAGCAGCGATGACCACCTCAATAACAATCACATTGACGCCCAGCCCCGACAGAACAACCGCCGCCGCATCCACAGCGAAGTGGAACAGGATGGCCAAAGGATACAGATAGAGCTTGCCTTCCCACTTGACGGCGAACCACACGAGCACGGAGAGCGAGATATGCAGGATGATGGCGAAGAGACGCTCCAGGCCGCCCATCAGAAACTGATAGGAAGGCGTCGTGATCAGAAGATCGATCGACTGCTGCGCCTGCGCCAGCTGCTCGCCGGTCAGAGCTGCGGTAAGCTCCGCGATGCGGCCGTTGTTGATCATAACGGACCATGCGATATTGTTGATCATTGTAACTCCGAGAAGGACGACAGCCTCGAAGCCGCCGTGGCCGGCGCCGTACATGAGGGCGTTCACGTTTTTTGCGCGGTACTTTTTCAAGGCGAATCTGAACGCCAGATAGCGTCCCGTCTCCTCGAAGAGCCCCGCCATGAACCCGCCGTAGAGCGCGTACAGCCAGATATTTCCCTTGATGACCGGCCCGGCCGGCGAGGAGAGCACCAGGCTGTGGGCGCCTGATTCCAGAATGAAGGCGAAGAGCAGCATCACGGTACATCCGGCAAAAAAGGGATAGATATCCGCTTTTTTGACAAAGCGAAGGTAGAGGAAGAGCGCGACGGGCAAACAAAAGCTGAACGCGCAGGAGATGATCATAAAGACAATAGATAACACAGGAACAGTTCCGTTCATAGGGACCTCCTTTACAACACAAGAAAGATATGCCGCGCCCCTTCCCGCGCCGGCACCATCAACCTCACTCCACTATATTGTACTGCCCCAGGACGAAATCCTTGAAAACCTGCGTCACCGGGTTGATGGAATTGTCCTTCCAGATGGCCATGATATCGACATGCTCGTGCTCCCCTTCCAGCGGCACAAAGGAGAGATCCGTCGAGTTGCCGAAGGCGCGCACGATGGACTCGGGCAAAATAGTGATTCCGATTCCCGCAGAGACAAGGACCATGAGAGTCTCCGCGTCGGAGGACTTGCCGTTGATCTTGGGGATAAAGCCCGACTCCGCATATTTGTCGGGCAGGACATGCCCGTATTTTCTGGCGGAAGGATCCTCGTAGTATTTGGTCAGCAGAAAAGGCTCGTCCCGCAGGTCGTACCGGCGGATCGAGGAGAGCTGCGCATAGGGGTGTCCGGGCGGCAGGACCGCATAGAGCCTGTCGCTGGCAATGCGGCGGTAGGAAAAATCCGTCAGATCCGTGTTCCCGTAGACAATGTTAAAGATAAAATCCAGTTTGCCCTGTTCAAGATTCATCAGAAGATCGAGATGTGCCTGACGGAATAACTGAAATTTGACGGAAGGGTTTTGGAGATAGAAATTCTTGATCAGCGGGCTGACCAGTGAGAAGGCCTGCCCCTTCACATAGCCGATATTGAGCGAACCCGAGATGCCGTCCGCGGCGTTTCGGGCTTTGTTGATGGCAATTTTGCTTCTCTCCAGAATGGCCTTGGCCTCCATATAGAAAATCTCGCCGGCGGGTGTCAGGTACACCCGTTTTTTGTTGCGGTCAAAAAGCTTGACGCCCAACTGCTCCTCAAGAGATTGTATGTGCTGCGTGATGGCAGTCTGCGAAATATAGTGCAGTTTTCCAGCCTCTGTAAAGCTGAGAGTTTCGGCAGCGGTGATGAAATATTTCAACTGGTTAGTGGTCATTCTGTATCCCTTTCCGGAAAGCTTATGAGCGGGAAAAGACCGGTTCCCCGCAGGATTCAAAAAACTGTCTTGCGATACTATTTTAACATTAAACCATAAGGAAAACGTTATGAATCTGTAAAAAAAGCCCGATTTAACGTCTGATTCAGACAAAATTTCGAGGAATCGGACGAAATCAATAAGCTTTTGCTTTTGAAATGATATGAAACCCTTATTGGAAGGATGTTTCAGCGGACTTTACAATATTGTTAAATAAAAAACACACCCTGCACAAAGCAGAGTGGCAAACACTCCGCAAAGGGGGCACGGAGCAGATCTTTTCTCAGGCTCGCAAGCGCGGAAGCATCAACCGGAAGGAGGAAACAGATGAGAAAGGCACTGGAAGGAATCAAAGTAATTCAGCTTGCAAACTTTATTGCAGCTGCAGCAACAGGACGTTATCTTGCAGACCACGGCGCAGATGTCATCCTGGTTGAGTCCCCTAAGGGCGACCCGATCCGCTACACACAGGAGCAGGAGGGACGTCCCCAGAACATCAAAGAGAATGTGGCATGGGAGTACCTCAACGGAAACAAGCGCTGCATCTCCATCAACACCAAGACAGAGGAAGGTAAAGAGGCTCTCTTTAAGCTTCTCGACGGCGCAGACGTTCTGCTTACAAACTGGAGACTGGGCGCTCTGCAGAGAGCAGGCCTTGACTATGAGACCCTCAAAGAGAGATATCCCAAGCTCGTTTACGCTATGATCCTCGGCTACGGCAAGACCGGTCCCGACAAGGATCTGCCCGGCTACGATTTCACCGCTTTCTTCGGAAGAGGCGGCTACACACAGAACCTTCGCCGCAGAGGAAACGATCCCATTACCATGATCCCCGGCCTGGGCGACAACAACGTAGGCCTGATGCTTGCTATGGGTATCATCACCGCTCTGTACAACAGACAGTTCACCGGCAAGGGTGACTTCGTCACAACGAGCCTTTACGAGACCGCGATCTTCAACATGTCCATGATGCTCCTCGGCGTTCAGTATGACGGCCAGGCGCACGACTATCCGATCTCGATCTATGACAACAAGAACCCCTTCAACGGCGCATACCGCACATCCGATGACCGTATCATCCAGTGCGCATGCCCTGACTACAACGTAAGATTCGAGCAGTTCCTCAAGACCATCGGCAGACAGGATCTGATCGACTGCGGCAAGTACTATCCTCAGTCTGACATGCTCGCAAAGGGCCTGATCAAGGAGTTCATGGATGAGATCCAGAAGACTTTCCTCGAGCACGACGTCAAGGAGATGGATGAGATCCTCAGAAAGGGCGACATCCCGCACAGCATCGCGTACAGCTGGGATGACATCATGAACGATCCTCAGGCACACGCTGTCGGCGCTTTCTACGATGTCACATGCCCCAACGGCGTAGTCCGCAAGGCAACCCACACGCCTGTCCGTCTTGAGTCCGAAGGCGAGATCGACGGCAGGACCGCTCCCATGATCGGCGAGCAGGGCCGCGAGATCCTTGAGGAGATCGGTTACTCCGAAGAGAAGATCAATCAGATGCTGGAAGACGGTTCCCTCTACATCTGGCAGGATAAGGAATAATCAGACAATGTATACATTCGGAATTGATATCGGATCGACCACTTCGAAATGCGTAGTCATGGAAGATGGTCAAAATATCGTCGGCTCCTCACTTCTTGTGGGGGGCATAGGGACGAAGAGCCCCGAGCTGGCAGTCAGCCAGGCCCTGGAGGCGGCTGGCGTCACATGGGACGACCTGTCGGCGACTGCGGCTACAGGCTACGGGCGAAACCGCTATGAGAACGCGGATTATAACGTCAGCGAGCTGTCCTGCCACGGACTGGGCGCGCACCACACATTCCCGACTGTCCGCACGATCATCGACATCGGGGGACAGGACGCCAAGGTGATCTCACTGGATGAAAAGGGCCGCATGAACAACTTCCTTATGAACGACAAGTGCGCGGCCGGAACCGGGAGATTCCTCGACGTGATGGCGAATATCCTGGTCGTACCGGTGGACGAATTCGCGGCCTACTGCGAGAAGTCCGACAACCCGGCACAGATCTCCAGCACCTGCACGGTGTTTGCGGAGAGCGAAGTGATCAGCCAGCTGGCCAACGGCGTGAATATGGAAGACCTGATCGCGGGCATCTGCAGCAGCGTGGCAGTCCGCGTGGGAAACCTGGCAAAGCGCATCAATATAGTTCCGGATGTCTGTATGAGCGGAGGCGTTGCGCAGAACGCAGGCGTCAGAAATGCTCTGTCGCAGAGTATCGGGCAGCCTATATTATTCTCTCCAAAAGCCCAGTTATTCGGAGCGATCGGCGCAGCGCTGTATGCATATCAGAAACAAGTTAAGAAATAAGTAATCCTTCAGCACCCCACGTCACGGATGCTTCGCATTTGAGACGGTGGGCTGAATATTTACAGAAAGGAACGATCGATATGGCAGAAGAAGTTAAGAAAAAACGCCCGCCGCTGGATCCTAATTCAGCAAAGGCAAGACTTGGAAAGATCGCGGCAGAAGCTTATTCTTCAGCGCAGGCCGCCAAGGAGCGCGGTGAGATGGTAGGCTGGTGCTCCAGCAACTTCCCTGTAGAAATTCCCGAGACCCTCGGCCTGGCCGTAGTCTATCCCGAGAACCAGGCAGCAGGCATCGCGGCGCGCGGCGCCGGCGAGCGCATGTGCAACATCTCCGAGGCAGACGGCTACTCCAACGACATCTGCGCCTATGCGAGAATCAGCCTTGCATACGCCAAGATCAAGAGCGCTCCGGAGCAGGATATGCCCCAGCCGGATTTCCTCCTCTGTTGCAACAACATCTGCAACTGCATGATCAAGTGGTATGAGAACCTGGCAAAGGAACTGAACATCCCTATGATCATGATCGATATCCCCTTCAATCCTGACTATGAGGTATCCGACGCGCAGGTCGCTTACGTTCGTGACCAGTTCCGCGCGGCGATCGCCCAGCTCGAGGAGATCACAGGCAAGAAGTGGAGCGAAGAAAAGTACAACGAAGTCAGAGAGATCAGCGGCAGGACCAGCCGCGCATGGCTCAAGGCTACAGCCTGCGCGCACTATGAGCCCTCACCTTTCAACGGCTTTGACCTGCTCAACCACATGGCAGTCATGGTCACCGCCCGCGGCAAGCTTGAAGCGGCGGAAGCTATGGAGAAGCTCTATGAGGAGTATGAGGAGAACCACGCAAAGGGCGTCAGCACATTCCGCACAGAGGAAAAATACAGGATCATGTTCGAAGGCATCGCATGCTGGCCTTGGCTTCGCGTGACATCCACCGGTCTTAAGAGCAGAGGCATCAACATGGTCACGACCATCTACGCCGACGCTTTCGGATTCATTTATGACGACTTCGACGATATGTGCCGCGCATACTGCAAGGTACCTAACGCCATCAACCTCGAGTACGCCCGCGATAAGCGCGTTGCGCTGTGCAAGAACAACAAGGTCGAGGGACTTTTGGTTCACACAAACCGCAGCTGCAAGCTCTGGAGCGGATTCATGTATGAGATGAGCCGCCAGATCGGCGAAGAGTGCGACATCCCTGTAGCAAGTTTCGACGGCGACCAGGCAGATCCCAGAAACTTCTCCGAGGCACAGTACGACACCCGCGTTCAGGGACTCATGGAGATTATGGAAGCACGGAAGTGATAAAAACGCTATTTTGACGGCCGCCGTGCGGCCTGACAGCGCAGCATTGACACCACTTTCCGTAAAAAGGAGGAATAAATGAACAAACAGGAATTACTCGCCTGCTTCCATGAGGCTGCAACAAGCCCCCGGAAGCTGATGGACAAATATTTGGCAGAAGGCCGCAAGGTGGTCCTGACAGCACCTGTCTACACACCCGAAGAGATCATCCACGCAATGGGTATGGTCCCCATGGGCGTATGGGGCGCTGACATTCAGATCAACGAGGCCAAAAAATACTTCCCGGCATTTATCTGCACGATCATGCAGAGCATTGTCGAGCTGGGCATAAAGGGCGCATACGACGGGGCGTCCGCGATCGTGATCCCCAGCCTCTGCGATTCCCTTAAGGTCATCGGACAGAACTGGAAATACGCGGTCAAGGGCATTCCCTTCATCGCCATGACCTATCCCCAGAACAGAAAGCCCGCTTTCGGCCACGCTTTCACAAAGGCCGGTTACGAGTACGTGATCAAGGGCCTTGAGGATGCGACCGGACTTAAGTTTGAGGATGAGAAGCTCGCGGAGTCCATCGAAGTTTACAACGCCCACAACGCGGCGATGAGAGCTCTGGTTCCCGCTCTGGCAGCGCACTCCGAGATCACGAGCGCACAGAGAAGCGACATCTTCAAGAGCGCCTTCTTCATGAGAAAAGAAGAGCACACCGCTCTCGTAAATGAGCTGCTGGCAATCCTTGACGCAGAGGCAGCTGACGAAGGCAAGATCCGCATCATGACGACCGGTATTCTGGCTGACGCCCCCGGACTCCTTGAGATCCTGGACGACAACGGAATGCGTATCGTATGCGACGACGTCGCGGCCGAGAGCAGACAGTACCGCACAGACGCTCCCGCAGAGGGCGAGAGCGCACTGGATCGCCTTGCATCCAAGTTCTGCGCGATGGACAACTGCAGCCTTCTCTATGACGTAGAGAAAAAGCGCGTGGACAAGATCGTTGAGGACGCAAAGGCAGCCAAGGCGCAGGGCGTACTGGTCCTGATGACCAAGTTCTGCGATCCCGAGGAATTTGACTATCCTCTGATCAAGCGCGCATGTGACAAGGCGCAGATCCCTTGTGTCCTGATCGAGATTGACCGCCAGATGGTCAACTACGAGCAGGCAAGAACTGCGATCGAGACCTTTAAAGATCTGCTGTAAACAATCGATTCCATCTGTATTACTAATCTATTCAAAAGCGTCGGAGGCGGGCAGGCCATCCTGCCCGCGAGATCCGGCACTATGAGCTTACCGGAGGTACCGGAATGGAACTGGTTCAAAAGACAATCGGCGGATGCCTCAAGGAGACGGCATCTCGCATCGGACAGCAGACAGCAATTGAATTTGAAGATTGGACCTGCACATGGTCGGAATTTGACGAGGTGACGGATCTTCTGGCGGCGCGCTTTATGACGGCCTACGGCATTCGGAAAGGCACGCACGCGGGTATCTGGAGCCAGAATTCTCCGGCTTTTGCCCAGGCAGTACTTGCCCTTTACAAGATCGGTGCGGTAGTCGTCGTCCTCAATGCGGCCAACAGCATAGACGAGATGATCGACCAGTTGGACCGCGCGGACGTGGAAGTGGTGTTCTACGGGTCGGGGGCCAGAAACAGCATCTTTGATGAGATGATCCCGAAAATCCGCAGGAAAACGCCCAAGGTAAGGTATTTCCTTCACATCGAAGAGAGGGAGGCCGGCAAATGGCTTCGCCCGGGGGATTTCTCGGAGAGAAGCAGGAAGAACCTTCCGGTGGAGGAAGTTAGAAAGAATCTCGAGACTCTGTCGGCACAGACGCCCGCCTGCATCATTTTTACATCCGGCACGACCTCCAGGGCCAAGCCCGTTGTGCTGACGCACTACGGGATCGTAAATGTGAACCTGCATGTGCAGAAATGCATGCGGTGGACCACGGATGACAAGACGGTCGTATCCGTCGCCATGTATCACGGGTTCGGACTCAACACCGCGCTGGCGGGAAGCGTCATCGTCGGCATGACCATGCACATCGTCCCGTCCTTCAGGACACAGGCGGTCTGGGAGGCCATCAGCGATTACCGCTGCACAGTGATGCTGGGCGTTCCCAGCATGTACCTGGCGCTGGTCCGCAAGGAAGGAAACGAAGTATACGACGGAAGTTCCCTCAGGTCCGGCATCATCGGCGGAAGCGTCATCACGACCGAGGAGTTCAAGGAGATCTGCAGGCGGTTCCCGCAGGCGCACCTGATTCCCTCTTTTGGCATGACAGAAGCTTCCACGAGCGGCTCTTTCTCAGACTGGGACAACCCGCTTCGCAGCGGAGAAGTCACGGGCGGCGCCTTCTATGAGGACACGATGGCGAGAGTCCGCGACATTAACACCGGCGAGATCGTCGGATGGAGTTCGGAAGCGGATCCGGTGGTCAATCCCGACGGGACAAAAAAGAGAGAATTCGGAAAGCCCGGCGAGCTGGAGCTGGCAGGATTCAATATTTTCAAAGAGTATTACAAGATGCCCAAGGAGACGGCGGAGACCATGACCGAGGACGGATGGCTTAAGACCGGCGATATCGGATATTTCAATGAATTTGACGAGATCTGCATCACAGGCAGAAGAAAAGAGATGATCATCCGGTCCGGGGAGAATATATCCCCCCGCGAGATCGAAAAAGCGATCATCGAGAGCGGAGTAACGAAAGAGGTCAAGGTCGTGGGCGTCCCTAACGTGTTCACGCAGGAGGAGATCGCGGCTTGCATCGTCGTCGAGGACGGAAAACAGCTCGACGCCGAGGCACTCCTCAAATTCCTGAGGTCAAGGCTTTCCTATTTCAAGATTCCGAAATATATTTTTACATTCCGGGAGCTGCCTATGACAGCGAGCGGAAAGGTACGCCTGGGCGAGCTCAAGGAGATCGCCGCAAAGAACGCGGCGGATGAGGACGGACTGAAGGCGGTAGGAACAACGGGTAACTATTTAAAGGCTATACATTAAAGGCATTTCAAAAAGGAAGGAAAAAACTATGAAGAGTGCATTTTTTAACGAAGATCACGAGTCAATCCGCGAGATGGCCCAGCAGTTTGCGGAAGGCACACTGGCCGGCATCGCAGGCGAGATCGACAAGACCAACGTATTTCCGGAAGAAGTTGTCCAGGAGATGGCGGAGCTCGGATTCTACGGCCTGAAGATTCCGGAGGAGTACGGCGGACTGGGCCTTGACATGCGCAGCTATGTCTGTGTTATGGAAGAAGTCGCTAAGAAGTGCGCGACAGCGACCCTGTTCATCTCTTCCGCGAACTCTCTGTCCACACAGCCGATCCTTCTGTCCGGAACAGAAGAGCAGAAGGCAAAATATCTTCCCGGCGTTGCTGACGGAAGCGTCAAGATCTCCTTCGCTCTGACCGAGCCCAACGCAGGTTCCGACGCAGGCTCCCTCAAGACAAAGGCAGTCAAGGACGGCGACAGCTACATCCTCAACGGCGTAAAGTGCTTCATCACAATGGCTCCCATCGCGGATTATCACATCGTCTATGCTAAGACAGATCCGGATAAGGGCACAAAGGGCATCAGCGCTTTCATCGTCTCCAAGGATCTGCCCGGCGTATCCGTAGGCAAGCACGAGGAGAAGATGGGCCAGCACGGCGTTCCGGTCAGTGATCTGGTACTGGAAGATGTCCGCGTTCCCGCAGACTGCCTGCTCGGCAAGGAGAACATGGGCTTCATCAACGCTATGAAGACTCTGAACGTAGGCCGTGTCGGCGTCGCTTCCATGGCACTGGGCATCGCGCAGGAAGCTCTGGATCTGGCTGTTGAGCACACCAAGAACCGCATCCAGTTCGGCAAGCCTCTTTGCAAGAACCAGGCTCTGGCATTCATGATGGCTGATATGGAGACCAAGCTCAACGCGGCAAGAAACCTTGTCTACAACGCAGCATGGCTCATGGACAACAAGGAAGACGCCACCAAGGCCGCTTCCATGGCAAAATATTTCACAACCGAGGCTGCGATCGAGATCGTAAACAAGTCTCTGCAGCTGCACGGCGGCTATGGCTATTCCCAGGAGTACGAGATTGAGCGTCTGTATCGTGACGTCCGCATCACTTCCATCTATGAAGGAAGCTCCCAGGTACAGCAGATGGTCATTTCCGGAGCACTGCTTCGCTGACAGGCGTAAGCCACTACCTTAAGAATATTGCTGCTTACGGTCAGGGGAAACCGTAAGCAGTGATAGATATGCGTAAAAGCACATATAAAGGAGGAAAAAAATGGATAAGAAACAGTCAAAGTTATCAATTGCCATCGGTATGGGCTGTGTCTGGATGGGCACACACTTCGGCCCCGGCGTGGCATCCGGTACACAGATCCTCGTTTACTGGGTCAAGTACGGAATTTGGGGCGTTCTCGCAAGTGTTCTGGCCATGGGCCTGCTCGGCTACTGCATTTACTGCGCAGCAGAGTTTTCGAGAATCTACAAGACTTACAACTACGCAGACTGGACCAAGAAAGTCTGGGGAATCGATTGGATCGTGTATCTTCTTGACTTCTCCTTCATCATCGTTATGCTGACCGCTCTCGGCGGATCCCTCAGCGCGATCGGAAACCTGCTCAACAGCCAGTTCGGCCTGAACTACTGGGTAGGCGTAGGCGCCGTTATTATCTGCGCAGGTCTTCTTTGCGCATACGGTGCAAAGCTTGTTGCCCGTGCATCTTCTTACATGATGTATCTTGTTATCGCAGTTCTTGCGATCATCATCATCATGTCCGCGGCCACAGGCAAGCTTCACCTCGGCCAGGCACTTTCCAACATCAGCGCCGGAAAAGTTGCCGGTATCACCCCCAGCTTCTTAGGAGCTATCTGGAGCGGCATCATCTATGCTTCCTTCCAGGCTAACGTTATCGGTAATATTTCTTCCATCGCTCCGACTCTTCCCGATCGCAAGACCACAAGACTCGGCGCCATCATCGGTATCTGCGGAAACGCTCTCATGCTCGTCGTACTGACCCTGTTCTTCCTTTCCGCTACAACACTTGAGAATTACGATGTTCTCGACACAGCAACCAACCCGCTTCCTTTCTACGGCACACTGCACGCGCTCGGATTCTCCGGCCTGAAGCTCGTGTATGTTATCACAGTTTTCATCGCTGTTCTTTCCACTGCTGTAGGATTCAGCTTCGGTGCCGTTGCAAGATACTCCAAGCTCTATCGCAAGCCTACGGAAGAAGCTCCTCTTAAGGACGGCCTTCTTGTAGTCGTACTGCTGCTCGCATGCGCAGCTGCTTCCAAGATCGGTATCGTTAAGCTTGTATCCACAGGTTACACCATCCTCGGATACCTCAACCTGCCTCTGCTGATCTTCCCTGCTATTTATCTTGCAAACAAGAAGATCCAGAAGAAATATCTGGAAGAAAACAATATTGAGGCGCCTGGAGTCGACGAGTAATCTATACTGCCAATAACATATTATATTCCTCATCATTGCGGGGGAGGCTCTGACCGGGCTTCCCCCGTAAATGAACAGGACATGGAGAACAATATGAGAAAAAGCACACTTCCCCAGTGGGGGATCCGAGTACTGTTCTATTGCATAGCTTTGTTCTTTATGGCATTGGGCGTGGCGTTTTCCGCCAATTCCGACCTGGGTATTTCCCCGGTCAACTCTCTTCCGTATGTCATCAGCGACATTGTGAAAATGCAGCCCGGAACCTGCGTGACTATCGTTTTCTGTATTTACATCCTTGTGCAGGTCATTCTTCTGGGAAAAGAGTTTAACCCGATCAACCTGACCCAGATCATCTTCTCCACGATTTTTGGCTATTTTGTCAATTTCACCAAGTGGATGGTCGGCGATTTCCTTCTCCCCGGAGGGTACATCGGTCGTCTGGGCATGCAGTGTATCGGTATTGTTTTAGTGGCATTTGGTGTCTTCCTGTATCTGGACGTGGAGCTTGTCCCCATGCCTATGGAAGGTATGACGATGGCCATTGCCAAGAAAGTCGGGAAGCCCTTCCCGCAGGTCAAGACAGTCGTTGACTGCACGGTCGTTCTGATCGGCGTTCTGCTGACAATCTTTTGCCTGCACCTGATCCCCTTCAGGGATCCGGGCGTCCGCATCAGAGAGGGCACGATTCTCGCGGCCCTGGTCACCGGCAAGGTGATCGAGATTATGAGAAAACCGCTTTCGCCGATCGTCAAGAAGATCTGCTTCGGTGAGAGCAACTGAATATGGGTAAATCGGTGACAGGGCAATGCCTGATGCACTGTTTTCCATTTCCTTCCGGGAGACCTTCTTCCGCATCGGCGCCGATGCGGGGGGAGGTCTTTCCATTTGCGGCGGGTGTGTCACGGGGACGTATCCGCTGACACATTTTTGGCCGCGGTGTGTCACGGGGACGTATCTGCTGACACATTTTTGGTCGCGGTACCCCAGAGGTCGCGGCACTCCAGAGGTCACGGTACCCCAGAGGTCGGGGGTCGTGTGTCAGTAGATACGTCCCCGTGACACAAACCCCATGACACAAAATTAAAGGATGCTATCTGCCCTTCCGTGGTATAAAATAGAGATAGGGTAATACGCAGAAACAGAGCGGACCCCGCGTCCGCTTTACAAGGCACAACGGCAGGAGGGGAGCATATGTTTGAAGCACTGACCAAGTATATTCCCGATCTGGAAAACGGGGAAAATATCGAGCGAACTCTGAGCAAAATAGAGGATGCCGTTTACGGTTTTAACCACGAGCATTCCGAATGCGGACTCAAGTATTACAGGGACATATTAAAGAGCAGGGGAGTGAATCTGGATAAGATGACGCTCTCGGAAGTCGACGCGACCAGTGTCGGCTGGCTTGGCGTTATGGGACTTCTTACTGCGGCTGTCAGTGAAGAGAGACGGAGCTTTGGAAAGATGAAAGCTCTTTACGAGAACGGAAGTCTTGTGAAATGGCTGAGGGAATTGAAGAAAGCCGACGAGAAGAGATGAGTGTAGAAAATAAAATAGGAGAGGTGTTGCATGTGCAGCACCTCTCGTTAGTTTAGGCATAAAGCCCCATATTCAGAGTTAATAAATTCCAAATCCATCGGGGAAATGGAAACCTTTCGCTTAACGCGGTGTCCCCCTTTCGTCATTATCCGAGCAGCTGATCAATCGTTTCGAACAGCGCGCGCGCATCCTCAGAGGGAGCCTCGCTGCCCTGGCTGCCGGTGTTCTCTTCCTCGGTCGTCTTGGGCGGGATGACGGGAATTCCGAAGATGTAGAGCGAAGTGTCTCCGGTCATCATCCGCGTTATGATCCCGTAGAGCAGCATCAGGACCACGATTCCGATTAAGATGAAATTGCTGCGACGCAGTTTGTCGTTGCGATTCATAATTCTATACCCCCTTTAAGAACCCCGGTTCAGATTCCGATCATAAAGTCTGATTTAAGAGTCGAACACAATCCGACGCATCGGGCTCTGACCACTACCATAATACCATGATATGCGACCGGTTGGAACTACAAAACAGGCCGGGAGAGAGGAGAACCGAGATGAACTACTCCGAGCAGACGATCCGCGAGCACTATCGAGCTCTGACCAGGCTTCTCATAGAGAAGAACCTGACCATCACCACAATGGAGAGCGCGACCTCGGGCCAGATCGCATCCCTGATCACGGATACGGAAGGCTCCTCGGCGGTCTTGAAGGGCGCCTTCATCACCTATTGCAATGAGGCCAAAATATTGCAGGGCGTACCCTCAGAAACACTCGAAAGGTACACGGTTTACTCCAGGGAGACGGCGGAAGCCATGGCGGCTGCCTGCATGAGAGCCTATAAAGCGGATATCGGGATCGGGGTGACCGGCACCATGGGCAATGTGGACCCCGCCAATCCGGAGGCGTCGAAGCCGGGGCAGGTATTTTTTGCCATAGGGGTGAGAGAGGGCGGCGAGCCTGTCATCAAGTCTTACCACATCGAGCTGGAGCCGCAGCCGTCGCGGCTCATGTACAAGTTGGCGGTGGCCGAAGAGGTATATCAGAAGCTGATCGGAAGGATTTGACGGGGGCGGGCAATATTTTGGCGCACTGTGCATGGATGCTTGCGCGCAGGTGCGTATATCGAAATATAGATCAAACAAAGTTAATCAATTTCAATACACATATTATTAATACATAAGGAGAAAACAGAAATGAAAAAGATGGTAAGCCTTGTACTCGTTCTTGCAATGATGGCAGTGATCGCGACCGGATGCGGCGGTTCTTCGGACAATAAAAGCAATGCTCCGCAGGCGCAGGCCGCCGAGAATGCGGGGGCTTCTGAGAATACCGGAAGCAAAGAAGCAGAAGTGACACCCCTTAGTGACGGCTATCTGATCCTGGTCACGGACACGGAAGGTGCGCCGGTCGTCGGTGCGGCCGTGCAGTTCTGCTCCGATACGCAGTGCATGATGCAGAAGACGGACGACACGGGATGCGCCGCCTTCAAGGTTGACCCCGGCAAATATACAGTTCACATTCTCAAAGCGGCGGGCTATGTGGTGCCCGAGGAAGAGTTTGCGGTTCCTGAGCAGTACGACGTTGTCAGGATAACGCTTGAGAAGCAGTGAGGTTTGCGGACTGAACAGAGGTGACTGGAAGGCCCCTCGCCATTATGGCGGGGGCCTTTTTTGATGTGTCACGGGGACGTATCCGCTGACACATTCTG
>JAZQCI010000027.1:0-14216 GCA_045546175.1 Lachnospiraceae bacterium | reverse complement strand
AAACAGGCGCATGTTTGACCTGATTTAGGTATTTTTTGACATTTCACAGATATTTTTTCTCTTATTACGGGCCTATATATGTCAATTCCGTATCAGAAAAGGCCTGTGATCTTTCCGTCCTCATCGACGTCGATCTTGACTGCTGCGGGGACCTTGGGAAGGCCGGGCATGGTCATGATATCGCCGGTGAGCGCTACGACGAAGCCTGCGCCTGCGGAGACCTTCACGCCGCGGACTGTGATGTCGAAGTCCTTGGGTGCGCCGAGCTTCTTGGGATCATCTGTCAGGCTGTACTGGGTCTTGGCGACGCAGATGGGGCAGTTTCCGAAGCCCATGGCCTCAAGCTGCTTGGCCTGCTTGGCCGCGTCGGCGGTCATCACGACGCCGCGGGCGCCGTAGATCTTGGTGGCGATCTGGTTCAGCTTGTCCTCGATGGTGCCGTCGAGCTCATAGGAGAAGCGGAAGTCGGAGGGCTCCTCTACGAGACGGATGATCTCCTCCGCCAGGGCCTTGCCGCCTTCGCCGCCCTTTGCCCAGACCTGGGACAGAACGACGTTGACGCCGAGCTCTTTGCACTTCTTCTCCACCAGAGCCACTTCCGCAGCTGTATCTGTGGGGAACTCGTTGATGGCAACAACGCAGGGAAGGCCGTACACGTCGCGGATGTTGCTGACGTGCTTGAGGAGGTTGGGAAGGCCCTTCTCCAGAGCTTCCAGGTTCTCTGCGTTCAGGTCCGCCTTGGCGACGCCGCCGTTGTACTTAAGGCTTCTGACGGTGGAGACGATAACGACTGCGTTGGGCTTAATGCCTGCCATGCGGCACTTGATGTCCAGGAACTTCTCCGCGCCGAGGTCTGCGCCGAAGCCCGCCTCAGTGACCGCGTAATCCGCCAGCTTCATAGCCATTCTGGTCGCTGTGACGGAGTTGCATCCGTGTGCGATATTGGCGAAGGGGCCGCCGTGCACGATCGCGGGAACGTGCTCCAGGGTCTGTACCAGATTGGGCTTGAGGGCGTCCTTGAGAAGGGCCGCCATAGCGCCCTGTGCGTGCAGGTCGCCTGCCGTGACGGGCTTCTGCTCGCTGACTTTGCCGTAAGTATAGCCGATGACGATCCTGGAGAGTCTCTCCTTGAGGTCGTTGATGTCACTTGCAAGGCACAGAACTGCCATGATCTCGGAAGCAACTGTGATATCGTAGCCGTCCTCGCGGGGTGTTCCGTTGACTCTTCCGCCAAGTCCGTCCACTACAAAGCGGAGCTGGCGGTCATTCATGTCGACGCATCTCTTCCATGTGATCTTGCGGGGATCGATGTTCAGCTCATTTCCCTGATAGATGTGGTTGTCGATCATAGCTGCCAGGAGGTTGTTGGCCGCGCCGATGGCGTGGAAGTCGCCAGTAAAGTGCAGGTTGATGTCCTCCATGGGAACGACCTGCGCGTAGCCGCCGCCTGCCGCGCCGCCCTTGATGCCGAAGACCGGTCCGAGAGAGGGCTCGCGGAGAGCTACCATGACCTTCTTGCCCAGCTTCTGGAGACCGTCAGCCAGTCCGATGGTCGTTGTGGTCTTGCCTTCGCCCGCAGGCGTGGGGTTCATAGCGGTCACAAGGATCAGCTTGCCGTCTTTTCTGTCCGAATCCTTGAGAAGCTTGTAGTCGATCTTAGCCTTGTATTTTCCGTACTGTTCCAAATACTCGTCGTCAATTCCTGCCTTTGCCGCGATCTCCGTGATCGGAAGCATCTGACATTCCTGTGCGATCTCGATATCACTCTTGTATCCCATTCTCTCTTTCCTTTCTTTTGCTTACGCTGCTGTTTCCCTTTTCTCCCAGTCGGGTAAAAAAAGAGCAGTAACGGTAATATTGCGGTATCTGCCCTACTACTCATTACTGCCCAGACGGTCGGCTTTGTTTCCATATCCGGTTCCCCTGTGGTGCTCCACAAATCCGTCAGTAACCGGATACACTCATTTCTGTCTCTCTTTTATTACCAAATTGTAACGGTTCTGTCAACCGTTCTGCGCCACTTTTCTGAAGCGGTCGCTGTATTTTTCATAAGCCTCATTGTAAGCCGTATTGAATCTCTCATCCTTGCCGGAGCGAAGTCTTGTGAAATACACATGCCCGTTGTCGGCAAGTTCGGGATGTACACGGATCATAATGGCCTCGCCGATATTGGTGCTGACATCGGCGATCCTCTGCATGTCGGACATCAGGTTCTCGAAATTGGAGTCGACATAGATGTCACATTCACCGCGGCCCATTCGGTCGAGGTGATGTCTCTTGAGCTTGCTCACCATCTCGCTCGCCACCTGCTGAAGCGGCTCAATGCTGAAGGCCGCGTCCACGTCGCGCTTTTCGAAAGCCTGCTCCGCCCGGTCCAGAATCTCCTTCAGAAGATCTTCCAAAATAGCGATCTCCTCCAGCGCCTTTCCCGTAAACTTTTTGTCGTGGGAGTGCATGTTGCCCGCGTTATTCGCAATGTTCACCGCGTGATCGCCCAGACGCTCAAATTCCGTGACAACTTTATAGTACTGGTCCAGGATGGCCGCATTCTGCGAGTCGCCCACATGTGGAAGGAACTCCACTATGTAGCGGCTGACACGGTCTGTGATCAGGTCGATATTTTTCTCCTCTTCCATGATCTCCTCGTAGATCCCCTCGTCATACTTTTCCAGCAGTCCGAAGGATTTCTCGATATTGTCTTTGGAAGAGCGAAGAAGCGTCAGCAGAATATCGTAGCAGCTTCGCAGGGCCAGCGCCGGCGTATCGAAGAACATGGGATTAAGGGCATCCAGCTTGTCCTGATACTTGTTGGGCTTTTCCTTGTCGTCCGGAACAAGACGTATACTGGTCTTCTCAAACAGTCCGACCACGGGGAAGAGCAGGATACTGGCCGCCAGGTTGAAGATCGTGTTGGCGTTCGCGATGATACCGGAATTGACCACCGAATCCCAGATCCAGTCCAGGAATCCCAGGCTGTGCAGAAGCGCAACGCCGATCAGGATCAGCGCCATCTTGCCGATATTGAAGAGAATATTGACGATACCCACTCTCTTCTGCTCGGCGCCCGCTCCGATAAAGCAGACGATACCGGTCGTCACACTGTCGCCGAGATAGACGCCGACGATGACCGGATATACGACCTTGAAGGTCAGCACGCCCGAAGCCGAGAAGGCCTGCAGGATACCGATTGTGGCGGACGAGCTCTGCAGCACAAAGGCCACTGCGGCGCCGGTCAGGTATCCCAGGACAGGATTGTTGCCCAGTCCGGTAAACAGTCCTTCCACAATGCCCGATTCCGTCAAAACATTGACGGCCGCCGTCATATTCATCAGACCGGAAAAGAGAATACCGAATCCGATGGCAATGTTTCCGAGCGATCTCGAGCTCTTGAATTTGCCGCCCATGATCAGGATGATACCGATGATCAGAGCGATCGGAGCCAGCGAAGAGGGCTTGAACAACTGCAGCCAGGAGGTGGCCCCTCCTGTGTCGAGGTCCAGAAGTCGAATGATCTGGCCCGTGACGGTAGTACCGACGTTTGCACCGACGATAATACCGATGGACTGGTGAAGAGTCAGAAGACCTGCTCCTACCAGACCGGAAGTGATCACGATGGTCGCCGTGGACGACTGGATGATCGCCGTGATGCCGAATCCCAGAAGGAACGCTTTGAGCTGATTGTTGGTGACGGATTCCATTGCCTTCTTGAGGGTTCCCGAAGAACTCTCTTTGAGGCCGTCACCCATCAGCCGCATTCCGTAAAGGAACATGGCGAGGCCGCCGAAAAGCGTCAAAAAGTCGAATATGCTCATATATTTACCTTTTTCTGTTGTTTGTTACTTTACCCTGACTTCCATTCTATGTAGTGATCTGCACAATTGCAATGAGCAAAACACCCAAAATAACCAGGATTCCCAGGCAAGTCATGAACAAAGCGAACGTAAAATTGCGCAAAATAGGCCTGATCGCCTCCGCCGTTCCCTCCTGCAGCATCCGCATGCGACTCATGCGCCCGACGCCGGCCCTTCTCACCTTTTTCTCTCTGAAAACGGAGTGGCGAAGGGTCAGGATCAGACTGTCCGTACTGATACTCACCGCATAGCACACGCCCTGAAACAGTTTGAGCCCATAGACGCACACCGGCGTCAGCACCTTGTCCTCGCCGAACACGGCGGCGGCACTCTGCGCTGCCGCAAGGCCACGGCGGCACACGGGCGCCAATACCTTGTTCTCTCCGAATACGGAAGCGACCGCAATGAGCACTCCAGGGATCCACTTTGTCAGGACCGGCCTGTAAAGGCCCTCCTCCAGATCCAGCCGCTCCGGCCAGAGGTTGACATAGGAATCCTCTCTGTAGAGCAGGCGCTTTACCACCAGCAGATATACCGCTGCGCCGATGGCCAGCGAGATGGCGCTGCCTTTCAGATTCTCCGGCGTGAAGGCCGCAAATTCCATGATTTGCCCGCTTCCCGTGGCAAAATACAGAAGCCTCTTCGTCACCGGCGGCGCGCCGAGGATCACCATGAACAGAGAAGAGCCCAGAATGGCCGCCGTGCTGATGCCGTTCATGCACTTTCCGGAGCCGTCAAACTTCTCCTGCACGTCCGCATCGCGGTTCTTCTCCACGAAGATGCAGAAAAAGAGCTTACACATATAGGCGAAAGTCAGGCCTCCGGAGAAGAGGAAGATCCACTCCCCGACCTGCAGAAGCTCTGCAATATTGCCTGCCGTCGCGGCGCTTATTGTCACAAGACCGCTCTCCCCAGCCTCTCTCATGACGTGGATAGCCTCCACGATTCCCTCGTGGAGCAGCGTCTTGCTGATATAGCCGTTGAAGAGCGGCACCCCGCTGATGCCGAGTCCCCCAAGGACAAATGCTATTTTGAGCGAAGTCTTATTCCTGCCCCAGCCGCGGATCTCGTCCAGCGTAAGGGTGTGCAGGTTCATCACGACGACGCCGGCGCACATAAAGAGCGTCAACTTAAGGAGCGAGTGGTTGATCATATGCTGCACCGTTCCGGACAGCGCTGTCATCACGGCTTCTTCGTCGCCCACCGCGCCCATGAGCACAGTCACCGCGATGCCCGTCAAGATGAAGCCAATCTGGGACATGGACGAGCAGGCCAGCGTTCGCTTGAGGTTTATGGAAAACAGTGCCAGGACCGCGCCCAGAAGCATCGTGATCAGACCGGCCGCCAGCACGATCAGGCCAAACCGATAATCGCCCGCCAGCACATAAAGCGCCGTCATCAGGATTCCGTAGACGCCGACTTTGGTCAGAATTCCGGACAGCAGCGCGGACGCCGGCGAAGGAGCCGCCGGATGCGCCTTGGGAAGCCAGATATGGAGGGGGAACATGCCCGCCTTGGCGCCGAATCCCAGCAGGATCAGAATACCCGCCGCCAGGACCTGCGGCTGCGCCAGACTGTCCGCCGAGGCTCCCTTGCCCTGCAGCGCCGTCGACAGTTCCGCGAAGGAAAGCGTTCCCGCCGTATGCTCAAGCAGCACCAGCCCCATGAAAAGGAGCAGTCCGCCGATCACGGCCACAAACAAATATGTGTACCCCGCCCGGATCGCGGCCCACGTCTCCTCGTGGATGACCCAGGTAAAGGATGTCAATGACAGCACTTCGAAGAAGACAAACGCAGTCATCAGATCCGCCGAGAGCATGACGCCCTCGACAGCGCCCAGCGTGAACAGCACAAAGAACTTATATCTTCCCAGGTTTTCTTTCTCATGGGCAAAATATTCCGGCGAGAACAACGTCGTTCCCACCCACATGATCGCCGTGATCACGGCATACACTGCCCTAAAGCCTGTGACGCAGAAGGTCAGGCCGCTGCCGGAAAGGATTCCGGGGATGAGCAGGGACAGGCCGGCGGCGCCCGCCAGCACAAGGGTCAGTCCCAGAACGACAGCCGTCACAAAAAGAGCCGCATACTCTCCGGCCTTTTCATTTCGTTTTCCTATTGCAGCTGCCGCTGCGGCCCCGATAAACGGGCCAAAGACTACCATTGCGATCAGCATTTTTTCCACCTGAGTTAACAATATACCCTTTTCCGAAACCCTTCTTGAGTGGAATATCCACCGAAGAAGGGTTTTAAAAGAGGACTATGACCTCTAACTTCCCCTGCAGGCAAATACCTGCCCGCGCTACAGCCGTCCTTCCCCGATCGCCGTCAGAACCTCCAGAATCGGCCCCGGAAACAGCCCGATCAAAACATTGCAGACTGCAAACACATAGATTGGAATCAACATAAGCGGTCCCGCCTCTTTTACACCGCTGTCCTTGTAGAGATCCTTCTCCTCCACCGGGAAGAAAGCCCTGATACTGATATTGATCGAGTACATGGCGCACAGAAATGCCGCGATGATCAGCGCCGCGACCCCGGCAAACAAAATATAGGGCAGGATGCCAGCAACCGTACTGCCTGCAGCACCCGCCGCAGCCTGTCCGATCCCCGATGCGCCCTCCGCCGCCGCCTCGGCCGCAACGCCCGACGCAGCTGAAGCCGCTGAAGCCGCAGCCGCCTCCGTCGCCGCGTCCATCCCCGCCGTCAGAAGCTGCCACTTGGAAACAAATCCGCACAGCGGCGGGATGCCCGTCAGCGACAGCGCGCAGAGCGTATACGCCGCAAATGTATACGGCATGCGGCGCCCGATCCCGCCAATCTCGTAAATATAAGCTTTACGCGCCCGGTGCATAAAAGCACCCGCGCACATAAACAGGCAAATCTTGATTATGCCGTGGAAGACCATATGCGCCAGCCCGGCCTTGAGCCCCTGCGGCGTCATGCACATGGCCGCCAGCAGCATATAAGAGAGGTTGCTCATCGTAGAATAGGCGAGCCGCCTCTTAAAGTGCCGCTCCCGCAGCGCCTGCACCGCTCCGTACAGGAGCGAGAAGATCGCCAGCGACAGGCATATGGCTTGGGCCACTGTCCCCCTCAGATAATCCGCGCCGAACACATAGTAAGTCATTCTCATGACGGCGAAGACGCCCGAGTTGACCACCGCCACGGCGTGCAGCAGCGCTGTCACGGGCGTCGGCGCGACCGATGCCGTCGGCAGCCAGTCGTGAAGCGGGAATACGGCCGCCTTGGCGCCGAACCCGATAAATCCCAGGACAAAAGCCAGCTGCATGGTACCGCTGTCAAGCACCTCGAAGATACTGCCTCCGTAGCGGAAGATTCCGTCCATTCCGTACATCGTGGTCAGCACAACAGCCATGAATCCCAGCGACGCCCCTCCGATCGTGTAGGCCGCGTACTTTCGGCCCGCGAACATGCTCTCATGCCCGCCGTAGTGAGTCACCAGCGGGATCGTCACCAGCGTCAGCATCTCGATGAATACGTACATCGTGATCATGTCTGCGGAATAGCACACGCCCAGCGTCACGCCGTACGTCATGACATAGAAGGCAAAAAAGCGATTTCTCCCCTCATCTCCCTTCATATACTCGAAGGCATACAGCAGCACTAACGGCCACATGATAGAGATCATGACCGCGAACACATTGGCCATGCCGTCCACGCCGAAGTTCACCGCAAATCCGCGGGTGAAACTGTAAACCGTGACGGGTCGATGCGGCATCCAAAGCGCCGCCGCCCAGACGCAGGCCGACGTCACACAGGCCACCGCTTCGCACAGGATTCTTCTCTTTATATCGTTTTCAACAGGTCTGATCAGCAGTGCCAGCCCGCCGAATATGGGCAGCACGATCGGGATCAGCAGAAACAAAGGATTCAAAATCTATCTCCTCCCGCGATGTGGGTAATACTCTTCTTCCGGGCTCGCGGCGCGAGCCCGCTCAGTCAGAACGTCAACCCACTCATAAACGAATTTCCGAATACACCGACCAGGAGCGACCCCACGCACAGAATAAACATGGGGATCAGCATCAGCGCGTTCGGCTCCGCCTTCTCGGCGTCTTCCGTCCCGGTCACACCTCCCGGGAAGAACCCATCCACCATGACCGGCAGCAGATATCCGGCTGTCAGGAGCGCCGAGATCAGCAGCACGACGGGCCCCAGCACCTCGAAGATGCCGGTCCCGCTGTCCATAGCGGCTGTCGCGATGGCCCATTTACTGGTAAATCCGCCCATGGGAGGGATTCCCACCAGGGAAATGGAAGCCGCCGTAAAGCACAGGAGAGTCAGCGGCATCAGCCGACCGATTCCCATCAGCTCTGTGACTCTGCGGATCTTTAACTTGTAGATGAACACGCCGGCCACCAGGAAGAGACACCCCTTGGCGCAGGCATGGCTGAAGACATGGAGCAGGCCGCCTCTGAGCCCCTCCTCCGTCAGGAGCGACAAGCCCAGCATGATATAGGAGATCTGACTGACCGTCGAGTAGGCAAGCCTCTTCTTGAGGACCTCCTCGCTGAAAGCCATGGTCGAACCCATGAGAATCGTCAGAAGCGCCAGGCAGGTCCAAGCCAGCTGCACCCAGGTACCTCTGAGGTTCTGCGCACCCACGGCAAAATAGACCAGCCGGATCACCGCCAGCACGCCGCCCTTGGCGATCATGGCCGACAGAAGCGCGGACGCGGGAGCCGGCGCGATCGGATGGGCCGTCGGAAGCCAGCCGTGCAGGGGATACATACCGGCTTTGGCGCCAAAACCTACAATCCCGGCCAGCACTGCGGCGTAGAGAATGTTCTCGGCGCCGGCATATTTTGACGGATCGAGGAAGCCGCCGTAGACGAACAGATTGGGATCTTTCGCATAGTGATAGACGAAGAAAATAGCCAGAAGGCCCATCATGGCGCCCGCCACCGAATAGAACAGGTACTTGAGACCTGCGGCGACTGCTTCTTTGGTCCGCTCATGCAGGACAAGCGGCATGGACGTCAGTGTCAGGAACTCGAAGCTCAGGTAGAGCGTGACAAGGTTGCCCGCGAAGCACTCCGCGATGAGCGCGCCCATGGACACCAGATAGAAGGCGTAGAAAGTCGGGATCCGCTCCTCCATCTTCATGTACTCGAAGGAATAGAACAGGACCACCGTATACAGGAGCAGCGCGACCGCCAGAAAGCACCGGCTGATCGTATCCGCCCGGAAAATTAAGGAGACGCCTTCCGCCATCTCTCCAAGGCGCAGTGTGCCGCCGTCCATGGCCGCGGCTATGGCCGCCATGTCCGTCACAATCACTGTGCAGGCGTATAGTATTTTTTTCATGCGGTCGGTGGCAGTGGTCACCGAGATCACCGTTCCCGCTATCATCGGTATCAGTATTGCCGCGATCATCAGCATATCGTTATCCTCCCTCTCGTGACTTCCTCACATGAACATGCCAAGGCCCTGGCCGATCAGCTGCGCGAACACCCAGCTGAAGAGCCCCATGGCCAGGTTCCCCATTGTGAGGACGATCATGGGAATATTGTAGTCCAGTCCGTGCCTGACCTTCGCCGCCGCTCGCTGCGCGGGCGTATAGATTCGGATCAGCGTCCGGATAAAGTACATCGCATTTAAGAGCGAACTGGCCGCCAGAGCCAGCATGACCAGGATCAGTTTGATCCCGCCCCTGTCCGCCGCCGCCATGGCAAAAAAGAGCTTGGACGAAAAGCCCGCGAAGATCGGGATTCCGATCATCGACAGACTCGGCAGCAGGAAAAACAGCCCTGCGTTAGGGTCCGCCAGCGCGCAGCCCTGCAGATTTTTGAACCGGAGGCTGTTCCCGGAGACATCGGCGAGCCTTGGCGTCGTCAAGAACAGCTGGGATTTGGTCACGGCATGGGCCATGATGTGGAAGATTGCCGCCGTATAGCCGGCCGTTCCGCCCAGTCCGATTCCCATATAGATGTAGCCGATCTGCGCGGCCGAGGAAAAGGCCACCATTCGGTTGATATTTTCCGCCCGAATGGCCGAGACCGAGCCGAAGATCATCCCGCAAAGCCCTAGTACGAACACAATATTGCGGATCGGCATATCCGTAAAGATGTCAATTCCGATCACTCGCCAGTATATTTTGATCAATAAGAAGATGTAGCTCTTGGAGACCAGCGACGAGAGCAGCGCCGCCGACGTGGGCGTCGCCCACCCGTAAGTATCCGGCATCCAGTAGTGGAAGGGAAACAGGCCGCTCTTGATCGAAAGCCCGATCGTCAGGATTCCCGTCGCCATGATCAGCACTGTTTTGGCGCCCGGGTCCTGGTACAGCATCGCGATCTCGGCGCGCATGGGCACCATCAGAAGGTTTCCCGTGATGTCGTACAAGAGCACTACCCCGAGCAGGAACAGGCCCGATCCCACCAGATTCAGGATCATGTAGCGCACCGCCGCCAGCGTCGTTCTTCCGATTTCTCGCACGATCAGCACGCCGCAGCTCGTGAGCGTCAGGATCTCCAGGAACACATATCCGGAGAAAATATCGTTGGTCCAGGTCATCGCCATCAGAGCCGCCGTCATCAGATTGACGATCGCATAGTAAATGTTGATCTTGCTCTCGTCCATATCCTCCTGCACGTAGCGCTGCCCCGCCAAAACAGCGCACAGCATCACGACAATAAATACCAGCGCCAGCGACGCCTCCAGCGTGCCGGCGCGCAGCTCGTTCCCCCAGGGCGCCGGAAATTCTCCCAGCACATACGTGAAGGACTTTCCCGCGTCCGCCGTGTACCACAGGACAGACGACACCATGGCTGCGAGCGCGCACTCGTAGATGATGGTATATATTTTGGCTGTTTTTCCCCGCAGCATCGTGCACAAAACGCCTGAAAACAGGCTCAGCACAACGCTGAACATGGGGAAGTTTCTGATAAAGTCCACTCCCAAAGTCCTCCGTTTACAGTTCCTTTGGCGGGCGGCCGCTTCTGCGGCGCATTGATCCGCCTGCCTGGTGCGGGCGGCCGCTCAGCCGCGCCTTTGCCTCTCCTTCCGGCGGGCGGCCGCTCAGCGGTCGTCCTCCCGGTGATCGGCAATGCTGTAGATCTCATCCAGGTTCAAAGTGTGGTAGCGCATATAGAGGCGCACCGTCAGGGACAGCATAATCGCCGTCACCGACACAGAAACGACAATGCCTGTCAGCACCAGCGACGCCGGCACAGGGTTGATATAGGCCTCCGTGCTCTGCACGCCGTTCACAATGATCGGCGCCTTGCGCCCTTCGATATAGCCCATCGACGCCAGGAACAGGAATACGCCCGTATCCATGATATTGAGCCCGATCAGCTTCCTGAACAGATTTCTGTGAAACAAAAGCATGGTAAATCCGATGCCGAACAAAATAACAGCCACGGCTTCCGTGCTGTTAGCGATCAGGTTTTCCATCCGCAGTGCCTCCTCATTTGTTTTCCAAGCCTATGCTTTAAGCTCATTTTCCGAGCAGCGCCCCTCACTCGCCTCCGATGCTTCCTCTTCGGAACAGACTGTAAAAGCCGAACATCGTACAGGCCACCACAAGTCCCACCGCGATATCCAGCGGCAGGATCAGCCCTCCGCTCAGGATGGCTCCGGGCGTGCCCTTGGGAATATGATTCTCAATCCCGTTCGCGCCGGTAAAGAAGACATATCCCTTCGCAAAACTGTAGAATCCCAGTGCGAAGAAAGCGATCAGATTTGACACTCTCCTCGTGATGATCCTGTCAGAAGTCTTAAAACCATACGCCGCCGCGCAGATCATCATGCCGGATCCCAGCACGGCTCCGCCGGAGAAGCCGCCGCCCGGCGAGATCTGCCCGTTCAGCAGCACATAAACTCCATACAGAAGCAGGCATGGCAGAAGAATGCCGGCCACCATCCGCATGATGGACTCCCTGTAGAGCTCGTGATATTTTTCATCGCGAATGGTATAGAAATCCTCGTACTGCGTGCGCATATTCTTCTTGTCTCTCATGAGCAGCACGGTCACGCACAAGAGCGCCGTGAACAGTACATGAGACTCCCCCAAAGTATCGAACGCCCTGTAGTCCAGAATAATGCCCGAGATGATATTGACCGCGCCCGTCTCCTGAAGACCGCTCTCCACATATCTCTTTACCACTTTCGTGCTCTCCGGGTTCTCCACGCCGTACCGCGGCAGAAATGAGATCGTGAAAAGCAGCATTCCGATCAGTGCCACGCAGCTGACCACCGCGACCGCGGTATAGAACACGGTAAAGCCCTTGTTCTCCGTCCGGATCAGATTCCTTCCCCACTGCGAGCTGCGCACGTAGTTCTTATAGTATTCTTTCTCTGTTTTGACTTTCTCTCTCGGGCTGTCGTGGACTTCTTCCGCATCCATCACGCTCTCGAGGATGTCGTGGTCCTCTCCGCCCAGATCCAGTTCGTCATTGATCTCTATAAACTTCACGTTGCATCTCCCGTTTTGTCGGCACTTCCGGTTGTTGATGATTTGCCGCTTCCTTTTTTAGTCTCCGCCTGCTCCGGGGCTTTGGCGGCCTGTGCCTTGGCGGCGTCGGCCTTTCGTGCTTCCTGCTCAAGCGCCTCCAGCCTGAGGTCCTCGGTATGGATTCTGCGCAGCGTCAGCATGAACAGCACACTGCTGACGCCGGCTCCGACGGCCGCCTCCGTGATCGCCAGGTCCGGCGACTCCAGAAGGACCCACAAAATGCACATGATCGAACTGTAGGACATGAAGATAATCACGGCCTGCAGGAGACTCTTTCCGAAGTTTACGCCGATCGCGCAGACGATCAGCAGGAGCAGTAGAATGATTCTTGCGATTTCAGTCAGCTGCATTGTCGCCTCCTTTGCCGGGGTGCTCCGGCGCTTTCTCGTGCACGGTCGGTGCTTTCGCCTGCTCCGGCGCTTTCGACGCTGTTTTGCCGGCTCTCTTTACGTATTTGCGCAGCACCGGGTTGGTGTAATATTCAACTTGCCCCAGGAAGTGCGTGGACACCGGCGACGTAAACCACAAAAAGAAGACAAGCACGACCAGCTTGAGTGTATCCATCTGAGGGCCGCGCGCCACCGCCAGCGACGCGATCACCAGGAAAATGCCCGCCGTGTCACCGATTCCGGCCGCATGCATCCGGTTCATCACAAACCCGAACCGGTAGGCTCCCAGCACAGCCTCGCCAAAAGAGCACAGCCCCAGCACGATCAGGATCGCCGCTATAAAAAATCTGATCCATTCCAGTGTCATTCTCTCACCTTGGTTTTCTCTACTTTCTTCTTGTTTCCTCTTCTATTTCATCCTCATCCAACTCTGGCGCCTTCGGCCTCGAAGGCACAAACACAGACGCCATCATCAGAACCGCCACAAAACTGATCATCGCATAGATCAGCGCCACATCCGCCAGATATCCTTCGTCCAGCAGAACGGACAAAATAGCGATCGAGCAGATGGTCATGGTCCCCAGCATGTTTACTGAAAGGATCCGGTCCGTGCTTCGCGGCCCGATGATCGAGCGGATGACCATAAGCCCTATGAACAGGATGAGCACGATCAGCGCTCCTCCGTATAAAATCTGATAAGCTTGTTCTATCTTCATCAAACCTTCACCTTTCCAATCAGCCGCACAAACGCCGAGTCCTCAATCCCTTCCGCGTATTCCCTGCGCAGGCAGTGCACTACAAAGCGGTCTCCCTCCTGCACAAGGGTAAACGTCCCCGGCGTCAGCGTGATTGAATTTGCCAGAAGAGCATTCTGAAAGTCTGTCGGGAGACCGGAGTGAAACTCCACTATGACCGGCTCGGGCTTCCCGCCCGGGCTGTAGGCCACCCGGGTCACTGCCCACGCTGCCGCGAAGATTTCCCGCACCAGCACCAGCACATAACACAAAAAAAGCGGAAAATTCCTCCAGAACAGCCGCTCACTCTTCAAACTGTACCCCAGCACCTTTATAGCAAATACCAGTACAAGTACAGTCAGTGCGACGCCGAAAAGGAGGATTTCCGCATTTACCTTTCCATTCCATATGATCCACAGAAGAAACAGCAGTATCGCCATAACGTCTCCCGTCTATTTGAATAATTATAAAAATGATAATTTATTCAGCCCTGGGCGCTGAATAATTAAAAAAATTGCTCCTTATAGCATACTCCTAAAAATAAAAATTGCAATAAATACCGTTGTTTTCAGTCTTTTTGCGGTGTGTCACGGGGACGTATCTACTGACACATTTTGGACAAAATGTGTCAGTAGATACGTCCCCGTGACACACCCGTGACACAAAACCGGCGCCAGGGTCCCCCCGGCGCCCGGTTTATTTTACCACCTCTTTTTTTTTTTTTTCCCCAAATCCCCGGGGGGAGGTGGTCTTATTCATC